>CAPOZU010000011.1 GCA_948676835.1 uncultured Clostridia bacterium
CCTTCTCATTACTATAAACTACACTACTATATTTTATAGTAGTTATCGTTAAAAGTCAATATATAATAAAAAAATAATTGCATTTAATTCGTTTGTGTTTCTTGTAAAAAAATAGATTAGTTGCACTGAACTAATCTATTTGTATAACTGCCTGTCGTACAAAAAAGACTGTCATTACTGACAATCTTTTCGGTAAATTACTATTAGTCGAGATGATTATATCACATTGTGCATTTTCTGTATAATTTTTTGCTGTTTTCCTCAATTCGACAATGTTCGACACATTTTTCTGCTGAAAGTATTGAAATGGGTACAAAAAAAGAAGTTTACAGTATTGAATTGACATAATTTTTGTGATATAATGTTGGAAAAAAATTGAAATAATACATTTGTGAGGCTAAATTATGGTTAATGTACTTATCGGCAATAAGAATACACGTGAAATTGATATTCTTTGTCAAGAACTTGCAAATGAAAAAAATTATAGGGTTGATAATGCCATTACTGGATATGATGCAATATCTATGTATTGGAAAGTAAATCCAGACATTTTAGTTTTAGACAATAATTTATCTGATATATCACTTGAAGATATAGTAAATAGATTGTCTAGTAGTCCTGTAGAGAGAAAAAGATGTAATACTATTTTAACATTATCGCCACACTATAGTATGAAACTTAATAATGTTGCTAAAATTAATGAAATCTTATACAAGCCTATTCAAAGTAACGAATTGGTTGAAGCAATAAAAATGTTGTCTATTGATTATAATACTCCAGATATAGAATTTGGAGAGATTGACTGGCTTTTGCAATCTCTTAATTTTAATTGTATGTCATCTGGATATAGGTATATGAAGGATGCTATTATTTACTGCTACTATAGACCTGATCAATTAGAATTTTTAAATACTGTTTTAAAGTATCTCGCTTATAAGTATAATGTTCCAGAAACAAGAGTTAGAGATTCTTTGAAAAGTTGTATAAGACCATTTAATAATACTAATGTGTATAGTTGTTCAAATGATTTATACAAGGTTTTGTATAATAATGGTGATAAATTATCACTTAAAGATTTTATAGAAAGAATAGTATTCTACTTAATAAAAGTAAAAAGAAAAGATAGATTGTTCTAATCATTAGAATATCTACCTTTTTTTATTAGAATTTTTTATTTAAAATTTCCTTATAATTTTCTATTATTCCATTATATCTTATTTCAGTTTGTTCTCTTATTATTGTATTCATTTTATCTCCAATAGCATTTCTTGCCTCCAGGTATTCTTCTTTTGGTATATCTGGTGCTATTATATTAAATGTTGGAACATTCTCATTTAAAGTCTGCTTTGATTTTTTTATTATATCAATACCTTTCATATCTGAATTAAAATCATATTTTGTAAATACCATTTCTGGCTTTAATTCAACTATTTTATTGTAAGTATCTTCTGGAGTTTTAGCAACTGCCACTATATCTACATCTTTTCTCTTACTTAATATATCTACAATTTTATTTTTTACTAATTCATCATCATAAGCAATAATAGTTCTAATTTTATCTCCAGTTGTTTTCCCTTCCCAATCAAGTTCTTTCCAAACTTTTTCATCTTGTTTTGGCTTAAATGAACAGCAAACTGGTACATATTTTCCAAATTTATTATGTTTGAATTGTGTTGCACAAGGTGTATTTTTATCTAATTCTATTCCTCTTAATTCGTTTGTTGGAGAATTATCCCATTCGATTTTATTATCATAGTATCTTGCTATTCCGATATGGTGTTCCTATAAGAAGTGGGCAAATTCTTAATATTCCATTAGGATGTACTAATATGCTACTTCTAGTCTTGCACACACAAAATCCATAATATTCTGGATTTCTTAAAAATCTTTCTTTTGTTGTAAAAGATGATGGGATTCTTACAGGAATTGAATATTCTTTATTTTCAACCTTGTTTTCTATTTCCTCTTTTACCTTAAACCAATCATCTATTGTAATATCAATATTTCCTGTAAAGTGATCTCTAGGTACACCTGTTTTAAAAAGATTATGGAAGTTCATCTTTTCTATACCTAATTCTTCTGCAAACTTAATCATTCTATCCAAATATAAATTTCCATTTTTATCTCTTTCAATCATTCCTTTACTGATACAAGATGTTATATCAATATTATAACCTAACTCTTTTGCTTTTTTTATATTTGCTACACATTTATCAAAAGAACCTTTGCCTCTAATTGGATCATTTATTTCTGCTGTTGGTCCATCTATGGAGAATGTTATTTCATCAAGCATTTTAAATTCTTCTTTTTCTAATAATTCACTCTTAAATTGTCCGTTAGTGTCTATCCTTACATATTCATATCCTAATTCTTTTGATTTTTTTATTAGTTCAAGTAAATGCTTATATAGTGTTGGTTCACCTCCCATTAGTGTTAATTTCGTTGCTCCCATTTCCTTAAAATCACTAATTAATTTTACTGCATCTTCAAATGCTATCTCCTTTTTTTCTACTTGAAAACATATATCTAATTTATATAAGCATTGCACACATCTCAAATTGCAATCATCAACTAGATAAAGAAATACTTGTCTTAAGTTCTTTCCAAAGTAATCTTGGAATTTCTGATCCATTATATAATTCATTTTCAATATGCCTCCTTGTATAATTGAATATCTAAATTATATTATGGTCTATATTGTTTGTAAATTCCAAAATTCCGACAGTATCGTTACTTTTTCCAAAGTTCATATAAAAAAAGAGAATCCATTTTGAATCCTCTTATACTATATATTTTTTTATAAACTCTTTATCAACCTTTGTTAAATGTCCTTTTACATATACCAAATCAAGACTAACTTCTGGTAATTTTATTGAATCTGGTAATTTTACTTCATATATTTCCCCACTTTCTAGAGCCTTTTTGGCTGCTTCTCTTAAAACATAAGCAACCCCTACTCCAGATTTAGCTGCATTTGTTCTTTGCTCTGTTAGTCCGACATCTTAATCTAACATCAAGTTCCACATCATATTGTTTCAATATTTTTGATAATTTTATTGTATTAGATCTTTGTTCTCCAGCTAATACATATTTATAATTTTCTAATTCTTTTATATCATTTATAGTTATTTTTTCATTTGCAACAAATATATAATCACTTCTTTTGATTTCTTTGACTTCTATGTCTTTTTCATATTGACTTGGTATTCTGTCTAATACAGCAAAATCAATTTTATTTTCTTTTACTGCTTCAATTAGATTCTCACATTCGTACGAAGTATCTAGGTTTATTTTAAGATTAGGATAATCTTTTGTTGCCTCTGCAATTCTTTCCATTAAATAAAACTCTACAATATGACTTGGGCATCCAATAGATAAATTTCCACATTCTATATCATTTTTTGAATCTGCTATAAGCATAGCAAAATCAATATCCATAAATCCACGTTTTACTGTTTCATATATCTCTTTTCCTACATCAGTTAACTTCAATGGCTTTCTTGCAAAAAGTTTTACTCCAAATTGTTTTTCAAGTGTACTAATATTTGCCGATACTGTAGAATGAGAATACCCTAATTTTTCTCCTGCTTCTGCAATACTTGTAGATTCTGCTGTAACTATGAAAAACCTTAATAAATTTAAGTTTATACTATTAACATCAATCATCTTAAATCTCCAATACTTTTTTTAACTCAATTTCAGCTTTCTTTACAAAGAAATTACTTTTATCTATTGGTATATTTAATTCATTGATCTTTTGTTTTAATTTATCTATTGAATTAAATTTTTCATTTAACTCAACTTCTATTAAATTATCTCCATTTTTTATTTCTTTTATTGAAAGTTCTAATCCATCTTTTTGATAGACCATATCATCTTCAATAATGTTCATTAATTCTTTATATTTTATAGCTTTTAATAATTCTTTTCCTTGTTGTAAGTCTTTTATCTCACAATCATATTTTTCTTGACTAATAATATCTCCATTTAGTGCAATATTTTTACTTTTATAGGTTATTTTTATAATATTATAACTCTTTATAAATTCTTTTGGCTCATACTGTTTAATTTTCCTTAATAATATACAAGAGTTCAAAATTTCTACTATAGGCATCTTGTGTATATTGATGTGTTCTGGAATATAATATATGTCATCCATTGAATATTTATCTATTAGTTGAAAACCTAGTTTTTTTAATATATTGGTCATTTCATTTATTGAACAATTTATTTTTACTGTTATTTCATTCATCATATATCACACCCTAAAATATTACCACTAAATTATAACATATTATGTCAAATTTGTAAACCTAAAAGCCGAAAAAAGCCACTATATAAACGATAGTAGCTTTTCAAATCTATATTTAATCAAACAAATTTCATTCTTAAATCTTCTTTAAATTTTTTTCTTGATGGATTTCCTTCTACTCTATAAATTTTTTTATTCTTTAAATCATATATAATAGACCAAACTGTATCAGCACCTGTTTTTCTATTATATTGACACATAAATCCGTATTTTCCAGATAAAATATCTTTTGCCAATTCTAATGAAAAATTATTTTTATTTTCCTTTAATGTATTATATGCTACTGAATATCTTTCATCTGATCTCCAATCATCTATTCCACAATTTCTATATTCAAACATTTCATTAGAATTAAAATTGTTAGCAGTAGCAACAAATTCTCCATCATTACTCGGCTTTATTAGTTGTATATGATTACAATTACATTCTACAATAGCAAGATTTCCCTTACTATCTGCTAGCGTTAAAGTCTGTTGTGAAGCAATAGGAATCTTTTTTAGTTTTTCTAATGCTTCATCTGTTGTTTTGCATTTTTCTAAAAGATAACGAACTAACATTCCAGAATTAAATCCTGCTTTTCTTACTTTAGGATAAACAAAAGTAAGACCTATTGCCAATCCATATTCATTAACACCATCCTCCATTTGAACAAATGCAGTAGTGTTTCCATTAAAAGCATATACATTATCTAATTTATATAAACAATTCATATATAGTTTTTCTAATTCTACTAAAAAATCACTATTTCTTCCAAATATTATATCTTTTTCATCTTTATATGCAAAGCAAGTGCATTTATTATTAAATTCAAAGCAATACATACTTAATAAAAAAGTGCATAGATTTTCGTATGAATCTTTCTGACCATCTGCTATTCCTTTTATTTCTTGCAATATCTCTGGATAGATTTTTTCATAAATTGGAATACACTCTTTTGCAAATCTTTTTCTTTCTTCTGTAATAACAAATGTGTGGTTATTACTTATAATATTATTATTTTTATATAATAAACTTCCCAATTTATAACCTGCGTCATAATGGCTTCCTTTAAATCTTGAATGATACATTTTTTAATTTCTTCCCTTCATAAATATAATGGTAAGCACTTACTAAATTAAGTTTAGAAAATTAAAAAATTTTTGTCAATACTCTTGTTTACTATAATAATTTCTTTTTTATAAAATAAAGATTAGTTCTTTTGAACTAACCTTTATTTACTAAAATTTATTATAATCTTTATCCCAAGTTTGTTTGATTTTATCTTCTATTTCTTCTAGTGTTATTTTTTTATCTAAATAATCATCTCTACATTGATCTACACATAAAGATAAATTTTGTATAGCACAATATGTATAAAATTCAATAGAATCCTCTTTAGCCAATACAAGTGGTTGCTTGGTAATTATAAGGTAGGAACTTAATTCATTTAATTTTTGTATATCATTTACTTTTAAATTTCTAACAGTATCATTTACATTTTCTAAAATTTCTTGATAGTTAACCTCTGACATAAAATATTCCCTCCTCTCTTTCTCGATTATAATTTATATTAACCTTCTTTATTTTCAAGTTCATCTATGCTATTAGATAAAGAAGTCATAAATTGCTCTTTTGTTATTCCCATTTCTTTCATATATCTATGTGATAACAAACTAATAAAAATTCCTACTTCTTTTGGATCTCCTTCTTTTACTAATTTTTCAATTACTTTGTACGCTTCATCTGGATTTAAATTTTTATCCATATTTCTTTCCCTCCTATTTATTTTATTATTACCTATTTTTATAATGAACCATTTAGGTTTAGTCCAAGTAGTTGTAATTCAATGTTTATTGCATTTGCTTCAAATTGTTCTATATTAATTTTTTTCAAATCACTTTTACTCTTTTGGCATAGTTTTTCTAATGTATCAATTTTGTTATCCTTTAGCTTTTTTATTATGCTATCTGCTATATCTAACCTATCAATGCTTTGTTTTTTTAGTTTTTCTTCCATCCTTTTGCACCCTTTCTGTTACTTTTTTTATTGCTATCAATATTTCATTATCTTCTACTATTTTTGTTTTTCCTTCGTATTCGTATTCTTCTCCTCTAAAATATACTTTATAATCTAAATTACGAAGTTTATTTTCTATTAGTAAATTGAAAATATTTTCATCACTTTTTGAAAGATTGTATTTAACCATTATTTCAAAGAAAGTGTATCTAATAAAATTTGAATCTTGTTCTAGTTTTTCATTTAATGTTTTTTCAATTATGTTTATAATTTGTGCTTCTGTCATCTATTTACACTCTCCTTCCTATTGATTAATATCTCCAAATTAAACATCCAGACTATTGGCATCAGTTAAAAAGTTAAATATTCCCATTGTTACTACACCGTTTTCATCACGTCTTGGTTTTATATTATCTTTAACAACTATTATCTTTTTGAAAGAATCACCTATATTTATTAAAGAGTTATTTTCTTGTCTTATCTTTTCTGGATTACTCATTGAAAATGCTGATTGTATATAGTATTTATTGTTTCCTTGTGTTACAACGAAATCCACTTCATAACTTTTTAAGATTCGACTTCCTTTTTCATTTTTTTCATATACATTTACAACTCCAACATCCACATTATATCCACGAATCCTTAATTCATTATAGATGATGTTTTCCATTACGTGATTTTCTTCTGTTTGTCTAAAATTTATTCTTGCATTTCTTAATCCTATATCTTCAAAATAATATTTGTATGGAGAATTAATATATTTTTTACCTTTTACATCATATCTTTTAGCTTCATTTATTAAAAATGAATCCTCAAAATAATCAATATATCTTTTTATTGTCTTATCATCTATATTCTTATTTTTCTCACTTCTAAAAGTTTTTGACAATTTTAAAGGATTTGTAAGAGAACCAACAGCAGATGATAATATATCTAAAAGTTCATCTAATTCTATTTTATTTTTTATTTTTTTATGTCTTTCAAGAATATCTGATATATATACCTTCTCAAATAAAGACTTTAAATATTCTGTTTTTTCTTTGCTTGTTTCTCGAGATAAGACTAATGGCATACCACCATAATTGTAATAGTCATCCCAAGCCTCATCTATAGTTCCTTGATATACAGAGATAAACTCCCTAAAACTTAAAGGAAAAACGTGTATTTCATCACCACGACCTCTAAATTCTGTTATTACATCTGATGATAAAAACTTCGAGTTACTACCTGTTACATAAACATCTGCATTTCTAATGTGCATTAAACTATTTAATACATCCTCAAATTCATCTAAATATTGAATTTCATCTAACAAGATATAATATAATTTATCATCTGTAATTTTTTCTTTAATAAATTTCAACATATTATCTGGATTTCTTAATTCCTTATTTGTTCTATCATCTAATGCAATGTCTATTATATGAGATTTATCTATACCTTTACTTATTAAATAATTATAATATAAATTAAACAATAGATAAGATTTTCCTGATCTTCTTAATCCTGTTATAACTTTAATAAGTCCATTATTCTCTCTATTTATCAATTTATTAAGATAGTCATCTCTTTTTATCTCCATATAAAATCCTCTCTTTCTTGCTTGATTTTATACTAATTATTTCTAATTGTCAATATTATTTCGCCGAATTTTGTTGCAAATGCAAAAAAAATCGGCATATAATTTATTTTTTTATTAACAAATTTTTGAATATTGCTTCTAACACATTAACAACAATGCTATTCCCTGCTTGTCGATAAAGTTGAGTATCACTCGTAGGTACTAATTTTGCTTTTTCAAAATCATCATCATCAAATCCCATCAACCTCCAGCACTCAAGTGGAGTTAACTTCCTTATTTTCATATAATGATTACCATCTTCTGATATTAAGACTGCTGCGGTAGATGTCACATTTCCACAGCTAGCAGTTTGTGTAGGAGCAATATCTTTTATCTCTTTTTGATTATATGGATTGAACATTTTTCTTTCTGCTATACTTGGTCTAAATTGACTTGCAGTAACAGCAGTTGCAATCCCTTCTGTATCATAAATTCTATCTTGAACACTAGGTTGTTTATATTGATTATTTAAACATATAGGTTTGGGAGTTTCAATAACTGTAGCCATACTAGGTGAAGTTAAAATAGTTTGAGATACTTCTTTACCAACTCTACCTCTCTTTGTTGTACTATTGGGATATGAATAATTTATTGAATCTCCCTCCATTGCCTCTGCATATCCTTTTTTAGTTCCTTCTTTTACTAGGATGTATGGTTGCTTATGCCCACCATTACTCATTGTTGTTAATGTAGGAGATATTCCTTCTGTATTGTATATACTTCCTGCTTGTCTTTTTTTAGTTTCTGTATCATACATTCCAGCAATTTTATTTGGTTTATTATTTTCTGCTATGTATTGATTATTACTACCACTCATTTTACTATATCCTGCAATAATACAAGAGCAAATATTGGGATTCTTATAATCCCTTAATAACTTATTATTCTTTTTTATTAGTCTACCTATTCCACTTTCAGTTAAATAAAATTTTTCATCAACTTTATCTTCTAGAATATCTTTTAATTTTAAATTTAATGTTACTGGAGATGGAAAAGTAAATTCATTTTTATCAACATCTTTGCGAATAGATACAATAAAAATTCTTTCTCTATTCTGGGGAACACCAAAGTCTTTTGCATTTAGGACTTTCCAATAATTATTATATCCTAGTTCTGATATGTCATTCAAAATAGAATCAAATTGATTTTTAAATCTTTGACTTGTCAAATTTTTTACATTTTCAATAATACTGAAACTTGGCATTTTAGCCTTTAATATTTTATATCCTTCATAGTATAATCCGCTTCTAGTTCCCTCTTTTATTCCTTCCATTCTTCCAGCAATACTAATGTCTTGACAAGGAAATCCCCAGGTTAATAAATCAAATTCTGGGATTTTATCAATATCTATTTTTGTTACATCTCCTAAATTTTTATATTCTGGTACATTATGAATAGCACAATAACTCTTAATAGCAAATTTATCAATTTCACTAAATCCCACTAATTCATAATTTATATTTAATCTTTCTAATGCCTTCTCAAAGGCTCCTATTCCTGTAAACAGGCTCATTACTTTTAACATAATCTAATTCCTCCTTTGCATACGAAAAAAGCCCCAGAATTTAATCTGGAGCCAATTTTTTTATTTAATTATTTACTATATAATGAATCAATCTCTTTTTTCTTGTCTAACACAAATTTTTCTAATTCTATTCCTGTTACATTGCCAACTTTTTCATTATTTTCATCATATAGTTCGTATTCTCTATCATCTACTAGATATAATGTATAAAATTGATGTTTCTCATTATATGCAGTAAACCTTTTATCTATATGTATTTTAAAATTTGTGTATGGTAAATTCACACAAAATTCTTTATCCTTTGAATTTTTATAGTCGATTCTGTTTCCTCCGAACTTAATGTTATGAATAAACAGATTACTGCTTGATAATTTTTCTTCTTTGATTGTTTCTAAATGGTTCAATTCTCTTTGAAGTTCTAAAACTTCTTTTCTTTGCTTATTTATATTGATTCGTTCAGATCTTGAATCTTTGATTATTTGTTTTGCCTCATCAATAGAAGTAATATTTAATTGTTTTTGAATATTCAAAAATATTTCTGCCTCTTTAGGTAAAATATAGTCTTTGTCTTGATCTTTATAGAATTTAGCATACTCATAAACAGTATGTAGTCTAATATAATCATTCGCCATTTCTGTAGTTTCTAGTATTTTGTTAAATTTATCTTGATTCTTCTTTATTTGAACATTTCTACTTTTTATCTGGTTTCTTTTAATAGATATTTCTGTTTCAATATCCTCAAAATCTCTAATATTGTATTTATCTAGATATTCTAATTGTTTTTTTAACATATAATATCTTTTTATTTCTTGATATTTAGTTTTTTGGTATTCACTATATACTTTTCCTTTTGCAGCTAACTGACTTTTTTCAATAGCAATTTTAGATTCATTCACTTTTTGAAATATAATTGAATTAAATTCAGTTTGTTCTGTCTTAATTGCTAATAATTTGATATTATCTCTTTCTTTATATATTTTATATAAATTACTTGTACTATATTTTAAGTTTATTGTATCTATTCTTGCATATCTTTGCATCCCAAGACATTTAACTGATATATGTTTACCTCTCCTTATTTCATATCCTAAAATGGATAGTTCATCTAGAAGTTCATCAATACTATTACATTTAGGAATAAGTCTTTCTAATTGTTCTTCAATTTGTTCTTTCCAAGATTGCTTTTTATATTGGTAATAATCATCTTGACTATTTTTAGACTGCAAATATGTTTTTCTGGGCATAATAAAACAGCCATACTCGGCTGCGATTCTATCACTTGTATCACTTACTCCATACAAGCCTTCTTTTTCATTGGCAAGTCTATCTTCTAACTTTCTACCATCTAGATTTATTGCATTTACACATATATGGTTATGTATGTGTCCTTTATCAATATGAGTTGAAACAATACATTGAAAATTTGGATATAATTCCTTGCACATTCTTAATCCAATTTCATTAGCTTGCTCTACAGTTATTCTATCCTTGGGTGAAAAACTCTGGATAATATGATATGCACTTCTAGTTCCTCCCATTTTATATTTCTTTTGAATATCTTTAAATTCATAAAGTGCTGTTTCAACATTACAATTTAAGGAACTAGCATATCCTACTTTTTCGCCATCATTTTTCTCATCTAGTATGTATTCAATTAAATTTTTAGGTGTACCCAAATGTGGTAATCTTTTTGTAACTGGCATTACTGTTCCTCCTCTATTTTCTCAAATTTATTATGATTGATTTCTTTCCATACATCTAAATCAAGTTTCTCATCAATAAGTTTTATCATTGCTTTTTGATTCTTTAATATCCCATACATTGTATTTTGTAATGTTTGTAATTCTACTTCTGATAATTGTGTAGCATATTTACTTATATGCCTAATTTCTTTTGCTACCTTTTTTACTTGCTTTGTGTTTTCTGCATAAGCACTATATAATTCTTCTTTGTTTTTCAAATCAAAATAAGTTACTTTTTCATAGATTGCTGCATCACGAATATATTTTGCTAATCGTTTATAACCATAATATTCTGCTTTTGCCTCAACCAAAGTTCTTTCTTCATCTGATAGCCACACTTTTATACTTTTTCTTCTTTCTTTTGAATTAAATTCCATTTATATCTTCCTTCCCATAAAAAATAAGAAGCAAGAATACGATTCTCACTTCTCATTTCATAACTTTATAAATTTAATTTCTATTAAAGAAATTATCATATATATATCCTGCTGCAATATACTTTTCTGTTAGTTCCATTTTGTAGTTTTCTAATATCTCCAGATATTTTTGCTTAAAACAATTTTTACACAGCCATTCAACACCTTCTTTAGTAATCACAAATTTTCCATCTTTATTATATCTGTAATTGCTATCTACTTTCAGCATCTTATATACAGATCTTTTTATTGTTGGAGTTGAACGATTAAAAAATTCTTCCAATTCTTTTACATACATTTCTTTATCAAATAGATTTCTACTTTTCAAATCCAATAGTTTCTCATATTGCTTAATTCTTTCTTCAAAGAAATCAATATCTGCATCTATTAAAGATTTTTCATCTTGAAAATATACATATCTAATCCATAAATATCCTTCATCTATAATGAAATATTTTTTATTTCTACACTTATTACTTTGCCATCTACAGTTAGGATGTTTCTTTAACATAGTAGAAATTGCAAGTCTTAAATCTTTATGTGTTATTTCTTTATTGTTTTTAGTTTTTATATTGTTTTCTTTTAGCCTTTTCAAAATTTTATTATAAGATACAAATATGCTATCTAGTTTACTTTGACTATCCATAAATATATCCCTCTTTTCTTGCATAAAAAATAAGGGGAATCTATCCCCTTAAAATTTTGTTTTTATTATTCAGTTATATCAATCTCTATGTTTTCTTTTGGCATATTTACTCTTTTAGCAATTTCTTCCCACAATTCTTTACTAATCACTGCTTCGTGTTCTTTTGCTCTAATACTAAATTTTTCATTTAAGTATTGTTTATAAGTTTTGCTTATATTTTCAAAGTTTCCGTATTTTTCTTTTATTTTCGCTTTATTTTGAATTAACATTATCGCATCATCAATTTTCTCCAGTAAAGATGTATTTGCAATTTCATTAATTCGTTCTATCTCTTTTTTCACTTGGTCTAATATGCTTATTGCTACTTTCTCATCATTATCTAACATTTTAATTATATTATTCTCATCAAACTTTTTAGATATATTTTTATTTGTTTCATATAATTTGTTCCATATATCACTAATTCTATCTTCTATAATTTGATGTAAAGATTTATTGGCTTCGATTAAATTCTCTATCTCATCTTGTCTTAATTTGTAGAATGTGTATAAATCAAATATACATTGTACTACTTGTGATTCTTCTTTATCACTAATAAGTGACTGACTAACATTATCATATCTATATCCTAATATTCTACTATTCATTATTTTCTCTCCTCTCACTTTAAAATTATATTATTGATTATCTTTCCAAAAGTCATAAATTGTATCTGCAAGTTCTTTTGGATTATCAATATTAACTTCGTGTGCTGAATTACTTATTACTTTCAATTTACTATTTTTTATATTCTTATTTAATAATTTAGCACTTTCAATATTCACATTGTCTTTGGCTCCACATATAATTAAACTTGAACATTTTATTCTGTCTAAATCACTTGAAATATCGAGATTATTCATTGAATTAACTAAAGTAATAAATTCTCCCTTTGAACATCCCATTCTTTCAAATGTAGACTTTGGCATTATATGAAATATTATACTTTGTAATTTAAAAAGTGTCTTTGGTATCTTATATGGTGTACCTATTAAAATAATAGAATTTACCTTTTCTGGATATTCTTTTGCAAAATCTAATGCTAATATTCCACCTAATGAAATACCACATAAATTAAGTTTTTCTTTTTGAGCATTACACAAATCCGAAAAGACATTATACATCATTTTATAATCCTTTGAAGTGTTTTTAGTTAATTCAAATAAATTAGGACATATTGGATCAATTTGATTTTTTCTTAAATATTCATTAGTATTATTCCAACTTTGCTCATTTTGCCCTAATCCGTGTATTAATATATTTTTCATTTTTTCTCTCTTTCAAATTACTATTCGTTGAGTTGATTATAACACAAGTTCCATTTTTTGTATATCTATTCTTTATATTTCAAATATTCTTGTACTAGCGAAGCATAGGACAAGAAATCTAGAGCAATTTATTTGCTCCGAATATTGAGGATCATTTTTAATGCCCAATATTCGCCAGCGTGGTGTTTTGACACCCTTTTCGCTGTTTAGGGAAAAATCCCTAATACCCTTGTTGCCCTCTGGGAGATAATTTTTGTTTCGTTTTTTGAAAAAAGTGGAGCATTTTTTACTCCACTTTGCGTAGTTTTTCTATTCATAATCATAGTCGATTTCTGCATCATTTTTTTCTCCAATTTCTAACGATTTTATTTCAGTTTCTTTGCCAAAACTTTCTTCTAAAGATGTAAACTCTTTTAAATTTTTTTCATATTTCAAGCAATAATAATTGCAAACTTCTTGTATTATTCCTTCGTAATATTCTTTGTCAAAAGATGGCTCTACTGTTAATCTGTTTGCACTACTATCATACTTCATATATAAATCCTCTGGATTCTGACCATAAAATTTCCAAGAATTATTTTCATCTGTTCTTTCAATATGGAAATATCTAAAATCATTATGCAACATTCCTTTTTCAATAAACTCTTGCAAAAATTCTTTAAATTTTGAATCTCCAATTTGTTTAGAATAATCCTCATTAATATATTGTTCTAATTCTAATTCATTCATCATTTTTGCATTTCTATTTATATATTCAATGTTACTTTCGCATATAGGAATTATCTCTTGCCACTCTTTATTTAAGTCTGGTTCATCATAAAATTTATTAGATTTCCATTCTTCTCCTATATCCCATTTCATATATTTATTTGGTGTTAAAATTTTCAAATCATAATCTGTAAAACAAAACTTAATTTCATTAGAAGTTTGGTCACAATCTATAAATAATTTACCATCATTATTGTCTTGACCTGAAAAGATATAGTCATTTACTGATGACCTATCCCACCAAAAATCATTGCGAACTTCTTGCAAAATATCTGTGCTTAAAGCCACATCTTGCATATCAAAGTTAATATCAAAAATTTTATTTATTCTTTGCTGCACAGTATCTTGATTGATATATTCCATATTTCTTTTAATATATTCAATTCCATATCTTGCTCTTGAAATCATCCTTTCTCCAAAATTCCATTGAAAATATTTTGCAAATAGAGTTGTATTTCCATCCTCATCTTTAATACGAATATATATCTGACTTCTTTGTCCCATTTTTAATCACTATCCTTTCTATCCAAAATAAAAAGGAGATAAAATTTTACTTTTATCACCTTAAATCTTGAATATATTTTTTAATAATTTAATTCATTTTCTATTTCATCATTCTTTATTTTTTCTTGTGTTTTTTTATAAGTTTCATAAATAGATTCTACATTTTCTGCTACAACTTTTATTCCATTCCAAGCACTTGTATCTATTTTTATTGAATTATCATTTTCAAAAATAATTGTTGTTAGATATTTTCCATCTGATACATCTTCTGTATAAACATTTGAATATTTTATGCCTAGCCTATCCATAATTTCTTGATACATTGAAGATAAATGTTCTAACCCTTCATCTCTATCACTTCCATAACCCATTAAATCTTTTATCATATTTTCTCTAAAATAATCAATAACTTCATTTAATGATAAATCATAATATTTTTGCAAATTTGTTTTATAATCTTGTACCAAATCATAATAATCTATCATTCCTTCTGATAGAGCAATAATATTATAATTGAACTTTTTATTTGATTTTGAATATAACTCTCCCCATTTATTAGTATCAATATCTTCGGTTTCATAATATAAATGTAGTGATTCTTCAAACTCATTTAATTGTTCCAAAGAAAAGTAATCATAGAATTCATCTTCATCATCAATGATGTATTTTTCAATTAGTGGATAATTATATTTTACTTTATCTGCATATCCCATTTCTTTTAATTCTTCAAATGTTATATAGAAATTCCAGTTATTATTATAATCAAATAAACCTAAATCCTCTATATCATAAATCACTTCATCTTTTATTGTAGAATTATATAAATCTCTATAAGAATCATACTCACATACATTAAAATCTCCATCTAAATAGTCTTGATAATTTTGACTATTTATCTTGCCTTCTTCTTTAAGTTCTATATACTCATCTTCTATAAAAATATGTAATATCTTATTATCTATCTCTAGTAACATTTCTTTTGACATTGTTTCTATATATCTATTGCAAATATTTTTATAAAAATCTCCTTTACTTTTATCGTTCATTGTAATTTCTCCCTTCTCATAAGATTAAATATCATTGTCTATTTCAATAGAATCTTTTTCTTGTGTAATTTCTTGAAACCAATTTTCATAATGTTGTCTATTTAGTTCATCTATTAATTTTAATTTTTCACCAGTTCTCATATAACTTTCATATTTACTTTTTACATAGTCAAAATCTCCATCTTTTATAAGACCTTCAATATCTTCTTCATCTATAAAGTAATCAAACATTTTATAATAAACTCTATCAATAATTCCCTCTAATGTTGTATTTTCTTCAAAGTCAAAAGTATTACATTGTTCATCTTTTATGTTATATTTTCCATCTGGATATTTAGTAATAGACCACTCATAAAAGTCCAAAAAGCTATCCAAATCTGATGCACATTCTTTATCTTCTAATTCATTCTTAAAATTTGTATATTCGTAATTCATCTTGAATAGTTCTTCTTTATTACAAGCTCTTATAAGTTCATCAACATTTAGTATTTTCATTTCGCTATCATAATTCAAATAATCCTTTCTATCTCCCCAAGTAAATCCTTTACTCCATTGAAATTCAATACAAGTATCATTTTTGTTTCCATTATTTATTTCAACATAATGCCAAAATTTGCTTTCTGAAAATTCATTAAATTCTTTATCGAAACAACAATTTTTTTCAAAACTTTCTGCGTATTCTTTCAAAAAACCTACACTTTTCATAAGTTCAATAAATTTAAAAAGATCATCATCATAACTTCGCCTTAACTTTACTACTGCACCAAAATTTAAAAATTCTTCCATCTCATTCATTATCGTATTCCTCCTAGTATTCATAATTCAAATTATCATTGCTTTTTATATTTTCTTGATTTAAAACACTTAATTTTTCTTCAGCAGCAACTCTAGTTTTATAAAGTACATCAGATGTAAGTTGATTCAGACTATATTTAATATCATTACCAGTTGATACAATTTCGCTAATAGTTGGTGGATTATCTATTTGCTGTCTTTTAATTACCATATCTTCCATATAATTTTCTTTATTAAAAGAGTTTGTTATATAATTTATCTCTCTCATAATTCTTGAAATACTATGATTTAATATGTCAATATTAAATGAATAATTAGTTTTATAATTTATTTTTTTAGATAATTTCCAGAATCCATTACCATCATTATTTACTTCCCAACCACATTCTTTAATAATCGACTTTAGCTTGTTTATTGAAATTTTATCAATATCTATCATATCTCTTTCTTTAAAATATTCTCGGCTTATTTTAAGTTCTTTAAATATTTTATCTCTATCCGTAAACCTACTCGAAGTCCAATTATTTGATAACAATTCATCCTCTAATCTTCTAAACGAATTATTATAATAACATCTATATCCACCTATATCGTAATGTGCAATATCATTACAAGCATACATAAAAAAGTGATACATATATGTTGACATCTTATCTAGTGTTCCACTTTTCTGTAACTTTCTATATTCTTTAACAGTCTTTTCAAAAGGATATACTGTATTACCTTCATACGATATATTTGATTTTAATTTATTATCATCAATACATTGTTGTATAACTAACCTATCTTCATATTCGTTTCCTGTTAGATTAAGATACTCTATGACTGTTTTTTCTTTTTGAATTACTGCATTGCTTCCATATAATTTAATATTTTTTCCATTCACTTTAACTTCTACATTATTCAATTTTATTCGCTCCTTTCTTTTAAAAAATAGATATTACTGTAAAAAACGCTTAATCAAACATTTCATCAGTAATATCCTTTTGTTCTCTTTCATCTTTTATTATTTTACTCCAAACTTCTGCTGCAAAATCTTCATCTAATTCTTCTTTATGATCTTCTAATCCATCTTTAAGTATTAAGATTCCATTATTATAATTTGAATAACATTCATCTGCATATTGTACTTCAATTAAAGCATTAGGCAGTTCTTTTGATATTTTCTCAAAAATTGGTTCTGGAGTTGCCCAGGCAGTATCAAAAATCATAGTTGTTTCATTGCAAGAAAATTCTGAAACTCCCCACTTTGTTCCCCAATTTTCAATACACCAATCGTACCAAGTGGTACTACCATATTTGATTATATTATTTATGTATGTATCACCTAATTGTTCTAAAGAAGTAATATTTAGTTTTCTTGCTTCTTCATCTGGTATAAATTTTTTAGCCTTTTGATAAATATCTTTAAAATCACCATTAGATTTATAGTGTTTTATCTTGTTCCAATAATTATTGTAAATATAATCTTCCTTTTTGCTTAATGCTTTAATTATTTCATACTGTTTATTTTCATTTTTTTGTAACAAAGCATAATAAATAGCAACATCTGTAATAGAGCCTTCTGTCAACTCTAATGTTTTTGGTATTGGTATTATTTTATTAAAATCTAATATTCCGTTTTCAAAATATTTTTCTTTTATTTTATTCATTGTATCTTTTGATACAGTAACTACATTTCTTACCCAATTTGGCATAAGAAACACCTCCTTTTCTATATTTCATAAGATATATTGTCATTATTCTTTTCTAAAAAACTCATATCAATTCTTTCACCAAATATTTGTAATTCTTTAATATCTTCTTTCGATATTCCATAAGTCCATTTTCCATTTTCATCATACAAATTTTCTTTATTGTCCTCTAAATCAATTTCAATTCCTTCATTCATTTCAAACGATTTGAATAACTCTTTATATGTACTAAAAGAATCAAATTCTTCTGCATATTCTTTATAATTTTCTAATGTTATTTCATTAGATTTTATTTTACTTATGCTTTCATCTTTTATAAGCGCAATAATAATTTTATCTTCATCATTTAAAAGTATTTGATTTGAACTCATAGGAACATACTTCTTACATACCCTTTCATAAATTTGTTCTTGATACTTTTTCATCATATAAGATGGTGGTGTAATTCCTGTTATTTTCATTGCTTGAATAAGATTACAATCTTTTGGCATATATAAATCTCTTTCTATTTTTAATGGTAATTGTAATTCTTCCAATTCTGATAACATTACATACCCCAGTTCTGCCATATCATCATCTCCTAAATGACAATATCCAAACATTTCATAATCTCCATTTTCTAATTTTTCTCCTTCTGTAATTAACCAAGTACCTGTTCCTATTGGATTAAAATATTTTACAATAACCTTTGCATTTCCCCCTAATCCATCTTGACTGCCTATAGGATATTTTTCAAATTCTTTTTCTAGTTCTTTTGTCATCAATTTCATAGTTACATCATCTCCTTTTCCATTTCATTTTTCATAAATTTTTGATAGACAATTTCGTGATATTTAGTTAAAAAATTCTTCGATAGATTCTTTAATCTATTTTGGTATTCCTCAAAATCTTCTAATGATTCTCGAATTGAAAAATTGCTTTTATATTTTGCATCTTGTCTATACATATCAATCTCATCATCTATTGAAAAACTATCTGCTATTTCTTTTAATTGCTTTTTTACATTATCTTTTTCATACAATTCTTGATAATCATCACAAAAATAAAAGGTATGTATCATATCCACTCCACCATTGGTCCAAGTTTCAATTTCCATACCACTAATCATTCCATTTTCATATATAAGATTAACATTGTAGTTAAATGATTCCATTGTTTTTATAATATTATTTAGTATAATTTCCTGTTTTCTAGTAGGAATATACTCTTTTGTGCTTAATGTGTCAATTTCTATCTTATCATCTATTTTCTCTCCAAAAGTCATTCTAGTATTATTGATACACTCGTTATAATCAGTAATTAAAATTTGATTTGGCTTTAATACATAATTTCCATTACTGCATACAACTGTTATATCCTCATCTGACATATTCTTAATGTAGTTACTATCACTTGTATAAATATATTCTCCATTTTCATCTTTGAAAAACTTAAATTGATTTTCAGTTTGAGCATATTCAAAATATTCTCTACCATTTTTGTCAATATATGGAGTTTTTTGTTCATCTGGAGAGTAAGTCATTACTTCATCACCGTATTTGAAATATCTATCATCAAAATCTCTAATCATTGCATCAAATAGTAATGGTTCTTTGAAATCTTTTAACATATCATATATTATTCCACCGTGACAACCTAATCCCATTCCACCATTAAATTCGGTAGATTTTTGAACTTCAAACTTATTGTCTTTATCTTTCGTTATTATAAATACTGTTCCTCTGTGCATTTTTATCCCTCCTATATCTCCATATCAATATTATTTTCAATTTCTTCTTCTGTTTTTTCAAATTCTAATTGTAATTTTGTATGTTCCTCAATAAGTTTCTCTTGTTTTTCTGAATACGGAGATGTTTCCATCTTTCCATCTAAATTACCTGCTTTTCTTTGTTCATTTCTAACTGCTATGCCAGCTAAATATGTTCCAGCAAATGATATATTGGAAAATCTATTATCTTTATTGAAGAAATTTAGAAGTTTTGGATCTTCTTTTGTAATCTCCTTAAACTTTAATGCTATATCTCGCATTTTTTCTAATGCTTCTTCTTGCTTTATTATATAAGGTCTTTGTAAATCCTTTTCTAATCCAGTAATATTTAATTGGTATTGTAAATAGTCAATTATATCTTCCATAGAATATCCTGTATCTTCACATAAATATCCAGATACCCAAATGAATACAATATCATTTCCTAATTTTCCTTCTTTTACTGTTCCAAACATTCCATCTGTAAGAGTATTTAATGAACATTCTGGTTGCCATTCTTCTTGTGATTCAATAATATCTTTTGCTTTATCATTTATTCCCAATGCAACACAAGCTGTATCCATTCCAATTTCTGTTTTACTAATCTTGACTCCTTTTAATGTTTTTATTGTACCTTCATTTTCTAATTGACATACTCTGCTATTTCTATACATACACAAGAAAAATTCTGTACCTTTTATAGTTATTTCTTCAAATTTATCTTCAACTTGATGTATATCTATATCAACTTTCCAATTTTTTTGATTTATATTATTTTTTTCATATCTACACCACACATCTTCTCCATAAGTTGGATCAGATATTACAATATGATTTAATTCTTTAATCTTTCCTTTATATCTCAATTTCTTTTACCTCTCTTTCTTTTAGATTCTCTTGTAAAATTTGATTTACTTTTTCTTGTATTTCTTCTTTAGAATATAGATTCAAATCTATATCATAGTCACCTTGTATTAAATAACCATTTTCTAATAACTGATGATTATATGAATAACTTTCCCCATATTTTTCAAAATCAAAGTAATTTGTAGCACCTAATTTTTCAAGTTCATAATATAGTCCTATTTCTTCTGCCATTGTATATCCCATTTTGACATCTGGAGAACAATTTTCACAATGCTCAATTCCTTCAAAATTATATTGATAATAAGCTATATTATCTGCTTGTAAACAAATATTTATTAATTCATCTATACCATAGTATTCTTCTTCCTCATAAACCAAATGTGCTAAAACAGCTTCCTTTTGAAAATTATCTAATGTACTAAATATTATTGCTAATTCATTTATATCTTTTACACTAGCCCATTGAATTGAACTATATGGAAAAGGTTCTATATTATCAATATCTGCAATTTCATATTCCTCGTGTTCATCATCAACTTTTACTACTTCTTTCAAATATTTATCTATAACTTCTGGAGATTGTGGTAAATCTATCCAATCTCCTGCTATATATCCTTCATTGTAATAAGCAAGATTTTGAGCAAAAATACTAAATACTTTTTGCATAATAATTCCTCCTTTAAAAATTCTTTCACATTTCTTAAAATTTTATTTAAAGTATAAATTTAATTTATTTCAAATTCATCTTCCCATTGAATCGAATTATAAGAAACGCCTTCACCATCTTCATACACATTATGGAATACTTTGGCTTTATCAAAATCTGCCTTTTGTTCATTATAAAGTTCAAGCACTCTTTCCATTCCTAATTCTTTGATATATGGATTGCTATAATGTGATTCTATAAAACTATGCCCATAACATAAGCAACTATTTATCATCTCTCTACAGTCTAGTTCTCTATGTAATCGTTCTTGCTCTTTTGTTAATTTGCAAGGATTTCCATTCTCAAATCGTGGTATTTCATTTTTTATTTTTTCTATTTCTTTTCTTGTCATATTATTTTCACCTCCAATAAAAAAAGAAGCGAATCTCATTTGATTTGCTTCTATCATATTTAATCATATAAAAACTTATATAAAGTTTTTCTTTAACCCTTTTTAAAAGTCAACATTATTTTTTCATTATTAGCATAAAATTGATAAGTAACTAATGAATATCCTTCTTTATCCATTTTATTGCACATTTCATCTATTGATTGTGCTACCATTTCAATATTTCCAACTCTATCAATTATCTTTGTTAAGTACATTTTTCATTCTCCAATCTTATATAGTATCTATTTCTTCTAAATCATCCATCTCTTTAAGTAATCCCTCTTTGCCCTCTATAAACATTTTTTCATCTACACATATTGTTGTAACATTTAATGCTTGAATTTTATTTGTTAAATCTTGTGCTTTTTGTATGTCATAACTTAATTTATAAATTTGACCAACATCTGTAACTACTAAATGAGAAAACTCTCCACTTTCAAATCTTTTTAACATACCATCAAATATTTCTCTATCTTTTAAGAAAGATCCTATTTCTATAAATATCTCATAATTATCAGTTTCTAATACATCTTTGCAGAATTTTATTAGTCTATTCTTCTTTTCTTCGCTCCTTTTGGAATCATTGATGCTATAATGCACAAAAATAGCACATTTTTTTACTTCTCTAAAGTCTAACTTTGGTTGTTCTTCTTTCTTTTCTTTATTTTGCATTATATATTCATACATTTCATTACAAATTGCTCGACTTTCCATTTCTAACATTATACAGTCCTTTAATTGTTTAGGTGTGTCATTATCTTCTGCTATTTTTTGTAAATTATTATCTGATAATAAATCATCAAATTTATCTTCATCTAGTTCTTGAAAATCAATATTTAAATGTTCCTCTAATAAATTACACATCTCCTCACTATAATAATCACTAAATCTCAATAGTTCTACTGCATCTTCACTATGTGCAATTTTTTCAAGTTCCTCATAACTATTAGCTTTTCTCCATACAAAAAATTCTTCTATTTGTCTTTTTATGGAATCTAACATTGCATTTTCTGTAGATTTACTTAAAATATATTCTTCTAAATACTTTTTATCTTTTATAACTAATTGGTAATATCTTTCTAATACATTACTCATATTCTCTCACCTTCTTTATTGTTTTTCTATATATTTCCATTATTTGAAATGATTATAATATAAAAACAGATAATTAGCAACACTAACTATCTGTTCTATAACTTATGATTTTCAACCAACTATTTACTTATAAAATTTATAGTTTCTATATTCATCTAATATAGTGTTAATTTTTTTGCTTACATTATCTATTAATTTTATTGTAATAATTTCATCTTCAAATCGAGCTGTAACAACAAATTTTATTCTTATTAAATCTATATATCCAATTTCGTGATACTTTTCGCTAGCATCAACATAAATCCTTTTGTAGCTTTCAGTCTGTTCCCATCTGCCAAATAATATTTTCCTGTGTTCTACTCTCTTAATTTTTTGAAGTTTCTCCAAAATCTCATCTGCTTCTAAAAATTTCTCTGGTGTTATTTGATAATATAGTATTTCTTCCAAAAATTATTCCCCTCTTTTTTACATTTATTATTTCTATAAAAATAAGTCTTATTATTACATTTTTATTTAATAAGCAAATTGTAATTTGTTGCCCTCTTTATAATTTTGATATCCAATTATTTTATCATCAAATGTTAGAAATGTTTTATCTTTGATATTTTTCTTTTTGTCTTATAACATAATTACTAATATTTTTATCATAATCTGGATATAAATAATTTAAACATTGTGCCACTTCTTTTGATACCATTCTAAAAATTCCCATACATAATTCTAAAGATTTCCACATTTCTGTATATGACCCCATATTATATGTAGCAAGAATTTTCTTCCATAATTCAGGTGAAATATATCGTTCTAAAAATTTATAGTTTTTTCCTAGACTAAAACTATAACCTTGCTCTATTCCAACCTTCCATGAAATCATTCGCAGTAATTCCATACGCACAATATTATTTAAATGGTCGATTGCAAATAAAATTTCCTTTCGACATAATCCTTTCACTACATATGTTACAGTATTCCAAAATTCATTACAGCAATCATCAAAAGAACGTGCTGTCGGATGTTCTATATAATAATCTTCATCTGTAGGTACTGGTATATTAGTAACACGATTATCCTTATCTAATAATAATTTTACTAATTTATCCCAAGTAAAATATTCATCTAAAACTTCTAATGGCAATAATGTCAAATCTATTTTAACTCCGTCCCAAAATAACATAAGATATGAATACCCTTTTTCTTCTTTTGGAAACAATTCCATATCCTCGGGTTTTTGCATAATAAGTCTCTCTCCAAAAACATTAAGCCACTCATCACTATTAATAAAACTCTGCATGTCTGTGACAAAAAAAGTAATATCATAATCTTGAAAATCATCTGGTATAATATTAATATTTGTTCTTGAACCTTCTAAAGTAACCACCCTAATTCTATCATCTGCTTTAGCAAAATTAAGTATAGTATCATATATTTGTTTCTCTGTTCTCATTTTCATATCAACTCACTTTTAAAATTATTATTACTTATATTATAACAGAAAAAAGTAAATTTTCTATTGCCTTAGATTTACCTTAAACATAAAATTATTCTTTAAATTTAACCTTGTATCTATTTTATATTTTTTCCTTTTTGGATTTCCATCAATCCTATAAATGCTATTATTTTTAATATCATAGCTTACAGACCAAATTGTATTAGCATCCTTTCTCTATCATAATCACATCTAAACAGTACAAAAATCTTTTTGATTTCTAAATACTTATCCATATCATCAACTACTTAACAAATTGTAATTTATGATTTACTTATTACTTTTTTCTGTCAACTTTTTTGTTTACACTATTGCTAATAATATAGAAATTTGAAATATAGCTACTGATAAAATTCTTATTTTCCATTTTCAAATTTTAATTTTTTTTGGCGCTTAGCTTCAAATTTCCAATAACCATGATTACGATTTCGATGTTTTTTTTGAATCTTGTTTTGATTGTTTTTCATGTCTTGTTCAGCATTTAATATAATAGCTTTTTTTTCGTTGGAAACAAATTTAAGAAAAACATCATATAGGTACAGCCATCCATCGTATGAGATTTCAGTAAGCGTTGACTCTAATTTAATTTTTAAAAACTTGCAAATGCGTTTTTGTTGCTCATAAGTAAACAATTTTTTTGTTTTATCTTTGAAAGTATTTCCAGATGCTAAAAATATATATGACAGAAAATTTCTATAGTCTATCGCATCCTCAACATCAGCAGATGTTTTTCTTTGAAAGTGAGCAAAACATATTCGTGCATTTGGCACAGGATAAAAATCTGATGGTTTAAACTCATAAATCAATTCAGCGGAAAACCAAGGTTTGTATAAAAGAGACCTCAAACTTTCGTTATAAAAGGGCTGTCCAGAATACCTGAGAAAAGCCTCATACTGCATTATGAAATATATATCTTCAGGAGGATTATCGGCTTCAAATACCTTTTTCACAATATCAGCAGTTATGTTAAATGGAATATTTGCACATACTTTATATGGTTCTTTTACTGATATTTTATATTTTAAAAAATCCATCTCTATTATTTGAACTTTTTTAGATTCTTTATACTTTTCAGATAAAGTTTTCGCTAATTTCGCATCAAACTCTATTGCTATAACTTGCTTGCTTTTTTTTGCAAGTTCAATGGTAATAATTCCTTTTCCAGGACCTATCTCAATTATAATATCGTCATTACAAATATTACTCTTTGATAACAAAGTCGCTACAAGTTGTTTACTATGTAAATAATTTTGCGAATGTTCTATTCCCATAAATACCTCCTTTACAAATTACTATTAGTCGAGATAATTATACCATAAAGAACTTTATTTAGCAATTAGTATTCATAGTCCATTTCCTCAAATTCGACTTTTAAATTCTTTTCAATATTATCTTTCATCTTTTCAAACATTTCATTATCCTTCTCAATCGCAATACTATTTCTATTTTTATTGTAACAGGCCACAACAAAATTTCCACTTCCTGCATACTGATCCAATAAAGTTTCATAAGGTTTTGAAATATATTCAATTATTTCTTCTATCAATTTTACTGGTTTCTCTGCCTCCATAACCTTATCTCTTGTATTTTTAGGTTGATAATCAAATACAGTTGGTAACATACCATTTGTACCTTTCATATAGTAAACATCAAGATTATTTTCTTGCAGCATATCTCTAACTTCATAAGATGATTTTCCCTTCACATCTAAATTATTTTCTTTTGCTATTGCTAGATTTTTCTTTGCATCTAATTTTAGACTTCTAGGTTCACCATTGCTAAATATCATAACATCTTCAACATTCTTACTTTTTCTTCCAGTATTAGAAACGAAATTACCTTTTTTCCAGGCAACTTTAGCAAAATATTTGAAACCACTTTCTTGTGCCATTTTCTTAATTTCATATAAGTAATCAAAATTAACTTCGGATTCCTCTGGTAAAAATTCAACAAGAAATGCACCATCTTTCAATACTCTCTGCTTTTCCCTAAAATCATTACTTTCATATCTAAATAATTCAAATGTAGCAAATTTTCTGTTGCCTCCAGTCAAAGCCTTTTGCAAATTGTATGGGTGGTCTGTAATAATTCCATCAATGCTTTTATCTTTTATCATACTTAAATCTCTACCATCTCCTTTTATAAGTAAACAAGTATTTTCTATTCCTTCTATTTGGCTTGTTACCTTATAAACTCCTCTTGAAATTTTAGTAAAGATACCTTTTTCTACTCCCTCATAAATACGAGCCCTAATTGATTCGTTATTTACTTGCATATTCTTAATATTTTTGACAAGATTTGTTGCTTCTTGCATTGAAAATTTTTCTTCATCAAAAAAATATTCAAATAGATTCATTTGTATCGTGTTATCCATATTGCACCTTCCTAATATTCAAGTTCTTTATCTTTTTCACTCAAATAGTAATTATCAAATTCTTTATTTAGATATTCTATGACTTGATTATCTGTTAAATTTAAGTTAAACCACCTAACATCTCGGGTTATTTCATTTTCCCACACATCATCTGTTATTCTGATTCCATATTCAAGATATGCCTCTCCATTATTGTAATGAAGTTCCACACATTTTCCATTTTCCATTACTCTAGCAACTGTAAAAGCATTTTCATTATCTAAATCAGATATATTCGTAATTGTTTCTTCTACACTATCTTCTAAATCTTGACTATATATTTTTAATGGTTCATCTAACAACATTTTAGGAGGATCTTTAGAAACAATTTGAATGATATTATCTATTTCTTCATCTGTTAATGCCAAATTTGAAAATACTTCCCATTTGTGTTTTCCTTCTCTGTCTATCCAACTTCTTTCTACAGTTACATACTCTCTATTACCTTTTATTTCAATCTCTACATTATAAACAGTAGTATCATTATAATTTCCAACATATTCAGCAGAAATCACTTTCAAACTAGATTCAATTTGCATTTTTTGTTGTAATTCATAAATTTGTTGTTTTAATCTTTGATTTTCTTCTAATAGTAATCCTTTCTTCATATTACTTATAGATTTTATTTCTCTTTGTTTACTAATTTTTTGTATTTTATCCATACTAATATGGTCTTTTTCAGTAACAATAATATGATCTTGGAGTTTTATATTAAATACTTTTAACATTTCATTCGTTACATTTGTTAAGTAAAAGTCATCCTTACTAGGTTCTAAATTATTTGAAGGATGATTGTGTACTAAAATAACTTTATTACTCGCAGAATAAAGTGCAGTTCTTATAATTTCTTTTGTGTCTATTACCACATTACAAGAAGTTCCAATTCCTAATAAAGTAATATTTCTAACATTATTTCTATTGTCTAATCCAATAAATAAAAGATGTTCTCGAATCCCATTTCTAATTTCTTGAACATCTTTTAACTTTAGAACATCCATAGGAGAACTAACTTTTATATTTTCATCAATATTCTTTTTAGGTTTCTCAATAATATCAACATTCATTACTATCACCTCCGAAATTTAATTATTATAAAAAAAGAAAATGAGTACATAAAAATTACAATACCCATTTTCACTCTAAAATCTTCAAAACATATTGTTATAAACAACATAGTTGCTATAAATAAAATTAATAAAAACATCCTTAATAACTTTTTCAAAATATATCGCCTCTATTGTTTTAGTCTTGCAAATCCATAGAAATGTGAACCATTCCACCAACCATCTTTATATTTTCTAATTCTGACTCCAGATGGATTGCCTCCTGTGTCTATCACCCATTCAGCAGTTTGTCCATTGATTGTTAATTCTCCCATATATATACCAATATGTGTTATGCTTTCAACTCCCTCTGTTGGAAAATTACCATAAGTATTCTTTAAGAATATTAAATCTCCTGCTTGTCTATCCTCAACTGATATTGGAGAACAATGGTATCTATATATTCCTTCTGCTCCTGTGTTTGGAATTTGCTTTATGCCTGTGTGAGCCAAACAATGTATTACCCAAGATGAACAGTCATAATAATCCATACAAGTATCATATTTCAAATTACTATGATCCATCAAATATCTCTTACCTGCATTTTTTAAGAACTCATCATATATTTTTTTAATTTGTTCATCTCCAATATTTACATTTAGATAAGCATAGGTAGATTGAAAATTTGCACTAAATAAATCAAAAAATGAATTAGAATTATATAGTAACTTTATTTGTTCTACTTCACTATCTGTAAATCTAGTTTGATGAGAATCATATTTTACCTTTTTCTTTTTCTTGTAATTGTTTATCACACTAAAATTATTATTACACCAGTCAATATAAGAATTTAGTGATGGATTGGTAACAACCTTTTTAGTTTCTGTAACTGTTACTTTTGTTTTAGTTACTGTTCCATCTCTATTAGGTGTTTCAACCTCTTTTTCATAGGTATATGTCACATCTTCTATTTTTTCATATAAACCTGCATCTTTAAATTTTCCTAACAATTCTTTTTCTGCATTATCAAAAGTCAAATCGCCATTAAGCATTTGCACTATTGAAAGAGGTGCTTTCCAATTTATCATTCCTTTTCCTTCAATAGTTCCATCTACTACCTTTCCAGAATTGTAGAACTCAACAGTAGTTTTATCATATTCACTCTGTGTATTTATCATATATGTTTCATATTCTTTTCTTGTATCTTCACTCATTCCAATACCAAAGAAATTACAAAATGCTGCTATAACAAATATTATAATAAGAATTGGTGCAATTTGAGGTAACATAGATAAAATAAGTTTTACTGCACTTTCTACTAACTTTACTATTAGTTTCATTATTTTAATCATCACATTAGTAGTTTTAGCAATTATCTTTTTACCTATTTTCTTTCCTACCTTTTTAGTATATTTAACAGTCTTTTTAGTTATTTTTTTCGTTACCTTGTTTGCAACCTTTTTTATAGGTTTGGTCATAATTCTACTTGATGTTCCTTTAAAAGCAGTTGTTCCATTTTCATTTAGTCCTGCACTTATATCTATACCTGTCCTAATCATTTTTTGTGTAGAATTGTTTATCATCTTTGTACCTTTTATTATGGTTGAAATTCGTTTTGACCTTTTTAGTTTTTTATTTAATGTAGCATTATAATCAACAATATCAGTATCTTCTTTTGCTACAGTTTGAATCCTATTTGGCTTTATTATTTTTTTATTATCACTCTTATTTGTTTGAAGTTCATTATATTGCTTTACTTTAGTTGATATTTGTTTTTCATTATTTGCATTTTCATCTTTTTCTTGTACTTCATTATCAAATCCAGTTTCAATTCTAGAATTATCAATATCACTTTCAGTTATCTTATTTAATTGCTCTGCATACCATTTATTTATACCTTCTGCACTATCTAAAATAAGATTTTTTCCTTTATTTTTATATTCATTATATTTGTTTAGAGAATTTGCTACTTCTTTATTATTTTCATTTGCCATAATCTACCCTCTGTTCACTTGCATATTTGATGTTTGGTTTAATTCATAAATATATGAATCTTTTGATACTTGATTTCTAAATATAACTTTATCCTCTCCATAGACAATAATACCTTGTCCGTGATGGCGAATCTGTTACATATCTTGCTTCCTCATCACTAATATCAAAAATCTTACAAATTGGTGGTAAATCTAAAGGCTTTTGTTTCAAAATCATAGCAAATTCAGAGTTTGATAATATCTTACAACCATCTTCATTTTTGATTACATCTGCGATATTCTGTGTAATGATGGTCGGAATTGCATTTTCTTTTCTTCCAGTTTTATAGATTTTTGCAATATATTCACTAGAGAACTTATTTGCAAGTAAAATATGAAATTCATCTATAAATATCCAGGTATGTTTGCCTAGTGCTTTATTTCTATGTAGTCTATTTACAATATGGTCTAGTACAACTAGATAGCCTGTGGTTTGTATGCTCGGTGGCAGTTCTGATATATCAAATGTAATAAAACGATTTTTTATTTCTATATTTGTTTTTTGGGCGAAAATATCCATTCCTCCTACAACATATCTTTCAATAATAAGTGCTAAATTTTGTGCCTCCTTTTCTGGTTGTTTTAATAATTCATCATAAAATTTCTTAAAGTCTGGCTCATATTCTTCACTAAAATTATGGAGTTGATATTCTTCATAAATATTATTCGTACAACGATCTATAAGAGTTTTTTGTTCTCCAGATAACCCATTTACAATAGATTCAATAAAAGCAAGTACAAACTCTGACTTTTCCTTTATTCCATCTTTATAATCTTTTGTATATTGCAAAGAACTATCAAATGGATTTATATGTGTATCTGTATTCGTACTTATATTCAATGCTTGTCCTCCAAATGCCTTAATTAGTGGATAATATTCTCCGTTGGGGATCTATTACACAAATCTCATCTTCTGGGTATCGTAATAATACTTGTTCTATTAAGAGTTTTATTGAAAATGATTTTCCTGCTCCGACTTGTTGCTAAAACGCATCCATTTCCATTTAGTAATTTCTTTCTATCACAAAATACTGGATTTTTAGAAACAAGATTTATTCCATAAAAAATAGAATCCTCGTGCATCAAGTCCTTGGTATTGAAAGGAACATTGGTAGCAGTAGATTCCGAAGTTAATGAGCGTTGTATCTGTAGATTATTCCAACCAAATGGAAGGCAATTTTGTAATCCTTCTAATTGTTGCCAATCTAGGTTATACAGAGTAATTAAATATTCATTTCCTATACTCTTTACTAATTTTGTTGCTTTGTTTAATTCTTCAAGAGAATTTGCTTGAATACATATAAGAAAATTATTAGTAAATAACTTTTGTTTTTTCTTTTGAAGTGCATCTCGCAAATCTTGTGCATCACTTATTGCATCTTCTAGTTTTTCATCCAACACAGCCTCATAACTATAATTGTTCTTATTGGCTTTTTTAATTTTTTCTAATCTCTCTGTTTTCATTCCAGAGATTTTTTTATTGACCATTTTTATAACTTTTGCAGGATCTGTAGGTGTAATATTTAATGTAGTAATTATATTATAATTTGTTATTGTTGTTATTCTATTATAAAATCTAGGTGTTACTGATTTTGGCAATTTGCTAACATATAACACACGAATATATTTACTTTCTCCTACTTTTATATAATTCTTTTCTCTAAATGAAACATCTTCTTTTGGAGCAATGACATCATATACACTTAATTTATTATCTATTGCATATTTAATAAAATTATCAATTCCATTTTCTTCTGCAAGTTCATTATGAAATATATTATATAATGTTGCCATTCTTTCCACTATATTTACTCTTGTTATTTTTGATTTTAATTCCTTAAATTTTTCTTCTGTTCTTAATTGATATTGAAGAAATATATCTTGTGCTTCTTTCATATTTTCTGCTTTTGTTGTAATAACTACTTGTCTTTTCTCACATAAAATTTCTTCTTTATCTCCTATTGCTAGCTCTATAAGACTATTAAATTCATTTGCGATTTTAGATTCATTTTCATTTATACAATTTTCATTATATATAAATTTTTGCTTATAATCATTAGTTTTTACTGGTGTTCCAAAACAAACTACTTGTATGTGATCGTTATAATTAAATGAATGTAGAAATTCAACCCATTTTAGAAAGATATTCTCTTGTTCTTCATAGTTTGCCTTTGCAAATGAAATGTCTTGATACTCAAAACAAACTGAAAAATGTGTATCATCTAGTTGGATTATTGAATTTTTTTCATTAAAATCTTTAAAAAATGTATGTATCATTTGAGAAGTAGTTTTAGGTTTTGCTACTTTATGCTTCTGATATTTTTTTATTATTTTTGAAAAGATAGATTCTTTTTCGGATTTCTTTTCATTCTTTTTTTCTTTTACCTTTTTCAATGTTTTCCTCCTTTTACTTGTGAAGGAGATTGGGAATAAAATACCAATCTCCTTCAACTAATTTTTTGAACATTCCTGTGTAGGTTAACTCTCCACAATATGGTTGTTTTTTTACTTTTCTTTTGAATATTGTGTAAAATACTACTCTAGTTTCTAAAATAGGATGTTTGTTATTATAAACTTTCATCCATTTAGCATTATGATTATTTAAGTAATATTCTAATAATGATTTTTCCCATTCACTTAAATTCATTTGCATTACCTCTCTAACAGCTTTAAAAGAGCCTCTTGTTGCTCTTTTGATAGCTTTGATAATTTTTCTGATAATTCATTATTACTTGAAGTATTAGTTTCTTTAATTTCTTCTACTTCATCTATTTTTTCTTGTTTTACTTCTTTTATAGTTTCTATATTTTTAGAGCCTTCTGGATTTATTCCATATTTTTTTCTAGCCTTTTCTAGTATCTTGGCTTGTTTTTGTTCCATTTTTATTCTTTTAATTTCAGACTTTGAACTTGGTGCTTCTTCTTTTGGTAGTGTTTTCTGTTTGTTTTTCTTTTGATGTTGAATCTTATATTCCTCATCAGTCATATAATGAATTGGTTTTGCAAAAAGCATATAATGTCTAAACCAGTAAGGCATAATTTGTTCTGCTGGTAATTCGTGTATTTTCACAAATCCTATAAATCCTAATATTCCTGCTATTGCAATGATAATATAACTTGTTATTTCTTCTCCAATTTTACTTTTTAAGATTAAATAAGTAGGAACAACTGTGGCTATAATCAATATTGCAAATATCCATTGTCTAATATTAAAAAAATATATTTTTTCTTTATAATCCTTTATCTCATCAAAAACTGTAATTTCTATATTATCCATACTTAATGACCTCCCGTTAGCTTCTCTGCAAATTGACTTGCATATTGTATAATTGCTAGATACATCCCATTTAAGAATAGTAATGCAACTATCGTTGATATTGCATTTGTCGAACCAACTGTACTACTTAATCCTGCAAGTCCAATCGAATATATATTTGTTGCCAAATATATAATTACTGCCTCTATTCCAACACTTGCTGCAAAAAGAAAATACTGAATTGCTTTGCCTCTCCCCTCATCATCAGCAGCGAGTGCTATTGGTATTGGCGAGAAAGCAAAACAAAGTATCAATTTTACTACTCGTAAGAATATTTGTGTCAAAATCTGCACTATCGTTGTCATAAATGGAATAAAGAGTATTAAATACAAACCATAAGTCATTATGCTATCAACAAATCCATCTGGAACAGCGTTGATTAAAGTATCTGCTATATTTATTGAAGAATTACTATTACTTATGGCTTGTGTAATATTAACAAAAATGTCATTTGTTATATTCATAATACTTGATAAGAAATCGTATCCATTTTGTATGAAGTATTTAAGCAAAAGAAAAGAAACGAAACTCATTGCAAGTCGTTCCCAACTGATTCTTTCAACTTCCATTGATTTTTTTATCAAGTTGATCATAAAGAAAAGGATTAAAAGGCTCAATGCTATCGGAACAATAACATCATTTACTGTTTTTCCAATAGACCATATATTTATCCCCTTTACATTAGAGAAATTTGTTAGTTTTTCCACTGTACCAATCAAATTTCCACTATCTATGTCAACTCCAAAGACTGTAAATTTGAAACTATATAGAATCCTTATAATTCCATCCAATTACCTTTCCTCCTTTTATAATCCAAATATACCTTTTGATTGTGCGATTGCAACAAGCATAAATCCAGCCATAAGAGTCATAAGTCCTCTACTCTTTCCCTCTGCATCTTCTCTTTGCCATCCCAATGCAAACATTACTCCGACCTACAAGTGCAATCACTCCACCTATTTTGGTTAACCAATCACAAGCAAAGTTTATAAATCCATCAATCGAATCAGTATTTGATGCTGCAAGAACTCTTGATTCTGCAAGAATCATAGTTCCCATTGCAGTTGTTCCAATAACAGTAAATTTTTCTTTTAATTTTCTAAATAAATTTTTTATTTTTCTCATAATTTTTTACCTCCAATTAAAAAGAGATAAATCCCTTTTAATTGGCAAAGTAATCCAATTTCAAGATTTATCTCTTTTTGCTATTTAATTATTTTTTTATTACTAAATCCTCAAATTGGACTACTCCATTTTTCATAAGTGCTTTTATATCATCTTTATCAACCTCTTTTATCTCTGGTTTTTCAATAGGAATTGCAAATGACAATCCAGAATCACATAACATCTTGTAATCTGCATTTTCCCCATATTGCAATTCTTTTTTATGATTATATAGTTTTTGAGCATTGTGTTCTCGTGGCTCATATAATTCTGAATAGTTTGGATGCTCTTTCAAGTTATATAGTTTAGAATAAAAAGCTCCTATACCTGCTAAAAATAATACACAATTACCACTTGGCATCTTTGATAGTTCATCTAGAGTTGCAAGTTCTCTACCGAACTACATCCCAGTTGGTTGAAGTCGAACCTTGTCTTGCATAAGTTCTTCCAGATGACTTCTTGTACCAAGTCTTTTTACCTAGCAAAGCTACTAAATATTCTAATGTTTCTTTACTCATTCCTCCCAAGAATAATGTGCTATCACAACAGTCTAAAACAGATTCCCAACTATCCTTATATTTTTGTTTTAATTGACTTAACGATTGTAAACCTACAGTAATTCCTACATTTAGTCCTCGAAGATATGCAAGTTCTTCAACAAACCTTGGTATTTCTCCGAAGTTGTGACCATTCATCCATATAGATTTCTACTGGTGTTGCTAAACTTCCATTACATAATTTTGCATTTTCATCTATTATTTCAAAAATTTGTGTATAAAAAATACTAGCCAAATAGTTGAAAGTATTATTGCTAGGTTTTGTTATTATGAAATATGCAATTTTACCATTGCCAATATGCCTATTAGATTCACTATTGATTTGTTTTAATAATGGTGAATCATCCTCTAAAGGCATACCTATTCTGTTAAGTTCCATTGTGTCAGTATTAGTCATATTTGCAATTTCTTTAATGTTAAATGAAGCTAATCGTGCAGTAGCGACCATTATAATGGTCGACATCATTTTGGGTGCAGATGCTGCTACTTTAAAATGCTTATATTGTTTTACACCGAATTGCCTCTGGTTCTTCTTTTGCCCAAGCATCAAAAAGTCTATCTAAATTTGAAACACCTGTAGAATCTGGATTTGATAATCTAATTAGATTCAAAATTGTTGTAAAATTTTGATGTGCTTTATCATAATGGCGAAGTGTATAATAAAATAATGCTTGAAGATATATCATTTCAGCCTTTTCCCAAAACGGATCTCCAGAAGTATTTTGTATATTATCACTTTTAGTATTTGCCATTAAGGTATTTATTAGACTCATTACATCATCCTCTTGGATTGGATGTTCTTCATCATAGTGACCAATGTTATTATGATTTTCTTTTATATACATAAGCGGATTGTAGCAGTCTGAACAAGATTTATCATCAAGATTAAGAACTTTTATTGTATATCCCTTTTTCTTCAATGAATAACCACAATCTCGAAGTAGCTCCCCTTTAGGATCAGTTACAATTATTGTGCCATTGCTACTTAAAATATTAGGTTTGAAATAATACCTCGACTTTCCACTTCCAGGCCTACCTATTAAAATAACATGCCTGTTCATTTTGCTTACTTTCATATTTTTTGAAATTAACTCTGTTTGTGTTAAAATCATATTATTCTCAAATTCTTTATCTCTTTTATCTTTTATATCATTTGCAGTTCTCCACTCTGCTGAACCATAAGTATTTTCTTGTAAATTTTTCTTACTTTGCATTTTATAAGTTTCATAAAACATTAAAACAAAAAAAGACACCCCTATAGACACAAGAAAATTATTTCTTGAAAAATCTATAGGAGTGTTTATTTTATATAATTCATTCAAAGCAATAGTAAAATAATCTAAAGACCAATTTCCACCATTACTTGATACAAGAGTTGTTACTCTTAACATATAATAAAATATAATTGCAAAAACTATCACAAATATGACTTTTGAACTCTTTTTATTTCTTTTCACCAGCATATATACATCACCTACCTTATTTAATAATCTAGATTTATAGAATGTTCATCTATAAGTTTATCTGGAGTAATTATATGAATATCCTCTCTACTTTTTATTTCTTCAAGAGTATAATCATACCAAGTCCAGCCAATAGAACCAAAATCATATACTTCTTTGGCACCATTCTTTGTATCTATAACTTTTTTCTCTGCTATATCTGTTTGAATTACTTTACCATTTTCTAATGTTTTACAAATATAGCAATCTGTATATTTATCATAAACAATTTGAAAGTCATTTGTAGAAAAGTTGTTTACGAATAATTCTGCTATACATTTTTCAAAATATGGTCTAGCCCATCCATTCCAACGATTTTCCTTTATATAATACCCTTCATAATATTCACTATTTCCTATATTAAAATATGCCTTTTCGTGTAAATTTTCCATTCTATTCACCTACTTCTTTTTCATCAGTTAAATTGATTTCAATATTTTTATCTTCTGTAATTGTAGGAGAATTAGCGATTTCTTTCTCTAATTTTTCAAAGATATTGTGGTTTTCTAAATCTTCATTTACTACATTTCTTTTTTTTTCCTTTTCTGCTAGGTCCTTTACATCTTGTTTTAAAACAGTCCAAATACATTCATTTTCATTTCTTTTCATAACATAGTTTTTTCCACTTAATTTTGAATATGTTTCTTTTTCTTGCTCTCCTACCTGTGTTTTAAATGATATAATCTCATCTTGTGAATTGATGTTCCATTGTAAATTTTTATTATCTGATCCATAAACTCTAATTTGACCTACATTATTAAATCCAAGTTCTGAATATCTTTCCAAATGTTTATTTTCAAAGTAAATATTAGCAATTTGCTTATCATCTTCTTCATTTTCTATGATTCGCAATCCATACGGAATTTCTACTGCATCTAATTCATCTTGGATATTCATAAAAGCAGAAAATGGAATCGAATGAATACAATAATCTTTCTTAAATTCTTCGATTTCTACTTCACCTATTTCGTGTAAATTAAATTTATTAGATAAGTCTTTTAATTGTTGAGCATTTAATGTCAATCCACCTTCCTCTTTTGCTTTTTCTATTGCATTTTGTGTAACTTCATCAAATAAGTCTTTCGATATTTTTGTTCTGTATTCTATTAAATCTGCTATTCTTTCACCCATATAGCTTTGTTTAGACTTATTAAAATAAATATTATATCTTTTGCTTTGATGACTCTCTACTTGTTTAATTTGCTTTTCTTCATTCATATTAATAAATTTATTGATATGTAATAATTTTGCCACTCTAGGAAAATGTACTTTGAAATTACTCATATTTTTTATTCTTCTAGCATATCTTGTTATTCTTCTTTGTCGAAATAAAGATTTATTTTTACCAAATTCATTATCTTTTGTTGATAGTTTTCTCTCACTTGCAACAACTCTAATTCCATCTTTTTGACATTTCTCCATAACTCTTATAGTTTCATCATAAGATAAATTAGTTATTTTCTCTAACTCTTTGGTTGGTCCATCCTTTTGTACTGCTTTTATTCCTTCAACAAAATGATGATAAATAAATATTGAGAAAGGTTTTAACATATACTTAAATGTATCTTTTATTCCAACTTTAGTTGCTCTCTCTGCTTGTTCATAGACTTGGGCTGCATCACTTTTATTAGTAGCTTGCACTTGGAATCACCTCTTTTTCCATTGAAATTTCATATAGATTAAAATACTTATGATAAAACTCATCTAAAGTTAATCTAGACTTCCATTCTTTTGTTTTTTTATTTTCATCTATTGAATATTCACTCATTCTTGCAGAATTTGAACGTGAACTTAATATCTGTAGTTTATCATCCTCTTTCCTATATAATTGTTTAGGAATAAATATTTGTGTGCCACTATCAATAGGCAAGTAAATACCATTAAAGGTTTCCTTTTCGTTTCCAGATGTTTTTATAAATATAGACATATTGCTATTTCTTGATACTGCATCTTCTGTCTTTTGAACTTCATCCTGTACCTTTGGCTTTGTTTTTTCTACTTCCTTCTGTATTTCTTCTCTTTCTTCTTTAATTACATTTTCTGGAGTTAATCCTAAAATGTTTTTATTGTTATTGAAAACAAGCAAAGTTTTATATTTATTATTATTTACAAACCTACTACTTAAATCAGATTTCATACTTTCTGGATAAGCCAAAGCATATCTTACTGCTTCCATAACATTTTCATTTTTGAATCTATCTATTGCTTGTTCTTTCATTGTTTCAATGTAACTTTTAGGAAACAACTTCGCAAATTGTGTCGAATTATTAGCAACGAATAGTTCTTCATATTCATCTGGACTATTTTCAATTAATTCTCTAATGCTAGAATCAAAACTTTTTGCATATTGTTTTAGTACAATATTTTTCTGTTCTATTGTTAGTTTTATATTGACTACATTCCCATCTGCATCATAACTTTTTACATTATTCAAGAGTTTTTCTAATATAAATGATTTATCTTCCTTAAATTTTATATAATCTTCGGAAGTATAGATATATTCATTCACATATCTCTTAATATCTATTGTGTTTTCGTTATCTTTTAAGTAATTTTCATTATTTAATGTTTTTTCAATAATTTCTTCACTCAATGCGTTAGTTTCAAGATATTTTTGTAAAATTCTATCTTGATGATCTACTGCATATTTTTTTAAATGGTTCATTATAAAATGATAGAAATAGAATCCTTTATATTTTTCTACTCTAGATAACTGTTCAATTTTTTTAGGCATAATAATATTTTCAACCTCCTCACTTGTAAAATTTGTACGGTCTAGCATATATTCTTTAAATCTAGCTACATCTTTTGTATCTTTAATTAAATTATCTTTTTTCATATTTTTATAACTAGCATAGATATTATCAACACTTAACTTTTTATCTCGCAAATACTTATTTTCAAGCAAAAAAATAAAGGCTGATACCTTTGTTTTATAAATATCCTCTTTCTTTACATTAGCTACTTGTAAATCACCAAAATCCTTATATTTATTATCTAATTTTGAAACATCTAATACATTTACTTCTAATCCTTCATTTAATAAATCTGGTATTATTCTAATCATAGCATTTTTCCCAGCTTCATCATTATCAAGAGAAAGAGTAATTTCACATTTCAATTTTTTTAATAATTCAATTTGTTCTTTTGTTAATGCTGTTCCCATTATTCCTACAGTATTAGGAAAGCCTATCGCATTGCTACTAATAACATCCATATATCCTTCAACAACAATCATTTCATAATCTCTAGCAAAAGATTTTGCCTTATGATAATTAAATAATATTTCACTTTTATTGAATAAAGTAGTAGCCATTGTGTTTATATATTTAGGTTTTGAATTACTATCTAATACTCTTGCTCCAAATCCAACTGGATTTCCATATTCATCAAATATTGGAATCATTATTCTTTGACTAAATATATCAATATATTCATTTTTGCTTTCTTTTGCTATACCTACTTTTATCAAATCTTTCATATTATATTTTGATAATAATTCATTTGTAATATTGTTATAACTAGGATTAAATCCTATATGAAAATTATTGATTATTTGTGTTGATAAGTTTCTGCTTTTTAGATATTCTAATGTTCTTTCGCTATCAACATTTTTAGTATTTATATTATTTTCACAAATAGTAATTGCATCTTTTAATATGTTAGATAATACTTGTTTTTTCTTTTGTTCTTCTGTTAGTGGTATGTTACTATTTTGTGGAATAACTATATTTAGATGTTGTATATCTATTGCTTTTTGCATTGCTTCAACTGTAGTTATAGAGTTATGATTAATTTCACTTTCATATTTTTGTATGAATGATATTGCATTTCCTCCAGAACCACAAGCAAAACACTTTGCAATACCTTTATTGATATTTACCATCATAGAAGGATGACTATCGTTATGAAAAGGACAAGTGCATTTGTTTTTATTTACTTTTAATCCATAATATTCAAGCACATTAACTATGCTAGAACTTGATAATATTTCATCATAAACACTCATATATTAATTTCTTCCTTGTTTTCTTCTGGAGCATCTTTTTGTTTATCTTCTAACAAACTTTTCACATAATCATCATCAAATTCTCTTATCATACTTGGATATTCTAAATTTATATTATTATCTTTTTCTCCATCATAGTATTGTTCTTCAATATCATCATAACTTTCACCAATTATCATATATCTATATGAATACTCATTTTCTCCTAAATGGTCTATTCCTTGTACTATTGCATCTACATCTTCATACCCTTCACAACCATCATACCATTTAATGCTATTCCATCCAAAATAAATTTGCTCTTTATCTTCTGCTTTTACTTCTAAACATTCTAATAAATTATATTCTTTTGTATCTAAATCCTTTTCTTCTAAATATTTTTTTACAAATTCTTTTAATACTTCATATCCTTTTTTACTTGTTACAATTCTTATATCAGATCTATATCCCATCTGTGACACCTCCAATTTTTGTATTTTTTTGAAATTTACTCAACTGTTTTATTGTTTCTTCATCTTTGACTCTACAACTTATTTGAGGCATAGGAATTTCTTTTCTTCTGTCCTTTGGTTCTGTATATTGTGATAATTGTATATGTTCATCTTCTATAACACATACTCTATAAGTAACTCTATGTGCCATAACAACTGTTATCAAACTTTGAATGAACTTATATTCTTTTGGATTATCCCATTTAAAAAATGCTATATTTCCATAAAAAGTACAAGTATTACTATTAACTATACTACTGGTCAATTTCTCATTTTGATAATAATCTAGAACTTTCATTAGTATCTTATAGCCTCTTTTTGATAAAATCATTCTTATTTTTATTTTCATCTTCTATTCCTCCATTTCTAGTAAATTCTTTATTTCTCTTTCTAATTGAGAATCCTCTTTGTTACTAATAAACAATAAAAAACAATCCTTCTTTTTAGGATTGAATATTGTAAGGAGAATAGTTGTATGTTTTCTTAATAGTTCAATAAATTCAGCGATTTCTTTTGTTGTATAGTCATCTTTTACTTTGAAACTTATATATTTTATTATATTGAATGATTTTGTATATCTTCCTGCAACTGTATATGCCTCTCGAGTTATCATTGTGTTTTTATCTATTTTTTCAAAATATAAATCATCATATAATAAATAATAACTACCTTCTTTTGCTTTTGATGATACTAAAGTTCTAAAATCTTCAAAGTTGTAAATTATATTACTTTCTATCATAATTTCCTCTTTTCTCACAAATGAAAAAAGAGTGGGAGTTTTACCCACTCAAATTATTTTTCATTGTGTTTTTTTCTTAATACTATAATTCCTCCAACTATTCCTAGTAAAGAAATTGCTGCTAAACTACCTAATAAAATGTAGTTTGTTTCATTGCCTGTTTGGATTTTTGGAAGTAAAGAATTGAAATATTCAAAACTGTATATTCCATCTTTTTCTTCTAGTGATATACCATCTGCAAAAACACCTTTATCGCTAATTTCTATTTTAACAACTTGGTCTGATAATCTATATCCTGTAGGTGCTTTGATTTCTTTAATATAATATGTTCCATAACGAAGTTCATCAAATAATGCAGTACCTTCATATTCATCTGCACCTGCTTCTTTTATAAGTTTAGTACAAGCCTCATCCTCATAAATTCCAAACACAAACTTATTTGATTTGATATGTTCTTTTGTGTCTTTATCTAATTTTTCAACTCTAACAGAGGAAAAAATAGGCATATCTTTCATTTCTATTATTTGAGTGTCCTTGTCTAAAGAAACCTCAAATTCAATAGACTCTGCAATTTCGTATCCATAAGGAGCAGTTTTTTCTATCAATGTGTATTTCTTGCCTTCTTCTAGTCCAATAACTATATGAGATTCTTTGCCAGAAATCCACTCATCAATTACATTTCCTTCTTCATCTGTAACAGTCAATTCAGCTCCTTCAAGCTCTTTACCATTTGTTAAATCTGTTTTCGTTATCTCAACAACTTTATCAATCATAGCTTCGCATTGTGTCGCTTTATCTAATGTTACTGTGAATGTGACATCTGTTGCTTTTACATAGCCTTCTGGAGTAATTTCTTCGTGAAGTGTATATGTTTCATTTTCTACTAGGTTTTTGATGATGTGTGGCTCTTTTCCAGATTCCCATTCATCTACTAATTCATTATTTTTATCAAATACTTGGATTTTGGCTCCTTCTATTTCTTCTCCACCAATATCTGTTTTTGACATATTTACGATTTTATCAATCATCTCCTCGTGTTGTGTGTCTTTTTCTAATGTAACTTCAAATTCGATATTTGTTGCAAGAACATAACCCTCTGGAGCAGTTTCTTCGTGTAAAATATATTTTTCACCTTCAATTAAATTACTAATTTTGTGTGCTTCTTTTCCAGAAATCCATTCATCAACAATATTTCCTTCTTTATCAAGCACTTGCATTTTAGCACCTTCAACTTCTTCTCCTGCAAAATTCTTTTTAGTCATATCAACGATTTTATCAATCATTGTAACTTTTTGAAGTTCTTTTGTATTTTCAATTTTGAACTCTGCATCTGTAGCTCTAACAAAACCATCTGGAGCAATTTCTTCTCTTAATATATATGATTTTCCTACAACTAAACCTTCTACTTTGTGTGTTTTATCTGTAGAAGTCCAAGAATCAATAACATTTCCTTCTTTATCAAGAATTGTTAATTTAGCACCTTCAAGTTCTTTTTCTCCAGTAATATCTGTTTTTGAAAATTCTACAAAAGTAGTATCATTTTCAATTTCTCTTGTTTCTGTATATACTTTAGTTACATCATCTTGTTTGATAAATTCTATATCATAGATTTTATCATTTAAAACTAATCCATCAAGTGTTCTAACTTCTTGAAGTTCATATTTTCCCATAGGTAATTTTTCTACTTTTAAATCTCCATTTTTATCAAGATTATAAGTTTTAACTTCCTGTCCTTTTTTATAAATTGTACTTCCATCTGCCCAATCTTTAATATCTTCTTTAGCAGTAAGTTTAAATTGAATACCACTTAAATCTGATGTGTCAACTAAACTTGTGTCTGCATCTTTTCTTAATGCGATTGATTTGTCTATGATTAGAGTTCCTGTAGGTTGTTCATTTTTAACAATAACTTCTTTAATAAAGTCGCCATCTTGGTCTTTATCGTAATCTCTTACACCTTCAACTTTAAATTGTACTGGTGCATCTAATTGTAAAAATCCCTCTGGAATTTTTATTTCTGTAATCTCATAAGTTCCTACTTCTAATTTAAGAGGTGTTACTACAGAACCTATTGAATCACCTTTGTTGTTATAACTATTGGCTGGTACTACAACATTATCTGCATTTGTAGTAAAAGAATTATATGTTGTACTTCCAATTTTCTGTGTTATTACTTCACCTTTTTTATAAAGGATTTTATTTGTTGCTCTGTCATAAATATCTTTTGTTGCTTTTATTTGGAATGTTGCATTATTTAATGATACAATTTTTCCAGATGTTTTATCTTTCTTAATAAGTTTTATATATGTTTCTAATTGTTCATTATTTACAATTAAATCTTTTACTTTTTGAGCGACATCTTGAATCTCTGATTCATCATCTGTTATTGAAAAAGTAAAGTCTGCTGCACTTTCATAATCTTTTGGAGTTTTTGTTTCTTTTACTATAAATTTTCCATAAGGTAATGGATTTGTAGTATAAGCATCTCCATTTTCGTTTGTTACTATTGCTTCGTATGTTGGTGCTATAACTTGTGCCTCTGCAACTCTTTTACTATCAACTGTAACAGAATTTCCTTCTTCATCAATTCCACCCCAAACTTCTGCATAAGTATATCCTTTATCATAAGCTCTTTGAACTGCATTATTTAATTTTATAGTAAATTCTGCTCCTTCTAGTCCAGGTACTTTTCCAGAATCTACTTTGATACCACTTTTATAAATGTGGATTCTCATTTCTTTAACTTTATCTGTACTATTTGCATTTCCAGTAATTATTTTTGTATATTGATCTTTATATTTTAAATTTACTTCATATTCTTTTTTATCTATTAAATAGCCTATTGGTGCTACTTCTTCTTTTACTAGATATTTTCCAAGTGGTAATTCTGTAACATCTTCACAATCTCCACTTTTATTAGTATTGCGAGTTGCTACTAAATCACCTTTTGAATAGAATTTTTTAGATTTTGCAACGTTATAAATATCTTCATTTGCATATACTTTATAAACTGCATTTTCTAGTGTTGCATCTCCTTGTGCTACAGAACCTGTTTTGCTATCTTTCTTTACTATTGATATTGTTCCTGTAGGTTCTTCGTTTACAACACCCTCAATTTTAATTTCTACAACTGGTGTATTTTGGTCTTTATATACTAAATTTGCAGTATATGTTTTTTCATTTAATAAATAGCCATTTGGTGCTTGTATTTCTTTTACATTATATTTTCCAAGTGGCAAATCATCAATTTGTGCTATACCTGTTCCAGATGCAGTTGTTATTGTTGCAACTTCTTGACCTTTAGTATAGAATGTCTTACTTCCTGCTTTATTGGTAATATTTTCTGCTGCTGTTACTTTAAATACTGCTCCACCAATTTTATCGTTATTTTCACTAACTTTATATAAAATAATCTTTCCAGTTGGCTCATTATTTTTTATCGCTTGTGTTGATGTTTGTGCAGCTTTAATTTCTACATTATATGTGTCTGTGTTTAGTAAATATCCTTCTGGAGCAGATTTTTCCTTTATAGTATAAGTTCCTCTTTTTAAGTTTTCTACTAGGATTCTACCATTTCTAACAGTAACATCTTGATTGTAACCATTTGGACCTGTAATATTAAATACAGAACCATCAATTAAATTATTTTCTGTATCTAATTTTGTTAATTCTAATTTTCCAGTTAAATTTATTTTAAGACTCATTGCCATAGGTACTGGATCATTATAATGTAAAGCATATAATTGATTTTGAATATTATCTGAAAATTCAAAATAAATAGTAGTATCGTGATTTTCTGTTCCTTCTTTTACTAATCCCCAAGATTGCATTGTTGCATCTGATATATTTAAATTTTCTACTGTGCAATCTTCTGATACAGTAATTGTTAATGTATTTTCTCCTCTGTTATGTTGAAATCTTACATTATCTTTTGAATTATCAATACTTCCATAACTTGCTAATACACCATTTGTGTCTGTTAACACTTTAGTTTCTCCTGCTTCAATTTCTACTGTTGTAGCATCAAAAGAAGGTCTTTTTTGCATATTATCAATTTGACTATTGATAGTATTTTTAAAATTTATATATTTATTTTGAACTGATGAATCAATAAATCTTGCAGAACTCTGTCCCAACACTTCCCAAATATATTGTTGTGTCAAAGCATAATCTAATTTTGCAGTTGCTGACATTCCTCCATCTACAAGATAATCTCCATATTTTGAGTACCATCCAAAGTATGCCACTTTGCAAGCTCTCTTAACTGTTTCTGATGAAGGAGTATAGTAATTTCCAGAATGTACTACTCCACTTGTTATATCCTTTCCATGTTGACTACAGAAAACTGTTTTTCCTTCTTTTGTAGATGTATTTACTAATCTTCTAATTATAATACCATATTCTGTATTTGCATTATCTGTTGTAAAAGCATAAGAAGCAAATTGTCCTGCTGCCCAACTTCCACTACCAGATGCTGCAAATACTGGACTTATATTGCTTAATACTGTTATTAAAAGCAACAATACTGCAATTATCCTTTTATTTAAAATAAAATTTTTAATATTTTTCACTTTAAAAATCTCCTTTACTCTTTAATTTTTGTAAAAAAATAAAGAGCCCTATGAATTTTACCTTTTATAGCATTAATTCATAAGACTCTAATAAAAAATTACTCTCATTCCTAAATAAACTCCATCATCATCTTGGATTGGTACACACTCACCACTAAAATCATAAGATTTCAAATATTCTTGTGCTGCTTGTGTTACATTTTCCATATTATATCCTTGTGTAAATAGAAAGTCTTTATTTTTAGGCTTTTCTTTTGTAGTTTTATCTTTATTTTCATTTGATACTGTTGCAGTTTGTGTATTTTCGTTATGACTTTCTTTAGTATCTTGCTTTGCATTTTCCTCTTTTGGAACTGATTTATCATCTTCTTTTGTTGTTTCATCTACTTTATTTTGATTTTCTGCTTTTTCATCAACTGTACTATTTTCAATTTCGGAAGTAGTTTCTTCATCAGTAACATTTTCATTGATGATATTTATTTCATTATCTTTTTGTATAGAATTATCTGTGGGTATAGATTTCTTATATTTAGAATAAGATCCATAAAAGAGAATAGTTGCTATGATAATTACGGAAAAAACAATAATGATGATTTTCTTTTTTCTCGCATCTTTTAAATAAAGTTCTAATATTTTTTTATCCTGCTCATTCATTATTTTTTACCTCTGTTGAATTTGTTAAATCATTAAACTTCTTTTCCAACCTATCATATTCTCTTTTAAGATTTGTATAATTTTTTATTTCAATATCAATATCATCAATTTTCTTTTGTAAATCAGATTGTTCTGTGACCAGTTTTGCTTTGTCCCTTTTCAATCTTTCTAGTTTCCTTAACACTTTTTTTATCATAGTTTCCTCCCATAAAAAAAGAGCCAAGAAATTAATCTTGACTTTTATTAGTTTTGTTTTTATCTGTAATAGAAATTTACAGTCCACTTACCACAATACATACAATCCCATACTTCATATCCAGAAGGACAGTTTTTATAATATGTATCATTATCTATTTGGCTATTCTCCCATTTTTCTCCCCAGTATGCAATTTTTTGATTGTAATATGCAATAGCTTCACTTTTAGAGTTAAACCATTTTCCAGAGTTTCCAATACTCATAGAGTGATTATTGTTATTTGTGCATCTTTCTAATTTTGGTTCTGTTTTACTTTCTTCTGGCTTACTTTGATTATTAGATGCTGTAGAACTAGGTTGTGATGATGCTACTTGTGGTGTAGATGTACTTTGCTTTACAGTTTCTTTCTTTTGTGTATTTGAATTATTATTTGATGAACTGCTCTTTGTTTGAGTAGATGTTTGTGTAGTTGATGTAGTTGGTTGAGTTACATCTGTAGTTTCATTACTTGCTTCAATAACTGTGTTATCCATATTTTCTTCAACTGAATTATTTTGAACTTCATTAACTACTGTATTTGTATCATCTTCAATAGAATTTATTATATTTTCTGGTATAGAACTTACTTGAATAGTATCTTCATTTTGTGCCTGACTGTCATTCCTATAAAAAATAAAATATACACTTGCTAAAACCATAAGAATGACTAATATTAGAATTGTTATTATAAAAAGGATTCTCTTTTTCATAATAGTCCACCTCCTAATATTATAATAACGTCATTTTTAAAATTTGTCAGCACATTTTCCACATTTTTTTCTAAATTTTGATAAGATTTGCAATAATATAGTATCTCTGATCAGTAGGACTTGTTTTTGCATTTATGTATGAACAAGTTGATAACTTAACTATTTTATTGATTTTCTCATCATTTTCAATATAATATTTACTTGCTTTTTTGTAATAATCTATTCTTTCGTTGAAATCTAACTTTTTTATATTATTACTTTCAGTTTCAATTCCAATAGAATAAATACTAAATACTGTTGCTTCATAATTACAACTAGATGTATATATTTTAAATTTAATATGTGAATCAAAGAAATTCTTATTCCAATAATTACTTAAATTTGAAAACATACTTCCATTCCTCATATTATGCCCATACACAATCGTTTCTGCATCTTCAAATGGATTTGTGTTAGTTGTAAATATTGAACCATTACTATTATATTTCTTGTCAAATGAATGTTTTAAATAATAAATGTCCTTATCTTTTAGAATTGGATAATTTATATTTGTACCTTCAATTTCAATCCAAGCCACAATGTCCTCATTTACCGATTTTAGATAATCCCAATCAATATATTTCTCTCGTGTTTTTTCATTTATTTCTATGGATTCCTCAATCAAGTTGTCTGTAGATTCATTGTTTTCTTTCAATTCTCCCATATCTTTTAATACAGAATACATACATAAAGCAAAGATTATCATAGATATAGAAATTATAACTATTGCTAATATTTTCTTACATCTCATAATCTTTATCCTTTTCATTTTGTAACTTATGTTGTGTTTGTATCACTAATTCATCATAAGTATTATCTTCTTCAAACCATAATGAAACTGATTGTTCCATATAGCGTCCATCTAAATATCTTTCGTATGAAGTTTCATCTTCATCAATACAGTAATCTTTCATATCTAATTCTTCTTGTTGTTCTTTTAGACTTTCTAATTGTTTTTTATAAAACTCTAGTGCTTTTTCTTTATCAAAGAATGTTGTTATCTTTACTGTATGATCAGATTCATCAATGTCAATACTTGTAAATATTATTCTATAAATTTTCATAGAATTTCTCTCCTTCCTTTTAGTATTTTGATATTTTTTACTTATGGATATGGCATAAGTATCACCTCCTTAACTTTAAATTAAATTTCTATTTCACTATTATCTGGCATAAAAAAAGAAGGTGTTTCTAGTTCCTTCGTTAATTCATTTTCTATACTTTTATAATAATAGTTAATAAAATTTTCAATTTGATTTGTTGTTCCTTTATATTCATTTTCTCGATTTTTACATTCATTATAAAGTTGTATCAATTTATCTCTACTTACTTTATTTGTTAAGTGGAATAATCTGTTTTTTACAATTAGTGCAATACTATATGTTAGTTCTTTAATTTTTTGTAAATTATCTTTAGCCATATATGATATGGATTCTTTAGAATAAAACATTTCATATCTTTTTAATGCTACAATTATTTCACTATATTCTACATCTGAAAATTCTTCTGGAACTTCATTTTCTTTATCTATTATATAATTAAATAATCTATCTATCTTATCATTATTTATATTATTATTACTTATATTATTATATTGTCCTTTTTGTGACATACCCTCTGTCTTATTTGTGATAGAGGGGTATGTTTTATTTATGACATAGGGTACATCATTTGGATAAATTCTCCTTTGTATAACCTCTCCCTTATCATTTTTGATAATATCTAAACAAACAAATCCTAGTTCTCTTAAATGAGAAACCCAAATTGAAACTGTATGAGGTTGTACTTTTAGTAAATTTGCTAAATATTTATTTGATGCAAAGCAATATCCTTCTTTATTTGATAATACTGTTATAAGTGCATATAGCAATTTTTCATTTGCTTTAATCTTTTCATTAAATAAAACTGTTGATGGAATGATTGCATAATATCCAATCTTATTTTCTTCATTCATTCCATAAATCACTCCTTTTGCCTATAATAATCATTGCATATAAAAAAAGCGATACACTAGCACCAATAAATAGACCTAATATAAACTGCCACATTTTATTCCACCTCCATTTTTGCATTAAAAAAAGAGCCTCCATATCAAATCTAAATTTGATACTTCTGGCTCAATTTATTTATTATTCTTTTTCTTCTAAATCTAATTCTATATCATAAACTTCATAATCTTTATCAATTACTTTTGTTTCTAAATTTTCAATGAATAGAGTAGCTTTAAAATCTTTTATTGATTTCTCTATAGCATCTTTTAATTCTTCACTTGCTCCTATTGATAATTTCTTTATAGGAGTTTTTAATGATACATTGTTATTTGTTTTTGCTCCTCTAGCTTGACTTATAATTTCTATCATTTGATTTCCTAATTCTATTTCCTTGTTAAAATCATAATCCAAAGGTTTTATTTCTGTAGTGTGAATAGAAGGATGGCTATGATATAGTTCTTGGAAAATTTCTTCTGTTATGAATGGGAAGAATATACTAAAGTCTTGTAATAACTTATATAATAATGTATATACTGTTTTTTGCCCACTATATCTTGGTATATCTCCAAATTCTTCTGGTCTATATAATCTATGTTTTACAATTTCTATATAGTTATCACAGAACTCCCAGAAAAACTTTTCTAATATATTCAAAGCTAATCCAACTTCATATTCTTCTAAATAGTCAATAAATTGTTTTTCCATTTCTTGAAAGCGACCTAATATCCATTTATCAACATATTCAAAATCTTTAAATTCTTTATCTTCATAATCTGTTAAGTGCATTTCGATAAATTTAGAAACATTCCAAATTTTATTTACTAATTTCTTTCCACGAAGTAATGTTTCTTCACTAAACACAATATCTGTTCCTAATCTACCTGTTCCTGCCCAATATCTAATTACATCAGCAGAATATTGTTTTATTAAATCCATTGGTTCGTGTTTGCTATTACCTTTACTCTTACTTATTTTTTCACCTTTGTTAGCCATAACAAAACCAGAAATCATTACATTATCCCAAGGTCTTTGTCCGAAATGATAAAAGCTCTTAACGATTGTATAGAAATCCCAAGTTCTAATAATTTCACTTGCATTTGTTCTTAAACTCATAGGTTTTAAAATATCTTCATAATTTTCTTTTTCTCCATATTTCATATTGATAAGTGGAGTTACAGAAGATGTTGCCCAAGTGTCCATTACATCTGTTTCTGCTTCAAATTCTTTGCAGCCACATTTAGGACATTTATCAACTTTTGGTAAATCTACTAATGGATTAACTGGTAAATCTTCAACATTTGCAAATATAGGTTCACCACATTCTTTACAATACCATACTGGGAATGGAACTCCGAAATATCTTTGTCTTGATATGCACCAATCCCAAGCAACATTATTTACCCATTCATCATATCTAGAGTGCATATATGATGGATGCCATTTAATTTCATTTCCTATTCTAATGAAATCTTCTTTGTGATTCATTATATCAATAAACCATTGTTTCATTACTGAATATTCAACTTCTTTTCCACATCTTTCGTGTGTTTGAACTTCGTGTTCTAGTTCTTCTATTTTTACTATATATCCCCCAGCTTGCAAATCTTCGATTATTTGTTTTCTTGCCTCTTTTATTTTTAATCCACCATAGTTTGGAACTGAATCAATTATTCTTCCATTGTCTGTGAAAATATATTTTAATGGTAAATTATATTTTTTCCACCATTCAATATCTGTTTGATCTCCAAAAGTACAACACATAACAACTCCTGTACCTTTGTCTATAGCAACTTTTTCATCTCCCATTATAGGAACTTCTACATCTATAACTGGAATATGAGCAGTTTTTCCTATTAGATGATTATGTTTCTCATCTTCTGGATTAACAAATACACATACAATGGCTGGTAATAATTCTGGTCTAGTTGTAGCAATAGTAAATTCTTCATTATCTTCAACAGTTCTAAAATTAACATAGTTAAAAGTTGTTTTTATTGTTTTTGTTTCTAATTCTGCTTGTGCTATTGATGTTAAACATTCATTACACCATAATGCTGGACTTTCTTTATGATAACAATGTCCTTTTTCTTTTAAATCTAAAAATGATGCTTGGCTTATTTTTATAGTAGAAGGACTAACTGTTTTATAATGTATATCCCAATCTGTACTTACTCCCATTTTACTAAATAACTCTTGGAAGTTAGCTTCATATTTATCAGTAGTTTCATAGCATAATTTTGAAAATTCTTCTCTACCAATTTCGTGAGCTCTTTTACCTTGTTCTTTTTCTACTAATCTTTCACTAGGTAATCCATTATCATCAAACCCAAATGGATAAAAAATGTTATATCCTCTTAATCTTTTATATCTAGCCAACATTTCCGTTTGAGTATATGAGAATATATGTCCTATATGTATTTTTCCATTAACAGTTGGTGGTGGTGTATCTATTGAATATACTTCTTTGTCATTTCTTTTAAATTCATAAATTTTATTATCTTTCCAGTAGTCTAGCCACTTCTTTTCTTTTTCCTCTGCATTATATTTTTTATCTAACATACTACTAACTCCCTTCTATTCTCATTAAAATAATTAGTTATCAATTCCACAAACCTCTTTAATTTCAAATGTTTCAAGATTTGTGTACCAAATGGTGTAACATTAACACAACCTGTCCCAAACTCCATTTCAACAAATTCATCTGCTATAATTGGGATTTCTTTATTCATTATAGGAAGTATACAAGTTTTTCCAACTAAGTTTTTATAACGTTCGTCTTCTGGGTGAACTGCTACTGCTGTATCTCCAAGCATTGTTTCTGGTCTTGTTGTAGCAACTTCAATATATTCATCTTCAGTTCCAGCTATTTTATATCTTATATGCCATAAATGAGATGGTTCTTCTTTATATTCAACTTCTGCATCAGAAATTGATGTATTACAACTTGTGCACCAGTTAACCATTCTTTTTCCTTTATAAATTAAACCTTTTTCATAAAGTTTTATAAATTGTTCAAGAACAGCATCAGACATACCTTCATCTAAAGTAAATCTATTTCTATCCCAATCACAAGAACATCCAAGTTTACGTTGTTGTTTTTGAATAATTCCGCCATATTCTTTTGTCCAGTTCCAAGCTTCATCTAAGAATTTATCTCTTCCTAAATCAGCTTTAGATTTTCCTTCTTTAGCAAGCTTTTGAACAACTTTCATTTCTGTTGAAATAGATGCATGGTCAGAACCTGGAAGCCACAATGCTCTATAACCTCTCATTCTCTTATATCTTATTAGAATATCTTGTATTGTATCATCTAATGCATGCCCCATGTGTAATTTTCCAGTTACATTTGGAGGTGGCATCATTATACAATATGGCTCTTTAGTTTTATCATCTGATGGTTTAAAATAACCATTTTTTTCCCACTCCTCATACAACTTGTCTTCAAAATCTTTTGGATTAAACTTGTCTGCTAACTTATGCTTTTCACCCATAACTTTTCCTCCTATCTTTTTATAAACAAAAAACCCTTATACGAAATCGTATAAGGGCGAATTTTTACCGCGGTACCACCTTAATTATTCACAAAGATTTGTGAATATCTCTTAAAGCATTTAACGTTGCTTAAACGGATATACTTACTATAATTTCTGCATACCAACTCCAAAGCTACCTTCACTAATTTTACTATAAGAAGCTCTCAGCGCACTCACTTCTTTTCTCTTTCTAGATATTTTAGTTACTCCTCTTTTTCATAGTTATTAAAAATATGTTTATATATTAACATAATTTTATTTATAAATCAATACCTAATTTTCTGAATCTACAAAGTTGTATATATTTTCTACTGTCTTTTCTATTATTTCTAATGGATAAAATATTAATTTATAATATTTTCTAACAAATTCTTTATTTAGTCCCATTCCAAATGCAGGAGCTTCAAATACGTCTCCACATTTATATCTAAAATAAAGCATATCGTTTTCTATTTTTACTTCAAATAAATATTTATTTATATTCATAATATCTATATATTTCTCTATCAAGTCAGAAGTAAAAATTTCCATAGTTCTTACTTTATCATCTGTTATACAATCATAATATTTTTCAAATTCAGAAGAATCCACTTCAACTCTTTTTTTATTGTATCTTTTAGTTATACTATCTCCTATAATTGTTGCTGTTATTAGTGGATTTCTTTCTAATTTTGCAACTCCATAAAGACCTCTAAAAGTTTGTGTTTTCTCTGTTTTATTTTCATTATTTTCATCAACATAGTGTCTTACATCATAAGTTGCTATTTCAGAAAGTTGTATTGAAGTCCCATTTTCTAATTTACCATATATTCTGTCTTCTGAATAATATTCTTTAAATGTATTATCAAAGTTTGACATTCTATAATCTATCACTGCAAGACCAGTTTCAGAATCAAAATGCAAATCACCATTATACTTTTTTACTAAGCCACCTATTACACAATTTTTATATTTTTTGCTATATATTTTTCTTCCATTACTATATAACACTAATAATACTAACAAAGAAAGTGATGTAGAAATTGTAACAAGTGATTTTGTATCTACAATTAGAAATATTATTAAATTTAAAATTGTCATAATTAAAATATATATTAGTAAAAATTTCTGTAATTTGCTTTTTACTGATTTTAATTCAGTTATACATTCATCATAAACTTCACTATATAGTTCTTCAAATTCTTTTTTCATTAGTTATCCTCTACTTTTATAAATCTATTTCAATATTTTCTTTTTTATATTCTTCAATTTCAAATAAATCTTCTTTTTTTAATCCAAATATGCTTGCAAAAATATTACTTGGAAATGTTGATATTGAAGTATTATATAAAGTTACGTCACCATTATAAATTCTTCTTGCAGCTTGTAACTGACTTTCCATTTTCGTTATATTTTTTTGCAAATTAACAAATTGTTCACTTGATTTTAGCTCTGGATTATTTTCTCCAATTGCCATTATTTGTTTCATTTCTGAATTTAACTCAGAACCAATTTTCAAATCTTTAGCATTTGAAAATTCTGAGCGCATTTGAGCAATTTTGGTATACACAGATTCTTCATGTTTTGCATACCCTTTTACACATTCAACTAAATTAGGAATTAAATCAAATCTTTGATTTAAATATACTTCAATTGATGATTTTGATTGTTTAATTTTATTTTTTAGCACTACAAATTTATTAAATTCTAATATAACTAATACAACTACTATAAGTATAAATAACACTAATAACATTGCTATTTCACATTCCTTTCTAAGTTAATTCATTTCAACTGTTCCTATAATTGAATTAATATCATCTATATTATGTTTTTTCATATATTTCTCTATTCCTTCAATTGTTTTTATACTTGTTTCTGGATCAGCAAAATTTCCTGCACCGATTGATACAGCTGTTGCTCCTGCAAGCATATATTCAATTGCATCATCACCACATGTAATTCCTCCCATTCCTAAAACTGGGATATTTACTGCTTTTGCCATTTGATATACACATCTAACTCCTACTGCTCTTATTCCAGGTCCAGAATATCCTCCTGTATTATTAGCTAAAACAGGTTTCCTTTTATCTATATCAATTTTCATTCCAAGTAATGTATTTATACCAGAAACACCATCAGCCCCAGCATCTTCTGCACCTTTTGCTGGTAGCGTAATATCTGTTACATTTGGTGTTAATTTTACTATTAATGGTTTATCTGTTAAAACTTTTCTAACTTGAGAAGTAACTTCTTTTACTCCTTCATAAGAAGTACCAAAAGCTAAACAACCTGCTTTAACATTTGGACAAGATAAATTTAATTCAACACCATCTATATCTAATGTATTTAAAATTTTACAAAGTTCAACATATTCTTCAATTGTGCTACCACATGCATTTACAATAATTTTTGTATCAAATTTTCTAAGCCAAGGTAAATCATTTTGAGCAAAATATTCAACGCCTGGATTTTGAAGTCCTATACTATTAAGCATCCCTCCTGGAACTTCACAAATTCTTGGTGAATTGTTTCCTGTTCTTAATTTTAATGATGTTCCTTTGGTTATTATTGCACCTAATTTATTTAAATCTATATAATCTGCATATTCTCTTCCATATCCAAAAGTACCAGATGCTACAGTTACTGGATTTTTCATTTTAATACCACATAAATTAACTTCTGTATTCATAATATTCTCCCTTCTAAAATTCTACTTCTTTTGCATAAAATACAGGTCCATCTTTGCAAACATGCTTATAAAGGACTTCATCTCCAGATACAATTTTTACTGCACACCCAAGACATGCTCCAATTCCGCATCCCATTCTTTCTTCCAAAGATATTTGACAAGGAATATTATTTTCTATTGCATAATTTCTTATTGCTTTAAGCATTGGTAGTGGTCCACATGCAAAAATCATATCCACTTTATGTTCTTCTATATCTTTTTTCATAAAATCAATTGCAAATCCTTTTTCTTTGTAGCTTCCATCATCTGTTGTTACAACTAATTTATTTAATCCAATTTCTTCAAATTCCTTTTCACAAGTAACTAAAGATTTATCTCTAAATCCTAAATATACATTTAAATTTGCTTTTCCTTTTAACTGTTTTGTAAGCTCATATAGTGGATAAATTCCAATTCCACCACCAATAATTGCAACATTATTGTACTCTTTTACATCATAACAACCTTTTCCTAAAGGTCCCATTATATCAATTTCTTTTCCTATTTCTATTTTTGATAATAATTCTGTTCCTCTTCCTTTTACTTGGAAAATAAACTCTACTTCCCCTAACTTTTTATTTATATTATAAATACTTATAGGCCTTCTTAAAAAAGGTTCTCCTGTTTCTGAAATTTTTATTTCTAAAAATTGTCCTGGTTTTGCAATATTTGCAATTTCCGGAGCATTTACTGTGTATTTATAAATTCCATTTACAAGTTCTTCTTTTTTTAATAATTTACAATTAACTTTTACTCCCATATTTCCTCCATTTTAGAAAAAGTTTACACTATATTCAGCTTCAAACTTTTGATTTGGATTTAACTCAATTAAATCTTCTTTTTCTTCAAAAATCCCGTTTGAATCCACACTATCAGCAGTATTAAACCAAGGTTCTATACATATAAATGGTGCATTTGGTTTTGACCAAATTGCTAAATATGGAAACTTTTCAAATTCAAAGCTTAAAACTGTTTTTGATTCAGTTTTCAAATAAACTTTTCTTGATTTTATATTTTTCATGATAATAGCATCATTTTCAAATGTTTTATTATCTAAAAATATTCTGTTTTCTTTTATAAATTTATTTACTTTTTCTGGAATTGTTTTTAATAATCCATCTTGTAATTGATAGATTTCAATTTCATCTTCAACATCATGGAATTCTAATCTGTATTTTCCTGTTGCATATTCACATCTATATGCAGGATGTCCTCCTAATCCAAATATCATTTGTCTATCACTTTTATTAACAACTTTATATTTTGTATTTAATTTATTTCCTGATACGCTATATGAAACATATAACTCAAAATCAAAAGGAAATTTCTTTTTTGTTTCTTCATTTGATTTTAAAACATAAGAATGTTCACCTATTTCTTCAAATTCCATATCTCTTGCAAATCCATGTTGACCCATTTCATATGTTTTTCCTTCTATAGATGTCTTTCCATCTTTTAATTTTCCAACAATTGGAAAAAGCACTGGACTATGTCTATTCCAAAAACTTTCGCCATCATGCATTTTTTCAAATCCATTTAATTTTACAGAAATAAGTTCTGCACCTTTTTTTGATGTCTCAATTTCTAACATATGCATTTCTCCCTTATATTTATTTTATAGCTTGATTTAATTCGTCTCTCATACGAATTGCCTCAGCCCTTGTTGCCATTGCATATTCACTATCTGAATATGTATCTTTCCATCTATCAGATTTATAAGCACACATTAAACTTCTTGATGCATTTACAATTCCACCTAATCCATCTTTAAATCCTAATGCAATATCTTCTGCTTTTCCACCTTGTGCACCATATCCAGGAATCAAGAAATAAGATGTTGGCATAATCTCGCGAAGTTCTTTTATTTGAACAGGATAAGTAGCTCCAACAACAGCAGAGATGCTACTATATCCGTATTCTCCAACAAGTTCTTCTCCCCATGAATTAACAAGACTTGCAACTTTTTCATAAACAGTTTTTCCGTCTTCTAATTTTAAATCTTGTAATTCTCCTGAAGATTTATTTGAAGTTTTTACAAGTATAAATATTCCTTTATTATATTTTTTACAATCTTCAATAAATGGCTTTACACCGTCAATTCCAAGGTAAGGATTTACAGTTACAAAATCTATATCATAAAAATTTTCTTCTGAATCTCCTACTAAAGTTTTTCCTAAATATGCGTTAGAATATCCAGCTGCTGTTGTTCCTATATCTCCTCTTTTTATATCAGCAATTACAATCATTCCTTTTTCTTTTGCATATTTACATGTTTCTTTAAAGCATTTCATTCCTTCTATTCCAAACATTTCATAAAATGCTATTTGTGGTTTTACAGCAGGAACTATATCATATACACTATCAATTAAAGATTTATTATATTCTAAAATTCCTTCACAAACACTCTTAACATCTGTTGCATATTTTGTTTTTATACATTCTGGTAACATCTCATATCTTGGATCTAATCCCATAACTGTAGGATTTCCAGTTTCTTTAATTTTATCTATTAATAAATCAATTGCATTCTTCATTTCTAACCTCTTTCATATACAACTCTTCCACTTACTATTGTGTATCTAACTTGACCTTTTAATCTCTTATCTATCCATGGTGTATTTTTTGATTTTGATACAATTTTATCTTTTAAAAATACATATTCTCTATTTGGATCAAATATTGTTATATCTGCAATTTTTCCTTCTGCAATTTCTCCCCTATCTATTCCTAATAATTTTGCAGGATTATATGACATAACTTTGACCATATCTAAATATGATATATATCCAGTATCTACTAAATTTGTAACTGTAGCTCCTAATGCTGTTTCAAATCCTATAATTCCATTTGGTGCTTTTTCTAAGCCTTTTGCTTTTTCTTCTTCTGCGTGTGGAGCATGATCTGTTATTATGCAATCTATTGTTCCATCTTTTATACCTTCTATTATTGCTAATCTATCTTTTTCTTCTCTTAGTGGAGGATTCATTTTTGCATTTACACCAGATTCTAAAACTTCTTCTACTGTGAAACTATAATAATGTGGACATGTTTCGCAAGTTACATTTACTCCTCTTTGTTTAGCGCTCCTTATCATATCAACTGATGTTTTTGTACTTATATGGCAAATATGAGTATGTAATTTATTTGTTTCAGCAATAACAATATCTCTTGCAGCCATTATTTCTTCAGCTTCTGGTAAAACTCCTTTTACGCCTAATCTATCTGCTACTTCACCTGCATTTATTGCTCCTGCTGACACTGATTTTTCTTCACAATGTTCTGAAACAAAACTTCCTAGTTTATTAGCTTCAATCATAGCTTCTCTAATCATAGCAGCATTTTCCACTGGCATTCCATCATCTGAAAACGCAATAGCTCCTGCTTCTAATTGTGATTTAAAATCTACTAGCTCTTGTCCTTTTTCACCTTTTGTCACACTTGAAAATGGTAATACATTACAAAGGTTAACTTCTTTTGATCTTTTAATAATTTGTTCCAAAACAATAGCGCTATCTGGTGTTGGATTAGTATTTGGCATAGGACAAATTGTAGTAAATCCACCAGCAACAGCGCTTTTTGAACCTGTTTCTATAGTTTCTTTATGTTCTCCTCCTGGTTCTCTTAAATGACAATGCATATCTATCATTCCAGGCATAATAATATAACCTGTACAATCAATTATTCTATCTGCTTGTACAGTAATATTTTTTGCAATTTGTTTTATTGTATCATTCTCTATTAAAATATCTAGGTTTTCATTAGTTTTACTTGCATAATCAACTACTGTTCCATTTTTTAATAAAATATTCATATTTACCTCCACAATAATTTTTTTCATTCTATCATTTATAAAAAATTTTTTCAACATTCTATCAACAAAAAATGATTGACGAAGCTATTGCTCCGCCAACCATTTTCAATTACTAAATTCCTTAAAAGCAACAAAGCATTTTATTTTTCCATCTTCGAAATAAATCTTTGATTTTATGAATGGATTAAAAAGATTATTGGTATCTTCTTGTTCGTATACTTCTGTTATCTGATAACCTCCGTCTTGCAAATATGTCATTTTTTTAGAAATAAAGACAGTATTTAAAACTTGCTGTTTTGTATATCTTACAATATTTTGAGGTTTAAACTCCTCATACCATTCCTGTTTTAAAACAACGCCTTTGCATCTAGAATCAAAAACATATTCTTTTCCTTGAAAAGTAAATTCTACCCAACCATGTTCATATCCTCCATCACACCACATCCAATCATGAGAAAGTGAAATACTTCCACGAACTAAGTAATCATTCTCAAGCATTCCCATAATTGCTGCAGCACTGTACCAATAACAATTGTTTTTATATCTGTGATTAAGATACTCTTCAAAAGTTTCTACTACTTTATATCTGCCCCTATCTACAAAAATATTTTCCATCCGCTTTAAAAAGTATTGATTTGCAACCTTATTATTATGAAAAGAACTCATAATATCAACTCCTTCATTTATTTAAAAAAAGAGATTTAAGTTTGTAGGTTTGCTATAATATAGATTCTTGCTAGAGTATATATTATAGCATAGAATTATGTTAATTTCAATTATTTTTATTCCTATACTTATTGATAATTTGAACTTTTTAATAATTTATGATATAATATATGGTGTAACAATATTAATCAGATTAACTGGAGGAAAACTATGAACATAATTAATAAAAAAAGTAGCGTATACACCAACAACAAAAAAACTCAGAAGGCCAAAAGAGCTCAGCAGATGAACCGGTTAAAAAGGAAAATTAGCAATATCACTAACTCTGACAGTTTCATCTGTGCAGCATTTGCTTTTGGAGCTCTCATTGGTATGATTATTGGGATAGTCTCCTTCTTCCAAACACCGGCAAGTCCGTGGGACACATTCTTCATGCGATTTCTATTTTTCATGTTACACTGTTTAGGTGGATTGGTAGCAGGAGCTGGCATCATTTTTATTATATTCCTGTTTGGAGCATGTATCATAACAATTGCACAATTTATATCTGAGCTGTGGGGCTGAATAGCCCCTTTTTTTATTGACTTTTGTTTTTATTTACTATATCATAGAATATAATAAATTATTGGAGGTAAAAATATGAGTAAATTAATGTCATTACTTTTTGAAACACATGCTTTTAAAGTTGCAGAAGAAAACAATCCATTTTGGTATACATCTGGAAAAATCGGTCCTTATTTTATAAATGCCGATTATCTTTATGGAAGTGAAGAAGATTCAAAAGATTTATTAGCATTTATTGATAATGAATTAGAAAATGAAAATAAAACAGATATCCCAGAGCATATATTTAAAAAAGTTTTAAAACATTATGAATCAAATGAAATTTATAAATATGTAATTGATGAAATGAAATCATACATTGAAAAAAATATTAATATTAATGAAATAGATTATATTTCTGGTGGTGAAAGAAGAGATTGGTATTTTTCAAATATGATGGCATACCTTTTAAATAAACCTCATGTAACAATATATAAAGATTTAACAACAATTGAAAGCACTCCAGATTTTTCAGAGTCAAAACCAGTTTATGAAATAAAAGATAAGAAATTCTTACATTTAGCAGATTTACTAAATCAATCTGCAAGTTTCACAAGAGCTTGGATTCCTGCAATCAAGAATTTAGGTTCAAATATTGTATGGAGCATATTCGCAGTAGATAGAATGCAAGGTGGAACTGAGACACTTACAAATGATGGTGTTAAAGTTTTATCATTACTACAAATAGATGAAACTTTATTTGAAAAAGCAAAAGAACTTGGAATTATAAACAATGAACAATTAGAAATGTTAAAAAATTTTAAAAAAGACCCAGACGGTTCTATGAAAGAGTTTTTAATTAATCATCCTGAATTTATTGAAAATGCAAAAAAATCTGATAATCCAAGAACAGTAAAAAGAGTAAATACATTAATTGAACAAAATATATATGGATTAAATTAACAAAAAAGTTGAGATTCAAATCGAATCTCAACTTTTATTTTTTATACTTCTGGATTCATATTAAGTTCACCAATTTCAGTTTGCTCTCCATATTTATCTACAAAGTAAATCATATATTTTTCTTCTATTTTCTTTACTTTAAAAACTTTAGTACCATTACTGTTTGAACCATTTTCATTAATTACTTGTGTTGCAATATCACTATTTAACGAATTAGCATTGATATAATATTCATCCTGTACTAAACGATCATTTATATCTTTTAATTGTTCTATATAATTTTTTTCAAGTAAATAATTTATTACAATATCTGAATTATATACTTCTTCTATTTTTTTGTTGTTTTCTTGTGCAAATTTGTAATCTTTAACATACTTTTCTTTTACAATTAAATTTAATTTTTCTACAATTTCTGTTTTATTATATTCTACATCTGTTTCTTTTAAATCATCCACTACATGTTGAACTTTATTAAATGCTAATGTTGCAATCACTCCTAGTATAACAATTATCAAAATTAATGCTATTGCTGATAGACCGTCTTCTTTTCTCATAGAAAAAATTTCTCCTTATTTTTCTTTCGAACATATTATACAATTTTTTATTGGAAATTTCAATATATAAATTTTAAATACCTGCTATAAAATTACTGTATTGCAGGAAGCGATGTATTAGGCTGTCTAAGTTGCTTATTTGTGTGAGAAATTTAATATACTAATTTTATATGCTTAGAAGTAATATATAATTTTTTAAAAGTTCGGGGCCTGAATGGCGGGAACCGTTATTTTTGAAATTTATTTCAAAAATAATGGGCGAAAACTTTTAGAAAATTCATATTTACTTCTAAGGAATACTATAGAAAATTAAATTTACTCACATAAATTACAATTTTTCTTTCCTACAATATCTTCAAATACTTTTAATATTTTATCTGTTAAGAAAATTGCTCCACATGGTTTTATTTCTCCATTATCTACAATTTGTAATTTTACATTTGCCCTATCACCTGTAAAAAATTTTATAGCTCCTCTTAATCTTGTTTTTTTATCTTCTGTCAAATCAGTTATATTAATAGATAATGTTTTTATACTATTAAGTGAAATGTTTCTTTTTTCTTCTGTTTCTTCAAATTCAGAAAATTCTCTTATACTTGATGCAACAATTTTTACTGGTTCATCTTCTCTTATGCTAAGTCTACCATCAACTAAAATTATATTATCTTCTACAATTACATGGCTCATTTTCTGATAAACACCATCAAATACTATTAGCTCTGTACTTCCATAAAAGTCTTCTAATGTAACAAATGCCATTGTTGTATTTTTCTTTGTAAATTTCTTCTTTACTTTTGAAATTATCCCAACAAATTTAACACTTTGTCCATCTTTATAGCTTATAGAGTCTCCAGTGTTTTCTATTTCTTCATTTATTTTCATCAAGTTTATTGTAGAAATATTTGAATTTTTTTCAATTTGTTTTCTGTATTTATCTAATGGATGTCCTGAAATATATACTCCAAGCATTTCTTTTTCTAAGGCTAAAAGTTCTCTTGTTTCCATTTCTTCTTTTTCAATAAATGAATATTTTTGTTTTTCTATATTTTCCTGATTATCTTCCATTAAATCAAACATTGAAACTTGATTTTCAATCTTATTCCTACTCTCGTTATTTATTGTATCAACAATTGCTTCAAAAGATGCCAAAAGAGTTGCTCTAGTTTTTCCAAAATCATCAAATGCTCCTGCTTTAATTAAACTTTCTATACATTTTTTATTAACAGACTCATCTTTTATTCTCTCACAAAATGATGTAAAACTTTCATAAGCTCCATTTTTTTCTCTTTCTCTTACAATACTATCAACTGCACTAATTCCAACATTTTTAATTGTTCCAAGTCCAAAGCGTATTTTATTATCAATAACTGTAAATCTTGTTTCACTTTCATTAATGTTTGGATTTAAAATCTCAATTCCCATATCTTTACAGTCTTGAATATAAATTGGTATTTTATCTAAATTTCCTAAAAAACTATTTAAAGTAGCTGCCATCAATTCTTCTTTATAGTAAGCTTTTAAATAAGCGGTTCTATAAGATATAACTGCATATGCTGCTGCATGTGATTTGTTAAAAGCATATTTTGCAAACTCTGACATTTCATCAAATATTTTATTTGCAGATTCCTCATCTATTCCATTCCTAACACAACCTGGAACTACTACATTTCCTTCTTCATCAACTTGACCATGTATGAAAACTTCTCTTTCTTTTGCCATAACATCAAGTTTTTTCTTTCCCATTGCACGTCTAACCAAATCTGCTCTTCCGAAGAGAATATCCTGCTAAGTCTCTAACAATTTGCATAACTTGCTCTTGATATACCATACATCCATAAGTTACATTTAAAATTGGCTCTAATGCTGGATGAGTATATTCGTTATGTCCTGGATTCAATTTTCCTTTTATATACCTTGGAATTTGATCCATTGGTCCAGGTCTATATAAAGAAACACCTGCAACAATATCTTCAAAACAGTCTGGTTTTAATTCCTTCATGAAATTGGTAATACCACCGCTTTCAAACTGGAATATACCAAAAGACTTTCCTTCTTGCCATAATTTATAAACTTCTTGATCATCCATTTTTTCATCAAAAACAACATCTATTCCTCTGTTCTTTTTGATTAATTCTAAACTGTTTGCAATTACACTTAAAGTTCTTAACCCCAAAAAGTCCATTTTTAAAAGTCCAAGTTCCTCAAGCAAAACCATTGTATATTGCGCAACTACGTTACCATCATTTGTACATAATGGTACATAAGTATCTACTGGATCTTTTGTAATAACAACGCCACATGCATGTGTTGAAGCATTTCTTGGCATTCCTTCTAGCCCTTTAGCTATATCTATAATTCTTCTTGTTGTTTCATTATTTTCATATTCATCTTTTAATTCTCGATTTTGCTCTAACGCTTTGTCAAGTGTCATATGGACTTCAAAAGGAATCATTTTAGCAATCTTGTCAACATCTCCATATGGAACATCTAAAACCCTTCCAACATCTCTTATAACACTTTTAGCAGACATTGTACCAAATGTAATTATTTGAGAAACATGGTCTCTTCCATATTTTCTTGCAACATAATCTATAACTTCTTGTCTTCTTTCATCTGAAAAGTCAACATCAAAATCAGGCATACTGATTCTATCTGGATTTAAAAATCTTTCAAAAAGCAAGTTATATTTTAGAGGATCTATATCTGTTATTCCTATGCTATATGCCACAATCGAACCAGCTCCTGAACCACGACCAGGTCCTACTGGTATTCCAACAGATTTAGCATAATTAATATAATCCCAAACAATAAGATAATAATCAATATATCCCATTTTTGAAATTATACTTAATTCATATTCTGCTCGGTTCTTTATATCATCACCATAATCTTTACCATATCTTTTTTCAATTCCATCCCAAGTTAATTTATAAAAATATTCTTCATGTGTTTTAAATTCTTTGGGAACATCATAGTTTGGAAGTTTTGTAACACCAAATTCAAATTCAAAATTACACTTATCAGCAATCTTTACAGTATTTTCAATTGCTTCAGGAACTGCTGAAAAATAATCTGCCATTTCTTCAGGTGATTTTATATAAAATTCATCAGTGCTAAATCTCATTCTATCTGTATCAGTCATTTTCTTTGCAGTTTGTATACAAAGCAAGATTTCATGGTTATAACTATCTTCTTTTCTTAAATAATGAGCATCATTTGTTCCAACAAGTGGAATATTTAATTCTCTTGACAAAGCAATTAATTTTTGATTAACCATTACTTGTTCTGGAAGTCCATTGTTTTGAAGTTCTAAATAATAGTCTTCTCCAAAAATATCTTTATGCCATAATGCAACTCTTTTAGCTTCTTCCATATTATCTTTTAAAATTGCTTTATTAACTTCACCTGCTAAACATGCACTTAAACAAATTAATCCCTCACTATACTGCTCTAATATATCATGATCTATACGTGGCTTATAATAATATCCATCTATAAATGATAATGAAACTAATTTTATAAGATTTTGATATCCTATTTTATTTTTTGCAAGCAAAATAAGATGTGAATAATTTTCATCAATTCCAGATTCTTTATCAAATCTAGTTCTCGGTGCTACATATACTTCACATCCTATAATAGGTTTTATTCCCTCATTTATACACTCTTTATAAAAATTAACAGCTCCATACATAACACCATGGTCTGTAATTGCTATTGCTTTCATTCCAAGTTCTTTTGCTCTCTTTGGTAAGTCTTTTACTCTACACATTCCATCTAATAAGCTAAACTCACTATGAACATGTAAATGAACAAAATCTGGCATATATGCCTCCTATATTATTTTAATTATTTCTCCAATGTCTTTTCCTTGCACTTTTGGAATTTGTAAAATTTCAAATCTTGAAATTTTATCTCCAAATTTTATTTCAACTATATCTCCTACTTTCACTTCGTAACTTGGTTTTACGATTTTTCCATTAACTGCAATTCTGCCATTATCTGCTGCATCATTTGCAACTGTTCTTCTTTTTATTACTCTACTAACTTTTAAAAATTTATCTAATCTCATGTTAAGTCCTTTCTGTTTTGTTAAAATACAAAATAGTCTTTATATTTTTCTGCAAGTCCCAGCCATATATCATCATCAAATAATTTAAAGTATTTATATATTCCTTTTGCATCATCTCTATACCATTTTCCATTTCTCTCAAGCATCTGCTCTTTAGCATCTTTAAAGAAGTAATGTCTTATTATTCCATTACCATTTATTCCACAAAAAGATAGATTCATTAATACTTTTTCTTGGGAAAGAATTCCGCTTTCTATAATTTTTTGTTTAATAATTTCTAAATCATATTTAACATGTCTTAAATCTATATTATTTATTTTTCCATTTGATATATCTAAAATTACGTACTCAGCTGTTGCATTATAATATGGAGAAACGCCCAAACACCCTGCGTTTAAAACTAATTTATTATTTATGTATTCATACCACATTTTATCATGTGTATGTCCAAATATTAATGCATCTGCTTCTAAATCTTGAGTATAATAATTTAATCGTTCTCTATCATCTTGATGAAGTTGTTCTTCAACAGATTCTGGTGATCCATGTGCTATAAGAAATTTTACACCTTCATATTTAACACTCATACAATGTGGCAATTTTTTTATATATTCAAGATTTTCTTTAGTTAGTTCATTATACATAAATTTTACAGTACGAAATTGTAGGTTTTCCCAATTATATTTTTCCCTATCATATTCGATTAAATATTGTTCTTTGTTTCCTTTTAAAACTTTATTTGTTAATCCCTTTACTATTTCTAATGTTTCATTACCAAATGGCAAATCATTTACTAAATCACCTAAAATTAAAAATTCATCAACATTATTTTCTTTTGCATCTTTTATCACTTCATTTAATGCTACACAATTTCCATGTATGTCCGAAAGAATAGCTACTTTTATTTTTACCACCCCAATCTATTTGCTACTATATAACATTTTTAATACTTAACTTCTACTAAACAAAGTCCTCTTGCAGGTAATGTTTTTCCAGCTCTTATACGTTCTTTACTTTCTATAATATCTTTTATTTCTTCTGGTTTAATTTTTCCAATTCCGACATCTACTAGAGTTCCAGAAATAATTCTTACCATATTATATAAAAATCCATTTCCTGTAAGTTCTATGTAAATTCTATCTTCATTTTTTATTACTTCAGCTTTAAAAATTGTTCTTACACTACTTTTACTACTTGTTCCACTAGCCTTAAAAGCTTTAAAATCATGCTCTCCTTCAAAATATTTTGCTCCTTCTTGCATTTTCTGAACATCTAAATTAAAAGGAAAATGATATTCCATATCTCTATAAATGGCACTACCATATTGAGAGATATTTATTGTATATCTATATTTTTTGGATTTTACAGAATATCTACTGTGAAATCTTTCATCAACTTCTTCTGCACTTTTAACCACAATACTCTTTTTTAATTTTGAATTTATAGCTATTGGAAATTTCTCTATTGGTATATTACTATTTGTTTTGAAATTAGCTGTTTGTCCTAAACTATGAACTCCCGCGTCTGTTCTTCCTGATGCAATTAAATCTATTTCTTCACCAGTAATTTCTCCAATTGCCTTTTCAATTTCACCTTGAATATTTAATTTATTAGGTTGTTTTTGCCAACCATTAAATGATTTTCCATCATATTCTATTATTAATTTTATATTTCTCATAATTTCACCACTGCTATATTATCATAAAAAAGCTTTCAAAGCAACATAAACTCCATGCTATAGATTACAAATTTATTTTTATTTTAATTGCTAAAAACCGCATAATATGATAAAATTTTACTATATGTACTTAAGAAAGGTGAAAAAATATGTCAAATAAACAAAAAATATTAATTTTTATACTTTTAATAATTATAATACTTCTAGCAGCTTTTTGTGTTTACTTTTTTATGTTTTCTAAAAGTAAAACATCTATCCCTAGCCAGAATGTATCACAAAATGAAAATTTAGAGGAAAACAATGCAGAAGAAAATACAATACAAAACGAAGCTAAAGCAGAAAATGCTGTTTCTAATACAACAAATACTACAGTGTCCAAATCAAATACTGTAGATGAAACAACTACTTCTTCTGAAAATGAATCTAAAAGTACTGAATTAGATATTGATGAAGTTAAAAAATTGTTAGAAACATATTCTGTTGGTATTCAAAGAATCACTTATGGTGGTGAAAACTTAGAATCAAATACCATTTTACTTTTTTTAGCAAAACAATATTTTGATAGTTCTTCAAATAAAAAATCTTCTTTAAAAGTTGATACTACTTATGCATCAACTGTAAAAAATATTCATAAATATTTAACAGAATTAATTGGAACAAATTATAATAATGTTACATCAATAAATTCGTATAAAAATTATGTTGGTTACTCTTCAGGAACTAACTCATATGAATATGGTCCTGATATATCAGTACTAAAAGATGAACAATATGAATGTCCAAAACTAGAATTAACAGAAGAAAAAAATGGTGTTTATACAGCAAAGGGTGAAGTTATTAGAATTGCAAATAGTGAAGAAACAGCTTATGATATAACTTTAACTTTCCAAATCAATCAAAATTATACATATCAAAAATACCAAATTATTTCACTAAAGTCAGCAAATAAATCCTTCTATCCGGATAACACTGTACACTTAATTGAAAATACTCCGGTAGAATAAGATAAAGTTAGGAATTATATAAAATGCTAGTAAAATTAGTTGCCAGTGACTTAGATGGAACTATAATTGATAAAAATAATAATATCTCACCTAAAAATTTCGATGCAATTAATAAAATTCATCAGAAAAATATTGATTTTGCAATTTGTACAGGAAAAGCTTACTCTGTTTCAAAAAAAATATGTGATAAATTTACTGCATCATATGGAATTTTTGGTAATGGTACTCAGATTATTAATTTAAAAACTGGTCAAGAATTGTTAAGAAGAACTCTTTCAAAAAATGATTTACTTTTTATAGTAACATTTGCAAAAAGATATAATTATCATATTCATCTATATACAGATACCGAAATTATTACAGAAAAACTAGAATATATGGATTTGAGAAATTATAAGTTAAAAAAAGATAATTCTTCTGAAGGATTAAATTTTAAAATTGTACCAGATATACTAAAATATGTTGAGAAACACAATGTTGAAACTTTTTCAGCAGTTGTTTCATCTAACGAGTCTAATTTAAATCATTTTAAAACATTAATAAAAGTGAATCCCAATATTGATGCAACTTTTATTAATAAACGTGGAAAATATAGAGATAAAATTATAGATAAAGACTATGAGTATCTAAGTATTGCTCCTACACATATAAATAAAAATGAAGCACTAAATTTTCTTTCAAACTATTTAAAAATTCCAAAAGAAAATATGCTTGCAATAGGAGATAATATTAACGACTTAGAAATGGTAAAAGAGTCTGGAATCGGAGTTGCTGTAAATAGTGCATATGACGATTTAAAAAAAGCAGCAAAATATGTAACAAACTCGTCTGTTTCAGATGGTGCATTTGCAGAAGCAATTGATAAATATATATAAAAAAATCACTTCAAAGAAGTGATTTTTATTTTTTTCTATTTTCATTATTTTTATTGGATGTATAAATCGGTTCTTGTATTAAATTTTTTATTAATATTTTCTTTAATACATCCTCCCTAACATCTGCAATTAAAGTACCATCTTTGGCTATAGATAATTTTCCTGTTTCTTCTGAAACAACTACTACCATTGCATCAGATTCTTTTGAAGTACCTATTGCAGCTCTATGTCGTGTTCCAAGTTCTCTTGCAATATCTTTATCATCTGCAAGTGGCAACATACAAGATGCAGCAGCTATTTTATTATCACTAATAACAACAGCTCCATCATGAAGCGGTGTATTAGGCTCAAATATATTTACTAGTAACTGTGGTGAAATTTCTGAATTCATAATTATTCCTGTAGAAATAATATCCTGAATTTTTATTTCTCTTTCAATTACAATTAGAGCACCTTTCTTTTGCTTTGCAAGTTCTACAGCAGCAATTGCAATTTTATAAATATTCTCTTTTTTCTTTGCATTTAAATCTTTATCATCTAATCCAAACCATCTACTAAACTTTCTAGTTGTACCAAGTTGTTCTAAAGCTCTTCTAAGTTCTGGTTGAAAAACTATAATAAGCATTATAAATCCATATGACATAATAGATGTTAATACAAAGTTTACTATATTTAATTTAAAAAATCCACTTAATAATGTAATTACTATTAAAACTAAAATTCCTTTTATTAACTGCCAGGCTCTAGTATCTTTTATCATTTTAGTTGCTTTATATATAAAGAATATAACAATTAATACATCTAAAATTGTTGTAACTACATTAAAAGGACTTGATGTAAAATTTGCCAAAGTATTATTAAAATATCTTTGACTAAATTCTTCAAACGTTTGATTTAACATTTAATTTCTCCTTACACAGCTAAACCGCTAATTACATAAAATAATAATGTTCCGCATACTGAAAATAGCATTAAAGCAATCATTACTCCAGCGATTATTTTTCTAAATAATTTACTTTTATCCATCTTTTCCTCCTTAAACTTTTTCAAGCATATGAAAAAATTTTATTGTCAATTAATATACATACTAATTATAACATAATAAACTTTTTTTTCAATACTAATATATTCTAAATTGTAGGTTAGTCAAACATATGTCACACTTTTTTGAAAAATATATACTTTGAGTACCTTATATTGTTAATAACGATTC
>CAPOZU010000012.1 GCA_948676835.1 uncultured Clostridia bacterium
ATCAAAGAAGTTAGATAGATGCTATTTTTTTATAAAAAACTGGAGTTTTTTGCCACCCCAACTAAAATTATAGAACCCATATTTTAATAAATATGAAATTATAAGTAGATTCGCTGTAAGGTCGTTTTGTCGTTTTTAGGACGTGGATCGACGACTCCTAAAAAATATTTCTATATAAATAATTTTTATAACAAATATTGAAAAAATATATAGTATTATGATATTCTACTTTATATAAATAATAATTTGAAAGTTCGAAACCTACTAGCAAGAAAAATTGTATTATATATAGAGGTGATATTATATGAAAAAGAAAATATGTATTATTTTAGTGATAATTTTAATAGCAATTATAATTGTGGGAATTATAACTAATTATGCTGATAGTGGAAGAGTAACAACAGGACATGAGCCAAAATATTGTATTAAAGTGATTAGTAATGATGGAAGTAAAGTAACTTATTATGGATTAGGTTATAAAGTTATTAGATATGTCGAAGTTTCTCCAAATGAACCTTATGAAAGCAATAAAGGTGCTAAAATGGGAAGCTGGTTTATGAAATATGATTTACCTGAAGAAGTGATTATTAATATTGAATATGAAGGACAAACAATTTCTATAACTGATACAAAGGAAGTAGAAACTATTAAAAATATATTGCTAAATTCTAAATATAATGGTGAAATTTGTAATGGAATAAATACTTATAAAATAACGATAAACAGTGATGTTTATTATATTAAGGAAGATTGTAAAGAAATACAAAAAGGAGATAAACAAGCAACAATATCAATAATGGATTTAGATACAATTAATAATATTATTTCTAATAAAATAGATAACACTCAAAATAAGGAGGAATATTTCTTTTATGGAAAAGTAATTGAATCAACTGATAGTTGTATTATAGTTGAACCAAATGAAGGAGAAGAAATAAGAAAATCAGCAGAAAACTTTGAAATACTTTTCTATGATAAACAGCCACAATCAGAAATTAAAGCATATAAAATTATAGATGAAAACGAATCAGATAAATACAGTTATGATGTTTATGTATATGATGGGAATGTAAATATTAGGATTGATAGTAAAGATTATTCCTTGAAAGAAGCTTTGTTAGAAAACAAGATAACAATGGAAGAAATTATTGCCAAAGCAAATCAAGATGAAAAAGATAAAAAAATTAATATAGTAGTGTATAAAGATGGTGGAACTACAGAATATCATTATGAAAATTATACAATAATAAAATGTCATAGCTTAGAGGGAAATAGAGACGTATATATTGGAAATAAAGATTTAAAATTAAGCGATATTATATAAAAATAGAAAAGAGGTATATTATGGGATCATATATTGAAACAAACGATACTTTACAAATAACAAGAGAGCAAGGTTTTCCAGAAGAATTAAATTATGAGAAACACAAATTAAAACCATATAAAGCGGAAGATTTTAAAGATAAAATATTTGAATTTAAAGATAAACCTAATATTAGAGTATATCATAGACCACCAGTTAGAAACTTTTTAGCTCAAAATATAGATGGTAAATGGTTATATTGGGGATTAATTCATATGCTAGAAATACATCATGATTATATAAAAAACACAACTTCTGGAAAGTACAAAATTATATATATAAATACTCCTGAAGAAATGAAACATGCACATAATATTATAGATAGAAATGAAAATACAAAGTATATTTAATAAATATGAGGAGAATATAGATGGAAGAATTTTTTGATGTTTTAAATGAAAAAGGAAATTTTACAGGAAAATCTGAAAGTAGGCAAAAATGTCACAAAGAAGGATTATGGCATAAGGCAGTTGTTGTTTTTATAATTAATTCTAAAAATCAAGTTCTATTACAAAGAAGAAGTCCAAATAAAAGAATGTGGCCTAATATGTGGGATGTGACAGCAGGTGGACATGTACTTGCAGGAGAATTTGGCTTTGAAGCAATTATAAGAGAAGCAAAAGAAGAATTAGGAATTGATCTTCATAAAAACGAGATGACTTTTCTAGGTTCTTCTATTTCAACTAATAATAAAGGAGATATAGTAAATAAACATTTTAATGAATACTATATAGTAAATAAGGATTTAGATGAAACATGCTTAACTTTGCAAAAGGAAGAAGTTTCAGAAGTAAAATGGATAAATAAAAATGATATTATTGAGAAAATAAAAAATAATTATTATGGAATAACAGATAAAGAAGGATGCTGGGAATATCTAATTAAATATTATGAATGGAAAGAAAAGCAAAATAATTCTAAATAATTTGAAATTAACATAAAAATATGTTATAATGCCATTGTTGTAAATCAAAATTAGAAGCTTATATAAAAATTGTGAGTAAGAAACCTTCAAAATAATTTTAGGGGGAATATTTTAATATGAAGATTACTACAGTGGAAAGGATTTTTTACGATTATCATTTGCCGAATCGGCTTTTGAGAGCAATAAGAGAAAAGGGATACTATTTTAACTCAGAAGGAGTATACTGCTCAGATTCTCTAAAAAATCTCTATAATAGAGGAATGAGAGGAATTATACAAACATATGATGATAAATATAGAGCATATAGTACTTACAAACCAGAGTTTAATAATGTATCTCAAAGAATTGTATCAAGAGCAATTACAACCTTAGAAGAAGGCGATACGATTTCAAAGTTTTTTGAATACCTCGAAACTTTAGAACCTAAGCCTAGGCAAGAATTACCCACAGGACTTGACAGATTTATTACTAGAATTTGTCCTATCAGAATCCAAAGAGAATATGGCAATAAGAATACAAAAACATTTGATTTTATCTATGTAGATGTGTGTATTATTAGTGAATGGGAAACTGATAGAAAGCAGTACATAAAAGAAAATATGCCGGAGATAAAAAAACGTGTTGTTACCAAAATCGAAGAATCAAAGCAATTCAAGAGGTATGGTATACCAATCAACTTCTTAAAACTCACGAGTATCACTCTTACAAGAGATGATGTTCTGCACTTCATATTTGAATTAAAAATTAAATAAAGTTTAAGTGTAGCAGATGGGGTTTGATATTCCATCTGTTACATGTTTTAATAAATATAAAGGAGAAAACTAATGTCAAAGAAAATATGGAAATCAGGTACTTTTATTTATCCAATACCAGCTGTACTTGTTAGTTGTGGTAATATGGAGAAATCAAATATAATAACTGTTGCTTGGACAGGTATTATAAATACAAATCCAGCAAGAGTGTATATATCTGTAAGGCCTGAAAGATATTCTTATAATTTAATAAAAGAATCTGGAGAATTTGTTATAAATTTAACAACAGAAAAACTTGCTTATGCAACAGATTGGTGTGGAGTGAGAAGTGGGGCAAAATATGATAAATTTAAAGAAATGAATTTAACTAAAGAAAAAGCAGAATTTGTGAGTGCTCCACTAATAAAAGAAAGTCCTGTTTCAGTTGAATGTAAAGTTGTTGAAGAAAAGAATTATGGTAGTCATACAATGTTTATTGCAGAGGTTTTATCAATAGATGCAGATGAAAAATATATGGATGAAAAAGGTTCTTTTGATATATCTAAATGCAATTTAATAGCATATGCTAATGGGGGATATTATCAATTAGGAAAGAAAATTGGAAAATTTGGATATTCAGTAGAAAAGAAAACTAATAAAGGAAATAGAAAAAACAAATATAATAAAAGGCAAAAGTAGAATATATTAAATAAGAAGATATAGTTTAACTTGATAACAAATTGACATAATATAACAAAAATGCTATAATTAATTAATGTTTATCCAAGAATCAGGATATAAAACATGATTCAATTGTTACTCGTCAAAATAAGTTTATAATGGAGGATCGGAGAATGACAATTTATCAAATGGTAGCTATTGGGATTTCTGTGCTGGCCATCGTGATAGGAGGATATGCGATAGTTCGCAACTACGCAATTGATTCCATGGGCGAGCTTCGGTACATGCTAAAGTGTGCAAAAGAACGGCGGAAGTATGTCACTAAAGGTAACGAGGAATTGCTAATGATTTGCGATGCGGAGATTAAGTCTTTAGAAGACAGGCTCGCAAATCACTGGGGAAACAAGCTGGCTGCCAAGCACAGGAGTGTATTCGATATCATTCCAACCCCTGACGAGGATCCTGATGGTAGATTACTCAAAAGGATTTTGAAAGGGTAAAGAAAACTATTAGAAATTGAATAACGAAAGCAAAGTATGGGAGTATAAAAAACTTCCATATTTTGCTTTAAAACTTTAATAAAAATGTAATAAAACAGTTGACATTCTATGGCTTTTGTGATAAATTATATAAGCATGTATTTAGAAAATACATGCAATCACATCGTTAAAATATAAAATATAAAAAAATTTAGGCTTCATTTATAAGCAAAACGGAGGTGTAAAGAAATGGCAGCAAAAGGTCCAAGAGAAAATATTATTCTAGAATGTACAGAATGTAAAAGAAGAAACTATATGACATCAAAAAATAAAAGAAATAATACTGAAAGACTTGAAGTAGTTAAATATTGCAAATTCTGCAAAAAACGTACAACTCATAAAGAAACAAAATAAGATAAAACCTTATTAGGAGGAGTTAATATGGCTAAAGAAGCAAAAAAAGAGAATAAAAAAGAAAAAAAAGATAGTAAGAAATTTTTCAAAGAGTTTAAAGCAGAATTAAAAAGAGTTAGTTGGCCTACAAGAAAACAATTAGTAAACAATACTATAGCAGTTCTTTCTATAGTTATAGTAATTGCTGTAATTGTATTTGTTCTTGATTTAGTATTTGAGAATGCAAATAAGTTTGGTGTAGAAAAACTAAAAGCCATAGTTACATCTAGCTCAAGTGAAGAAAACAATTCAGATGAACTTCAAAATATAGATACTACTAATACAGCTGGAACTGAAGAAGAATCTACTGAAAATCAAACACCATCAGAAAATACAGTTGAACAAAATACTGTAGAAAATTCTGATGAAAATGTAAGTTCTGTAGAAGAAAATAATTAGTAACGAGAATGCTAATAAACGAAATATAAAGGGAGGCTAAAATATGTCTCAAGAAGAGAATAAATTAGAGCCAAAGTGGTATGTTGTTCATACATATTCTGGTTATGAAAATAAAGTAAAAACAGACTTAGAAAAAACAATTAGAAATAGAGAATTAGAAGATTTCTTTTTCAACATAGTTGTTCCTATGGAAGAACAAGTTGAAATTAAAGATGGAAAAAGAAAAACTAACTTGAAGAAAGTTTTCCCAGGTTATGTTCTAGTAAAAATGATTGTAACAGAAGAATCTTGGTATATTGTAAGAAATACTAGAGGTGTTACAGGATTTGTTGGTTCTGGAACAGATCCTATTCCATTAACTGATAGCGAAATAAGAAATATGGGATTTGATGAAGTTCCAGTAAATATTGATTATGGAGTAAACGACAACGTACAAGTTGTTAATGGTCCATTAGAAGGATTTGTTGGAACTGTTCAAGAAATAAATAAAGAAAAACAAAAAGTAAAAGTTCTAGTTTCTATGTTTGGAAGAGAAACTCCAGTAGAATTAGAATTTTCTCAAGTTCAAAAAGTTAATTAGAAGGAGGTGCTAAAACAAAATGGCAGAGAAAGAAGTTGTAAATGTTATTAAATTACAAATAGAAGCAGGTAAAGCTACACCAGCTCCACCAGTAGGTCCAGCTTTAGGTTCAAGTGGTGTTAATATCATGCAATTCGTTAAAGAATTCAATGATAGAACAGCTAACCAACCAGGAATGATAATACCAGTTGTTATTTCTGTATACAAAGATAAATCATTCACATTTGTTACTAAAGTTCCACCAGTAGCTGTTCTTATAAAGAAAGCTCTAGGAATCAAAAGTGGTTCAGGAAAACCTAACAAAGATAAAGTTGCAAAAATAACTAAAGATCAAGTTAGAGCAATAGCTGAACAAAAAATGGAAGATTTAAACGCTGCATCTGTAGAAGCTGCAATGAGCATGGTTGCTGGAACAGCTAGATCTATGGGTGTTGTAGTTGTAGACTAGTTTATAAAATTTTATTTTATAATATATTAAATTTGGGAGAATAAATTATTTTTATTCGTTAGTACCACGGGAGGAAAGAAATGAAAAAAGGAAAAAGATATCAAGAGGCTGCTAAATTAGTAGACAGCTCAAAGATGTATGAAGCTAAAGAAGCTTTAGAAATTATTGAAAAAATGCCAAAGCCAAAATTTGATGAAACAGTTGAATTACATGTTAAATTAGGTGTTGATTCTAAACATGCTGATCAACAAGTTAGAGGTACAGTTGTATTACCTCATGGTACAGGTAAATCATTAAGAGTTTTAGTATTTGCAAAAGGAGATAAAGCTAAAGAAGCTGAAGCTGCTGGAGCAGATTTCGTAGGAGCTGAAGAATTAGTTCCAAAAATCGAAAAAGAAAACTGGTTTGAATATGATGTTATCGTAGCTACACCAGATATGATGGGTGTAATAGGAAGACTTGGTAAAGTATTAGGACCAAAAGGATTAATGCCAAACCCTAAATCAGGAACAGTAACAATGGATGTTACAAAAGCTATTTCTGAAATCAAATCAGGTAAAGTTGAATACAGACTAGATAAAACAAATATCATCCATTTAGGAATTGGTAAAGTTTCATTTGGTGCTGAAAAATTAGCTGAAAACTATCAAACAATTATTGATGCAATAATCAAAGCTAAACCAGCTGCTGCTAAAGGACAATATGTAAAAAGTGTTTATTTAACAACAACAATGGGACCTAGCGTTTACATCAATCAAAAATAATTAAGAAGTTTAAATTTTAATAATATAGATACCTAAGACAGTAGGTGTAAAAGTAAATCCTACCGAGGCAAATTTAAGAACGGTTATAAGTCTCTTTGATTACCTGCGTAATTTAGGTATCAAAGAGACTTTTTATTTAAGTAAATTAAAATTATATATATAAAGTGGAGGTGAAATTAAATTGGCTAGTGAAAAAATAATCAAAGCAAAAGAAGAGGAAGTAAAAAAATTAGCTGAAAAAATGAAAGATGCTAGTTTAGTCCTTTTAGTAGACTATAGAGGAATTAACGTAGCTGATGATACTGTTTTAAGAAAAAGTGTTAGAGAAATTGGTGCAGAATATTCTGTAATCAAAAATAACATTACAAGAAGAGCCTTAAAAGAATGTGGAATCGAATCAATGGACGAAGCATTAGAAGGACCAACAGCAGTTATTATAGCTCAAGAAGAATACTTACCAGCTTTAAAAGCAATTTACAAATTTGCTAAAGCAAATGATTACTACACAATCAAAGGTGGAGTATTAGAAGGAAAAGCTTCTACAGTAGAAGAATTAACAACTCTTGCACAATTACCATCAAGAGAAGAACTTATTGCAAAATTGGCTGGATGTTTACTTGCAAATGTTTCAAAACTTGCTGCTACACTTGATGCAGTTAGAGTTAAAAAAGAATCAGAAGAATAATCTTTTGATAAATAAAATTTTAAAGTAAGTAAAAACTTACAAATTCACTTAAAAAATATGATAGTAGAATCTATCGAAATAAATAAAAATATATAGGAGGATTTAAAAATGAGTGAAAAAACAGATAAAATGTTAGAAGAAATCGATAGCTTAACAGTAGTTGAATTATCAGAATTAGTAAAAGGAATTGAAGAAAAATACGGAGTAACTGCAGCAGCAGTTGCAGCACCTGCAGCAGGAGCTGGAGCAGAAGCAGCAGCTGAAAAATCAGACTTTGATGTTGTTTTAACAGAAGCTGGTGGAAACAAAATAGCTGTTATCAAAGTAGTTAGAGAAGTTACAGGATTAGGATTAAAAGAAGCTAAAGAATTAGTTGATGGAGCTCCTAAAACAATTAAAGAAGCAGTAGCTAAAGAAGAAGCAGAAGCTATGAAAGCAAAATTCGTAGAAGCTGGAGCTACAGTTGAATTAAAATAGTTTAATTTCACGAATATATAATTTAAAGAGAACTTTACTTTTGGTAAAGTTCTTTTTTTATATTGATAAAAAAAAAATTATATGATATATTTTTTAAAGGAAAAGAAGTTTATAATTGTATATTATAAACTTTTATAAAAAATAAAGAGTGTAAATAAGATGAATTCAGAAACTAAAATTTTAAAAGCTTTAATTTCATTTGTAATACTTTTTTATATTATTATGTGTATAGTAGGTTTAGTACTAAATTACTTTTATAAAAATTTAACGGATTTTACTCGAATTGTGTCAATTAATTCAGAATATACAAACTTAAACTTATATTTTTTAAAAGTAGTAAAGGAAAATGATGTAAAAATAAAAAGTTATGGATTGGTAGATGATGATAATTTAAGCTATTATATTACTTTTGAAAATGAAGATGGAACAACAAATACATTTATAAAAGTAGGTAATATAATCTATTTAAATAATATTAAAATATGCAATAATGTAGAATCATTTAAAATCATTGTTGATAAAACATTAAAAACAAGTATTTCTGTAGAAGCAATTATTTTAGGAAATGTTTATTCATCTCAATATGTTATTTCAAATTAAGGAGACAAAAGAAAATGGTAAATAAGATATTTTTAAAAATATTTGGAGTATTAGACATAATAAAAGATTTCTTAGTAGCATGGGGATTAAAGATTCTAATAGTTATTTTTGCTCTTGTTATTATGCATAATGTAATAAAAATAGGTGAAATATCATCTAGATATCAAGGAAAATATAAAACTTTAACTCCAATATATGAAGACGAGAAAAAATTTATGAACTATTATGAAGAAGGAGAAGGACCTACAGTAGTCATTCTTCCAGAATTTGGTTCACAATCACCTGTAACACAATATAAAACAATAGTAGATAGCTTAAAAGATTCATATAGAGTTGTTGTAGTTGAATATTTTGGATATGGATTTAGTATGTCTATGAGTAAACATGAAAGGCTTAATGATGTTATAGTAGAGGAAATAATAAAATTATTAGACTATAGACAAATATCAGGACCATATACATTAATTGCAGCAGATACATCAAGTATTTATGCAATGCGTTTCCAACAAAAATATCCTGAATTAGTGACATCAATAATTTCAATAGATAGTGTTTATCCAGCAGAATATAATGATTATTATCGTATGGACAAGATTAGAGATAGAATATCAAATGTTAATTTAACATCAATATGGGAACTAACAGGATTTGAGAGAATTTTAAGTTATGTCTCACCACAGACTTTTTATATAGATAAAATGAAAGACTTACCAAATAATTATACAAAAGAAGAAATTTCTGTATATAGAAATAGAATTGGAAGTGCTTATTTAACTAGAACAATGGTAAGAGAAATTAATAAATTAGAAGAAAATATTAAACAAATGAAAGACTATACTTATCCAAGCCATTTGCCTGTTCTACAAATCCTATCAAGTGAGAAAAAAGACATTTATGAATATGCAAAAAACAGTGGAGAGTCTAAAGTAAATTTAGTTGATTTAGCACAAGGAGTAATTACTAACAGTAGAATTCAAGGAATAAATGTTGTAAAAGGCGATGATCAGATGTTACAACTTTCTAATCCAACAGGAGTAACATTAGCAATAAGAAACTTTTTAGCAGGTTATTATGAATTCGATAGTTTTAGTAATAATATTAGTACTAATGAAAATAATACTAATACTAACACAAATACAACTAATGCTGCCACTGAAAATAATACCAATGTTGTGAATGATAATACTATCATAGGCAATAACAGTGTAAATGCTACAGTAACTAATACGACAACAAATTCTTCAACAGTTAATTCAAGTAACAATACATCAAATACTAGTAAAGAAGTTTTTCAAGTTGAATTAGACTAATATTTTCTTAAGATACTAAAGCGGAAGGAAAAAATATGATAGAAGAACTTATGCAAAAAGTAAAAGAATCTAAAGAAAAGAATTCTTTACTTTACAAGAAAACAGGTTTAGAGCAAAGGCGTAAAGAATTAGAAGCCCAGAGAAGTGAAATTGAAAAACAAATAGAAGAATTACATTATGTTAAACCTAGAAATTCTATTGCAAAAAGAATTACAGATTTCTTTAATAGAACTTTTAGAAACGTAAAGTATCTAGAAGGACAAACTCTAGAAGCAACATATAATGAATTAAATGATAAAGATACAGCATTATATGAAGAAATACATGATATATTTGAAGAAATTAGAGGAATAGATAGTAGTAGCATTGAAAGGGAGAAACAGGATTTTGAACAATTTAATGAAACAATGCAGAGTCCAACTAAATCTGTAGAATACTTATTACAACATTATCCTGAGCTAAAAGGTAAAAAGGAATTTATGCTTGAGGCAGTAAGTATAGATCCATTAAAAATTTTGGAAGATCAGACAAATAATCCAGAAGTATATAAAAAATATATGCAAGAAGTATTAAAAAAGATTCAAGACACTAATAGAGATGATATGAATAAAACTATACAAACATATGATATAGTAATCAAGGAAATAGAAAATCCAAATCAGCCAGAAAGCGGAAAATACAAAATACCTCAAAAATATCTATTTGAAGGAATACGAATTTCAGCATCACTTATAAAAGATAAAGGTGGGATAGATAATTTATTAAGTAGTTATATGGCACAAGAAAAACCTTTTTTAGGTATTAGTGGTGAAGGACATGGAATGGTTGGTGAAAATAACAATTTAGAAAGTTATATAAGATATGATTGTACATTACCTTTTGAATATGGAACATCATTAGAAAATTTATATAATACAGAAAATTATATGTTGATACAGCATAAATTTGATCCAAATTCTCAATCTGGAAAAGAAAAGTTAAACAATGTGTTTATAGAAGGAAAAAGAGAATCTACCTATCAAGAGCAAGGAAATAGAGATTTGGAATATACTTTTAATGGCCAATTTTCTAGATGTGGGTTCTGTGGTTTTCTTTATAACGGAGAATCATCTAGAGTAATGGCATTAATTCCTAAAAAGGCATTAGATCACAATAGTAATATACCACTTTGGGGAAGTGACGAAATAGGAGGACCATCATATTTATTACCTGAATATATAGTTGGAATTGAAGATCAAAATCATTCATTTACAGGTAATACCATTCCAAAAGAAGAAAGAAAACAATATAAATATCAATATAAAAATAACGGAAAAGAGCCTATATCAGTAGAAAAAGATCATCAGGTTGACGATGATGCAAGATAATATTTAATATAAGGAAAGTGGAGAAAACTCTACTTTCTTTTTTATTTAAACATATAGTTTTACATTTACATAAAGTTGACAAAACTTTTAAAATATAGTATTCTATAATATGCAATAAATAAAAAAAGAGGGATTTATGAGAAAGAAAATAACAGCTTTAATTAGCTTTTTAATTTTGATAATTGTAATGGTTGTTATAGTAATATGTTTTAAATCAGAATCTGTAATAAAAGACAATAGTAAACTTCAAATAGTTGCAACACTATTTCCACAATATGATTTTGCAAAACAAATTGTAGGAGATAGAGCAAATGTCAAATTATTATTAAATTCTGGAGTTGAAACACATCACTATGAACCAACAGCCAAAGATATGATAACAATTTTGAATAATTCAGATATATTTTTATATACTGGAACAAATTTAGAACCATGGACAGAAAAAATAGTGTCAAGTATAGAAGAAACGGAATGCAAAGCAGTAGATATCTCTAAAAACATAGATTTAATAACAATAGAAGAATTTGAAGAAAAACACATTAATTCTGAAATTGTTTATGAAGAGCATAAAGAACATAATCATGAAGGACATGGACATGATGAACATGAAGAAATGTATGATGAGCATATATGGTTAAATCCGAAAAATGCAATAATCATGCTTGACAATATATTAGAAGAACTTTGTAATATTGACCCACAGAATGCAGAATACTATAAGCAGAATGCAACAGAATACAAGAATAAAATTTTAGAAACAGATAAAAAATTAAAAGAAATAATAGAAAATTCTGAAAGAAAAGAAATTGCAGTAGGCGGAGAATTTGCCTATAGCTATCTTGTAGAAGAATATGGATTAAATTTTGTAACTGTATATACAAATTGTGGTGAAGGAGAAGATCCAAGTATCACAAAAGTAAAATCAGTTATTGATTATATAAATAATCATAAAATACCTGCAGTTTATTATGAAGAATTAAGTGTTGGAACTGTTGCAAAAATGATAGCAGAAGAAACTGAAGCAGAGCCACTAGTATTATATTCAATTCATAATGGAAATCCAGAAGAGGATACATATGTATCATTAATGAATAAAAATATAGAAAATTTAGAAAAAGGATTAAAATAAAATGACTATATTAGAAGTAGAAAAATTAAAAGTTTCATACTCAAATCATATTGCTCTTGATGATATCAATTTTAAAATTGAAGAGGGAGAATATGTTTGTTTAGTAGGTGAAAATGGTTCAGGGAAAAGTACATTAGTAAAAACAATTGTAGGACTATTAAAACCTGATGAAGGAAAAGTAAGTGTAAATATTTCATTAGACGAGGTATCTTATTTATCACAAACAAACTTGAAAGATTTAGATTTTCCTGCAACATCAAAAGAAATAATAATGTCTGGAGTACAAAAACACAATAAGCTTCCATTTTACACCAAAAAAGATAAAGAACTTTATAAAGAAATCGTACAAAAATTAAAAATCGAAGATCTTCAATACAAAAGAATTGGAGATTTATCAGGTGGTCAAAAACAAAGAGTACTAATAGCAAGAGCATTAATAAGAGAGCCAAAACTTTTAATATTGGATGAACCAGCAACTGGTCTTGATTATAATATAACAAAAGAGCTTTATAAAATATTAGAACATGAAAATAAAGAAAATAAAATGACAATAATAATGGCAACACACGATTTAGATGAAATAAACGAAATAAAACCTAGAATAATATCTTTAGCAAAAACAGTTAAATATGATGGAAATATTGAAGGTTGGAAAGGATTTTAGAAAATGGGAGAAATATTAAATTTATTATCTTACACATTTATGCAAAGAGCAGTTCTTTGTGGAATTGCAATATCTTTTTCAGCAGCTTTAATAGGAGTAATACTTACTTTAAAAAATTACTCAATGATAGGTCATGGTCTTGGAGAAGTAGGATTTGCAGCAATATGTTTAGCAGTTGCACTAGGATTTTCACCAATTGCATTTTCAATTCCAATAGTAATAATTGCAGCAATAGTAATAATGTTTATAAGCCAAAGAAAAGGAGAATCAGCAGATATAATAATCGCACTTGTTGCAACAGGAGCACTTGCTTTGGGAGTAATAATAACATCGTTTACAAGTGGATTTGGAACAGATAGTTATAATTATATGTTTGGAAGTATTTTAACAATGACAAAATCTGATGTTATTTTAAGTATAGTACTTACAATACTTTCAATTGGAATATACATAGTATTTTATAATAGATTATTTTTAATAACATTTGATGAAAAATATGCAAAATCATGTGGAATTAACGTATCAGTATATCAATTTTTAATAGCATTAATAACAGCTTTAGTAGTTGTTGTAGGAATGAGAATGATGGGAACATTATTAATATCAAGTTTAATAGTATTTCCAGCAATTATTGCAAAAAAATTTACAACAAGTTTTAAAGGATTAGTAGTAATGTCTGTTTTAACATCAATAATATGTTTTTTAATAGGAATATTTGTATCATTCTTTTTAAATATGCCAACAGGAGCAGGAATTGTTTTTGTATATATTGTACTTTTAGCAATAAGCTCAATATGTTGCAAGCTTGCAAGAATTTAATAAAATAAGTTGAAGCCGTTAACGCATTTAGCGCTAACGGCTTCTTTGAATAGCAAAGATTTACTATTAATTACTTTTATTGGACTCTTCTACGTTTCTCCATGCAAATATGAGAGCAAGGAAAAAGATGAAAGAAAAAATTGTTGAACTGACAGTGAGCTTAGTTAACCAATCTCTTTCAGTACGTACAAATGCTATTAATGCTGATTCAATCAGGATAACAACATCAATACTTACTATGATTTGAATGACTGATACTTTTTTCATACCATCTTTTTTTAGGTCCTCTATCGATATTATGAACAATAGCGAAAATGACGATAGAGCCAAAAAGAGAGGAATCGAAACAATAAAATAGTCAGGAAGCAAGAGCCAGTTTGTCAGGGAAATAATAAAAGCGACTACAAAAGAGAGCACTAAATCCCGTTTCCAATGATTTCGTAATTTCATGACATACACTCCTTCTAAAATTATTTAGATTTTGCTTGGTACATGACATCGGTATATTTGCTGTGAAATATTATATCACAACTTTATGTAAAGAACAAGTTTAGTAGTTGATTTTTCAAGCATTAATGTTATAATGGAAAAAGTAAAGGGGGAATTTTATGATACCAGAAAAATTAAAAGCAGGAGACGAAGTTAGAGTTATTGCACCATCTAGAAGTATGGTTATATTAGGAGAAGATTGTAAGAAAATAGCAACTCAAAAGTTAGAAGCTTTAGGATTAAAAGTTACATTTGGAAAATATGTAATGGAAGCTGATAGTGATTATTTATGCACATCTGTAGAACATAGAGCAGAAGACTTAAATGAAGCATTTAGAGATAAAAATGTAAAAGCAATATTAACAGTAATAGGTGGATTTAACTCTAATCAAATTTTAGATTTTATAGATTATGAGGTAATTAAACAAAATCCAAAAATCTTTTGTGGATTTTCAGATATAACAGCACTTTCAAATGCAATACATGCAAAAACAGGATTAGTAACATATTCAGGACCACATTATTCAAGTTTTGGAATGCTAAAGGGATTTGAATATGAATTAGAATATTTCAAAAAAATGTTTTTTCAGGAAGAAGAATTTGAAATTGAAAGCTCAAAAGAGTGGAGTGATGATGCTTGGTTTATTGACCAAGAAAACAGAGAATTTATTCCAAATGAAGGAATGTATATAATAAATGAAGGAAATGCAGAAGGCGATATTATAGGTGGAAATCTTTGCACATTAAACTTATTACAAGGAACAGAATATATGCCTAATGTCGAAGGAAAAGTACTATTTTTAGAAGATGATGGAATGGCAGGAGATGCATACTTAACAACATTTGATAGAGATTTACAATCATTAATTCATACAAAAGAATTCAAAAATGTAAAAGCAATTGTTTTAGGAAGAAATCAAAAAGGTTGCAATATGACAAAAGAAAAATGGATAAAACTAATTAAAAACAAACCAGAATTAAAAGATATTCCAGTAATAGCAGGAGCAGATTTTGGACATACAACACCAATATTTACATTTCCAATTGGAGGACATGCAAAATTAGAAGCCATTGCTGGAAAAATAAAATTGACTATAAAAGGGTAACATATGTAGAAATATGGACATAGGAGAGAAAAAGTGGTATACGAATTTGAAGTTATAGGAGATATAAAAGGAAAAGCAAGACCAAGAGTAAATACTTATACAGCACAAGCATACACACCAACAAATACAAAAGATTATGAAATGCTAATAAAACAATATTTTAAGGTAAAATATCCAAGATATGTGCCTTTGGAAAATAGAGTATATGTAAAAATTATAGCACAATTTAAAATACCTAAAAACACAAGTAAAAAGTGCACAGAAAGTATGATAGAAGGAAATATATCCCCAACAAAAAAACCAGACATAGATAATATTGTAAAAATTATATTAGATGCATTAAATAAAATGGCATTTAAAGACGATAATCAAATTACAAAATTAGAAGTTGAAAAGATATATGGAGAAGAAGAAAAAATAATAGTGAAAGTAGAAGAGTTCTAATACAACCTTCAAGTGAATACACTTTAAAAAAAGTATTCATTTGGAGGTTTTCTTTATTATGAGAAATTTATCTATAGAAGAACGTGCGGTTAAAGTTGCACAATACATAATTGAAACAGAAGATACTGTAAGAGGTGCTGCAAAAAAATTTGGAATAAGTAAAAGTAGCATACATAAAGACGTTAGTCAAAGACTATTAAATATAAATTATGCATTAGCTATGGAAGTAAGAAAAGTATTAGACAAAAATAAAGCAGAAAGACATATAAGAGGAGGAATGGCAACAAAATTAAAATATAGTCATATACAAGATGATAGAAAAAGAAATGTGTTTTAAAATTGCCTAAAAATAGCAGTCTTGAAAAGATGTTACAAAAATGAAACAAAAGTGTAATTCAAAAGATAAAAACAATATTGTAATCTGTGTATCCTTTTGTTTTCAATACTTACACGCAATTATGACAAGATGAGAACTTTTGACTTTTAGACACTCCTGTGATATAAAAAATACATCAAAGCGAAAGATGTAGGTGATTGGAAAATGGGAATTTACAGATCTGAAATTGCAGACTTAAGAAAAAATATTGGAGAAAACATAGGACAAAAAATTATAATAAAAGAGTCACCAGGAAAGAGAAGTAAGCCACAAGAAAAATCAGCAACAATCGAAAACGTATATCAAAGTTATTTTAGAGTAAGATTTGATAATGCTGATAGAGTTGGATCTTATAATTATACTGACCTATTCACAAGATCAGTTGAAGTTAGTATGTACAATGGGGAAGCATATGAGCCACTAGTACAACCACAACTTGAAGTAAAGAAACCAAGAGCTCATGCGGCTACAACTACAACAACAGAAAATGTATAAATTCAAATGAACCCTTTAAGATGAGGGTTCATTTTTTGTGTTTAACTAATACAAATAAAATTTTAGTTCTTTTATAAAATCCTCTGCATATAAATGTTAAAAAGAGAAGATTTAAGGAGGATTTTTCTATGGAGAAAAACGTAGTAGTTATCAATAAAAGATTATTTAGCGAAACAAAAACAATAGAGGTAACTGGAGATATTATAGTTCCAGACATCAAACCAGATATTGTTAGTATTATAAATACAAATGGAATAGGATATGTGTATAAAGAGGATTTAAATGCAGGAAGAGTTAGATTAGATGGAAACTTAGATACATATATTGTGTATTTAGCAGACAATGGGGATACAAGAAGTATTCAAAATACATTAACATTTTCAGAAAGTATGGAAGCAAGTAGCATAAAAGAAACATCATATGTAAAGCATCAAGTTGTAATTGAAACAATAGAGGCAAAAGTATTAAATGAAAGAAAAATATCAATATCAGGAAAAGTAAGAATTCAAGCAGAAGCATATGAAAAAGAAGAGGTAGAAATTCCAACAGCATTAGATACAATGGATAATATTGAAGTATTAAAAGAAAATTGTGACATAAAATCTTTAATAGAAGCAAGCAAAACAAAAACATCAATAAAAGAAGACATATCAGTAGATAATTCTTTTGATGTTGCAGAAATCTTAAAAACAGACATACAAGTTAAAAATTTAGAAAACAAGATAAGCTACAACAAAGTTTTAGCAAAAGCTGATGCAGATGTAAAAATTATCTTTTTAACAGAAGACAACAAAATAGGTGTTGCCAGCAGTGAAATTCCAATAATGAGTTTTATAGATATAAACGGTATTACAGATAACGACATATGTGACATTAGTTATTCAATAAGAAACACACTTTTTAAAGTAAATTCAAAAGAAATGCATTCAATAAGCTGTCAAGTAGAATTTGAAGTTAACTGCGAAGCATATCAAACAAGAAGTTTAGAAATTGTTGAAGACATGTATGGTGTAAGAAACAATATTGAGTTTACAAGAAGAGATGTTCAAGTAGAAATTGCAAGACAGCAAGTAACACAAACTGTAAATATGAATGAGAGAGTTGTAGTTGAAGATGTATTAAATATTTTAGATGTAAATCAAAGAGTTAATGTAGTGAGTGCAACAAAAGCAGGAAATTATACAAATTATGAATGTGAATTAAAACTTGATTTTTATTATGAAGCAGACAACAGAAATGGATTAAATGTAAAAAATATAAACTTACCATTTATGGTAAAATTTGAAGGTCAAGAAACAAACATTGAATTTGCTATAAGCAGAAAACAATTCACAGTTAGCAACGAAAATGTGGATTGTGAAGTCGAAATTTTTGCAAAACAAGTGGACAGCAGTTTCAAAAAAATTACGATTATGGATAATATAGAAGTAACTCCACTAGAAGAGGAAAATGATTATAAAATGTTTATGTATTTTGTAAAACCAGGAGATTCAATCTGGAAAATTGCGAAGAAATTTAAAGTATGTATGTCAGACATTGTTAAACTTAACAATTTAGAAGATCCAAATAAGATTGATGTTGGACAGAGATTATATATAATGAGATAAAAAGACGGGAAACCGTCTTTTTTGTATAAGAATTATTTGTGTGAGAATTTTTCCTTGCTAAGCAATTTAGTCACAAAAATAATTCTTATACAAAAAAGAAAGGATTTGTTAATGAGAGGGAATTTATATTCGAGAAAGAAAATAAGACTTCCAAATTTAAGAGAGTTAAACAGTTTAAAAGTAATTTTATTAATTATGTTTGCAACCATAATCATTTCTATAGCACTATTTTTAAAGGCTGCATATCCAGTTTTTAAAGCAAGTTGTGAAACAGCAGCATCATCAAAAGGAGTAACAATTATTAATGAAGAGGTTAGCAAAGTTATGAGAAATTATTCTTATGACAATTTAATTTCTGTAGAAAAGGATCAGAACGGAAAAATTGCTTTTATAAAAGCAGATTCAATATGCATTAATGATATCGTTACAAAAATTGTTTCAAACATACAAAAGCAATTTGATGGAATTCCAAGAATTAGTGTTTTTATAAACATGGGAAGCGTAAGCGGAATTAGTGCTCTTAAAAACTTTGAGCCTAGATTTGAAGTTGAACTTGAGAGTGCAGGAAATATAAATGCGACTACTCGAACTGATTTTCGATCTATTGGTATAAACCAGACTCATCACAAGATTTATTTGGATATTGATGCCAGAGTGGGTATTCTTACGCCATTAGATACTTTTGGAAAAGATGTTAGCACAGAAGTACTTCTTACAGAAGCTGTAATTGTTGGTGAAGTTCCTGATAGTTACTATAACTTGAGCGGGTTTGATGAGCCAGATCAGACGTATAATTTTGTGGAGTAGGGGAGAGATAAAAAGTAAGGATAGAAAAATGTTGAGAAATGGAAGAAGATGTGATATGATAATAAAAAAATGTTAATTTGCTATAATGGCAAAAAAATCTTAAAAGGCATATTGATATAAATTATATACAAAATAATCAATATAAATTGGGATTAGAATATAAAATAGATACAGATGATTTTATATAGATTTATTAAATTTAAATATTGATTGTTATTTTCTTTAAAATTATAATTTGGGTTAATTTTTTTATATTGATTTATAAAAATGAAGAGAGAAAATCTAATATAGAACAAAGAAAAAATAGTTTATAAGTAAAATTTACAAAATATTTTGCTTTTTTTTAATAAAAGTAAGGAGTTATAATGGTTGTATTAAATATTTATGGAAAAATAAAACCAATATGCATATCAAAAAAGTTAGGGCTATATATAGCAAATCTTCCTAAAGAAAAAGATAATAATTGGAACGAAGAGTTATATGAAGAACTGAATTTAGCAAGAAAAAGAATTAATCAAGATTCAAAAAAATATAATTTAGTTTCACCATTTAAAATTGAAAAATTTTATTTAGATATATGTTCAAACAAAGAAGGAAAAAAGATAAGTGATAACAAAAAAATGCATGAAATTGTAGATAATATGATTTGCATATATTTAGAGTATGATTATGATGAAATGCCATTAGGTGGATGGGAAACTAATTGTTTTGATGGTAGATTCTGTGAAGATGATTATGCAGAAAAAATAATAAATTTTATATACAATATAAATGAATTTGGAAAGATGCCACATTGCATATATTCTTCTAATAATGACTTTCATAATCCATATATTTTTTTATCTTATGATGTTAGTATAAATGAATATATTAATACACTAAAATTATGGGGAAAAACTTTGGATAATTTTCTTATTGATAGAAATGATTATTTGCAATTAGACTATTTAATAAATTCTTTTTTTAAAGATAAAGATTATAATGAATATCACTTTTTAAAATTATATTCGTTATGTCAATTATTCTTGGAAAAAGATAAAGAATCTGAATTAGATAAAAAATTAATTAATTTTTTAGATGATAAATATAATGAAGAATTAAAAACTAGTATAACAGAAAAATTAAGGAAAATGAGGAATAAAATAGCACATGGAGATTTTGTAGCTTTTGAAAAAATAGTTGAAGAATATGCCAGCGAAATTATGGATGGAAATTTTTGGTTCGATTATTCAGAGTATAGTAGGAAAAATTGGGTAATATTACATATTTGTTGTGAATTAGAAATGGTAGTAAAAAAGTTAGTTAATATGATGTTTTTTAATAGAAGTAAATTAGAGAAAATAAAAAATACTAATAATAAAAAAATGTTGTAAAAGTAAAAGGAGAAGAAAATGAAGAAAGAATGTAAATTTATTAAAAGCTTAAGGAAAAGACAAAATATACAAATGTTAGTTTTAATAACACTCATGTTTATCTAAAATATTACGAACATCTGCATCAAACTGTTTGTGGAAAACTTCTCAAAAAAGTACAAGAAATAACACAAATGTTCTAAAATCTATTTTCCCCAATTTTATGGATAAATCAGCTAAAACTCTTTATTTTACTAAATTTCACAACTCTGTTAACCCATTCTCATAACACGAAGGGCGTAAGTTAGGGTCTTATCCCAGCAACCACAGATATATCGTTACAGCTATCTAAGTTGTAGCGATTTTTTATATTCTCCAATTAGTTTACGATAATGCTTAAAAATGGCATTCTTATGTCAAATTGGGAAGAAGTTGGGAAACAAAGACTCTTTGAAGAACCTAATTTCTCAATAAATTTTAATAAAAAACATATATAAAATTCGAATTCATTTATAAAAAATTAAATATATTATAATTAAAATTATAAGTAAAAAACTTTGGGGACCAGATTTTATTTCTAGAAGTTTTTTACTTAATTTATTATCGTGAAAAGTTTGTAATTTGTGAAAATTAGAAAAAAGTTTTTGTTCAGATTAAGACTTCGCCGATAAGAGCAAGTTTTCTAAAACATTTCCAGCTTTCTTATTATGAGAAATAATTGGATGCACATAAAAATTAAATGTTGTTGTAATTTGTGCATGTCCTAGTCTTGCTGCTACAACTGCAACATCAATATTTTGTGATATTAAAAGTGTTGCATTTGTATGCCTTAATCCATGAAAATTAATTACAGGTAGTCCAATTTGAGCAACAAATTTTACAAACCACTTACTTATTGTAGATGGGTGCATTGGTTTGCCATCAGCTTGTACAAACAACCTATTAGAATCAGTCCATAATTCGCAGTAAATCGATTTTTGTTCTTCATACCATAACTTATATTCTTCAAGTAAAGAAATAACAAAATCAGGTACTGCAACATCTCTTATAGAACTTTCATTTTTAGGAGTTTTTGTAAATACACCTTTATCTGATAAGTATTGACTTGCTCTATTAATACTTACAATTCCATTTCGTAAATCAATATCTGACCATTCTAATCCCATAAGTTCTCCAAGTCTTACACCAGTAAATACTGTTAAAATAATTGCAACTTTATATTTAATTTGTTCTTTATTAAGAGCTGATAAATTATCTAACAATATTTTTGTTTGTTCATCATCATAATATCTTCTTTTAGGTTTTTTAGCTTTTGGTGGCTGAACACGTTCAGCAGGATTACTTACTATTAATTGCCAATAAACTGCTTTGTGTAACATTGCTCTTAAAAGTCTATGATGTTCTAAAATCGTTTTACCAGATAGCGGTTTGCCAGTCTTTTTACCATTATTAGATTTTTTTCTGACTAACTGAGTGTCTTTATCAAGTAAATCATAGAATTTCATGATATCAGTAGGTTTAAGTTTATTGATATAAAAATGACCAAAGTAAGGTAATAATCTTGTTTCTAACATTCTACAATATCGTTTGTATGTTGATGGCGCCAATTCTTTTGAGCCATAATCTCTTTTCCATATTTCTGTGAATTCAGAAAATTTTAGAGATTTGCCATCTACAACTAGACCATTTTGTATTTCTGTTACAAATTTTGCAAGTTCAACTTCTGCATCTTTTTTAGTTCCATGTACTGTTTTGGTATGTCTTAATGGCTTGCCTTTTAAATCATAACCTTCATTAACTATTAGTCTGTAACTATCTTTTCCTCTTTTTTCTATACTCCCAGCCATTACTCTTTTTCACCTCCTTTCGAGTTACTCAATGGATAGGAAATATTTTAAAGTATTATATATTATTTTTTTGAAAATGACCAGCTATTTTTGCTTATTTTATGCTGGTTTCAAAGATTACAGTAAAATTCATAAAAGAATATATATGAAACTTAAAAATACTAGATGAAATGTAATAGAGACTTACTTTGGATGTTTATTAAAGTATGCAAAGTTATTTTAGAAAAAAATATTTAAAGGCATAACTTTTTTAAAATCAATCTCTGTTATTAATAAGTAACAATAAAAAACTAAAAAATTTATTTAAGACCATAACGTTTTTTAAAACAAATTGCTATTATGGTTAGAATAACAACAATAGTTGAAAAAATTTAATTTAACCCGTTACCTTTTTATAAAGTCGCTGTTATCAATAGATAACAATAAAAAAATATGAAAAAGACCATCATATTTTAAAAATTGAAACGCTGTTATTATTAGGTAACAAAAAAATTAAAAACTTTTATAAGAAATGTCATATTTTTTAATGGAATCGTTGTTATCCGTGAAGGATATAAAAATCCTAAAAATTAAAAAAGTAGGAGGTGAATTTATATGGAATTACAAAATATTCAAAGAACAACATTAACTATGAGGGAAACATCAGAGTATCTAGGAATATCATATTGGCTTGTAAATCAGCTAGTAAGAAGAAAAGAAATACCGTATTCAAAAGTAGGTGGTAAATATTTGTTTAGGGTACAAGCTTTAGATGAATATTTAATGAAAAAAGAAAAAGAATCAATAAATTAGATTCTTGTGAAGAAAGGAAAGGAGGATATGGCAGATTTACAATGGCTTAAATTATCTACAAACTTTTTTGATAATAACAAGATAAAATTGTTAGAAAAAGAAAATGATGGAGATACATTAATTAGAGTATGGATTCAATTATTAACTTTAGCAATGAAATGTAATTATCATGGAAAATTATCAATAACAGAAGATAAACCAATGACAGTTAGTGATTTTTCAAAGATTATGGGGAAATCTAAGAGAAAAATAGAAAAATGTTTAAAAATTTTTCAAGAATTAAAGATGATTGTTATTGAAGAAGAGTTTTATAAAATTAAAAATTGGTCTAATTATCAAAGTATTGATAAGCTTGAAGAAATTAGACTTCAAAATTGTAAAAGACAACAGAAATATCGTGAAAAGAAGAAAAATGAAAATGAAAAAAGTAGCGTTATAATAACGCAACATAATGCTAAAGAAGAGAATAAGATAAGAGATAGAACAGCTAAAGAAGGAGATGAGAGTAAAAGTGGATTTAGAGAATGTGAATTTTAAAGTTATCACCAAAGAAGGAGTAAAATGTGTATTTTGCAATAAAATTTTAAAGCCAATAGGATTAGATTATCTTTATTCAAATATTAATCAAGATATGCTCGAATATGAAAGATGTGATTGTAAACAAGCAGTTGAGTTTTGGAACGAATACGATGCTAAAGAAAAGGAAAAAGAAAAACAGAAAAGATATAAACAAATTATAAATAAAATTTATAAAGATAATTATATGAAAAAGAGATTGCAGAAATGTAATTTTGAAACTATAGATGAAGTTAATATAGAGCCAGAAGTAGCTAAAACAATAGAAAAATATACAGAATTATGTGTGAAAGATGAAATGAAAAGTGGAATTATAATATATGGAAATATAGGATATGACAATACATATTTAGCAGCAAGTGTTGCAAATAAATTAATTGAAAATAATAAAATTGTTTTAATGGAAAGAAGTAGTTCTATAATAGATAGAATTAAAGAATCCTTTAATGAAAATATTGTATCAGAAACGGAAATTATAGAACTATATTCTAATATTGATATGCTAATTATAGATGATTTTGGTAGTGAAAATTTGAGCAAGTGGGCTATAGAAAAACTATATAAAATTATTATTAGTAGATATGAAAATGAGTTACCAATAATAATTACAAGTAGATATAATAAAAATGAAATAGTTGAAAAATTATCTAATGAAAATGATTTAGAAATAGTTGAGGAATTAGTACAGATTTTGTATAGAATGTGTTATGGAATTACGATTTCAAAAAATAATTTTGAAACTAAAAAATTAGCATAAAATTAAAAATATAATGATAAATTTGTTTAAAAATTTAGTTAAATTGTAATATATTTTATATTAAATATAATAGAGAAAAGTTTGGATTTTTATTCAAACTTTTCTTTATAAATTATAAAAAATGGAGACTCTCGGAGAGCAAAAAGGGTTTTAGGGAGGTTTCCCCTAAACAGCAAAATGGGGGTCTGTACCCCAAGCTGGCGAATATTGGGCATTAAAAATGCCACATATATTCGAGCAAAATAGAATTTTGCTGTAATCTTAATGCTTCGTAGATTAGCATTAAGAAATTATAAAAAAGAGTATGTACAATATTTTTAAAAATTATGGATATTGGACAACTTGAAAAATATTTTCAAAAGAAAGAATCTAGTATTAGAAAATAAATTAAGAAAATGTGTGATAATGATTTTGAAGAATGTAAGTCACATGTAAATGGAAAGGTAGTTATTTCTAATAATGGTATTTAATGGATTTGTAAAAAAGAAAAATATCTGCATTTATAAGAAAAGTATAAGATGGAGCTAACAAAATTATATATTGAAGTAGATTATTCTTATAATAATTTTTTTGAAAGAAATTAAATTGTAAATATTTAGAAGTATTTGTTGAGAAAAATATTGTTTTGTGATATAAAATATACTAGAATGATTATATTTTTAGGGGGAGTATAAGTGGCAAATAAATTAGAATTAACTTGGTATAATAAATATAAATCAGATAATATTGAACCAAGAATATTAATAGAAAAAAATGAATTATCTAATATAAAAAATGATATATATACAAAAAATATATTAATTCATGGAGATAATCTATTAGCTTTAAAGGCATTAGAAAAAAAATATAGTGGAGAAATAAAATGTATATATATAGATCCTCCATATAATACTGGAAATGCTTTTGAAAATTATGATGATAATTTAGAACATAGTTTATGGTTATCTTTGATGTACCAAAGATTAAAAATATTATATAAATTATTATCAAAAGAAGGAACTATATGGGTATCAATAGATGATATAGAATCACATTATTTGAAAGTTATGATGGATGAAATATTTGGAAGGAAAAATTTTTTAGGAGATATTGCTTATGAGAGATCTGGAACTGCTGGAATTGGACAAGGAGGAACTTTTTTAGTAAATACAAGAGAAAGTATTTTAGTTTATGCAAAAGATAAAACATCGATGAAAATATTTGAAGCAAAAGTTTTTAAGCCTTTGGATAAAGAAGTTATGAAGAGATATTCCAATATATTGGAAAATGAAGGCGAGAAAATAGAGTTTGCAAGGATTGAAGATTCTAATGGAAAAGATGTAGTTATATATAAACATATAAATTATGAAATAAAAAGTATCTCTATTAAAAATTTTGAAAAAAGGAAGGATGAAATATATAAAGAATACTATAATAATTATGAGAAAATTTTTAGAACCACAAATCCTCAAAAGGAAAATACGTTTCAACAGAAAATAATTTCAATGTTTGATGACAAAGGATTATATTCGATAGATTATATACCATCTCGTGGAAAATTTAAAGGAAAGCCTACTACATTATATTATAATAATAAAGAATTGTTTGCATGGTTAAAAGCTTCAGCAGAAAAGAAAGATAATTTTATTGTTAAAACAAATAAAATGTCTGATTTTTGGCGAAATGATGATATTCCAAAAGCTAATTTAGCAAATGAAGGTGGTGTAGAATTTAAAAGGAGCAAAAAACCAGAGGCTTTAATAAAGCAAATATTGGATATTGCTACCAATGAAAATGATTTTGTATTAGATTCATTTTTAGGTAGCGGAACGACATGTGCAGTTGCACATAAAATGAAGAGAAATTGGATTGGAGTTGAAATGGGAGAACATGTATATACTCATTGTATTCCAAGGTTAAATAGTATAATAAATGGAGAAGATTTGTTAGGAATAACAAAACAGTGTAATTGGAATGGAGGAGGAGGATATAAGTTTTATGAAGTAGCTCCTTCACTAATAAATATAGATTCATTTGGAGAACCAGTTATAAATAAAGAGTATAATGCTGAAATGTTAGCTTCTGCTGTTGCATTACATGAAGGATTTAAATACAATCCTTTGAAGGAGCAATTTTGGAAACAATCAATAGGAAATGAAAATAGTTACTTATATGTAACTACGAAATTTATAAATAAAAGTGATATAGATAAAATAAGGGAAGAAATGAATGATACTGAATACCTTGTTATTGCATGTACATCATATGATAAAGAAGTAGATGGATTATATAAAAACATAAAAGTAAAGAAAATTCCAGAAATGTTATTATCAAAATGTGAATTTGGAAAAGATAATTATAATTTAAATATAATAAATCCACCCGAATATGAGGAGGAAGTTGAAGAAGATGAATAATATGAATTTTATGCAATATACAACTGATTATATTTCTGGAGTAATGTCATTAAGAAATCCACAGGAAAAATCATTGAGAATACTAGAAGATATAATCAATGATACTAATTTAATAAACAACAAAAATATAGAAGATATATTAAATATAGTACATAATAAATATCCTATATGTACAGATTTTGAAAGAAATTTTATTTCTTTAACTTTTGCTTTAGCAACAGGAGTTGGAAAAACAAGATTAATGGGAGCTTTTATAACTTATTTATATACTAATTATGGAATAAAAAATTTTCTTGTTGTTGCACCAAGCACAACAATATATGAAAAACTAAAAGCAGATTTGGGAAATCCAGATAATCCGAAATATGTATTTAAAGGATTAGGTTGTTTTAATGATCCACCAAAAGTAATTGCAGATGATGATTATGCAAATAAAAATATATCTTTATTTGATTCAGAAGTGAATATATATGTTTATAATATTGGAAAGTTTGATAAAGATAATACAAAAATGAAAGCATTTAATGAATTTTTAGGTAAGTCATTTTATGATAAGCTGGCAGAAATGAGAGATCTTGTAATAATTATGGATGAATCTCATCACTATAGAGCTGATAAAGGAATGGCAGCATTAAATGAATTGGATCCTATATTAGGATTGGAATTAACAGCAACTCCAATAGCAACTATAAAAAATAAACAAGTACATTTTAAAAATGTTGTATATGAATATCCATTATCAGAAGCTATAAAAGATGGATATACAAGAGTACCATTTGCTGTGACAAGAACAGATATAGATTTTTATCATTTTGGTGATGAACAATTAGATAAACTAATGTTAAATGATGGAGTGAAATGTCATGAAATGATAAAAAATAAACTTGCTTTTTATTCAAAAAATAATAATAAGGCATTAGTAAAACCATTTATGCTTGTAGTGTGCAAAGATACTGATCATGCAAAGAAAATAGAAGAATATATAAAGTCTAATGAATTTAGAAATGGGAAATATAAAAATAAGACTATAAAAATAGAGTCGAAAATGACAGGGATTGAAACGGAAGCGAATACAAAGTTACTGTTAGATGTAGAAAGAACTGATAATCCAGTTGAAATAGTAATACATGTAAATATGTTAAAAGAAGGATGGGATGTTAATAATTTGTATACTATTGTTCCATTAAGAACAGCAAGTTCGAAGATATTAAGAGAGCAGATGGTAGGTAGAGGATTAAGATTGCCATATGGAGAAAGAATAGGTGATAAAGAAATTGATGCTGTAATGTTGACAGCACACGATAAATTCCATGAAATACTTGAAGAAGCACAAAAGGGAAATTCAATATTTAAATTAGGAAATGTTATTAAAGTAGAAGATGTTGAAGATGAAAAAATTACTTATACACAAATAGCTCTTGATTTAACAGAAGAGCAAGATGAATTAAGTGCACAATTAGAACTTAAGGAAGATGATGAAAAATATAATTTTTCAAGTAATATAAATAACCTTTTAAAAGAAAAAGTTTCAGACTATGTATATAATAATGAAAAAGAGATAACTGAAAAAGATAAAAACAAAATAAAAGAACAAATAGAGGAAGAAATAAAGAATGATGAGGATTTAGGAAGAATTTTTGAAGAAAATAGAAATCCAATAGAAAGTTGGATGAATAAAAATATTGAAAAAATAAGAAATGATTTAGATAGTAGATTTATTTTAATACCTAAGATTAAAACTGAAAGAGAAGAAGGAGAATATTATTTTGATGACTTCAATATAGATACATCAAAATTTAATCAAAAACCTATTGACAATAAGCTATTATTACAGAATTTAATTGATGCATCAGAAGTGAAACTAATTGAAGGCGGATATATAAATTTTGATGCTATTAAACCTGAAAGAACTATTTTAGAAGAATTGAGAAATAAAGCAGAAATTGATTATGAAAAAACATCAGAATTATTACATAAACTTATAAACCAAGTTATTGATAATTTTAAAAATAAATTTGATAATGAACAAGTAAAAAATATAGTAATGATGTATAAAAGAGAACTTGCCAATGAAATATATGGTCAAATGCTAAAGCATTTTGTACGTAATGAAGGAATAATAAAGGAAGAAGTATTCACTGAAAGGCCTATTAATTATCAATCTAAATATAAATATGATATTAAAAAGAATTTATTTGATAATTATAATTCTGATAGAGATGGAAGAATAACTTCAATATTATTTGAGGGAATAAAAAGAGGAGTGTTTAATACTGCTAAGTTTGATAGTGTACCTGAATTGCAATTTGCTAAAATAGTAGAAAGAGAAAATAATTTTGTAGAAAAATGGTTAAGACCATCACCAATAGATTTTAATATAACATATAATGGTGGGAAAAGTTATGAACCTGATTTTGTAATAGAAACAGAAAAGACCATATTTTTAGTAGAGATAAAAGGTGATGATAAACTAAACGATCCTGATGTCCTTGCAAAGAAAGAAAAGTCTATAGACTATTGCAAATTAGTTTCTAAGTGGGCAGAAGATACTGGAAATAAAAAATGGGTATATGTATTTATACCAGCAAGTAAAATATCATCACAATCAACATTTAAATATTTGTCAGAGTATTATTCAGTAGAATAATAAATTAACTTATTATTTATAATATTCAAAAATTTTAAATGAAGGAGATAATATATGATTTTAAAAATAAATAAAGAGTTAAATCAGCAAGATTTTAAAAATGAAAAGGAATTGCAAGCATTTTTTGAAAAAAATATTGAAACTATATTAGGATATAAACTTATAGATACAGAATTTATAGTAGGAGGTTTTAGAATTGATTCTTTAGCTTTTGATGAAGAATCAAAATCATTTAAAATAATTGAATATAAAAATATAAAGAATCATTCTTTGATTGATCAAGGATATACATATTTGAAATTAATGCTAGAAAGAAAAGCAGATTTTGTGCTTCAGTATAACATAAAAACTAAGTCATCATTAAATATCAAAGATATAGATTGGAGTCAATCAAGAATTATATTTGTTTCACCAATTTATACAGTATATCAATTAAATGCTACAGATTTCAAAAATATACCAGTAGATTTAGTTAAAGTAACAAAATATGAAGATGATATTATAGAAATTGATTTTATAAAGAAGACAAGCAATGTTAAAGTACAAGATATTCAGATGGAATCAATACAAAATGATGTTAATAAAGAAATAATTGTATATACTGAAGAAGATCATTTATCTAAGGGCGCAGATAATATAAAAAAGGTATATGAAGAATTGAAAAATAGAATATTAGAATTAGATGATATAGATGTAGAAGCAAAAAAACTATATATAGCATTTAAAGGAAGTAGAAATATTGCAGATGTAGAATTTAATAAGAATAAATTAAAGATATATGTTAATGTAAAAAAAGGAAGATTAAATGATCCTTTGAAATTAACTAAAGATATTAGTAATATTGGTCATTGGGGAAATGGTGATTATTGTATTATAATTGATAAAAAAGATGATATTGATAATATTATTCCATTGATAAAACAGTCTTTAAAAGTAAATAAAAAGTAATCATATATTAAAATTAAGAAACTAATATATTCAATTTTCAAATAAATTGAGCTTATGTATAAATAGTAATTAAATTTAATTAATGATTTGAGTAGAATATTTATGTTTGCATAAATATGAATTATAAAACAGAAAAGATAAATAGGTGAAAATATGGAAGAAGATTATAGAAACTTATGCCAAGTTTTTACGCCAACGGAAAATGTTAAAGAATTATTAGATTGGTGTGGATATATAGATAATTTATATGGAAAGAAAATAATTGAAAATTCTTGTGGAGATGGTAATATTCTAAAAGAAGTTGTTAAAAGATATATAGAAGACTGTTTACAAAAAGGAATTTCAAATAAAGAAATATCAAAAGGGTTAGAAAAAGATATATATGGAATAGAATATGATGTGCAACAACATAAAAAATGCAAAAAAAATTTAAATAAGATAGTAAAGGAATATAAATTAGAGAAGGTGACATGGAGAAATATAATAAATAAAGATGCCCTATTGAATTTATATATAGAAAAATTTGATTATGTAGTAGGAAATCCACCATATATTAAGTATAAATCATTATCTTTACAAGATAGAAAGTATATTAGAAATAATTTTGAAACATGTAAGAATGGAAAATTTGATTATTGTTATGCTTTTATTGAGAGTAGTATAAAAGCATTAAAAGATAAAGGTAAAATGGCTTATTTAATTCCTAGTAGTATATTTAAAAATGTTTTTGCAAATGATTTGAGAGAATTTATAAAACCACACATTACTCAAATATATGATTATACTACTACTCAATTATTTGATAAGACAACTAATGATAAAGGAACAGATAGATTAGTTTCTTCAATAATTATGATAGTAGAGAAAAATAGTAATAGTAATAGTGTTCAATATATTGATATTAATAAAAAAGAAGTACGAATTATAAAAAAAGATGATTTAAGAGATAAATGGATTTTTAGAAATAAAATTAATAATACTAAAAACAAGAAAAGATTTGGGGATTATTTTTATGCTTCAAATACGATTGCAACTTTATATAATAAAGCATATGTTATAAAGGAATATAGAAAAGATAATAAATTTATATATACAGAAGATGGAGGGATTATTGAAAAAAAAGTAATAAAAGACACAATAAGTCCTAAAACTTTTAATAAAAAAAGAATAGAAAAAATAATATTTCCATATTATTATAATAAGAATAATGAACTTGTGAGATATGATACTAAAGAATTTGAAGAAAAGTTTCCAAATGCTTGTGAATACTTAAGAAGATTTACAAAAGATTTAGAAAAGAGAAATTCAGATAAAAATGCTAAATGGTTTGAATATGGAAGAAGTCAAGCTCTAAGAAACAATAATAAAGAAAAGTTACTATTGTCTACTGTTATTACAAATGAAGTAAAAACAAAGATATTACCTAAAAATAATATACCGTATTCAGGAATATATATTATACCAATAAATGATAAGACATTAGAAGAAGCAGATAAAATACTAAAAAGCGAAGATTTCTTTAATTATATTGAGGGAAAAGGAATAAATGCAAGTGGAAAATCTTTAAGAATAACATCAAAAGATATCAATGAATATATGTTTTAAGATTTAGGGAGAATTATATGGAAGAATTAGAATTTAGAGTTAGTGCAAAGACAGCAAAACTTATAGGAAGGGAAAATATTTCAGCAGTAGATGGAGCTATAATTGAATTAGTTAAAAATGCATATGATGCTGATGCAGAATGTGTATATATAAAGTATAATATGCCATTTCCTAATATATTAAAAAATACAACATATACCTACTTAGAACATTATTTAAGTAAAGAAGAACTTAAATATGTACTACAATTTTATGAACCTGAAAGTGAAAGAAGTGATAAAGTAACAAGAAAGAATGAAATAGCAGATAAAGATATTACTAAACTACAATCTATATTATTTTCTAAAAATGAAATTATCATAATAGACAATGGAACAGGAATGACTAAAAGTATAATGAAGACAACATGGATGAATATAGCTACTAGTGATAAAGAAAAGAATATGTATAGTGAAAAAGGAAGGATAAAGACAGGAGCAAAAGGAATAGGTAGATTCGCATTAGAAAAACTTTCAACTGCTACAAAGGTATACACCAAAAATAAAGATGATAAATTATTAGAGTGGAATATAAATTGGAATCAATTTGATGAATTAGAATTATTAAATGATATCAAAGCTACATTAGAAGATAAAGATAGTACGTATGAACAAACAATCCAAGAATTGATTGGAAAAAACGAGTTTTCTAAATTAAAAAAATTCAATTGGAATACTGGAACTGCATTAATATTAACTCCAACTAGAGAAGAATGGACGGATAGATTATTTAAAAAAGTGAATACCAATATGCAAAGTATTAATCCATTAGGTAGTGTAGATACTTTTGAAATTTATATAAATAATACCTATGATGTAAATTTAAATTTCATAAGTAATAATTTAGAGATACAAGATTATGATTATAGAATTAAAGCTCAATATGATGGAAATAATACAATAAAAGTTTTTCTAAAAAGAAATGAAGTTGATTTAAATGCAGAAAAAGCGATTATAAAAATTAATGGAAAGATATATGAATTTAATTTATCTGAATTTTGGAACAGAGAAGCTTTTAAATTAAAAAATTATTATAAAGAGGATTATGATAAAGAAATAGAAATTGATTTAATAGTTGATAAAGAGATAAAAGATTATGAATTAGAAAAGATAGAAAAAGTCGGACCGTTTACAATCGATTTATATTTCATGAAAGGAGGAAATAGTGACGATTCAATAATAAAGAAAATCAAGAAAAAAACTAGAACCGAGATGCTAGATAAATTTTCTGGAATAAAGTTATATAGAGATAACTTTAAAGTTAGACCTTATGGTGAATTTGAAGATGGAATGTATGATTGGCTTAACTTAGGAGTAAGAGCACAAAGAAGCCCAGCTGGTATCAAACATCCATCAGGAAATTGGAGAACTTTGCCATATCAGACTATTGGATGTGTAAAAATAGGAAGAAATGAGAATCCTAAATTAATTGATATGGCTAACCGTGAAGGCTTAGCTACGAATGAAGAATATTATATTTTTGTTGAAATGATACAAAAAGTTTTATCAGTATTTGAATATGATAGACAATATGTATATAGAGAGTATGGTAAGTGGCTTGATTCAAAGGAAGATAAAATCGATAAAAAAGAGAAAATATTAGAATCAATAAAGAATGAAAAACAAAAAAGCAATAATGAATATAATGAAGATAATGATGAGTATACAAAAAAAGAATATAGAGAAACAGTATATAAATTGAATAAAGAAAAAGATGAAGAGCAGAAGACAAAAGAAATTTTAATGTCATTTGGATCAGCAGGAATTATAACAAATACATTTTCTCATGAGTTAAGAGGAATAGAAAATGAAATGGGAAATAGAATGCAATATATAAGACATACAGTAAAAAAACTACTAAATGATAATGACTATGAAGGAGATGAAGACCTTAATCCTTTTAAGTTTATTGATGAAGCAGAAAAAACTGATAAATTGCTTAATAGTTGGATATCAGTAGTAATTGATGGAGTACAAAAAAATTCATTTGAAAAAGAAGAGATTAATGTATCAAAATTTGTAGAAAATATTATTAACGAATGGACACCATTAATGGAGAAAAAACATATATTTTTCAATAAACCAGAAATTGAAGATATAAAGATTAATATAGAAAAAGTAGATTTATATGCAATATTCAATAATTTCTTTTTAAATTCTGCCTGGTTTTTAGAAAAACTACAGGGAAAAAGAAGAGAAATTAATATAAAAATTCTTAAAAAAGATACTATTGAAATATATCTCGAAAATAATGGACCAATCTTAGATAATAGATATAAAGATAATCCAGATAGAGTTTTTAATGCTGGCGAAACAAGTAAAGGTGATAAAGGAACTGGACTAGGATTATGGATAATGAGAGAAGTAATAAATAAAAATGATGGAGAAATACATATAATGCAAAAAGAAGATGGCTTTGGAATAAAAATTAATATACCCATATAATAGGAGGTATTAATGGATAAGTATATAGTAGGTATAATTGATGATGAACAAAATGCTATTAGTAAAATTAGAGGAATAATAAAAGAAAATAAGCCAGAGAATGTAGAAGTAGACTTTAAAACATATTTTTTAGAGAATGAAAAAGGTATTTCAATAAAAAAATTGTCTAAAGAAATATTGGAAGATATAAAGAATAATAAAATTAATACACTAATTATAGATCAAAAAATCATTGTAAATGCAGGAGAAGTAGAAGGAATAGAAATATTTAAAAGTATAAAAGATGAGGTTGATAAATTTCCTGTAATAATGCTTACTAACGTTGCAGATGAGTGTATGAAAGATGATTTTGTAGATCCTGATAAGGTATATAAAAAAAGTGATTTCTTTGCAATTGATGAGGAAAAATCAAAAGAATTAGTAAGAAAAATATTTATCAATGCAAGAAAGTATAATGATAATAGAACACAAATTGAAACAAAAATAAGAGTATTGCAAAATGAAATTTCCGAAAATGGAAATAATGCGGAAATTGTTAATGAAATAATAGATAATGAAGAAAAACTTAGTGAGCTGAAACCAACAGATTATACGCAAATAGAAAAAATTGTAAATCCACAAAAAATAAAAGATGTATTAGATTTATTGAATGAAGTTAATAATTTATTGGAGTAAAAAATGAAATATGATGAATTTAGAGATTTTAAAATAGAAAGAACATGTAATAAAGAATATAAACATTATAAAAGTTATAAAAAGTTTTTAAAAAAAGATTTCCATTGTAGATGTGCTTATTGCAATACCTGGGATTTTATAATTGAGCCATTAGGATTTGCAATTGATCATTATGTGCCAAGAAAAACTTTTAAAAATATAGATAAAACATTTGATAATAATTATAACAATTTAATGTATGTTTGCCCTAAATGCAATAGAGAAAAGTCGGACAAGTTTAAAGGAAATACTGATAATCTAGAAATAAAAAATGATTTATTCTATAATCCAGTTGAAAAAGATTATAATGAAATATTTTTTAGAAATGAATTTGGCGGAATAGATTCAGAAGATAAAAAAGCTAAAGAAATTATGAGTGAATTGAAGTTATATAGACCACTATATAATTTGGCATGGTTACTTGAAAAATTAATGAAAACAAGAGAAAAAATAAAATCTAAAATAGAAGAACCAGAAATATCTTCAGAAAAAAAAGAAATGTTAGAAAAATGTTTAACTAAAATAAATGATTATTACATAGATATGGAAAAACTGTTTAAGAAGAGTTATAAAATGAAATGATTTATTTGTGAGTTATTAACGAATAATAGTAAATGTTATAAATAAAATTAAAATGCGAGATTAATCTCGCATTTCTGATATTTTAAAGCGTAGTTTTAAAATGGAACACTATTATTTTCACATCCTATAATCAACTGTACACCATCCACAAACCCATTCCTATAATATTTTTCTCTCTAATAACAAATATAATCAAGAAAATTATCATCAATTTTATCAAATTGTCTCTTAACATACTTTTTATTCTGATCAGGAACATTCCTTAAAATATTTTCAAAAAACTCATCAAAATAGATATCATGTTTTTTATCTTCATCATTAGTAAAAGGAAAAAGAGTTGCTTCTCTACATTCTATCCATTCTTTCAAAATATCATCATTAACCTCTCTTAAATTACTCATAAATAACCTCCATTATGTTATTTTGTGCTAATCATAATTGACACAAAATAAATCTAAAAATTAAAATTTTCTATTTTAAAATTCAATCTTATCGACTGAAAAATAGCAAACATTCGTGTCAATCAACTTGGGAAAAAATTGGGAAACAAACTCTCCAAAAATGTCCTAAAAAGACACAAATGTTCTGTATGCCCAAATACCCGAAGGTATATAAAAAAACGGCGAAAACCCTAATTTTCACTAAATTACAAAACTTGGTCAACCACGCCTCATAACCCGAAGGACAAATGAGAATAATAAAAATAAAAAATTCTTGATATATAAACTTTAAAATAGTATTATATAAAATATAAAGGAGAAAAAGGTAATGTTAAATTTTATAGTAGCAATAATAGTTTTTTTTATCAGTATGATATTTATAACTAAAATATATAGAAAATGTAAAAATACATATGAAAAGATTATTTTTATACTAATGTACCTAATTTTTTTATCACCAACAATAGTATTTTATCTTGATTTGTACAATATTCCGTCTATGTTTGGATATGATAAGAAGATTGATACTCAAAACTGGCTATCTTATATAATGAACTATATAGGAACTATTATTTCTGCAGTAATAGGTGCTGTATTTTTAGTATATATGACAATGTATCAAATAAATAAAAACAATGAAGACAATGATAAAAGAGATAAAGAAAACTATAGAATTCAAAATATGCCATTACTAAATTATGAAATTAATGGATATAATAATGAAGTAAGAAAAGATAGTAATATAAAAACAGATATTGAAAGTAATACAGGAAAAATATATTATTTGAATATAAAAATTGAAAATATTGGTTTAGCTAGTATTAAGGATATTATTATAAAAATAAATTCTGATATTATAAAAGAAACGCAATATTTAATTAGTGATAAATCTAGAAATATTTTGAAAAAAGATAAGAGTATAGAGATACATAAAAATTATTATTTAGAAGAGAAGAATAAGTATAAATTTATTTTAGAGGTTTATTATCAAGATCTTTTAAATAATTGGTATTCTCAAAATATAGAAATTGATTATAATACTAATAATATTGAAAAGATAAATTATGTTGTAAAAAAAGAAGAACTGTTAGACGGAAGAATTGATGTAAGTTTTACCAATAATTGATTGTGTCATGAATGACACAAAATTTTAAAAATACACAAAAAATAATGTCAGATATGATATTTATTTCTTGTGTAATTTTTATTATAATTCTTTTGTGAAATTTAAGAATGTATAATTTTCTTAATATTTGTAGCAGAAAGGAGAAGAAATATGAACTATCAAAATCTTTTTAATTCTCAATATATTAATGAAGAGTATTTCAGAAGATTGCAACAACAAAGTTTTGAAAGTTATCAAAATATTGAGTTTTCAAAAATGCTGAAAGGTCTAGATGATTTTATAAGGGCCGCAAAAAATATTGCACCTCAATATCAGCAGGAAGCATTTAATGCATGCGTGACAAAAATATATACAGAATTGTTTAGAAATCAATAGGATTAATTCAGAAAAGACTTCCAAATAAGAAGTCTTTTTTCTACTTTATACAGCTTTCTTTCCATACACCCTCCTCACCAACTGCCACAAACTCACAGCAAAATTAAGAGTTTCGCTGATGTAGATAGAAATGATGTAACCAATAAGACCAAGTTTAGGAACGCAGAAATATATGAAACTTGTGCTAATAACAAGGTCGCAAATATTAACAATCATAACGCCAACTTGAGCATCAAGACCTCTAAGGACGCTGTCCACAACAGTGTCAACGTAAATTAAAGTGGCAAGAGGAGCAAAGATTTTAATATAGAAACCTATGCTAAAATCTTTGTAAAGCAGATTTCCTAAAGTATCTGCAAAAACAAATAAAATAATACTAAGTAAAATGGCAGCACCAAAAATAACCGCAAGGAGAAGTGTTGTCATTTGTTTTGTTCTTTTGTAATCTTTTTTGGCATGATATCTTGAAAATTCTGGTATTAGTAAACTTGCAAATGATTTTACCAATATGTCTGGAAACATGATTACAGGCAAAGCCATTCCATTTATGATTCCGTATTTTGAAAGTGATTCACTACAGTGAATTCCACTTTTTTCCAAACTTGATGGAATAATCAATTGTTTAAAAGTAGATAATCCTGAGCGTATGTAAGATGTAATTGCTATAGGAATCGAAATCCTTAAAACCTTATGTGTATAATGATTGCTTTTTGCAAGTTCTGCTTGATGATTATATTTCCTTTTATCAAAAATATATACTACATAAATAAAAACAAATGAAATTATTTCTGAAATCAAATCTCCTAAAATCAGTGCAAAGCAACTATATGTCAAACCAGAGGGTAAGTATAAACTTATTAAATATGCAGAAATAACAACTTTGGCAACATGCTCTATAAATTGACCAATAGCATTTTTGTAAATCCTACGGACTCCTGCTAAATATCCTGAAATTGCAGATGACATTGCTATCATTGGGAGCGCAAGTGAGAAAAGATAGATAACGGATTTGTCTACTTTGTTATGAAGACATTTTGTAATTATAAAATCAGCATTTACAAAAAATATTAAGCTAGTTGAAATGCTTGTAATTAATGTTATATAAAGACATCTTTTCATTACTTTTTTTATTCCACCTAAGTTGTCTAAAGCAAGTTCTTCAGATACAACACGTGTTACTGCAAGATTGATTCCTGAAGTTGCAAGAGTAATTCCAAAAAGATATACAGTCATTACAAGTTGATATACCCCAACCATTTCAGAACCAATTTTTCTAGAAATGTATGCAGTAAAATATATATCAATTGCTCTAAAAATTAGAGATGTAATTATAAGAAAAGAGGTATTAAAAATAAAAAATTTAAAACGTTTCATAAGCCACCTTAAAAAAGTATTTTTTTAGAGTATATGAGTGAAAATCGAAAAATAGAATTATCAAATTTCTGCATTGCCTTTATATATATAAGTCTATATATTATTGATGAAGTGCTATAGCATTATTTTGAAAAATTGGGATAAAAAACTTGAATAAAAAATGTCTAAATGTGTTGAATCCGTAATTACATTGTGTTATAATTTAAAATGATTATTGCAAAAATTAATGCAATATTAAATGTAATCAAATAAAAACATATAAAAAACAATAAAAGTATAAAAGAAAATTAATTTTTGGGGGGATTAATTTTGAAAGGAAATGAATTATCAGTTCCATTTGATATTGATGTTTTACAAGAAAGTTTATTACATAAGATATATAGAAAGGTAATAGCTTTAGTAAAAGCAACATGCAAAAGGATTATAGAAATTTTTATATCATTAATAGGAATTATTTTATTAATTCCATTATCAATAGTTGTATTTTTTCAAAACTTAAAAAATCATGATAATGGTCCAATATTTTATGTACAAGATAGAATTGGAAAAAATGGTAAAATTTTCAAAATGTTTAAATTTAGAACAATGGTAAATAATGCTGATGAAATATTAGCAGCTATGCTACAAGATGATAAAATAAAAGATGAATATGAGAAGTATAGAAAATTTATTAATGATCCAAGGCTTACTAAATTTGGGAAAATTTTAAAAGAAACAAGCTTAGATGAATTTCCACAATTTATAAATGTATTAAAAGGTGAAATGTCACTAGTAGGACCAAGACCATATTTACCAGGAGAAAAGGAAAGAATGAGCTCATACTATAATTACATAGTACAACATAAACCAGGAATCACAGGAGTTTATCAAATATCAGGAAGAGAAAGAGTTGAGTTTTTAGATAGACTTGATATGGATATGAGATATCACTATAGTAGAACAATTTTATTGGATATTAAAATTGCTTTAATAACAGTGTTAGTTACTTTTAAAAGAAAGAAAACCTATGATGTAAAGGAAATGGTTTTAGATACAACAAATTATGTTCTAAGACAACTTACATTTTTAACTAAAAGAGTAATAGACATTATTGGAGCGATAGTTGGAATGTTAATTTTAATTCCACTTACAGCTGTTGTATGGATTGGAAATAGAAGTTGTGGTGACAGGGGGCCAGTATTTTATTCTCAAGATAGAATTGGAAAAGATGGTAAGAACTTCAAAATGTATAAATTTAGAAGTATGGTTGTTGGCGCAGATGAAATTTTAAAAGAATTACTAGAAAACGATGAAGAAGCTAGAGAAGAATATAGAGAGTATAAGAAATTAAAACATGATCCTAGAGTTACAAAGATGGGAGAATTTTTAAGAAAAACAAGTTTAGATGAATTTCCACAATTTATAAATGTATTAAAAGGCGAGATGAGTATAGTAGGTCCAAGAGCATATCTTCCTAGAGAAAAGAAAGACATGAAAGATGCTTATGATAGCATAATTAGATGTAAGCCAGGAATTACTGGTCTATGGCAAGTAAGTGGAAGAAGTGAAGTATCTTTCAAAAATAGATTAGACATGGATATTGAATATTATGAAAAATATAATCTTGGGCTAGATATAGAAATTTTATTTAAAACTGTAGCTACTGTTTTAAATAAAGAAGGAGCTGCATAATGAAAATAGCAATGATTGGACACAAAAGAATTCCATCAAGAGAAGGTGGAGTCGAAATCGTTGTTGAAGAATTGGCAACAAGATTAGTAAAAGATAATTATGAAGTTGATGTTTATAATCGAAAAGGAAATAATGTTGCAGACCAAAATATAAAAACACAAAAGATAAAAAAATATAAAGATGTTAATATAATTACAATACCAACAATAAATAAAAAAGGAATTGATGCGCTATTATATTCATTTTTGGCTACTATAAGAGCTATATTTTGTAAATATGACTGCATACATTATCATGCAGAGGGAAGTTGCGGAATGTTATGGATTCCGCATTTATTCCGAATAAGGACAGTTGTTACGATTCATGGTCTAGATTGGCAACGTTCAAAATGGGGACGGATTTGCAACAAAATATATAAAATTTGGGGAAAAATGCGCTGCAAAATATGCTGATGAAATAATTGTTTTATCTAAAGGTGTACAAGCATATTTTAAAGACACTTATAATAGAGAAACACATTTTATTCCAAATGGGGTAAATACTTCTGAATTAAAGCAATCTAAAATAATAAAAGAAAAATATGGTTTGGATAAAGAAAATTATATTTTGTTTTTAGCAAGAATTGTGCCAGAAAAAGGATTAGATTATTTAATTGATGCTTATAAGAAAATAAAAACAGATAAAAAATTAGTTGTTGTTGGTGGAGCAAGCCATACAAATGGTTACTATGAAGAAATTAAAGAAAAAGTCAAAGATGATGAAAGAATAATAATGACTGGATTTGTGCAGGGTGAAGAATTACAAGAATTATATAGTAATTGTTATTTGTATTGTTTGCCAAGTGATGTTGAAGGAATGCCTATTAGCTTAATGGAAGCAATGAGCTATGGTAGGAATTGTTTAGTAAGCAATATTGAAGAGAATACTCAAGTTACAGATAAATTTGCAGCTACTTTTGAAAAAAGTAATGTTGAAGATTTAAAACAAAAATTAGAAAATTGTTTAGATGGAGAAAAGAGATTCGATGAGAAAGAGATTTCTGATTATATCTTAGGAAAATATAATTGGGATGATATTGTTAAAGAAACAGAAAAATTGTATGAAAAATAAGAAGGGAAAAGCTAAATGAAAGTTTTATTAGTAAACAAATTTCATTATTTAAAAGGTGGAAGTGAAAAATATTATTTTGAATTAGCAGAATTATTAAAAGAGCACGGACATGAAGTGGCTTTTTTCTCAATGGAAGATCAAAAGAACATCATAACTGGAGATAAAGAGTATTTTGTAGAAAAAATAGATTTAAATACTGGAAGTAAATTGAAAGCTTTGGATGTAATCTATTCTAAGACAAATTATAAAAAGATGAAAGAAGCTTTAGAAGATTTCAAACCAGATATTGTACATGTTAATAATTTTCAAAGGCAATTATCTGCCTCAATTATAAAGGCAATAAAAGAAAAAAATATTCCAATAGTATTTACTGCCCATGATGTACAAGCCATTTGTCCAGCAATAACAATGATGGATAATGATAAGAAGATTTGTGAAAAATGTATGCATGGAAAATATTTAAATTGTGTAAAGAAAAAATGTAACAAAGGTTCAACTTTAAAAAGTTTAATAGGGGCTTTAGAAGGGTATTACTATAGAATAAATAAAATTTATACTAAAAAAATTGATTTTATTATAACTCCAAGTGAATTTTATAAAGTAAAATTAATTGAAGATGGTGTTTCAGGTGAAAAAATCGAAGCACTTCATAATTTTGTGGAATTAAGTAAATATGACATTAAAACATCAGATGAAGGATATGCATTATATTTTGGAAGGCTATCAAAAGAAAAAGGAATTCTAAACTTAATAAATGCTTTTTCAATGTTAAAAAATGGAAAATTATATATAGCTGGTGAAGGACCAGAAAAAGAAAACATTGAAAACATTATTAAAAAAAATAATATGCAAGAGAAGGTTAAATTATTAGGATTTTTAAATTCAGATGAAATGAAAGAACATATTAGAAAATGCAAATTTGTAGTTGTTCCTTCAATATGGTATGAAAATTGTCCTTATTCAGTAATGGAAACTTTAGCAATAGGTAAGCCGGTCATAGGTGCTGATATTGGTGGAATACCAGAGTTAGTTAAAAATAACGAATGTGGTTTAACATATGATTATGATAACATTACTGAACTTTCTGAAAAAATGAAAAGAATGTTTGAAGATAAAGAATTGATTGAACGATTTGGAAAAAATGCTAAAAAGTTAGCTACCAACTTATATGGAAAAGAATTATATTATAAAAAGATAGCTAATATTTATGATAAATTAGTTAAAGGAGATAAATAAAAAGATGGCTGAAAAAAAATTAAATGGTACTGTTATAGTTACATATAGATGTAATGCAAGATGTACAATGTGTAATAGATATAAAGCACCATCAAAACCAGAAGAAGAAATTAGTTTAGAAACAATAAAAAAGTTGCCTAAAATGTATTTTACTAATATTACAGGTGGAGAACCATTTATAAGAGAAGATTTGGCAGATATAGTAAGAGAGCTATATAAAAAATCTGATAGAATTGTTATTTCTACAAATGGTTTTTTTCAAGATAGAATTATAAAATTGTGTGAAGAATTTCCAAATGTTGGAATTAGAATTTCAATTGAAGGATTAGAAGAAACCAATAATAAAATAAGAGGATTAGATGATGGATATAATAAAGGATATTCAACATTAAAGAAATTGGTTGAAATGAAGCACCCTGATGTTGGATTTGGAATGACAGTTCAAGATGCAAATGCTAAAGATTTAGTTGCGTTATATGAAAAAGCAAACGAGTTAAATATGGAATTTGCAACTGCTTCACTTCACAATAGTTTTTATTTTGTTGAAGCTAAAAATATAATTAAAGATAGAATGATGGTTGCTAAAGAATTTGAAAATTTAGTAAACAGATTACTAGAATCAAATTCACCTAAAAAGTGGTTTAGAGCATATTTCAATCATGGATTAATTAATTATATATTTGGACAAAAGAGATTACTTCCATGCGATATGTCTTTTGATACTTTCTTTATTGATCCATATGGTGATGTAATGCCATGTAATGGAACAAAAGATAAGGAAGTAATGGGAAATTTAAATAACCAAACTTGGGATGAATTATGGAATTCAGAACAAGCAGAAAAAGTTAGAAAAGTTGTTAGACATTGTGATAGAAATTGTTGGATGATTGGCTCTGTTTCTCCTGCAATGCACAAATATATTTGGAAACCAGCATTTTGGGTAATTAAACATAAATTTTTAAGATTCTTTAAAAAAGAAAAATATTCTATGTTTGAAAACAAAATTGTTAGAGATTTAAGAAATGGAAAAGTTACTAAAGAAGAACTTGATAGATGTTCAACCTGTGATATGAATGCAAAAATAAATAATGGATTATCTGAGGAATCAATGGAACAATTAAAAGAAAAGACAGGAGAAGAGATTGTTGATGCAGATATAAAAAAACAATTAGGAAATAAATAAGGTGATAATATGAAAATATTAATTGTCAGAATGTATGCTGATTTTTTGAATATAAAAAATTATAATTGCCAAGAAATAGGATTAGCCAAAGCGTTAATTAGAAAAGGAAATGTATGTGATATTGTATTGTATACAGAAAGCAAATTTTATGAGGAAGACATAATATTTGATGAAAGTAAAAAAATTCATATTTATTATTTACCTGCAAAAAGAATATTAAAAAATGCTTTTTTTGATTTAAAATTATATGATATTACTTCAAATTATGATATTATACAAACTGCAGAATATGATCAGATTGGTAATGTAAAACTAAGAAGAAAAGTAAATAATCATATGGTTATTTATCATGGACCATATTTATCAGAATATACAAAAGGATATAGCAAAAAATGTATTATTTCAGATTTATATTATTTGTTTAACCCAAAATATAAAAATACATTGTGTATATCCAAAAGCAATTTGGCAACAGAATTATTAAATACTAAAGGGTTTAAAAATGTAACAACTGTTGGGGTAGGATTAGATGCAGAAAGATTTCAAAAATATATAGAATCATCTGAAAAAATAAAAGAACTAATAAAAATTAAACAAGATAATAAGTTAAAATTTTTATTATACATTGGTAAAATTGAAGATAGAAGAAATATAATGTTTCTTTTTGATATTTTAAAAAATGTATCAGAAAAAGATAAAAATATAAGACTAATTCTTGTTGGAAAAGGTAATAAAGACTATGTAAATAAATGTTTTGAATATGCTAAAGAAAAAAATATATTTGATAAAATTATTTATATAGAATCAATGCCACAACAAGAATTACCTACTTTATATAAATGTTGTGATATTTTTTTACTACCAACACAATATGAAATATTTGGTATGGTTTTACTTGAAGCAATGTACTTTGGACTTCCACCAGTAACTACATTAAATGGAGGTTCAAGCACGTTAATAAATCATTTGGAAAATGGATTTATATGCGATTTAAATGATATAAATTCGTGGACTAATGTGATTTTAGAACTTTTATATAATGAAAATAAAAGAATGGAAATATCACAAAAAGCATCTCAAAAAATAAAAGAGTGTTTTATGTGGGAAAAATTAGCAGACAAATTTATTGATGTATATAATAAAGTTTTGAACTCAGAAAGCTAATATAAGATATTAAAGAAAGGGAATATATGAAAAGAGAAAATTTATTAATAAAAAATACACTTATTATATCAATAGGAAAAATTTGTACACAATTAATTACCTTTTTTTTATTACCTTTATATACAGGAGTTTTATCTACACATGAATTTGGAATAGTTGATTTATTAAATACATTAGTATCTTTACTATTACCAATAATTACATTTAAAATAGAAGAAGCTATTTTTAGAGAAATGGTTGAAAATAGAGACAATAAACAAAATGAGAAAAAAATTGTATCTAACGGGTTATGTGCACTTTTAATACAAATTATAGTATTTCTAATTTTATTTATTATAGCATACCAATTTATTCAAAATGATTATAAAATTTTCTTAGCAACAAATGTTATAGCATATGCTTTTTCGTCAGTATTTTTGCAAATTTCACGTGGTTTTGGTGATAATGTAAAATATTCTATTGGAAGTTTTATTAGTGCATTATTTACAATAATTTTTAATGTTTTTTTCATAGTTGGTCTTAAATTAGGTGCACAGGGAATGCTACTAGGAACATTATTAGGTCAAATTACTTGTACATTTTTTTTATTTTTAGGATTAAAAATTCACAATTATTTAGATTTTAAATTAGTTAGCTTAAATAAAATAAAAGATTTATTAAAATACTCAATTCCTTTAGTTCCGAACGCTATTTCATGGTGGATATTTAATGCATCTGATAGAGTAATTGTATCAACTTTTTTAGGAATAGCTAAAAATGGTATTTTAGCTGCTTGTTCAAAATTTTCATCTGCTTATGTAACAGTATATTATATATTCCATACAAGTTGGACAGAATCTGTTATGATGCATTTTAAAGATGATGATTTTGAAGAATATTTTAATAAGATGTTTAATACAATAATTGCTTTTTTTGCATCTTTAGCTATTGGAATTGTTGCTTGTATGCCATTTGTTTTTCCAATAATGATAAATTCAAATTATTCTGAAGGTTATAATTTAATTCCTATATTAATGATGGGGGCTTTATTTAATGCAGTTGTTGCACTTATGAGTTCTATATATTTAGCTAATAAAAACACCAAAACAATTGCTAATATATCTTTTATTTCAGCGCTAATTAATATTATAACTCATTTTGCTTTATTAAATTCATGTCGGTTTATATGCTGCTGCAATATCAACATTTATTGCTTATTTTAGTATGACAATAAATAGAATAAGGGATATAAATAAAAGATATTTTAAAATTATTATAGAAAAAAAAATAGTAATAAGTTTTCTTGTTGTATTAATTTTGGTTTTTTCTTTTTATTACATAAATACAACTATTTTAAATGTACTATCATTAATAATAGCTGTTATATATGCAATTTTTATAAATAAAGATATAATACAATCAGCTTTTAAAATTATAATAAAAAAATTAAAGTGAGAGAAAATATGTTAGAATTTTTGTATAAATTTGTTACTCCATGGGCAATAGCTAATAAATATGAAATATTAAAAAACAGGTTAATAGGAGTAATAGCAAATTGGATATATCCAATTTATTGTTACATAGTTCCTTTGAAAAATATGGAAAAAAATGAAGAAGCGCCTAAAATAATAATATCTTTAACTTCATTTCCAAATAGAATAAATAAAATACATTTATGTATTAATAGTCTTTTAAGACAAAAAACTAAAGCAGATAAAGTTATTTTATGGCTAGCAAAAGAACAATTCGAAAATAGGAAGTTACCACATAAGTTACTAAATTTAGAAAAAAAAGGTTTGGAAATAAGATATTGTGATGATTTACGTTCATATAAAAAAATATTTTATACGGCTCAACAATATACTGAAAGCATAATTGTAACTGCAGATGATGATACTTTGTATCCAGAACTTTGGCTTGACAACTTATTAAGAACTCATGAGAAATTTGATAAATGTGTTGTTTGCTATAGAGCACATGAGATAATATTTGATGAAAATAAAAATATTAGTTCATATAGTAATTGGAATAGTTTATCACCTAATTATAAAGGACCATCATTTAACTTAGTTGCAATAGGAGTTGGAGGTATTTTATATCCTTCTAAGTTTTTTGAAAATGTAGAATTCGATTTTAACACAATAAAAGAAATTTGCCTAACAACTGATGATTTATGGCTAAAAGCTATAAGTATGGTAAAAGGATATAAAGTTGTTAAAGTTAATGAAAATTCTAAAGAATGGTTTACAATAAAACAAACTCAAAAAATAAAATTAGCATCAGAAAATGTTGATAATAACAATAAAAATGATATTGCTATGAAAAAATTAATAAATTATTATAATCTTAATTTTTAATTATAATCATTGGGATACTTAGGAGGAAAAAATGAATAGTAAAATAAAGGGTAGTTATTTTTTTGGAACAATTGGAATCATTATGATATTAATTTTCACATTCTTTTTAGATTTTAGGAAAAGTATTTTTGGTTCTACAAGTGTAGCACATATTTTTGCTATAATAGGGTTCATATTTTTAATAATGGGCACTTCTAAAAGTTCTCCTAAAATAGCTGTAGTTGATTGTATTTGGTTTATTACAATTTTATTTGTTATTCCTTCAAATAATTATGGTTATATAGTAAAATATATTTTTGGATTAATATTATTAATTACATTTAATAGAAATATTGATTTCAGTAAGACTTTTATTAAAGTAATATATATTTTAGGAATAATATTTACAATCAGCACAATGATATTTTATTTAAATCCTAATATATATATTAATAAAATTGTACCTAATTTAAATGATTATTTGAGAACAGATGCAATTATAATGATAAAAACTAATAGGCAGCCAGGTCTAACAGGACATTATAGTACTAATGGAATGTATCTTGCGATAGGACTTGGAGGTGCATTAACATCATTTATTGCTTTTAACAAAAAAAAATCAATAAGATATTTAAATTTATTTTGGATTGTATTAATAATTGCAGCATTGTTATTAATAGGAAAAAGAGCTCATTTAGTGTTTTCAATTTTATCAATGTTTGTTGTTATATGGTATTATAAATGTGATAAGAAGAAAGATAGACTAAAGAAATTTATAGGAATTATTATTATTTTAGCTATAGGAGTATATATAGCTATTACAAAAATACCAGCATTAAATAATACACTTAATAGATTTATTCAAACTGCCGAGAGTGGTGATTTCTTGATGTCAAGAGGAATGTTTTATCAAATTTCAATGCAATATTTTTTTGAAAAACCTATTATGGGAAATGGATGGGAATATATGATGTCTAATGTGTTAGACCATAATGTACATAATGTTTATATACAGTTATTAGCAGAAACAGGGCTAATAGGATTTATAGTATTTAGTTCACTATTTGTATATGGAATAGTAAATACAATTAAAATTATGAAAGCTTTTATAATAAAAAAAATGAATTTTAGTGATAATGAAAAAATAGCTATAATTTTTTCACTATATTATCAAATATTTTTCGTAATATATTGTATGACTGGAAATCCTCTGTATGATGAACAAACATTTTTAATTTATATGATTTCATATGGAATGATGTTAAATTTAAAAAGTAAATACATAAAAGAAATGAAGGAGAAGAACGAAAATGGATAAAAAAATGCATATTTTAACATTTCATAATGCAATTAATTATGGAGCAGTTTTACAGTGTTATGCTTTATATAAAACAATAAATAAAAATTATGAATGTGATGTAATAAATTATACAAGTGCTTCAGTTAGCGATAGATATAAAATTTTTGGAAAAAATTGTTTAAAGAAAAAAGAGCTAAAGGATACTTTAAAAAAAATCATTGGATATAGTAATAATAAAAAGAAAGAGAAAAAATTTAAATTATTTAGAGAAAAATATATAAAATTTAGTAAAAACTATAGTATTGAAGATATACAAAAAGAAACTTGGAATGAAAATGATTATTTTATTGTAGGTAGTGATCAAGTATGGAATTTATCTTTAATAAGAAATGACTATACATATTTTTTAGACTTTTTAGATGGAAAATGTAACAATAGATATTCTTATGCTGCTAGTTTTGGAACATCAGTTACTGACAACGATATAAAAAAATCTAGAAAATATTTAGAAAAATTTAAAAAAATTTCTGTACGTGAGAAGTCAGCAAAAGAAATTTTAGATAAAAATAATTTAGAATGTGAAAATAATGTAGATCCAGTATTTTTATTATCAAAAGATGAATGGAAAAATATTGCTAAAAAGAATGAAGAAGAAAATAAATATATTTTGATATATTTATTACAAGGATCTGATGTATTTTTAAAGAAAGCAATTAAATATGCAGAAGAAAATAATCTTAAAGTTGTAATTTTATCTACTGGTTTAAAAAGAAAATATAATGCAGAATATATTGCAGCATGTTCACCAGAAGAATTTTTAGGATATTTTATTAATGCAGAAACAGTTTTTACAAATTCATTTCATGGAATATCATTTTCAATACTATTTAATAAAAAATTTTATTATGAACTACAAAAAAATGGTAGTAAGACTAATAGTAGATTAATGAATATAATTAGTCTGTTTAATTTAGAAAGTCAAAATTCAGAATTATATGATTCAATTACACAGTTAAGTAACATTAATTATGAAAATGTTAATCATATAATTGGAGTAGAAAGAGATAAGAGTATCAAATATTTAAATAATATTTAATTTTATCATGAAAGGATGTATGGATATTATGAGTAATTGTATGGTACAAGACAAAAAGAATGAATGTTGTGGTTGCAGTATATGTATGAAAATCTGTCCAGTTAACGCAATAAAAATGGAAGTTGATGAAGAGGGATTTTCTTATCCACAAATAGATAAAAATAAATGTATTAATTGTGGGTTATGCAAAAAAAATTGTGCCTTTGCTAACAACGATAATGACAATAAGGATAATACTATAGAAAAAGCATATTTAGCCAAACATAAAAAAGAAGATATACGTATGAATAGTAGAAGTGGGGGAATATTTGTTTCTGCTTCAGATTGGATATTAAAATTAAATGGGGTTGTATATGGTTGTATTTTAGATGAAAATATGAGAGCCAAGCATGTAAGAGCGACAAAGGTTGAAGATAGGAACAAAATGTGTAAGTCAAAATATGTAGAAAGTAATGTTAATAATACTTTTGAAGAAGTGGAAGAAGATTTAAAAAATGGAAAAAAAGTTTTATATTCTGGTACAGGTTGTCAAATTGATAGTTTAATTAAATTTCTAAAATATAAAAAAGCAAATATAGAAAATTTGTATACAATAGATATTGTTTGCCATGGATGTGTTAGTTCACAATTATATAATGAATATATAGAATGGCTAGAAAAGAAACATCATGGAAAAATTACTAATTTTGAATTTAGGGATAAAACAGTATGTGGATGGGATGGACACAAGGAATCATATGTAGTTAATGGAAGGAAATTTTCTAATTCAATTTATAGAAATATTTTTTACACAAATTTGGCTTTAAGACCATCATGCTATAATTGTAAATATGCTAATATAGTTCATAAATCTGATTTGACGATTGCAGATGCTTGGGGAATTGATAATGTTTCACCTGAATTTAATGATAATAAAGGTGTTTCAATGTTTTTGGTACAGAGTCAAAAAGGAAATGAATTACTAGAAGTAATAAAAAGTGAATGTGATGTTATAGAAACTGATTTAAAAAAAGTGTTACAACCTAATCAGCAAAGACCAACGCCTTTGAAAAATAATAGAGATGAATTTTGGGATATTTATAATAAAAAAGGATTTAATGGAATACTAAAAAAATATGGAATTTCTTATAAAAAAGAAATAAAATTTCAAATAAAATATAAAATGAGACAATTAATTAACAAAAGAAAGCAATATTTACCATAATTGTAAAGGAGATAATATGGGACTACTTTGGAAAACTAAAAAATTTTTTCAAGATATAAAGTATAGAAAAGTTCATTTAGAAAAAAATAGTAGAATTAATTTAGGTGTAAGAATAAGTAATCCAAAAAACTTGTATATAGGAAGTAACACATATATAAATCGGAGGGGATATTGTAATTGGAGAAAATTCAAAAATAGTTATTGGAAATGATTGTTTAATTTCTTATAATGTTCATTTAAGAACAACATTTCACAATTATATAAATAAAAATGAGCTCATAAGAAAACAAGGAATGTCTGAAAAAAATATCATAATAGAAAATGATGTTTGGATTGGTTACGGTGCACAAATTATGGCTGGAGTTATATTGCATAAAGGATGTGTTGTCGGTGCAGGAGCAATAGTAACTAAAGATATTCCAGAATATGCAGTTGTAGCAGGTGTACCTGCGAAAATTATAAAATATAGAAATGATAATTAATAAAAGAAAGGAAATAAAATAAAATGAAAATTGCTGTAGCAGGAACAGGATATGTTGGGCTATCAATAGCAACATTATTAAGTCAAAAAAATGAAGTGGTTGCATTAGATGTAATACCAGAGAAAGTACAAATGATTAATGATAGAGTTTCTCCAATAAAGGATAATGAAATTGAAGACTTTTTTGTAAATAAAGACTTAAATTTAAAAGCAACTTTAGATTATAAAGAAGCTTTTGAAGGTGCTAAATTTGTGGTTATTAGTACACCAACAAATTATGATGATGTAATGAATCATTTTGATACATCAAGTGTGGAAGATATAATACAAAAAGTTATTAATATGGGAATTGATACAACTATGGTTGTTAAATCAACAATACCCGTTGGATTTATAGAATCAATAAAAGAAAAGTATAAAATAGATAATATAATGTTTTCGCCAGAATTTTTAAGAGAAGGAAAAGCTTTATATGATAATTTATATCCTTCTAGAATCATAGTTGGCGAAAAAAGCAAAAGAGCTGAAGAATTTGCTAATCTTTTAAAAGAAGCAGCGAAAAAAGAAAACATAGAAGTTAAATTTATGGAAAGCACAGAAGCAGAGGCAGTTAAGCTTTTTGCTAATACGTATTTGGCATTAAGAGTTTCTTACTTTAACGAATTAGATACTTATGCTGAGATAAAAGGCTTAAATACGAAAGATATAATTGATGGAGTTTGTTTAGATCCACGAATAGGTAGTCATTATAATAATCCTTCATTTGGATATGGAGGATATTGTTTACCTAAAGATACAAAACAATTATTAGCAAATTTTAATAATGTACCTCAAAATTTAATTAGAGCAATTGTTAGATCTAATAGAACAAGAAAGAAACATATAACAGAAATGGTTATGCAAAAAGATCCAGAAACAGTTGGTATTTATAGATTAACAATGAAATTGGCATCAGATAATTTTAGAGCAAGTGCAATACAAGGTGTAATTGAAAGATTAAAAGAGGAAGATGTTGAAATTATAATTTATGAACCAACATTAAAAGAAAAAGAATTTAATGGATGCAAAGTAGTAAATGATTTTGAAGAATTTTCTAAAAAGTCAGATGTTATAATTGCTAATAGATTAGAAGAAAGTTTAAATCCTGTAAAAGATAAAGTATATACGAGGGATATATATAGTAAGGATTAATATAAAAAAGAAAAAGCTATGAAGAAAAACAATTTTAGTTAACTTCATAGTTTTTTTATTTTAAATTATTAGTTAAATAATTTAATTATATTTTTTAATAGTATTTCTAAATTTTTTAGATAAACATTAGCATTATGGCTATTACAGATATATTCACATAATTTAAATTTATCTAATGTAAAAATTTCATTTGGAACCCCATAATCATCAACTTTAGTATGAGAGTCATAGAATTCACTATAATTAAAATCAGAAGGTAATTCTGATTGATTTTCTATTCCTATCTTATAAATTTTGCCTTCAATAGGAGGAAGAGTATATGTAAAATATTTTGAAGTAATTATATTATCTTTGTTAGTGTCACAATCATATAATAAACCAATTTTTTTATTAAATAAATTTTGTCAGTTTCTCCTTTAACCAATAAAATTTTAGTTTCAGATTGAAAATTACTACTATTAAATGCATTCTTAATTAATTTGACTGAATTTAAATTATAATATTTAGTTTCATCATTAATTGTAAAATCAACTCTTAAATTTTCGACTTTAGTATTATTAAAAATCTCTAAATTGTCTATTTTCATATTTAACACTCCTTTATAAAATTTGTATAATTATAACGTATTTTTATAAAATGTTAAAATTGGTAAAAGAATCTTATTTTTTAATAAAAAACGAAAATTCAAATAAAAATTTACGTTTTTTGATATAAAATGTCAAATTATGTTGACTATTGTAAAGATACTGTGTATAATATCTTTGTATTGCAAAAGTATTATGAGATATAGATAAAATGTTTTTTAGAAAAAATTTACTAAAGAAGAGAGATGTAGATTCTCTCTTTTTTTATAGATATGGAGATATTATGTGTATAAAAAAATTAAAGATAAAAGTGGAAATTATAATAAAAAATATATCTAAATTTATAATGTGGGTTTTTAATAAAATATTTGGAGATTTTTTTAATAATTTAAAAAGAATATATAAAATTATAATAAAAAGAATTAAAAAAATTATTGATGATAAAATAGAATATGAATATGAAAGTTTAAATCCAGATAATACTATTGATAGAAAGTCGTTTGATGCATTAGAATATACATTTTTAAATAAAAATATTACTAATATTGCTATTACGGGAAATTATTCATCAGGTAAATCTAGCATAATAGAAAGTTTTATTGATAAAAATTTTTGTTTTAAAAAAAAATTTTTTATATTATCTCTTGCTACATTAAGCGATGATAATAAAAAATATGATGCAAAAGAAATCGAAAAATCAATAATAGAACAATTATATTATTCAAATTTAATAAAAATTGTGGATATAGAAAAAAATTTTTTTAAATGTTTATCTGCAATATGCTCTATTTTTTTGTTTGATATAATATATATTTTTTTGTTATCTAAATTAAATTTAATAATGCAAATTGATACATATATAAGATTTTGGTTATATGTTATATTTATTATTATAATGTCATTATTTATGTATAAAGTACTGAAAATTATACAGCGTTCTAATAAAGTTTCTATTACTGCACCTAATATTGAAATAGATATAAAAGGTGAAGAAGGAGATAGTAATATAATAAATAAAGAATTAGGATTAATACAAAGTATAATAAATACTATTGGTATTAAATATATAATTTTTGAAGATTTAGACAGATTTAATAAAAGTATAATTTTCGAACATTTAAGAGAATTAAATATTATTCTTAACAATCAGAAAAAAATTTTTAATAATTCAAAAATTAAATTTATATACTTAATAAGAGATGAGGTTTTTAAAGATGAGAATAGGACTAAATTTTTTGATTTTATATATCCAGTTATTCCATATGTTACTTATAATACTTCAGGTGAAGAATTAAATAAAGTAATAAAAAAATATAATTTACAAGAGGAATTACCAGAAAGAGATATTTTAAATATTTGTTCATATATAAATGATTTTAGAATATTGAAAAATGTTTTAAATGAATATAGAATTTATAAAAATGATTTAAATAGAAAAAATATAAATTCTCTAGTATTATTTTCAATATTATTATATAAAAATACTTTTTCAGAGGATTTTTCAAAACTTCAACAAGGAGAAGGAAATTTATATAATGTATTGGAAGATATAAAAAAAGTAAAAGAAGAATTGATAAATGATAATAAAAAAGAAATAATAAAACTTGAAGATGAAATAGAACATATACAGAGATTTAAAATAGAAAATATGAAAATTAAAGAAGCAATATGGAACACAATAGGAAATGAATTAAATTCATTTGATAATGTAATTAATTTAAGAAATAAAAGTAATGTATATAATGCAAGAGAATATAAATTTAAAGATATTAAATATATAATACCATTAGATTTTCTAATTAATGATGATACAATAATATCTTATTTTAATAGTCAAAATAAAGTGGAAAAAAATAATTTGAAAAAAGTATTATCTAAAAATAAAGATACAACAGCATTAATAAATGAATATAAAAAAAATATTGTAGAAAATCAAGCCGAAATAAAAAGATATAACAGTGATATAGAAAAAGACCAATCATATATTGAGTATTACAAAGAAATGAATGTAAAATTAAAGGAAGGAAATAATAAGGAAATTTTTTCGAAGATAGAATGGAAGAAAAAAATATTTAAAGAATTTAATGGAAATAGTAAAAAAGAAGAATTGGTAAAATACTTAATTAGAAATGACTATATTAATAATAATTATGAAATTTATATCAATCAATTTCATCCTGGAAGTTTAAGTAAAAATGATGAAGAGTATATAATGTCATTTAAAATAAATGGAGTAACAGATTATAAATGTAAAATTGATAATCCTGACAAAGTTATTGAAAAAATTATTAAGCAATCATTAGGAAATAAAGCATTATTTAATGTATATTTGTTAAAAGAATTGATAAATAAAAAAGATGTAGTTCGAATAAATGAAATATGTAATTTATTTTATAAATATGATAAAATAATCGAATTTTTTTCATATATTATAGAAAATTATTTAGAAGAAGAACAAGATTTTTTCTTTGAGATTTATGTTAAAAACAAAAGTTTTTGGGAAAATTTCTCTAATAAGTCTGATAAATATATACAAGATATATCGAAAATCCTTGAAAAATTATTATTAAAACTGGATAAAGAAAATATATGCAATATAGATAATTATGAAAATCTATGTAAGTTTATTAAGACAAATGACTTATTAATAAATGATTATAAATATATTGAAATAGTAAAATCTTTAGATATAAAATATAATAACTTAGGCTTAGAAAGATTTGATTTAAATATGAGAAAGTCTTGCATTGAAAATGATTGCTTTGAAATAAATTATGAAAATCTAAAATATATTTTTATAGTTTATTATGGATTATCAATAACTAATTTTGAATCAAAGAATTTTTCTAGCATATGTAATCATAAAATAGAAAAATATATCAAAGAAAATATAAATGTATATATAGATCAGGTGTATTTAAAATTAAAAGGTAATTATAGAAATGAAGAAAAAGATGTGATATATTTATTGAATAATTCTAAAATTAATCAGCGTAAAAAAGAAATTATTATAGAAAGAGAAAACATAAAGTTTAAAAATATTAAATTAATTCAAAATAAAAAGATACAAGCGATAGCTTTTCAAAAAAATAAAGTAATTAATAGCTGGTATAATATTATAGCATATTTTAATAACAAGAAGAAAATAGATAATGTTTTAATTAATTTTATAAATAATAACATAGAGTTAATTAAAAAGAAAAGTTCATTCCACCAATGCAATAGTAAAGATATTTTTTGTAAAGAAATATCTAAATGCTATAATATTAAAAATGTTATATATGATTTTGTTTCTCGTAATAGTGATATAAAAGTAAAGTTAAATGAAATAAATGAAATTCCAAGAGATAAATTAGAAATTTTAATAAGAACAGGTAAATTAGATATTAATATAGAAGAATATAGGGAATTTAGCAATAATGATAGTGATATATTTATATTATATACTAAATATAATACAACTATTATTGAAAAACGATTTCTAAGTAATTATTTATATTCAATCAATGAAGTAAATTTAATTTTGAAAAAAGATTCAATTGGAAGAGAATTTAAACATAATTTGCTGAGTGATAGTAATAATTTTTCAACTACTGATTTAAATCAAAAAAGTGCTTTAGAATTTGTAAAATACATAGAAAAAAATGAATTGAGCGTTAAATTAAGAGTTGATGATATAAAAAAATTTCTAGAATGTATGCCAGAAAAGAAAAGAATAAATCTTTTAAAATGCTGTTCTAGTAAAATTTCAACGGAAGATTTTTCGGATATTATTTTGACATATTTAACTAGATATGATGCGCTAGTAAAAAATGAATCTAAAGTTTATGGATATGGTAAAAAAGTGGAAGATTTGATACAGTTATTAAAATTAGCAGGATTTGAAATAAATTATAATATTAAAGATGGCAAGATATATGTAAATTCGTAAAATAAAAATATTTAATACAATTGAATATATTGACATTTTCTGTATTCTTTTCCCATTTTCTACACACAATACTCTTATAAACCAAATTATAGGAGGAAAATATGAGAGAAGAAGGAATGCAAGAATTATTAGAGATTTTCAGAAATCACATGTACGTAAAAGACATGAAAGACATAGTTGAAGACATCAACACGGTGCAAGATTTAATAGAACACAAATTCTATGACAAAGAACTAGTAATAGAACTTGAATCAAAATATTCAATAGAAATTGCGTTTTTTGTAAATCTAGAACGTGAAAATGACATTATTTTAAATGAAAATTGTGAAGATGCAGGATTGCAAGTATTAATGAATTTAAGATATCGATTGTATAGAATTGGTGTTTATAAAATTATGAAGGAAAAGGGAAAAGAAATTACTAAAGAAATCATAAAAGGAAATTATAAAGACTTAGTAGAAATGCTAAAATAAAATTTGAGTTGTCTCTTCTAGAGGCAACTTTTTTCATATTTCATAAATTCTTACATAGAATTAAATAAAAACTTTTGGAGGAATTTATGATAAAAATGATTGAACTTCCATATAGCTTAGATGCTTTGGAACCTTTTTATTCAAAAGAGACTTTAGATTTACATTATAATATTTTGTATAAAGGATATGTAGATAAAACTAATAGTAGCTTTGTAAATCTTGAATCTGCAAGAGCTAGAAATGATTTTAAAAATATAAAATGTCTAGAAAAAGAATTGTCTTTTCAAGGCTCTGGAGCGATATTACATGAAATGTTTTTCCAAAATATGAAACCTGCATCAGAAATATCAAGAATTGATTGTAGATTAGTGCAAAAGATAATAGAAGATTTTGGAAGCTTTGAAGCATTTAAAAGACAATTTTCAGAAGCAGCGGCGGTAGTTGAAGCTTCTGGATGGTGCTTATTAGTTTGGGTTCCAAACTTTAAAAAGTTGGAAATATTGCAATGTGAAAAGCATCAAAATTTAACATTATGGGGATGCAAACCACTTTTGGTACTAGATATGTGGGAACATTCTTATTATTTGCAATATAAAACCAAAAGACCAGATTACATATCTGCTTTTTGGAATATAATTAATTGGGAAGAGGTAAATAAAAGATTTTTGGAAATTAATTTCTAATAAAAAAAATCAAGCACTGGTATTATCTACCAGTGCTTGATTTTTTTATGGAACTATTTTGCGACTTTGGAACTACCGTTTCGGTCAAGCATTGTGGCAAATCCACCACCATAACCATGTCCGACATACCAGTACATTACATTGTTTTCAGGATCAATGTATACCCAGTTTCTGGAACTGATTTCAGTTATATCATAAATGCTGTTTTCCTTATCATAGCGTTTTGGAGAACCGTCAGCTTCGAGCATAATGTCCAGTCCGCCACCATAACCGTGTCCAACGTACCAATACATTACTCGGGATTAGATATCAACGTAAACCCAGTTACGAGATGATATTTCGGTTACATCATAAATGCTTGTCTTTTCATCATAAAGCTTAGGTGAACCGTCAGCTTCAAGCATGATAGAAAGTCCGCCACCATAACCATGTCCGACATACCAGTACATGACTTTTGTTTCAGAGTCAACATATACCCAGTTTCTAGAATTGATTTCAGTTACATCATACATGCTCGTTGACGCATCATACAGTTTGGGAGAACCATCCGGTTCAAGCATAATGGTAAGACCACCGCCATAACCATGTCCAACATACCAATACATAACTTTAGTTTCAGAGTCGACATATACCCAGTTTCTATTGCTAATTTCAGTTACATCGTACATGCTGTTTTCATTATATAGCTTTGGTGTAGCATCTTTATTAAGCATTGCTGTAAGACCACCACCATAGCCATGACCAATATAACAGTACATAACATTGTTCTCGGGATCAACATATACCCAATTTCGTGAACTGAGTTCTGTTAAATCATACATTGTGTCAAACTTTTTTTCCTCTGGAATTGGAGTCCGTTCAGCTGAACAAGAACACATAAGTAGACAGATGATTAACAGTGATGTGATTAAAACCATAATTCTTTTTTTCATAGTAACCTCCTCAAATCTGATTTGGAGGTATGAAACCTCCAAACATTTTATGCCTACAGGTTTCAATTATAAATAAATCTGATGTATTATATCACGAAAATACTTGAAAATCAATTGTTTAATGAGATAGTTTATAAGATAAAAACTATGTAATTGACAAGAAAATATCACATGATATAATAAATTTGAAATATAGAATATAGTAATAATTGGGGGATAAAATGAATAAAAATATCAAACAAAAAAGAGTAGTAGTATTTTTTATAATTCTTATGATTGGTCTAGTTTTACCTTTAAATTGTATAGCTCATTCTGGAAGAACTGATTCGCATGGAGGACATAAAGACAATAAAAATGCGAGTGGACTTGGTCCATATCATTATCATTGTGGAGGTAATCCACCACATTTACATGATGGTGGTGTATGTCCATATTCTAGTGAAGCACAAACAACAACAACTTCATCTGAACCAGAGGAACAGTCAACAGTTACTAAAACACAAACATCAACGACAAAGAAAACTGAGCCTAAAAAAGTATTAGTAAAAAGTATAAATCCAACTAAAGATAATGTAGAAATATTTTGCGGTACAACAGAGAAAATTGATGTTACAATTTCGCCAGAGAATGCAACAGATAAAAATATTATTTGGGAAAGCTCTGATATAAATGTTGCGTCAGTAAATTCAGAAGGAGTAATAAGTGCCAATGATATAGGAGAAGCTGATATAACACTAGAAAGTTCAAATGGTAAAAGAGCAACTGTTCACGTTAAAGTTCAACCAATAAAAGTAACAAGAATTGAAATAAGCACGCCTAATATAATTACTAAAGAAGGGGAAAAGACTAGTATTTCAGCTTCTGTTTTTCCTTTAAACGCTACTGATAAAACATTAGAATGGAGTGTTGAAAATCCATATATTGCAAGTGTTGAGGATGGAATTGTTATAGCTAAATCTGTAGGAACAACTAAAGTTTTTTGTTCTTCAAAAGATGGTGCTATTTCAGAAACAAAAATAACTGTTGAAGGAAAAAGCACTACATCATCTAATGAATCAATGGGAATTTTTGGCGGATTACTTGGATGGGGAATCATAATTGTTTTTGTGATTTATTTTAATAAATTGAGAAAATATAATAAAGAGGATGAAGAGTAATAATATAGAAATATTTTGAATAATCACAAAACTACTTAAATAATATACAAATTATTGACATACGTATATACACGTGCTATAATTATCCTTGAAAGGAGGATAATATATGCGTGCTAAAGAACTAATAAAGTTACTAAAGCAAAATGGTTGGCACGAAGTTTCTCAAAAAGGTTCACACCTAAAGATGAAAAAAGGTGATCAAACCGAAATTATACCAATACATAATCGGAGATATTCCGATTGGTACAGCTAAGGTAATTCTTAGAAGGGCTGGGCTAAAATAAAGCCCTTCCAATACATAAATAATACACGCACTCCTTTCATATATTATATTGAGGTGAAAACATGAATGAATTAAAAATTTGTATTTATCCAGCGATTTTTAGCTATGACAAAAAAGATAATTGTTATTTAGTAGATTTTATTGATTTAAAAGGTTGTTCTACTTTTGGTAAAGATATCGTAGAAGCTTTTAATATGGCTCAAGATGCAATGGGATTGTATTTAGATGAACTTATAGAATACCCGAATGTAACAACAGATTTTTCAAAAATAGAATTGAAAAAAAATGAATTTATAAACTATGTTAGTATAGATATGAATGAATATAGAAGAAAACACAATAATAAAGCAATAAAAAAAACATTAACAATTCCTTGCTGGTTAAATAATTTATGTGAAAGAAATCATATTAATTTTTCACAAGTCTTACAAGAAGCATTGAAGGAAAAATTAGGAATTATTGACTAATTACAATAAAACGCATATAATATAAACATAGAAACGCATATATTATTCTTGAAGAGAAGAACAAAAAATAACCTATACATTTAACATAGGTTATTTTTTGTATTTATTCTAATTTCTATTTCACCACATAACTCACAATCGCATGACTATCCAAATTATCATGAAAAGTCACATCATTCAAGCAAATAGTATATTCTTTATTAAAATTGTTTCTATTCATTAAAACAATAGCAATACTATTATCAGGATTTTTAAAAGCGGTTACTTCAATGTCAGAAGTATATTTGCTAAAAGCAATTCTTTTTGCTCCAGGCATAATAAACTTGCTAAAGTGGCCTATATAATAATAAGTCAAATTTTTAATATAATCTGAATTGTCTTTATTTATCATAATAGGTGAGTTGCAATAATTAAATTTATGATTAGGACCACCTTTGTTGTCAAGTACTAAATTCCAATCAATATATCCATTTGAACCAGCATTTAAATCTCCTAAAATATCATGACCATAAATTTCTCCATTTTGAATTTCTTCGTTTGGATTGAATTTTGAATATCCTGTGCATCCTTCAGTATGTAATAAAATCTTTCCTGGGAAAGTATCGTGGGTTAAAGCAATATTTTCAAAATGATCACCTGAATAATAGTGATAAGCAATTCCTGCTACAGCTTCTAATGCTTTATTTGTATTTAATTCTTGTTTGCTTCTAGTAAATAATTTTTCTTTGTTGTGATCCCAAATTAATATTTTTGTTTGAAGGTTATTTGAACGTAAAGTAGGATAAAGATAGTTTACTGCAAAATCTATTTCTTCTTCAGGATTGTATAAACAAGATTCCCATAATTGAACTGCATTTGGTTCATTTTGCACAGTTACATATTTTATATCAATTCCTTCTTGCTTATATTCTTTAATATATTTTGCAAAATAGTTTGCCCATGTTTGTTTGTATTTTTGAATAAGTTTTCCGCCTAAAGTAAGCATTTTATTCGTTTTCATAAACTTTGGTGGACTCCAAGGTGATGATAAGAATTGCAAATTTGGATTAATTTTTAAAGTAGCTTTTACGACTGGTAGAATAAATTCATTATCTTTTTCTATACTAAAATCAGATAAATCTTCTTTATAAGAGTAAGAATATGATTTTGGAGAAAAATCTGAACTTCCAATTGGTAATCTCCCAAAATAGTAGTTAAGTCCGTCTTTTGAAAAATAATCATTTAATGCTTGATTTTGTTTTTCAGCAGATAATTGTTTTAATGCATATCCAGTAGATTCAGTAAAAGCACCGCCAAAGCCTAAAAATGTTTGATATGTAATTTCTGGATAGATATTTATAACTTGATTTTCAATTTTTTCTTGATATTTTTTTGGATTAACTTTTGATTTATAAAAGAAGAATTTTCTTTTATAATTTGTTTCAAATTTTGTAATTTCCATATAAATTTTTAGAATATAACTAGGTATATCCTAAGCTCCTTACATTATTTAGATTTTTATAAAGGATTTATCTATAAACCTACTAATATTATATTATAAATAACAAATAATATATATTAAAAAATTCTTAAAATTAAAAACTAATAGCTTGATTTAAACGATACTTAAAGATATAATTCAAATATAAAAGATATGGAGGAGCATATGGCTGAAAATGAAAGAAAAATAAAGCTTGATGAAGTTGCAATTCTTGCAGAAACTTTATCAGCCAAAGAAATAAGTGATGCTGAGGGTGTTTTTATAAAAGCATCTAAAGAAAAAGATAAATCTCGTGAAGAAGAAAAATAAACAAAGGAGAAATTATGATAAGTACAAAATATAGTGAAGCAATAGTAGATGTTTTAGATATTTTGGCTCATATGGAGGAAGAAGATCAGGAAAAAGTGCCACAAAAATTTGTAGATATTTTAAAAGAAAATGCTTCTAAAAATTATGTGTCTAATTTAGATTATTCAAAAAGATTAGTTGAAATGGATTTAAGTCAAGAAGCCAGAAGTATTTTGGGAGTGATGTATAGACATTATTGGTGTTCTGAGGATAAGAAAGCTGATTTTGAAAAAAGAGTTACTCAAAATGAAATTGAGTTTCAAAAAATGATAAGAGAAAAATATAATCCTGACGAAATATTTAAAAATACAGGAAATATTGTTGCTGAAGAAAAAATAATAAATGATTTAAATGAAGAATCTGATTTAATTGAAGTAAAAAAGGAATCTATTTTTAAAAGAATTATTGAATTTATAATTTTTACGTTTAAAGATAGATTCTGAAATTTAAGAAAGGAATAATATGAAGAAGTTTTTAAAAATAATAGGAATTATTTTAGGATTAATAGTAATAGTGTATTTGTCAGTTGTAATTGGTAAAAATGTTGTTGCGAGCAAATTCAAACCGAATGTAACTAATACAGCTGCAGACAAAACTATTACAACTCCTGCAGTAAATGAGGTAGATAATTCAATTACTGATAAAGAAGATAATATTGCAAAAAAAGTTGATGATTCAAAAGATTTTGTGTATGAAAAAGAAGTAAAAGAAATTAATGAAACTTATGATAAAGAAAATAATTATACATTTGCAGATGAAATAAGATTACCATATATAAATATTGATTCAGATGAAGTTGAAAGAATAAATTCTAAATTACAAGAAAAATTTAACTCAGCAAAAAACTCTATGCAAAAAGAAGAATATGGATTTAATTTTAATAGAATGGATTATGAAGAACACATTGTAGCAGATAAGTATATTGGTTTAAGTATTACTGAGATGCTAGTTCACGTTCCAGGAGGGGATTTTGTTGAAGATTTTACTCTTTACAATTTTGATCTTCAAGATGGTGGTAAGAAATTGACTAAAAGAGAAGTTATTGAGAAATTTAATTTAACTCCAAATGAATTAGAAGATAAAGTAAAAGATGCTTTAAAGAAAAACTATGATGAATATGATACTGCAAATGAAGAATTTGGCTCTTTTGATGAATATATGAGTAATTCAAAATATCATTTTGAAAATTTACAAGTTTTAATTACTGGTGAAAAAACATTGGATATATATTTGGAATATCCAGTAGGACCAGAAGGGGTTAGAATGGGTATTTTATCTGTTGATGTATAAATTTAACAAAAATTCCTTATAATGCTTGACTTTTAATTGCATTTGTATTAAAATAATAAAGCATTATGTGTAATAGGATAAGAGAGTTTGTATAATAACTTCTCCCCGGTGGTTATATACTAAATAATTTTATTCAAGTTGCATAAGAGATAAAAATATTTTAAAAATTGAAATGGAGGGTATTAATACCATGAATAATACTACATATAGCCCAAAAGCAGGCGAAATCGAAAGAAAATGGTATGTAATAGACGCTGCAGATAAATCTTTAGGTAGAGTAGCTACTGAAGCAGCTAGACTATTAAGAGGAAAACACAAACCAACATATACACCAAACCAAGATACTGGTGATTATGTAATAGTAATAAATTGTAAAGACGCTGTTTTAACAGGTCATAAATTAGATCAAAAAGTTTATAGACATCATTCTGGATATATTGGAGGAATGAAAGAAACATCAGCTAGAGTTATGATGGACAAAACTCCTGAAAAAGCTATGTTCTTAGCTATAAAAGGAATGCTTCCTCATACAAGATTAGGAAACAAAATGGTTAAAAAATTAAGAGTTTATGCAGGTAGTGAACATGAAAATGCAGCTCAAAAACCAGAAGTTTGGGAGGTAAAATAAGAATGGCAAAGAAAACAGAAAATATAGTATTCCAAGGAACTGGAAGAAGAAAAGAATCAATTGCTAGAGTTAGATTAATGGCTGGTAAAGGTGAAATAGTTGTTAATGGAAAAAAATTAGATGAATATTTTGGTTCTGATATATTAAAAGTTATAGTTAACCAACCATTTGCTGTAACAAACACAGTTGGAAAATATGATGTTGTTGTTAAAGTTGTTGGTGGTGGATTAACAGGTCAAGCTGGAGCAATTAGACACGGTATTTCAAGAGCTTTAGATGCTGCAAACAGTGAATTTAGACCAGCTTTAAAAGCAAACGGATTCTTAACAAGAGATCCAAGAATGAAAGAAAGAAAAAAATACGGTCTTAAAAAAGCTAGAAAAGCTCCACAATTCTCAAAAAGATAATTGGAATTTGCTTTTCGGAAGTATTAGAAAAGATAATAAAAGCCTTATGTTTTATAAAAACGTAAGGTTTTTTTGTTTATATAAAAAAATAAAAAGGGAAAAGGGGGCTCTTTTTTTGAAGAGCCCCCTTATTACTATTTACCTATTAATTGTCACAACCTTTACATCGCCGGAACCATCATATCCGACATTGTAGCCGAATGCTTCTGCCACAAAACGAATCGGAACCATTGTACGGTTGTTGATGATTTGTGCAGGCACATCCATGGTCTTACGAACACTGTCGATAGTGTAGTAGTTCTTGCCGATGTAGAGAATCAGCGTATGATAGTTGTTGGTTATTGTGACAATGTTTTCTCCCCAAGATACATTCCAGCCAAGAGATTCAGACACCGCACGGATAGGAATCATTGTGCGGTTGTTAAGGAGGACAGGCTGCTGATCAGGGAATTCGATAAGAGCTGTATCAAGATAGATCTCAATCGGAGTTACACCAGAGTTGCTCAGATAGACACGATTGCCTTTCTGAATGCAAGTGTACCCGAAATTGTAGGTCCATTGCCTGAGCTCGATAGCCCCTTTAACAGCAGGGAACGAAATGTTTTTGGTTTCATTCGGGAAAATCTTCCTGATTTCAGAATAGTCCGAAACGACAGGCTTTCCATGACTGTTGAGGGTAACGGATACGTCCTTGATGAGCATACCATTTACATATACCTTAACATTTTCCGTATCGGTAGGATTACTGGGCTTATTCGGCATGCTCGGTTCTCCAGGAATAGTAGGTTCATTGGGAATGCTCGGATTTCCAGGATTACTGGGCTTATTCGGCTGCTGAGGGGTATTATTTTCCTTGGTCAAGAACACAGTGAAACCGTCTACTACCATTTTGTAGCCAAAGTCGGTTGCCCAGCTCTGGAGACGGGTAGGTTCCTTCACAGTGGGGAGATACATGTCTTTGGTTTCAGTGGGAAACACTTTGTAAACATCAGAGTAACTTGAAAGCCATACAATGTTATTTTCGAGGTAGGCACTGACGTCCTTTACTCTGACATTGTTGACATATATTCTGATATTTTCAGGAACTGTGACAGTATTTCCTTTGGAAAGATAGACCGCATCGTTGGTGACTCTTAAGTCGTAGCCAAAACGTATGGCCCAATTTTTGAGCGAACTTGCTTCTTGCACAGCGGGGAAATTGAAATTGCGGGTCTCCTCAGGGAAGATGAGGTACAGCTGGGAGTAATTTGCCACCCATGCGATGTCGTTGTCAACGTAAACGTCGGCATCCACCAACTTGTTGTTAACGTAGACCTCAACATACTGGTGCGTCTCGGTATTGGCGGCGAAGGCCGTAGTAGTCGGGACGAGCATCAGCACACACAGGACGAGCATGAACAGATTCCGCAAAGTTTTCATAGTAATACTTCCTTTCCATAAAACAGAATAGTGTTATATGTGAACATAACATAGATCGCAAGATCCATATTATGATTAACTATACTATGACCCTAGTAGAGTTTCATAGTATATAATATATATAAAATATACAAACGTATATGCTTATATTATATCATAAAAATACTTATATTTCAATTAATTAGTGGGATATATAAACAATTTATTGTAGGTTAGTCAAACATATGTCACACTTTTTTGAAAAATATATACTTTGAGTACCTTATATTGTTAATAACGAT
>CAPOZU010000013.1:0-31981 GCA_948676835.1 uncultured Clostridia bacterium
GAATCGTTATTAACAATATAAGGTACTCAAAGTATATATTTTTCAAAAAAGTGTGACATATGTTTGACTAACCTACACTCGTTTTTTGGTATTATAGATACTTGAAGTGTTTTTTATAATATAGTATAATAAAATTGATATTCTATATATCATAGGCTTGCCTCATGCGTTCATAGCGTAATATGAATAAAAAGGGTATACGTAGACACAAATCAGTTTTTTTGTTACAGTCAAAAAAATACAATATGGAGGTAATGACATATGACTAGAACAATTGAAGAGTTTGGTGTGAACAAGAAGATGCTGGAGCGGTTAACCTGGAAATCTACGTTTGCTGATTACATCAGCAAGCTGGTAGGGTATCCTATGAGCAAAGAGCATGTGCACTCTGACAAGAACGGATGGGATTATTTCGTGACGTCAGAGAGCCTTCTGCCCAACTGCCCGCTTTTACTGGTGCACCACACTGGGCCTCTTATGGCCATTATTCCTCATAAAGACTATATGGAGTTAGAAAGTGGGGAAGTATATCCTCTTGCATATATTGCCAGTGCTCATTGGTGCTATGGCAAGTATTCTGGAGGGGAAGATGTGAAGACTGGTATTTTCTGGCAGCCGCTTGAAACCAGGGAAGGAATTTGCGATTCTGAAAAGATCAGCAGGTTCCTGAATCAGGTTGGAAGGATTCAGATTCATCTGGAAGACTATCGGCAGAGACTTTTTGCGGCTATGGAGGAACGTATCAGAGAAGAGTTAGAGCTTGATGTGAAAGCCTTCATGAGCTACAACGGCGAAAATGCGCTTCTAATTGCCAATCCCAATAAAAGAGATATGGTAACGTGCTATTTACCAGCAATTCTGCTTAACGATATTCTCTATCATCCGGGAGAGAGAGAATGGGAAGAGTTTGCAGAAAGTTTCACAATTGAGCTGGGGGTCACCAATAACAAGAGGAGGTATATCATTCCAGACAACTATGTAGGAAATCGTGCTGAGTTCTGCCGTAAAATGTGGAGAAAAATTGGATTTTCTAATCGCTGGTATGATAGCCAGCCAGTCGAAGTTAAGGAGAAAACGAGTCTGCATGCACATCGTCACACACATCATCATGAACATAATGGTGAAGGCTTTGCGGTTTTCGGATTTATGAAAAAGTTTCTTCCGAAGAAATGAGTAAGGTCAGAGTGTCAACGTGGGAGAGGGGATCTGAATTGGTCCCCCTATCTTTCTAGTAAAATACTATTTGCTTGAAATGTTAAAAAGAATATGTTATTATAATGTATATTAAAAAAAGAGGTAAGTTATGACAAAAAAAGAGAAGAAATTTGAAGATTACTTTAAAATAATAAAACATAAAATACCATATTGGGATGAATTGCCAGAAATAGATTTATATATGGATCAAGTAATTGCTTTAATGGATAAATATTTATCATTTCATAAAACAGATGAGAATTCTGTAATTGTTACTCACTCAATGATAAATAACTATGTAAAACTAGGAATTATGCCAGCTCCTGTAAAGAAAAAGTATTCGAGAGAGCATATAGCATATTTAATAATGATATGTACATTAAAACAATGCTTACCTATTTCAGAAATAAAACATTTAATTAATTTAAGAATTCAAAGAACATCAGTAGAGGAAACATTAAATTTCTTTAGTAATTTATATGATTCAACATTTAATACAGTTATTGCTATTGGAAAAAAATTTAGTTTAAAAGAAGCTGCTGATGATGAATTTCTTTCAGATACAGCTTTATATATGGCAATAGGATCAAGCGCAAGTAAATATATAGCATCACAAATATCTGAAATCAACAAAGAAGATAAAGAAAAAAATAATTAATAAAAATCAAAAAAATCAAAAGCCTTAAAATCAATACTATATTGATTTTAAGGCTTTTTTTGTTATAAAAAAAACAACTTATTTTACCTTTTTAAACAGAAATTTCCATATGAAATTGAAAATAAATGTTTTAATATAAGATTAGATACAATTATTAAAATATCTAAAAGAGGTATTAGGATATGCAAAAGAAAATTAAATTAATTAAAAAGATAAGTTTTATTGTATTTCTAATAATTACAATATTAATAAGTACAATGCCATATAAGCCTAAGATAATAGATAACTTTTATAGTGCAAAATCGGTGCAAACAAAGGCTTTAAAAGCAATTAATAGACCTTCAAATAGAAGTGAAATAATTATTAATAAGGTTGATAGCAAAACAAAAGAAGCATTAGAAAATGTTGAATTTGAATTAACACCAATAGAAGAGAATATTACAGATGATTTAACACTATTACAAAAATATGTTGTTAGATACTGGAATTCTGGTCGTGTTATAAGTTCACAGATTTGTTATGGAGAAGCAGATGTAACTATAACAGATTGTAATTTACAAAATTTAAAAGGTTGGACAACTGAAAAAGGCTCAAGCGAGGTATCAATTTTACCAGAAGATATTCTTCATATAAATCAAGATATAGACCTTTATGCAGTAAATTATAAATTAGATATGTTTTATAAAAAATTAATAAAAGACACATCTGAATTACCAACAAATACACCAGAGACATTATCTGGGATAACATATGTAGGATATAATGGTAAAGTTGAATTTTTAGAATCAACTTTAACAGTAAAACTATTATATAAATTAGTGGCAAAAGGGGAACCAGGTTTCAAATATCAAATTACAGATGAAAGGGCAGAATATGTTTTTGGTGATCCGTTAAATGGAACAATTCCAGAAAGTGGTGAGATAAATTGCTATGTTACAAAAGTTTTCTCACCATCAGACATAAATTCTGATGGAAAATTATCCAATACAGCTCATATAACTCCTGGTACAAGTGATACTAATAGTACATCATCAACAGTAGTTACTCACGCAGAAGATAACACACCAACTTATACAGTTACATATTCTGATGGTACACTAGATGGAGCTGTATTTGGAGAAAAGATTTTTCCAGGAATTAAATTTGGAGAAAAAACGCCAGAGTATACAGGAAGTTTAAATAGAAGTGGATATGAATTTAAAGGATGGGCACCTGCGATTTGTAAAACAGTAGAAGAAGATATAACATATATGGCTACATGGCTTAAACGTGCTGAATTATATGTAATAATAGTACCAAATGTACTTGAAGCAAATGTGGGAGATACAATTTCTTGGGATGTAGAGATAGTTAACAGCAATTGGGCTGATACTCATAATGTAGAACTTGTAGCTACTTTAAATAATGGAAAGGTATTATATACTCAAGAAAATATAGCTGTAAAAGCTGGAGAAAAATATAAAACAACAGTCCAATATGTTGTTACAGAAGAAGATGCTGGTAAAACAATTAAATGTGATGCTAAAATTACAGATTATGCTGATGAAAATAAAACTGCAAAACCACTAAAATCTAGTGGATCCCACAGTAGAGGAATAGAGATTACAGGAGTAGAATCTCGATCAAATACAATAACATCTTTAAGCAAATCCTCAATTCCACTAAAATCTTTTAATACTGAAAGAGCAATAGATAGAGATGAATATGTGAATAATTATACATTTATAAAAAATGAAAGTGGTGTATATAAGTCAAATAACCAAGGAGTGCCAAATTCAGAAGCACTCTCATATATACCAGTAGATTTAACTAATTATACAGGAAAGTATGCAATTATAATTAATGCTAAAATTTCATGTGAACAAAATTATGATTATGGGTTTGTACGAATAACTGAAGATACAGGAAATGGGATTAATTATGCAGATATATCAAGAGAGATTATTAATATAACAGGGATAACTGAAGACCAAGATTATATGGCAATATTAGAAGCAGGAAAAAAATATAATATAATTTTTGGATATTTAAAAGATAGTAGTATGGATGCTGGAGATGATGCTTTTTATATTAATAGTATAAAATTAGTTTTTAATGCTGAAGGATTAACAGAAAAAATTAGTTTAAAAACTGATAGTACAGGAAAAATAGTAACTAGAGTTCCAGATGGAAGATATATATTAACAGAAATTAGCACTCAAGATGGATATAAAATTTTAGAATATCCAATTACTATAGAAGTTGTAAATAATCAAATTAACATATTAGAAAATAAAAATTTAGAGAGTATTACAATTTCTAATAACGAAATAAATATAGAAAACACAACTTCAAGAGTAATTGTTCATTATTATTTAAAAAAGAGTAATGGTGAGTATACAGAAAATAAATTAAAAGATGATGAAATAAAGAAAGGTATAGAAGGAACAGAATATAAAATAGAGCCATTACTTACTATAGAAAAAAATGGAATAGTTTATGAACTAGAATATGAGATACAAGATGGAGTAAAAAAATATATAACACCAGAAGAAGAAAATGGAATTTTTAGAAAGGAGGATATAAATGTAAATTATTATTATCAAGCTAAAAAGCAAATAGTAATAAATAAAGTATGGATAGACAATAATGATATTTTAGGAGTAAGACCAGATTCTATAAATGTAAAATTAACTGCAACAGTAAAAAATGTAAATGATGAAGTTATAGAATATCCTATAAAAAACGTTGATACAGTTGTTACTTTAAGGAGTGAAAATGGAAACAATAATGGAGATAATTGGACATATGAATGGGTAAATCTAGATACTCATGATGAAAAAGGAAATGAAATAATGTATGCAGTAGAAGAAATTCAAGTACCAGAAGAATATTATAGTATGGTATCATTTGTAGATTATGAACATTTTGAAATAACTAATTATAAGTATGGAAGTATTAAGATTATAAAGGTAGATAGCAAAGATAATAATATAAAACTAGGGGGAGCAGAGTTTAAATTACAAAAAATAATAGATAACAATGGAGAAATAAATATTGATGAAAACTTTGAGCCAATAATATTAACAACTAAAACAGAAGAAGAAACATTAGGTGAAGTAGATTTTAAAAACTTGGAATATGGAAAATATAGATTAACAGAAACTAAGGCACCTAATGGATATAGTTTGCAAAGAAAACCTATTGATATCGAAATAACAGAAACTGCACCAGATTATATAGGTGAAGTTATCAATAAAGAAAAAACAGTCTTACCTAATACTGGTGGAAATGGAAGTATAGTTTTAACTATGCTAGGAGTATTTTGTATAGCAATAGCAATTAAAATTAAAGAATAAGAAAGGACAAAAGAATATGATAAAATCCAAAAGAATAATAGCATTACTTTTATCTATAATGCTTATAATTTCAAGCATGTTTACTGTTGTAAATGCGGCAGGAGACGATGCAGCAGGTATAGCATCTGGTTCATTAACAATTACTAAATTGGAAAATGGTAGAACAGATGAAGATGGTAATAAATTACCACTTGCAGGAGTAAAATTTAAAATTTATAAGGTAGATGATGATGAATCAGTACTACAAATCCCTGACAAGTATTTACAAGAAGGATATGATATGTCAGGTGATGAAAATTATTACACAGCTGAAGCTGTAACTGGTCCAGATGGACAAGTAAACTTTTCTAATTTGAAATTAGGAAGATATTTAGTTATAGAGGCTGAAGCTCCAATTAACGTTGTAGAAAAAACAGCTAACTTTTTAGTAGATATTCCTACAACTAACCCAGAAGGTAATGGATTAATTTATGATGTTGAAGTAACACCAAAAAATGATACAGTTTATGGAGGAATAACATTAACAAAATTAAATGAAAACAAAGAACCTATGGCAGGAGTTAATTTTAAAATACAAAAGAAAAATGGAGAAGCTTGGGAAGACTATGAACTAGAAAAAACATTGGTAACAAATGAAAGTGGTACAATTACACTAGAAGGATTACCAGCAGGTGATTATAGATTTATAGAAACAAAAACATTGGAAGGATATATTTTAGATAATAATGCAACATATGATTTTTCTGTATCACTTGCAGAAGATGGTAATACAAGTGTTTATCCAGAAACATTAAGTGTAATGAATGAAAAACCAACAATAAACAAAGAAATTGCATCTATTTCTAGAAATGAAAATGATACAAATTCTATTAAAGACGGAAACAATAGTGCAGACATTGGAGATATTATTTCTTATAAAGTAGTAGTTGATGTTCCAATGATAATAAATAAATTAAACACTTTTGTTATATCAGACAAAATGGATGAAGGATTAACATTTATAGATAGCAGCTTTTCTATAAATGGAAAAATAAGAAATTTAGATCAAGCAGGTCAAGAAATGATGAGTGTTAGAGGCATTAATAATGAGCCAATAACCTCAGATGATTATGTATTAACATCAGATGAGCATTCTTGGAGTTTAGAGTTTACTGAACAAGGTAAAGAAAAATTAATGAAATATGAATCTTTAGAGATTACATATAATGCAACATTAAACAGCAATGCAGTAGCAAATACTAGTGGAAATAACAACAAAGCAACTTTAAAATATTCAAATATAGTTAAAGTAAATTATGATGATGTGCCAAATCCAGATGATATTGAAAACGAATCAAAAAATGAGAGTGATGAAAAAGTTTATACAGGTGGATTTAATATTGAAAAACATGCGCTTTCAAAAGATGGAGAACTTCTAGGTGGAGCAGTATTTAAACTTGCAACATCAGAAGCAGAAGCAAGAAAAGGAAACTTTATAAAAGATGCAAATGGAAATGAAATAGTATTAACAACAGGTAATGGAGAAAACGGAACAGAACTTGGAAAAGTTTCTTATAAAGGTTTATCTTATGGAACTTACTATTTACTAGAAGTACAAGCACCTACATATGAAGAAAATGGAGAAGTTAAATATTATAACTTATTAAAAGATCCTATTAGAATTGCAGTAGGAGAAGATACATATGAAGGGTTAGCAAATGTTATAGTAAATAAAAAAGGAACATTATTACCTTCAACAGGTGGTATGGGAGCAGTAGTATTTGTAGCAGCAGGCGTATTATTTATAGTAGCTGGTGTAACATATTATAGAAAAAATAGAAAAGAAGAAATTTAAAATATAAAAATATGAGCCACTTAGTTTAAGTGGCTCAGCTTTTGGAGATACATATGAAAAAGAAAATAATAGAAATATCATTCATTCTTATAGGAATAATATTAATTGCATATCCTATTATATCAGCATGTTTATCTGCGTTTAATCAAACAGTTGCAATATCTAATTATCAAGAAGTAATTAATAACTTATCAGATGAAGAAAAAGAAAATGAATTACAAAAAGCGAGAGACTATAATAGTGAAATGGAAGGAATTGTTTCTGTAGATATATCTATGTCTAGTAATGAAGATGAAACTGTTAGTTATTTAAATGTATTAAATATTGGAGATGCTATGGCATATATAAGTATTCCTAAAATAGATGTATATTTGCCAATATATCATGGGTTATCTGAAGAGGTTTTACAATCAGGTGTTGGACATCTAGATACTACTTCTTTTCCTGTTGGTGGTAAGGGGACACATGCTGTTTTAGCAGGACATACAGGACTTGTTAGAACTAAAATATTTGATGATATAAATAAGCTTAAAGAAAAGGATAAGTTTTATATAGATGTTTTAGGTGAAACATTGGCTTATGAAGTTGATAAAATTGATGTGGTTCTTCCAGATGATACAGATACAATAGTTGTGGAACAGAACAAAGATTATGTTACACTTATTACTTGTACTCCATATATGATTAATACTCACAGACTTTTAGTGAGAGGTAGTAGAGTTGATTTGGATGAAGCAGAAGTCATAGAGAATATTGGACCAGAAACAAATATAAATAATATAAGTTCAAAAAGAAAAAATAATATTTTTATTAGTATAGCAATTTTTATTTTTATAATAGTTGTTTTTTTAATATATTCTTTTAAAGGAAAAAATAAAAATGCTAGAAAAGGAGGATAATATGAGAAATAAAATAAAAAGAATTATTGCAATATGTATAACTTTTTTTGGAATTTTACTTCTTGTATATCCATACTTTATAAGTAAAGTAACGTCAAGACAAATAGAAGATTCGATAAGTAATTTTTTAGAGATAGCTGACGAAACAGAATATAGTGACAATATAATTGATGATTTTTATATTAATTCATATGAAGAGAATGATATGCAAATTGATGATTATGAAGAAGAAAAGATAATCCAAAATCAAAGCACTAATAATAAAAAAAATATAAGCAAAAAAGCTAGTAAAATACATAGTAACAAATCAAAAGTTTATAATAATAGTAATTCTAAAAAAGATGATACAACATTAGTAAATCAGACAGAACTAATAAATAGTGATATATTAGATTACTTATATACTAAAATGCAAGAATATAATAGAAGTCTTAATGAGAAAGGACAAAATATAGTTGATGCTTTTTCATATGAAACTCCAAGTTTTGACTTAACACAATATGGATTAAAAGATAATATAATAGGAATAATAGAAATACCTAAAATTAATGTTAAACTTCCAATTTATTTGGGAGCTACAAAAGAAAATTTAAATAAAGGTGCAACTCATCTTTCTCAAACATCTATACCTTTAGGAGGGAAAAATTCTAATACGGTAATAGCAGCACACAGAAGTTTAGTTAGAAATCCATTTTTTAAAAATATAGATAAATTAGATATAGGGGATGAAGTAAAAATTAAAACACTTTGGAAAACATTAACATATGTTGTGGTCGAAACAAAGGTAATTTCTCCTTATGATTCTTCTAAAATATTAATTCAAAAAGATAAAGATTTAGTTACTCTTATAACCTGCCATCCATATGGTGAAACTTCTGAAAGATATGTAGTGTATTGTGAAAGAAAAACAGTATAAAATATTAGATATCAATTGACTTAAATGGTAATATAATATATAATAGTTTTGAAAACTAGATGAAGAGGTGGTAAAAATGAAAAAGGATGAATATTTTTTTGAATATCCAGATTTCAATAATATAAAAGAGATGATATACTATGTGGCGCAAAAATATTCTAGCCATACTGCCTTTATTTTAAAAGATAAAAAAGGAAAAGAAACAAATTATATATATAAAACTTTTACAGACTTTTTAGAAGATATAAACAATTTAGGAACAGGATTTTTTGGAGCAGGTTTAAAAGATAAAAAAATAGCTATAATTGGAAAAAACAGATATGAATGGGTTTTAAGTTTTACAACAACTTTACTTGGCAATATGGTAGTAATTCCTTTAGATAAAGGTCTTACAGAAATTGAAATAGAAAATAGTATTAATAAAAGCACACCTGATGTAATTATTTTTGATGAATCAGTTAAAGAAACAATAGAAAACATTAAGAGAAATAATAAAACACAAGTACAAGAATTTATTTGTATGGATAAAACGCAAGAATATAAATATTTATATGATATTCTAGATGAAGGCAAAAAAATAAGAGAATCAGGAAATAAAGAATTTGAGAATGTCGAAATAGATTCTAATAAAGCTAGTGAGTTATGTTTTACTTCTGGAACAAGTAGTACATCCAAAATTGTTATGCTTTCACAAAGAAATATTGCTTTTGATATTTGTGCAATGCACGCAACAGAAGATTTTAGAGATACAGATGTTAATTTAGCATTTTTACCATTACATCATACTTTTGGTTCAACTGGTGTTTTATATATACTAAGCTATGGAGCTGCAACAGCTTTTCCAGATGGTTTAAGATATATTGCACAAAATTTAAAAGAATATGGAGTTTCAGTATTTATAGGAGTTCCACTTTTAGTAGAATCAATGTATAAAAAACTAACTAAAGAAGTAGAAAAACAAGGAAAAACAAAATTAGTAAATATAATGAGAAAAGTAACAAACATTTTACCTTTTACAAAAAGAAAAGTATTTAAACCTATAATAGATCAATTAGGTGGAAAGCTTAGACTTATAATAAGTGGGGCAGCAGGGCTTGATAAAGATGTTTGGAAAGGCTTTAATGAACTTGGAATTAAAATAATACAAGGATATGGCTTAACAGAAGCAGCACCAGTTGTTGCAGCAGAAAATTTTAAATATGGAAAAAAAGGTTCTATTGGATTTCCTATGAAAGGTATACAAGTAAAAATAATAGATAAAAACGAATTAGGAATTGGAGAACTTGCTGTAAAAGGTGAAAATGTTATGCTTGGATATTATGAAGATGAAGAAGCAAATAAAAACACATTTACAGAAGATGGCTGGTTGCTTACAGGAGATTTAGCTTATATAGATCCAGAAGGATTTATATTTATAACTGGAAGAAAGAAAAATGTAATAGTATTAAAAAACGGTAAAAATATATATCCAGAAGAAATAGAAACTTTAGTTAATAAAATTCCTTTAGTAAAAGAATCTATGGTATTTGGACTTCCAAAAGCAGATGATATGGTTTTATCTATAAAAGTTCAATATGATATTGAATATGTTAATGAAAAATATCCAAATGTAGATTTTAGCAAAATAGATCTTATTTTATGGGAAAGAATAAAAGAAATAAACAAAACATTACCAACTTATAAATATATTAAAAATTTAATAACAACAAAAGATGAATTTATAAAAACAACAACTGCAAAAATAAAAAGATATGAAGAAATAAAAAAACTTCAGCAAAATGTATAAAATAATTGAAATGTATAAAACAATCGAAGTGAAATTTAAGGAACATCCCTAAATTTCATTTTATTTTTTCTTGAAAAAAATATATTTTATGTATAAAATGTAGTGAGGAAAATAGGAGATTATGCATGAAAAAATTTTTAAAGAGATTAATTATATTAATAATTTTAATAATAATTGCAATAATAGGTATATTTACATATCAAGGGTATTCCTTGTATAAAGAAGCAATTAATGAAATGAGCATAAAAGATAAAATAAGTGAGATAAAATCAGGAGTTACAGAATATATAGAATATGAGGAACTCCCAGAAAATTATATAAATGCTGTAATTGCTGTTGAGGATAGAAGATTTTTTAGTCACAATGGAGTTGATGCAATATCAATTACAAGAGCGATTCTAAAAGATATTCAAACAATGAGTTTAGCAGAAGGCGGAAGCACTATTACTCAACAATTAGCCAAGAATGTTTATTTTACTCAAAGAAAAGAGTTTACAAGAAAAATAGCAGAAATTTTTATGGCTTTTGAGTTTGAGAAAGAATGTTCAAAACAAGAAATTTTTGAGTTATATGTAAATACAATTTATTTTGGAGATGGATATTATTGCGTATATGATGCGGCAAAAGGATATTTTGATAAAATACCAAAAGACATGAATTTATATGAATCAACACTTTTAGCTGGTATTCCAAATGCACCATCAGTATATTCACCAAATGTCAATCCAGAACTTTCAAAGCAAAGACAAGCTCAAGTTTTGTATAAAATGTTAAAATATAATTTTATATCACAAGATCAAGCAAATAAGATTTTGAATGAAATGTAAAGGGGAATATATTTTGGAAGAAATTTTTAATAAAATTATTGAAATCGATAAAAATGCAAAAGAAATTACTAATTTTGAAAAAGAAAAAAAGTTAAATATGGATGAATTCATTGAAAGTGAATTTGGAATAAAAAAAGTAGTACTTGATATGGAATTTAAAGATGAAATTGAATTACAAAAAAGAAAGTATGATGAAATGCTTCAGGAGGAAAAGTTAAAAATAGATGAAGATGTAAAAAATCAGATTGAAGATATGCAAAAAAAATATTCAGAAAAAGAAAATGAAATTATCGAAAAAATTATTACTGATATAAAAAAGGGGAATTAATTTGATTGTTAATGTAAAATATCCTGCTTTAAATGCTAAAATGAAGTGCATGTATTCAAATAATTTATCTAAAGAAGAATTTGAAGAATTAATAAGACAAAGTAATTTAAAAGAAGCTATAAATTTTATAAAATCTAAATTTCCTTTTTTAGAGAATTTAAATGAAAAAATGCATAGAAAGGAATTAGAACAGGAATTAAATAACTTATTTATATATGATATTTTAAAAATATTTAAATATTTAAATAAAAATGAAATCGAGATTCTTATGCAATTTCTATCTAAATATGAATTAAATTGTGTAAAAAATGTTTTTAGAAATGTTATTACAAACAGAGATTCAAGAGAATATTTAAAAAATATAGATAATTGGACACAAAAAATGTTCCAAAATATTGATGGAATTAATGAAATTACTGAAGAAACAGAATTTCTAAAACTAATTAAAAGTGAAGATTATTATAAAGTATTTGAAGAATACGAAGAAATAATTGAAAACGCACCATTAGAAGAAATTGAAGTAAAATTAGATAAATTTTATTTTGAGAAAATTTATTGCTTGGCGAAGAAACATAATAAAAACTTGCTTTATTTAATTGGAACAGAAATAGATTTATTAAATATAATTTGGATTTATAGAGCAAAGAAATATTTTAAATATTCAATAAATGAAATAAAAGAAATTTTAATTCCAATTAATTATAAATTAAGCAAACAAAATATAGAAAATTTACTAAATTGCGAAGACTTTAGTGATATGAAAGCTGTATTGAGTGAAACAAAATATAGAAAAGTCTTTTCAAGTGAAAGTAAAATAGAGCATGACAAAAACAAATATTTATATAATATAAATATTAAATTATTTAAAACTAAATTATTTGATATCTGTACAGTTTTTTGTAATATAAATCTGTTAGATATAGAAATAAAAAATATAATTAATATTATCGAAGGTATAAGATATAAACTTGATAAATCTGAAATACAAAAGAAAATTATTGTTTAGGAGGCGTAAGATAAGTGGCTGTTGAAAAAATGAAACTTCTCAGCATAACTGGAAAAGAAGAAAATATAGATGGTTTTATAGCAGACTATCTTTTAGATAGCGGTATTCAGACAGAAGATGCAGTTAAAGTATATGAAAAGAGTTGGAATCTAACAAATTTTAGTTATGATTCAACTGCAAAAGATATGCTAAAAGAGTGCAAAGGAATTTTAGATAAATATAAAATCAAATATGATGTAAATCTAGAAAGCGAAAAAATAGAAAAAAATTTAGATTATATTCAAAGTGTATTAACAGATATAAAGAATACTTTAGATGGTTTTGAAAATACAATCGGGGAGAAGAAAGCAAAATTAGAAGAATATAAAAGAAAAGCAGAATTATTTAATAATGCTAAAGAATTAGATATTGATTTAAATAAATTATATAGCTTAGAATATATAAGATTTAGATATGGAAAAATTTTAAGAGAAAATTATGGAAAACTGGAAAATAGTATAAAAGATTTAAATGCTTTTTTAGTTAAAGCTTCTGATGATGAAAATTCAAAATATGTATGGGTAATGTGTTTTTCAAGTAAAGAAAATAGTGCTAAAGTAGATAGTTATTTAAATGTATATAAATTTGAAAGATTCAATCTACCAGCAGAATTAGATGGAAATCCTAAAGATATTTGGATGGAATGTGAAAAAGAAATTCATAAATTAAATTTTGAAATAGAAAATAAGGAAGATGAATTAATTAGAATTGTTGATAGGGACGCTGAAGAACTAATAGATTTATATGCTCAGATAAATCTATATATAAAAATAAATAATGTAAAAAAATTTATGGCATATGATGAAAATGGACTTTTCTATATTATAGGTTGGGTACCTGCAAAAGAATTAACAACAGTATTACCTAAACTTTCAAAAGAAAAAGATGTAAAATATGTAGTAAAAAATCATGATGAAGTTGCAAGCATTCCACCAACAAAATTAAAAAACAATAGAATAGTAAGACCTTTTGAAACAATAGTAAGAATGTATGGATTACCTAATTATACAGAATTAGATCCAACTACTTTTGTTGCTATAACAGCCTTTTTGCTATTTGGATTTATGTTTGGAGATGTTGGACATGGTCTAGTTATATTTTTAATTGGCATATTAATGGCGAAAAAGAAAATAGCAATGGGACCAGTTTTTGAAGCAGGTGGAATTGCTTCAATGATTTTTGGTATGCTTTATGGAAGTGTTTTTGGAAATGAAGAAATAATTCCAGCTATATTTATAAGACCAATGGAAAGCATACAAACAATGCTAGTTTATGGAATTGCAATTGGTGTGTTATTAATACTTTTAGCAATGTTACTTAATATACGAAATGGTATAAAAAACAAGGATAAGAAAAAAATATTTTTAGATACAAATGGACTAGCTGGATTAATATTTTATATAGTAGTTCTTGGTGCAGGAGTATACTTTATTTTAAAAGGAAAAATGATTGCATCATTAGGAGTACTAAGTATATTTGTAATACTTCCATTACTTGCAATTATGTTTAAAGATTCAATTGCAAAAAGAATATTTAAAGAAGAGGAAGAAGAAAAAAGCTCGCTATTTGAAAAAGTATTCCATGTTGTAGAAATTTTATTATCATTTGCAAGTAATACAATATCTTTTGTTAGAATTGCAGCATTTGCTATAAATCATGTTGGATTATGTATGGCAATATATATATTATCAGATATGTTTTCAGGAACAGGAAGTTTAGCTGTTACTATATTTGGAAATTGTTTAGTAATAGTGCTAGAAGGATTAATAGTTGGAATTCAAGTATTAAGACTAGAATACTATGAATTATTTAGTAGATTTTATACAGGTGATGGTAAAGAATATAAACCATTAAGAGAAAAAATATAACTACATCTTTAAGGATGGGAGAAAAGCACATTAATGTGTGATTGAAAGGGGACAAAAGAAAATGAAAAGAAAAATTTTAACAGTAGTTTTAGGAATGATTTTATTATTAGGAGTTCTATCTGTACCAGCTTTTGCAACAAGTAGAAACTCAAAAAATGAAATTACACAAGAAATGATCCAATCAATGGTAGATGAAAAAGTTGGGACAGCTGTATCTTCTGCAGTAACACAAATGCAAGCTGAAATGCAAGCACAAGATGAAAATGCAAAAGAAGAAAATAAATCAAATGGTGTTGGTATGATAGCAGCAGCAATTGCTACAGGTCTTGGATGTATAGGCGCAGGTATAGCTGTTGCAGTAGTTGCTTCTAGTGCTGTTGGAGCAATAAGCGAAAATCCATCACTTTTAGGAAAAACAATAATATTTGCAGGTCTTGCTGAAGGTATTGCAATATATGGACTTATTATAGCAATCATGATTTTAAATAAAGTTTAAGATCAAACTGCGTATGTTGAGAAAGGATTATATTATGAGGATGGTTTGCATTAGTAGAAGTAATGATATAGCAATTGGACTAAGACTCGCAGGAGTGCAAAGCTTTTTTATTAGAGATGAAAATAAAATAAAAGAAAAAATTATAGAACTTTCAAAAGATGCCGGTGTTGGAATTCTTAATGTTACAGAAGAGGTTTATGAAATTGCAAAATCAGAATTAGATTCAATTTCAAAAAATCAAGATTTGCCATTAGTAGTTAAAATTCCAAATTCAAAGTAGTATTTATTAAGTGTAAATACTTAAAGTGAATAGAAAGGAATAAGCTTTTAAATGATTGATATTAGCAAAAAAATAGAAAAAATAGAAAAGAACTGTATTGATACAGCCAAAAAAGAACTTGTTGCATTAAAAAGTGAAAATGAAAAGATTTATGAAGAAAAAATTTCTGAAAAAGTAAGCGATTATAAGCTTGAACTTGCAAAAAAATATGAAGAGGAAATTAATAAATTAAAAAGAGAATTTAATAGAAATTCTTTTGATTATGAAATAAATAGTAAAAAGAAAGTAAGTAAATCAAGAGAAGATATATTGGAGAAAATAGAAACAAAAATAATAGAAGAATTTAAAAATTTTGTAAATACACTAGAGTATGATAAATTTTTAGAGTCTAGAATTGTAGAAACAAAAGACCTTGAAATGTTTTTTGAAGATGGAGAATATACAATATTTATAACAGAAAACGATTATAATAGATATTATGAAAAAATTTTAAATAATGAAACTTTATTTAATCAAGAAATGAATCCGCAATCTCATGTAACTATAGAGAAAATAAGTAATAACTATATAGGAGGATGTATTATTTTAGATAAAAAAAATAATGTATCCATAGATAATACAATCAGAACTGATATATCACAAAGAATGAAGGAAATTAATATATAATATTTTCAAAAGATAGAGGTGAACAAATTGCAAGAAAAAACTATAATTTCAATAAATGGACCAGTTGTAAAAGCCAGAGGTGAAGCAGATTTTGCTATGCATGATTTAGTAATTGTTGGCCTATCAAGTTTGGTTGGTGAAGTTATAAAATTAGATAAAGATATTGCTACAATACAAGTTTATGAAGAAACAAGTGGACTTGAAATTGGAGATAAAGTGTTAGGAACAGGAGAACCATTAAGTGTTGGTTTAGGACCAGGTCTTATAGGTAATGTGTATGATGGTATGGGAAGATCTTTAAAAGGCTTTCAGGAAGTCTTTGGAGATTTTTTAAAGTCTGAAAATGCTGTTGCTATAGGTACATTAGATACAGAATATAAATGGCACTTTTGTCCCAAAGTTCAAATTGGAAGTAAAGTCTCTTTGAATACTATTTTAGGAGAAGTAAAAGAAACAGAAGTAATAAATAATAGAATAATGAATCCTTTTAATATTGAAGGAGAAGTTACTTATATAGCACCAGAAGGCGATTATACTATATTAGATGTAATTGCAAAAGTAAAAAAACAAACAGAAGAATTCGAAATAACAATGACTCAAAAATGGCCAGTAAGACGTCAAAGACCGTATAAAGAAAGATTAACTGCGAGCACTCCTTTAATTACAGGTCAAAGAGTTATAGACACAATGTTTCCAATTGCAAAAGGTGGAACTGCAATGATACCAGGTGGATTTGGTACTGGTAAAACTATGCTTCAACATCAAATTGCAAAGTGGTCAGATAGTGATATTATTGTTTATATAGGATGTGGTGAAAGAGGAAATGAGATGACAGAAGTTTTAGAAGATTTTCCAAAACTTATTGATCCTAAAACTGGTAGACCATTAATGGAAAAAACAATTTTAATTGCTAATACTTCAAATATGCCTGTTGCTGCAAGAGAAACATCAATATACACAGGAATAACAATAGCAGAATATTACAGAGATATGGGATATCATGTTGCAATAATGGCAGATTCGACTTCAAGATGGGCAGAAGCTTTAAGAGAAATATCAGGACGTTTGGAAGAAATGCCAGCAGAAGAAGGATATCCATCATATTTGCCATCAAGATTATCACAAGTTTATGGTAGAGCAGGATTAGTAAAAAGCTTTAATGATGAGATTGGTTCTGTATCTATGATTGGTGCTGTATCACCACAGGGTTCAGACTTTTCAGAACCAGTAACTCAAAATACCAAAAGATTTGTTCATGTATTTTGGGGATTAGATAGAGATTTAGCATATTCAAGGCACTATCCAGCAGTAAATTGGAAAATTAGTTATAGTGAATATTTAGATAGATTACAAGATTGGTTTGAAACTAATATAGACGAGAATTTTTCAAAAGATAGAATTGAGATTGTTAAATTGCTTCAAGAAGAAAATGAACTTCAAGAAATAGCAAAAGTAGTAGGACAAGATGTTTTATCTGATACAAAAAAATTAGTTTTAGAAACTTGTAGAGCAATTAGATTAGGATTTTTGCAACAAAGTGCTGTAAATGAAAATGATACTTATGTTCCAATTGAAAAGCAATATAAAATGATGAATACAATTTTAAAATTATACACAATATCTTTAAAACTTGTGGAAAAAGGAGTACCACTTTCAAGAATTAAAGGGATAGGACTTTTTGATGAATATATAAAATTAAAATTTAATGTTAGAAATGATCAATTATTTAAGTTTGATGAATTTGATAATAAAGTAGTAAAAGAATTAAAACTAGTAAATGAAGAATACAATGACCATTTGGGGATATAAATAAATGGACAAAAATGTCTAAAATTTTATGAAGCTGTAACAAGTAAATTTTAACAGTTTCAGTAATGTCCCAAATTGGTTATCCAAAGGGAGAGGTTAAATTTTGAAAGTACAATACTTAGGATTAGAACATATTAATGGTCCATTAGTATATTTAAAAACACCAAAGGATATTTCATATAATGAACAAGTAGAATTAGTGTTAAAATCAGGTGAAAAAAGAATAGGAAATGTAATTGCGGTAGATGAAAATGTTACTGTAATTCAGGTTTATGAAGGTACAGATGGACTAAACATAACAGGGGTAAAAACTGAATTAAAAGGAAAAGCTCTGCAAGTTAAGCTTTCGAGAAAAGTTTTAGGTAGAGTTTTTAATGGTGTTGGTGAACCGATAGATGGACTTGGTGAATTAGAAGAATATGTTGAAAAAGATATAAACGGACAACCAATGAATCCTATTGCAAGAAAATATCCAAGAAATTATATTGAAACAGGTATATCAGCAATAGATGGTTTAATGACTTTAATTCGTGGTCAAAAATTACCAATATTTTCAGGGAGTGGTATAAACCATAACGATTTAGCAGAACAAATTATTAGACAAGCGAATATTAAAGATGATGAAAACTTTGCAATAATTTTTGGACTTATGGGAGCTGAATACGAGACAGCAGAATTTTTCAAAAAGAGTTTTCAAGAAAATGGAGTTTTATCAAAAGTTGCAATTTTTCAAAATTTATCTAATGATCCATCGATAGAAAGAATTTTAACTCCTAAAGTTGCATTAACTTGTGCAGAATATTTAGCTTTTGATTTAGATATGCAAGTATTAGTTATTTTAACAGATATGACTGCATATGCAGAAGCTTTAAGAGAAGTTTCAACGTTAAAAGGAGAAATCCCAAGTAGAAAAGGTTATCCTGGATATCTATACAGTGATTTAGCATCAATATATGAAAGAGCTGGAATGCTAAAAAATAAAAAAGGATCAATAACACAGATTCCAATTCTTACAATGCCAAATGATGATATTTCACATCCAATTCCAGATTTAACAGGTTATATAACAGAAGGGCAAATTGTTTTAGGTAGGGAATTATATCAGCAAGGAGTGAATCCACCAATTAATATATTAGACTCACTTTCAAGATTAATGAAAGATGGAATTGGCAAAGAATATACAAGAGAAGATCATCAAAAAATATCAAACCAATTATTTGCATCTTATTCTAAAGTACAAGATGTAAGAGCTCTAGCTAAAGTATTAGGTGAGAATGATTTATCAGAAACAGATAAAAAATATATGGAATTTGGAGAAGTTTTTGAAAAAAGATTTTTAAGTCAAGGGAAATTTGAGAACAGAACTATAAGTGAAACACTTGATTTAGCTTTAGAAATTTTGCATATATTACCAGAAGAAGAATTAACAAATTTATAAAAGAGGTTTTATGAGTAATAATTATTTACCAACCAAAAGTAATTTAATAAAGTTGCAAGAGTCATTAAAAATTACTAAACAAGGCCATGAACTGCTTGAAAGGAAAAGATTAATTTTATCAAAAGAACTTGAAAAATATATAGACAAGGCAAAAAAAGTATATCAAGAATTATTTGATATGATGAATGATGGGAAAAATCTTGTAAGAAATGTTAATACTGATATAGGAATAGATAATTTTACTAATATTTCTAATGGAGTAAAAATTGATGATTATATTGATATAAAAAATAAAACGCTAATGGGATGTGAAATACCATCTGCAGTTCATAAAAGAGAAATTATAAAACGAAATTATGGATTTTATAATACAACAAATACAGTTGATGAGGCAATTTTTAAATTTAATGAAATACAAGAAAAACTAATTGAGTATGCAATATTAGAAAATACAGTTTCACGATTAAAGGCTGAAATAACTAGGGTAGGAGAAAGAGCAAATGCTCTTCAAAACATCATAATTCCAGAAAATGAAAAAAATGTAAAACAAATATCAAGCATAATAGATGAGCGTGAAAGAGAAGAATTTGCACGTCTTAAAGTTATAAAAAAGAGAATGAATTAAAATATTATATAAAAAGAAGTACCTAGGTACTTCTTTTATATTTTTTATTCATTTATATTAGTTACTACTTTTTCAAGTTCAGAAGTGCAGTGTGCACATTTAGTTGCTTTATAAGGAATTTCACTATAACAGTAAGGACAGATTTTTACAGTTGGTTCTGGAATAGGTTCTTCTTTTTTTGCTTTGCCTAGTTTTTTATTTATTTTTTCTGCTTGTCCTAAACTGATTGCTTCCATTTTTTTATTAATTTTATTTAAATATGTAATAGCTAAAAATATAGAAAATGCAATTATTAAAAAGTTAACGATAGCAGTAATAAAGTTTCCGTATTTTATAGAAGCTCCACCAACAGTAAACATCATATCTGAAAAATCAATTTTTCCTGTAAATATAGATACAGCAGGCATTATAATATCTGAAACTAATGAATTAATTATAGATTGGAATGCTCCACCAATTACAACTCCGACAGCTAAATCCATGATGTTACCACGTGTTGCAAATTTCTTGAATTCTTTTAACATATTAACTCCTCCTAAAATTATTTAACTATAAAAATATATATAATAATTGTCGTTTTTTGTCAACAATAGAATTGGATATTATTGTTTACAAAGTAACAAATTGTTTATATAATAACTTTAATTATTAAATTAGAAAGAAGGTTTTTTTATGAAAAAAGTAGCTGTTTTATTAGCAAATGGATTTGAAGAAATAGAAGCATTGACAGTAGTTGATGTTTTAAGAAGAGCAAAAATAGAATGTGATATGGTAAGTATCGATAAGGAAAATGTTAGTGGTTCTCACAATATAGAAGTAAAAACAGATAAATTATTAGGAGAAGATATAAAAAAATATGATATGATTGTTCTACCTGGAGGACTTCCAGGAGCAGACAATTTAGCAAATGATAAGAGAGTTATAGAAGTTCTTAAAACTTTTAATAACGATAAAAGTAAGTATATAGCAGCAATTTGTGCTTCACCAGCAATAGTTTTACCAGTAGCTGAAATTGAATGTAATAAATATATTACTTCTTATCCAGATGCAAATTATGAAGAAAGATTAAAAAATGGTAATTATGTGGATGAATTAGTAGTTGTTGATGGAAATTTAATTACAAGTCGTGGACCTGCAACAACATTATTATTTGCTTATAAATTAGTAGATATTTTAGGAGGAGATAGCAAAGTATTAAAAGAAGGAATGCTTTGGAATAAGCTTGAAGAAGAATGCTAAATCTATGAAAAATTGACAAATCCCATGTTCTGTGATATCATACGCAAGATAGAAGCATAGGAAATAGTAGGATATATAATTTTTTATTCTACACCGGCATATTAAAGGAGGGGACTATGTTAAAAATTGGCTGTGAGGATATCAAAGTTGGGAATCGGGTAATTTTACCTGAAGCATGGCATGAAAAGGTTATGGACTTTGGAAATCTTAAGAGCTGTGCATATGAATTTGAGGTTGAAGAGATTGTCAAACATAAGGCAAATAAAGAAACCTACTATTTATGCAGGCCAGCCAAAAAGGAAAAGAGTGTAAAGATTGCATTTTCTGAAACGGCAATAAAATATTTATTTGGTCAGGAAGTGCAGGACCAGAATATTGGTCTGTCTTTTAAAGATTTTCTTCCTTTTGAAGATACACACCTTTTGGTAACCAGCGTGAGAAACCCTAACGAGGTTATTCCGGGTATTTTTAAAATCGAAACAGAACTTGTTCAGCCGAAGGAAGATGCAGCTGAAGTAATCTGTTTGAATTTTAAACTGGATTTCACCAATGGCAGTGGTTTTTCTTCCATCCGACTGTTTTGTGATGGTAATAAGAAATCCACTTGGAAGCTGTTGTACAGCACAGATATTTCCTGTATGACTGAGTATGAGCAGATGTTTCAGGATACAATGATTCACAAGATGTATGTGGAAAGAAGCTGCGATAAACTTGCTGCTTATCTTGAAAGAGAAGGCGCTGTAGAGCATGCGAAGGCATTACGGGAACGTGCAAAGGTTCACGATAACAGTAAAATCTGCTATGAAGATGAGCTGAGTGCTTTGTCTAGAATTATTAATGACAAATCATGTCTTAAGGATTCTTCTAAGCAGCTGTCTCCTATTAAGCAGGATTCAATTAAACTGCATTGGAAACACAATTCGCATCATCCGGAGCATTTCAAGACAGCAATTGATATGAGCAAATTGGATATCATGGAAATGTGCTGTGATTGGCATGCACGGTCTACTCAGTATGGCACGGATTTCTTGGAGTTTGTGGAAAAGCGTCAAGCAGACCGTTTTCACTTTCCAGAGTGGATGTTTGCTGAGATTTGGCACTATTGTAAAGTGCTGGCTGCTGAAATTTAATATGTAAATACAAAATGGCGGGCTCATAATTCTGAGCCCGCCATTTTTATATAAATATAATCTTTTACATAATATCTTGCAAAATATTAAAAATAGTATTATAATAACCAATTGGGATAATTATTTTAAATAAAAGGAGAAGATTATTATGATAGGAAAAAGAAAAGTTGTATTAGTAGGAACAGGTTTTGTAGGAATGAGTATGGCATATGCTATATTAAGCCAAGGGACAGCTAGTGGTGTAAATGAACTAGTTTTAATAGATGTTCTAAAAGATAAAGCAATTGGAGAAGCAATGGATTTATGTCATGGGTTACCATGTTCTTCAAGTCATATGAAAATAAAAGCAGGAGATTATGACGAATGTTCAGATGCTGATATAGTAGTTATTACTGCTGGTTTAAATCAAAAACCAGGGCAAACTCGTTTAGAGCTTTCAGAAGCAAATGCAAAAATTATGAAAGATATTACAATACAAGTTGTAAATAGTGGATTTAAAGGAATATTCTTAATTGCGTCAAATCCAGTAGATTTAATGACTAAAGTTGTACAAGAAGTTTCAAAATTCCCAACAAGTAGAGTAATTGGATCTGGAACAACACTAGATACAGCAAGACTAAGATTTATGGTAGGAGAATATTTAAATGTATCTGACAAAAACGTACATGCTTACATTATGGGAGAACATGGAGATTCTTCATTTGTTCCATGGGAACATGCTTATGTTGGATGTAAAAAAGTTACAGACATATTAGAAGATGCTGGAAAGAATTTAAGTGATTTAGATGAAATATATGTTGAAGTTAGAGATGCAGCATATGAAATTATAAATAGAAAAAAAGCTACTTATTACGGAATTGGATTAGGACTAGCAAAGATTGTTAGAACTGTTATGAATGATACAAACGAAATTCTTACAGTTTCTGCATATTTAAGAAATCAATATGGACAAGATGATCTTTATATTGGTGTTCCTGCTATAATAAATAGTAATGGTGCAAGAGAATTATTAGAACTTGAATTATCTGAGGAAAATCAAGAAAAATTAAATGCAAGTAGCAAAATTCTAAAAGAGAATATGAACAATATAAGAAAAGCATTAAATAATGAAAAATAAAAATATAATTAAAAAAAATAGTCAAGTTATGAGCTTGGCTATTTTTATTGCAATATTATGTAAATTGTGCTATAATGAAATGGTAAAAAATTAGAGGAGGTTACTTGAATGAAATTACGGAAGGCTGATTTAACGAGAGGAGACTATGAAACTTTTAAACGAATGCACCTCCAATTCCGGTATGCGGAATTGAATGCCGCACAAGAACTGGAGCGCAAGGCAGTAATAAAGAACTATGAAGACTACTACGAGTATGCCCAAAAAGAATGGATTTACTTTGCCGTAAAAGATGGCGAGGAAGTGGGCTATGTTGTTTTGACGGCATATGAAGATATGACCGTAAAACTCGAGGAAGTTTACATCAGGAAGGACTGCCAGCGCAAGGGACATGGCAAGAAGTTTGTGAAGAAAATCGTCGAGTTCCTGAAGGAAAATGGTATGAAAAAAGTTGAAGTTTTCTCTGCAACTATGGCGACAGACTATTTCTGGGCTGAATGCCGGTTTAGATCTGTTGGAGGATCCGAAATGTTCGAATATGTAATTTAAGTAATCAAAAAAAGACCGCCCTGAATGCAGGGCGGTCTGCAACATTTATCTAGCATCATCTTCTGATTTTAATTCTTTTGGATTTATATGTTCTACATTTGTACTTTGTGATGGAGTTATAGTTTGTTTTAGACCAATTCTATTTTCTCTTTCTTCCTTTAATTGATGTGCAAATGTTAGAACACCAATTTTATTTTTTTTGCCATCAAACTGTTTAATAGTTATTTTCTTTTTAGCAAATTCAGATTGTTCTTGTAATGGAAGAGAAGCGTATTTTTCTAAAAATATATTTAATTCAGAAAGAACGAAAGTATCTTCTATTTTACAGGCTTTAGAAAAATCTGAAGAATCTATTAATTTAGCAAGATTATCTTGATATTCTAATAATTGTTCTTGCAAAGGAATTTCATCAGAATAGCCATCCCTTGAAGCTAAGCATTTTTTTAATTTAGATTTATTTTGTTTATAAAAATCCAAGTCTTCAGGTGAAACTTTTTGATGCATATTACGGCAAAAATCAGGATAAACTTCTCTAATACTATCATATAAATCTAATCTAGACTTTGAATGTACATCTAGTTTTTTACTAAGTTTAACATTCTTTTTTAAATATTCATTTGAAAATTCTGTATCAGCATGAAATTGCTCTTCAAATTTTTGTGCATTTTTCCCTGAATGATGTATTTTATATGGATGAGGCAAATAAAAAGAATTATCTGCTGTTGCAGCAATATAAGCCATATCAAAAAGATATATTAATTCACTTGCTTGCTTTGATGTAATATTTGAATGAATAGCAAGAGGCGTTGGACTTTCGTATATACTTTTTGGCTGTTCAAGGGCTTCTTGTTCTAATTCATCAACTGTGCTGAATGTGTTAATCTTAACAGGTTCTGGCAAAGTTTTTTTATTTGCTAATTTATTTTTTATATTATTAAAAAAATCACTTAAAAAGCTCATTTTAAAGACCTCCTGAATAAGAAGTATACTCTTATAAATATTAAATGTCAACAAATTTCGACATTAATTTATTTTTTCTAATTTTGCATGTACAACTATACGGAATTTATTATTATTATCACAAGTGCATAGTGTTATAATATTTTCGTCATAAGAAACTTCTAAATTAAAATCATAAATACTTTTTTGTTTAATACTTGTTATAAAATTATTGAAAGTTTCTTCATTTTCAAAAGAATTATATAATATTAGTTTACTTTGATTAATTTTATATACAGAAAAGATTTTGGCAATATAATTTGAATTTTCTGTACAAAAATAAAAATATTTGTTTGAATCTTTATTAAACCATTCTGGATTTAATAAAGATTTTAAACTACTAAACATAGTATTATTACGCCTATTATGCCCATAAATTAGAGTGTTTTTATCCAATGTTTCAAAATTATTTGTATAATCTGCAAAAATCCATCCAGCACTATTATATTGCTTTTTAAAATTATGTTTTAAATAAAAACTATTATTACTTGTTTTAACAATTGGAAAATTGATATTTGTATTATTAACTTTTATCCATCCAACAGTATCTTCATTTTGATTTATCAATTCTTGAAAATCAATTTCAAGAATTTCATAAGAATTATCTAAATTACTATTTTCATTATTTTGTGAGTTAGATTCAGATTCAGCCACAAATTCTTCAGCTAAATTATCAGCTAATTTAGCGTTTTCATTGTTTTCATCATTCCAACGATATAATAAAAATAAGCAAATTAAAATAATAATTAAAGAAATTAATCTAAATAAAAATATTATCAGACTAAATTTTTTCTCTTTTTTCAAATTAATCACCAATTTAATTATAATTAATAATAAATTTTAAATCAAGAACAAATAATTACAATTAGATGCAAGTATTATAAATAGTTATTTGGGAATAATATGTTACAGTAGAGGTAGTAAAGATGTTTTTGAATTTTATATTAATAATATTAGGATTTGCTTTATTAATAAAAGGAGCAGACTTTTTAGTTGATGGTTCAACAATAATTGCAAAAAAATTTCATATTAAAGAAATTGTAATTGGTCTTACAATTGTTTCAATAGGTACATCATTTCCAGAACTAATGGTTAGCTTAACATCTGCTTTAAATAATCATGCTGATATGGCAATAGGAAATGTAGTTGGAAGTAATATTTCCAATTTGTTTTTAATATTAGGAATTTGTGCAATAATAAAACCATTGAAATTTCAAGAAGAAACTGCAAGATTAGAAATTCCAATAGTAATATTTTTAACAGCGTTGTTGTATATTTTAGGAAATAATTCTTATGAAAAAGTAATTACTAGGATAGAAGGTGCTATTTTATCATTATTTTTTATTCTATTTATAATATATAATTTATGGATTGTAAAAAAAGATAATGTTACAGATGAAAAATTAAACAATTATACAAATAAGGAAATTATAAAAGGTGTAATAAAAATTGTTGTTGGAATAATAGGATTAAAGTTTGGAAGTGATTTTATAGTAAATAATTCATCTAAATTAGCTGTGAGTTTTGGTGTTAGCGAAAAAATAATAAGTTTAACTATAATTGCAATTAGCACAAGTCTTCCTGAACTAATAACTTCTGCTACAGCAACACTAAAAGGTGAAATAAATATGGCTATAGGAAATGTGATTGGTTCAAATATATTTAATATAGTGTTAATTGTAGGGGTTACTGCATTAATAAGTCCAATAAATTATTCGATATCTTACAATAAAGATATTATATTTTTTATGATAGGAATGATAATTTTAGCTATTTTGCCAATGATTGGTAAAAAAAGAATGTCAAGATTTGCTGGTATACTTTATTTTTCAGCATATGTGATTTATATGATAGATTTGATAAAATAATTAATAAATTCACATAAAATTTACGAAAAACTATTTAAATCTGTCACAATCTGTGATATAATAAGAACGTTGATTGCGTGATTAAATATCAACATACAAATATTTATAAACACATATGAAAAAAAGGCATTATATGCTTATTTAAAATCTATAAATGTAAAATTACATATATAGGAGGAAGTATGAGTAAATCAAATATGAACTTTGCAGTTGATGGAACTGCTGTAGCTTATAATATGCTAGATGGGGAAATTAGAGCAAGAATTGCTACTAGAAATAATCCTCAAAAAAAAGCATTATATAGAGAAAAAGGTGTAATTGATTCATCACCAGCAATTACAAGATTTATGGTTAAATATCCAAGTGTTTTTGGAAACAGAAAGTTAATACATTCAGATGGAAGTAATTTTTTCGGTGGAATTTTATCATTATCACCTTTGGCAGGAACCAATTCTCAAAAAGACATGTTAAGAAATAGAATGAAATATGAATATAACTTATCTGATAGTGAACTACAAGGAATGGACGGATTCTTTGATGAGTTAAATCATTTAAAAGATACACCAGAAATTCAAGAAATAGTTGGAAAAACAGTAAGTTATAAGAATTATATAAAAAGTGTATGGGATACACATGAATCAAGTGTTATGAGACATATTAAGTCTGTATTAGGATACGAACCAGAAGTAATTGGAAGTGTTAATACATATGTAATGTACCCTAATTTTGATACACATAGAAGTTGCCAACTTACAGACAAAAAAATATATATGTATTTTGGAAAATGTAAAAGGACTGCTAGTAAAGATGAAACATATGAAGCGAAAGTTGCTTCAGCACTAGCACATCAAGCTGTACATCAACCAATGTTACCATACAAGCCATTTATGACTAGAGAAGAAAAAGAAACATTTCATGCATTTATAAAATATTTAACAGATAAAGATGTATATAATATGATTTCTGGAAGAAGTTATTTAGATATTACTACTCAAAATGAAGACTCTAAATTAATGGCTCAAATGTACCCATTTTGGTTAGGATATAGATATAGAAATGCTGATAGAGAAGGAAAAAATCCTGTTATAGAAGTAAAAAAGGCAATAGCTAGAGATAAAGATTATTATGATAGCCTTCCAGAAGGAAGCAAAAAGAAAAAAGGAATGTCTACATATAATTTTGAAAAGCTAGATGCAGAAAAGATAGTGAATCTATTTAGAGGAAAAAGAGCCATGACCCCATATGAATTTGTAAAATTAGATTTAGATGATAGATCACAAGTTTATAAAGGAAGATATGTAGAGAATTCAGCTAGATAGTTAAATAAACCTAAATTATTAGATTGTAAAGTTTAATAATTTAGGTTATTTTTTCTTGAAAAAAGATATCCTTATTGTTAAAATCATAAAAGAAAAACAAAAGGAAAGTATTTATGGGAAGAAGAAAAAAGAATACCAAGAAAATTTTAATACAATGGCTAGTAGTAATAGCTGTAGTTATTTTGTGGATGATTGCAGATAAATATGGAATACTTGCTAAAATAGATAAACAAATAGCAGAAACAGGGCTAGCAAATATAGTAGATACATCAAGTACATCAGTTGTTTCGACAACACCAAGAGTAAAAGATAATATAGATATAATAACAAGTGTTTCTGAAAATATAGTTATAGAGTCATCAAAATTAAATATATTATTTTTTGATGTTGGGCAGGCAGATTGTGAATTAATTATCTGTAATGGTCAAACTCTTTTGATTGATGCTGGAAACAATAAAGATGGAGAGAAAATTGTTAATGCAATTAGAGGATTAGGAATAACAAAATTAGACTATGTTGTAGGAACACATGTGCATGAGGATCATACTGGTGGTATGAGCTATATTATAGATTCATTTGATATAGGAAACTTTTATTTACCATATAATACAACATCAACAACGAATTTTTATAAAAGATTATTAACATCACTTACAAATAAAGAACTTGAAATTACAGAAACAAATATTGGAGATAAATTTCAATTAGGAGAAGCTATTTGCGAAATAATGTCAGTTGATAATAGTGAACCTGAAAATATTAATGAAGAATCAATAGTTATAGAATTAAGTTATGGTAGTCAAAAATATTTATTTATGGGAGATGCAGAAAAAGAAAACGAAGAAAAAAGAAACTGGAATGATGTAGATGTTTTAAAAGTAGGACATCATGGATCAAATACAAGTAGTTCTCAAAATTTTTTAAATCAAGTTTTACCAGAAATTGCTATAATTTCTGTAGGAGAAGGAAACAGTTATGGACTTCCTAAAGATAAAATTGTAGAAAGATTAGAAAAACTTGGGAGCACAATTTATAGAACAGATATAGACGGAACAATTCATTTAATAAGTGATGGGGAAAATAATGAAATAGTAAAAGTAAATTTAAGTTTAGATGGAAATTAATTTTTCTTTTTAAATAAATTGTTTACCATACTTTTAATTTCATTTTGTTCAGTATTAGTACTGACTTTATCTATTATATATACTCCATTTTCTAATTTTAAAATATCGCCTTCTTTACAATTTTCTGGAATTAAAGAACGGTGAATATTAATTATTTCATTTGTTTCTTTATTTTCACAAATTGCAAATTCACCTTCAAATCTATCAATAGAAAAAAGAGAAGTTTTTTCTATTGATTTTTTTAATTCTTTTGAAAAAGAGCTATTAAGTTTTTTATTATTATTTTCAATATCTAAATTCATAATAATAAGTCCTTTCTAGAAAATTAGTTACCTTTTTATAAAACAGGGGAAATCCGAAAAAACTTATTATTCGGATTTCCCCCAATTTTGCGTTTAACCTAAACGCTTGCCGTTTAAATTAACCATTTGTAAACTACTTTTATTGCAAGAGTGTGATTGCAGAATGTTTCATGGAATCCACCGAAATTGCACAATACACCTTTATAAGGAGGATCAAGGGAAAGGTAAACTTTCAGGATGATTGTGACGTGGAATTTGTCCACCAGAGGTGTCCAAATACTCTATGATGAGTTCTTTTCTAAAGCAACAACCGACTTGAAGTTTTCCGCAAGGATAATGTAAAACTCCACTAAAATTTTCTTTGGGAATCAAATCGCTTTCTTCAAATTCTGCTACCAAAAAGATGTTGTTAGTTAGCAGGTCAGAAAGTTTTATATCTTTCTCAAAACAGATTCGATTCCGATCTAAGTTGATGGAATACACGCCGATTCCGGTATCAACAAGGATACCTTGGATTGTATCATTGTGTATGATTGCGTTCAGTTCAAACTTCATAGCCATCATCCTTTCTTAAACAAAAGCATGTTCGTGTAACGGCCTCAATATTTTAGAACAACTCTATTATAGCATCATTTGTCGAAAATATCAATTGTTATTTATATTTACAAAATAATTAAATATTGATACAATTGATAAGAAATTTACAAAGGAATAGGAGAAAAAATGAAAGAAAAGAAAAATATAATTTTACTTATTTTTGCAGTAATATTTTTTGTTATTGCACTTGTCTTTTTTTTATGGAGCTTTTTTGGAGAACATAATACTAATATTCAAATTGGAGATATAATTAGTAATAATAGCATCATGAAAAATGAAGATATAAACAAAAATTCTAATGTTAATGAAGCTAGTAAAGAAATAGAAAAAGGTTCAGATAATGAAGTAGATAATTCAGGGAGTACAGAAGTTTCAAATACACAAGATGTTGAAAATATTTCTTATACAGATATAACAATATATAGTGAAAATAATACAGAAATTTCTTTATCTCAATATTCTGGAAAACCAGTAATGCTGTTATTTTGGAATCCAGAAAATGAAGATTCTGTAAGTGTTTTAAAAAAAGTAAATGAAATGCATGATAAGTATATTGATAAAGTGGAATTTTTAATGATAAGTACATCAAAAAATATTCCAGAAGATTTAAAAAATGACATATCTATAGATATATATTATGATTTAAATAATGAATATCAGACAAAATATAATGTTGAAGTAATACCAACAATGATATATATAGATAAAGAAAATACAGTTATGAATGCTAAAAGTGGTGTGCCAAGCAGTGATGCAATTGAAGCAAATCTTGATATATTAGCAGACAACTTTTAAAATATATACAATATAAAATATAAAATCACAAATAGGAAATGCAAATAAAAATCCTTTTGTACTAAATAAAATATAACCAATAATACAAGAAATTATTGTAATAACGATTTTTGATAAAACAAGAATCGTTATTTTTTTTGTATGATTTAAGTATGCAGGAATAAGAATTTTTAGTGCAAATAAACTGCTTGATATAAATAATATTTTTGAAGCATATACTGAGAAATTTATTATTCCTTTTGTATTTGTAAATAAGGAGAAGATTTTTTCTGGAAAAAGAAACAGTATAAAAGAAAGTGCTATTTCTAAAAGAGTACAGTAAATTAAAGTAGATATAAACTTCTTTTTTGAAGCAAAAAATCTACTATTTGTTGAAATGATTATAATAGGTGAAATCATTACTATATAAATTATTAAATTAAAAAATAGAGCTTTAATTTGTACTTCGTTCATAAATATCCTTTCTATAAATTGTTATTTGTGTGAATATAAAAATTTAATATTAAACAAAAAGTCGCTCCCAGAGAGTTATATATTTTTTAGACTCAGTGTATCCCACTGGTGCTGTAACAATGCTCTTGCATTTAACAGCACTCAGCGGTCCCCACGGAACACTTCGTCCTTAAAATATATAAACTCTCTTAGCGCTACTCTACTGAAATAAATAATTCTATGTCTTTATCTAAATTCATGAAAGTATTTTATATTATTTCTAAATACACCGCGTAAGCGATCAAACGAACGTAGTGAGTGCGATTTGGAGCAACTATCGAGGCTATGTAAATTATAAAATAATTTTATAATTTACAACTAGCAAGTTGCGACACCAAGGTGTATAAGAAAATAATATAAAATATTTTTATGAATTATATTAAACATAAATTTTCTAAAATATCATATTGGAACTTTGCTATGTCATTATTATAATTAGCAAAATT
>CAPOZU010000013.1:31991-61488 GCA_948676835.1 uncultured Clostridia bacterium
ACTAGCAAGTTGCGACACCAAGGTGTATAAGAAAATAATATAAAATATTTTTATGAATTATATTAAATATAAATTTTGATAAGTATTCTACAATATCATACTGAAAATTTTCTATGTCAATATTATAATTAGCAAAATTTCACTCACACAAATAATAATTTCTTTAATTATATTACAAATAAACAAATTTTCAACATGAGTATGAAATGTTAATAAAAATTTTTTGAAAAAAATGAAAAAAATACTTGCAAAAGAAAATTTTATATATTAAAATTTAATTGAAGTGGAGAGAAGTGGAACAAAGTGGTAGAAAAGTGGAAGGAGATGTAGCCTAGTGTTAATTGGTGAATTTGAACATTCTCTAGATGCTAAAGGTAGACTTATAATGCCTGCAAAGCTTAGAGAAGACATTGGTGAAAAGTTCATAATAACTAAAGGTTTGGACGGATGTTTATTTGCTTTTTCACTTGAAGAGTGGAAAAACTTTGAACAAAAATTAAGAACACTTCCAATTTCTAATAAGGATGCAAGAGCATTCTCAAGATTTTTCTTCGCTGGAGCAATTGATTGTGAAATCGATAAACAAGGTAGATTCCTAATTTCAAGCAACTTAAGAGAATTTGCTGAATTCATAAAAGATGTTGTTATAGTTGGTATGGATTCTAGAATTGAAATTTGGAGTAAAGAAAAATGGCAACAATGTAATGAAGATATTTCCGCAGATGAAATTGCAGAAAAAATGGAAATGTTAGGTATATAAGTATATAACTTGCTAAAGTTTATATAAATGCTAAAGATAAAAAATTAAAAGTACAAAAGATTACTAATTTACAAATGAAAAAAGTATACAAAAGAAAAAAACATACAAAAGATAAAATTTAAAAATACTAAAGAAAAAACATACAAAAGACAAATGCTTTAGTTTTACTAAAGAAAAAAGTAAAATAACTACAAAAGAAATTTTGTAAACAAAAGAAAAGATATATAATTTACTAAGGTAAAAATATATAGTACAAAAGATTAAAACATACAAAAGAGAAAGTAAGAAAAGTACAAAAGAAAAAATTACAATTTAGCAAAGACAGTTGGTATAAATTTACCAACTGTTTATGCTATATAGGAAAATCAAAACGTTTTATCGAGAGGTAAAGATTTTGGAATTTAATCACAAATCGGTTATGTTAGCAGAATGCATTGAAGGTCTGAATATTAAGCCTGATGGTATATATGTGGACGGAACAATGGGGCGGAGCTGGTCACAGCAAAGAAATAGTAAAAAGAATATCTGAGAATGGGCTTCTTGTCGGAATTGATAGAGACGAAGAGGCTATTTGTGTTGCTAGAGAAAGATTAAGTGATTTTGAGAATGTTATTTTTGTACATGATAATCATGATAATATAAAAAATATTTTGGAAGAACAAAAAATTGCAGAAGTTGATGGAATCCTGTTAGATTTAGGAGTTTCTTCATATCAACTTGATGAGAGAAATAGAGGCTTCAGCTACATGGGAGAAGCCGAACTTGATATGAGAATGGATAAGTCACAGAAATTTACAGCAAAAGATGTTGTAAATAAATATAGTGAAGAAGATTTAGCTAGAATAATTTTTGAGTATGGAGAAGAAAGATACTCTAGAAAAATTGCAAGAAAAATTGTGGAATATAGAAAAAGTAAGGATATTGAGACAACAGAAGAATTAGTAAACATTATAAAAAGTGTTATTCCTTTTTCAAAAGGAGATGGACATCCTGCAAAAAGAACTTTTCAAGCAATAAGAATAGAAGTAAATGATGAAATAAAACCTTTATATAATACAATAATTGATTGCATAGACAGTTTAAAAAGTGGTGGAAGATTATGCGTTTTAACATTTCACTCTTTGGAAGATAGAGCTGTAAAGAATGCTTTTAATGATTGTGTGCGGAAAATGCACTTGTCCGCCAGGATTACCATATTGTGTATGTGGAGCAAAAACTAAAGGAAAGATAATTACAAGAAAGCCAATGCTTCCATCAGAAGAAGAAATGAATGAAAATTCAAGAAGTAAAAGTGCAAAATTAAGAATTTTTGAAAAGATATAATATTGATATTAACATAGATTACAAATGAAAGGAGGAAAGAAAAGTATGGCAAATAACTATAGTTATCAGTATGGGACAAATCCTCGAAAATTAGATACTAATTACTCAAGGCCAAAAAAGAAAAGTGTTTCAAACCAAAAGAAAAAAAGTGTAACTACAAAAACTAAGAAAAAAGTGTCAAAGCAGCCACAGAAAACCCTAAAAAAGAATGATAACAAATCTAATGAGAAGAAAAATGAAATTAAAAAAGAAAAATTAGCTAACTTTAAAATAAAATTTTCTATTGGATGTAAAACAGTATTAATATTTGCTGCATTTTTCTTTATAATCTTTAGAGAGGCTCAAATAAATGAATTGTTTTCAAATATTCAAAAGTTAAAAACATCAATAACTACTATTCAAAAAGAAAATGATCAGCTAGAAATAAATATTCAAAATAGTATAAATGCAAATAATATAGAGCAAGCAGCGAAAGAGTTGTTAGGTATGCAAAAATTAACTTCTAAGCAAACAGTATATATATCTTTACCAAAAGAAGACTATGTTGAACATAGTACTGAAGAAGTAATAATAGGAGAAGAAAAAAACTGGTTTGAATCATTTATAAATAGCATAAAAACCATAAGTGAAAAAAAATAAAACATTATTATACTTTGATTTGTATAATAATGTTTTTTTTCTTTAATAATAAGCTTGTTTAGTTCTTTTTTTAGAATATACTAATAAAATTAAATAACAAAAATATTGGAGGCAATATGATTAATAGTAATTTAGATTCTAAGAAAAAGATTATTTTTATTTTAATTGTTTGTACAATTATATGGTTTATAATTATTGCAAGATTAGTATTTATACAATTAATAGAAGGTGAGAAATGGACTACAAAAGCAAATAATCAGTTATATATAAGTAGAATAATTACAGCTAATAGAGGAACCATATATGATGCAAGTGGTAAAGTTGTTCTAGCCCAGAGTAGTTCTGTAGAAACTGTTTCAGTAAATCCACTAAATATCGCAAAAGAAAATAAGGAAAAAGTTGCAAAAGCTTTTTCTGAAATATTTGAATTAGATTACGATAAAGTATTAAAAAAAGTTAATAAAAAAAGTTCTATTGAGACAATTATAAAAAGAGTAGATAAAGAAAAAACAGATAGCTTAAGAATTTGGATGCAAGAAAATAATATTTATACAGGAATTAATATAGATGAAGATACAAAAAGATATTATCCATATTCCACTTTAGCGTCACATATTATAGGATTTGTAGGAAGCGATAACCAAGGATTAGACGGAATTGAGGCAAAATATGATGAAATTCTAACTGGTGAAAATGGTAGTATAAGCAAAATGATGGATGCAAAAGGAAATATTATAGGCGATAATGGGGAAAATTATGAAGATTCAAATAGGGGAAATGATTTAGTATTAAGTATAGATATGAATATTCAGGCAATAGTTGAGAAATACTTAGAAGAAGCATGTATAGAAAATGTTTGTACAGATGGTGGAAATATAATTGTTATGGATCCCAATAATGGTGATATACTAGCAATGGCAACATACCCATATTATGATTTAAATAATCCTTATGAAATAACTGATGAAACAATAGCAGGGATGTGGGGAGAGTTAGATAGCGGAGAAAAAAATAAATATTTACAATCAATGTGGAGAAATAAGGCAGTTGCAGATACATATGAACCTGGTTCAACATTTAAATTAGTAACAGCTTCAGCATCACTTGAAGAAGGAATTGCTGAAACAGATAGACAGGGATCATATAATTGTGGTGGAAGTATTGAAATAGCAGGCGTAAGAATAAAATGTTGGAGATATTATAGACCACATGGAGGTCAAAGCCTAAGAGAAGCATTAATGAATTCATGTAATCCAGTTTTTATAGGATTAGGGCAAAAATTAGGTGTTTCTAAATATTATGAATACTTAAGAAAATTTGGATTTTTAGAAAAAACAGGAATTGATTTAATTGGAGAAGCTAAATCAATATTTTTAAAGGAAGAAAAAGTAGGACCAGTTGAACTTGCAACAATAAGTTTTGGTCAGAGATTTGAAGTTACACCAATACAAATGATTACAATGGTTTCATCAATTGCAAATGATGGTATATATGTAAAACCAAGAGTGGTAAAAGCTGTTGTAGATTCCAAAACAGGAGAAAGAAAAGATTTAGAACCAGTTTTTAAAGATGAAGTAATATCTAAAGAAACTTCAGAAAAAGTTTTAAGTATGATGACATCTGTTGTTTCAGAAGGAACTGGAAAAAATGCAAGAGTACAAGGTTACAATGTAGGAGGAAAAACAGGAACCTCAGAAGATGGTGTAAACACAGGAAAGTATGTAACATCGTTTATAGGAGTTGCACCAACAGATGATCCCAAAGTAACTATTTTGGTTACTTTATATAATCCTACAGGAGAGTCTGGACATCAAGGAGGAACAGTAGCAGCACCTGTTGCAGGAAAAGTTTTAAATGAAGTAATAAACTATTTAGAAATTTCACCTACAGAAGAATAAATAATTTTAAGATTTTCTGTACAAAAGAAATTTTTTACTATATAATAACATAGAATAAAAAGAGATTTTGGAGGTAAATTCTAAATGGAATTGAAAAAACTTTTAAATGGATTAGAAAATTATAAATCTAAAGGTGATTTAAGTATAGATATAAAAAAGGTTGAATGTAATTCAAAAAAAGTTGTAGCAAACTCATTATTTATTGCAATTAAGGGTTATGATTTTGATGGTCATGAATATGTTGAAGAAGCGATTGAAAATGGGGCTGTTGCAGTTGTTTTAGATATGTCTGCAGATTTAAAAAAGATAAAAATACCTAAAACAGGTGTAACTATAATAATTATAGATGATAGTAGAAAAGCATTAGCTAAAATATCTTGTAACTATTTTGGAAATCCTTCAAAATATTTTAAATTAATTGGTGTTACAGGTACAAAAGGAAAAACAACTACAACATATATGATAAAATCAATTTTAGAAAAAGCAGGATATAAAGTAGGATTAATAGGAACTGTTGCAAATTACATAGGAGATGATTGTTTAGGATACAGTAATAGAACAACTCCTGAAAGCTTAGAATTACAAGGATTATTTTATAAAATGGCAAAATCTAAATGTGATTATGTTGTAATGGAAGTATCTTCTCAAAGTTTGAAACTAAATAGAGTAGATGGATGCTATTTTGATTATGCTATTTTTACAAATCTTTATAAAGATCATATCAGTTTAAAAGAACATAGTGATATGAATGAATATTTTGAATCTAAACTAAAACTTTTTACAATGGCACCAAGAGGATTTGTAAATAGTGATGATTTTAAATGTAATAAAATAATAAAAGGTGCTCCAAATTGCAATATAAGCACTTATGCAGTAGATAATAAAGCAGATTTACTTGCAAAGGATATTACTATAACTAATACAAGTGTTGATTTTAAAGTAAAAATTGGCATGAGGAATGAAAGAATAAAAGTAAACATTCCAGGAAGATATAGTGTGTATAATGCACTAGCTGCAATTTCTTTAGTTAATGCAATTGGAGGAATTGATGTAGAAAAAATAAAAGAAGGATTAGAGGAAATCGTAGTTCCAGGAAGAAATGAATTAGTTCCAAATAAAAAAGAACTTGCTATTATGATTGATTATGCTCATACAGCAGAAAGTTTAGAAAATATTTTACAAGCAGCCAAAACATATACACCAGGAAAAGTTATATGCTTATTTGGATGTGGTGGGGATAGAGATAAAGAGAAGAGACCTCGTATGGGTGAAGTTGCTGGAAGATTGGCTGATTATACTGTTGTTACTACAGATAATCCTAGAACAGAAAAACCAGAAGATATAATTAGCGAAATTGAAGAGGGAATTTCAAAAACAAAAGGAAAATATGAAGTTGTTGTTGATAGAAAAGAAGCTATAAAAGTAGCAATAAAGCTTACAAATAAAAGAGACTTACTTATTTTAGCAGGAAAAGGACATGAAACAACACAAGAAATCAATGGAAAAAAATATCCTTTTGATGAAAGAGAAATTGTTAAAGAGATATTAGGAGAGAAGAATTAATGATTATACAAATAGTTTATTTACTACTAGCATTTATTTTAACTGCATTTTTAGGTAAAATTATTATTCCTATTTTAAAGAAACTTAAAGTAGGTCAAAGCGAAAGAAGTGATGGGCCTAGAGCCCATCTAAAAAAGCAAGGAACTCCTACAATGGGTGGAATTATGATGATGATTTCAATTATTTTAATTGTTGGAATATATTGTCTTATAACTCATGATTTAGAAAAAATAACTCCAATTCTTGCTATTGCTTTAACTAGTATAGGATTCGGAATTGTAGGTTTTATAGATGATTTTAAAAAAGTAGTTTTAAAAAATACAGATGGTTTAAGTCCTAAGTTAAAAATGCTAGGACTACTAGTAATTGCCACTAGCTATACACTTTTCTTAACTAATTATATAGGAATAGGAACTGATATAATAGTTCCTATAATAAACTATAATTTAATGTTACCAATTTGGATATTTATTCCTTTTACAATTCTTGTTATGTTATCAGCTACAAATGCAGTTAATTTAACAGATGGAGTAGATGGATTAGCAGGAAGTGTAACAGCAATAATGGTAACAGCAATATCAATAATTGCAATAAAATTAGGATATGAAAGCATATCAATATTTGGAAGTATAGTTGTAGGATGTTGTGCTGGATTTTTAATATATAATTTTTATAGAGCAAAAGTAATGATGGGAGATACAGGATCATTATTATTAGGTGGAGTAATTGCAAGTATGACAATTTATATGAAATTACCATTAATCTTGTTAATAATTGCAATAATTCCAATATTAGAAACATTATCAGATATCATGCAAGTAATTTATTTTAGAAGAACTGGAAAAAGATTATTTAGAATGGCTCCATTACACCATCATTTTGAATTAAGTGGATGGAGAGAAAATAAAGTTGTTGCAATATTTTCATTAGTTACTCTAATAGCTTCAACTATAGCAGTTATTATTATTTAATAAAATTACAATTAGAAAAAAGACTTAAAATTTAGGAAGGAATGATAACGAAAGATGGCTAAAAAACAGAAAAAGTTTGGTTTACTACTGAATGGAAAATTTGATTATTCAATAGTAATAATAACATTATTATTGTTATCTGTTGGTTTAATTGTGCTTCTTTCAGCAAGTGCTCCTAAATCCTTATCAGAAGGAGATAGTAGTTATGAGTACTTTAAAAGACAAAGTATGTTTGCTGCTTTAGGACTAATTTGTATGATTATATTATCAAAAATGGATTATAGAATTTTAAAAGTAAAAAGTCTTAGGTGGTTAATATATTTCATTACAGTAGGAATCTTAGTGGCTGTTGGTCTTACAGGTCTTGAAGAAGGTGGTGGTAAGAGATGGATAAAAATTTTAGGATTTTCATTTCAACCATCAGAATTTGCGAAAGTATCTTTATTGGTAGTATTTGCAGGTATATTAAGTGATGCAAAAGAAAATGGAAAAATAAAAAGTATATTCTCAGGTTTTTTAACTCCAATAATTTTGCTTGCTCCAATTGCATTTACAATATTAATATTGCAAAACCATTTTAGTGCTACTTTTATAATAGCAGCAATAGTATGTATACAGATGTTTGTTGTTGGAACAAGACTTACATATTTTATAGGAGCTGGAGGAATTGGAGGAATTGCTCTTGCAGTTTATTTAATGATATCATCATCTTCATCAGAAGGAGCAGATTTCAGATTTGATAGAATTCAAACATGGCTTAATCCAGAAGCTGATTTCATCGGAAAAGGTTGGCAAATAAATCAAAGTTTATTTGCGATTGGTTCTGGTGGAATGTTTGGACTTGGTCTTGGAAATAGTAAACAAAAATATTTGTATTTACCAGAACCACAAAACGATTTTATTTTTGCTGTTTTAGCAGAAGAATTAGGATTTTTTGGAAGTGTTTTAGTAATATTATTATTCATGCTATTTATATGGAGAGGCGTTGTTATAGCAATGAAAGCACAAGATATTTTTGGAAGTTTAATTGCTATTGGTGTAACAACAATGATTGGGCTTCAAGCAGTTATAAACCTTGCTGTTGTTACAAATACAATACCAGTAACTGGAATGCCATTACCATTTTTTAGTTATGGTGGATCTGCTATGATTGCAAATCTAATGGCAATTGGATTACTGCTAAGTGTTTCAAGAAATAGCAAAACAAATTCAAACTAAAATTGATAAGAAAGGACTTAAAATAAATGAGAGTTATAATTTCAGCAGCAGGAACAGGAGGACACATAAATCCTGGAATTGCAATAGCTAATAAAATAAAAGAAAAAGATAAGAAGTCTGAAATTATATTTATAGGAACTAATAGAGGACTTGAAAATGATTTAGTTCCAAGAGCCGGATATAAATTAAAAACAATAGATGCTTATGGATTAAAAAAGGAACTTTCGATTCAAAATTTGAAACATATAATCTCAACAATAAGAAGTAGAAAAGATGTAGAAAAAATTTTTGATGAATTTAAACCTGATTTAGTTCTTGGCACAGGTGGATATATATGTGGACCTGTATTTAATGTTGCTGTAAAAAGAAAAATACCAACTATTCTTCATGAAAGTAATGCATATCCTGGAAAAGCAGTAAAAATGTTTTCTAAAAAAGTTGATAAAATATTAGTTGGATTTGAAGATACAAAATATAGATTAGAAGGATGTAAAAATGTTGTCGTAACAGGAACTCCTACTAAAATTCAAAAGTTAAATATATCTAACGAAAAAAAGAAGAAAATATTAGAAGAATTGAGTATAAAAAATGATTTACCAATAGTATTAGTTTTTGGAGGAAGTCAAGGAGCTCAAAGAATTAATGAAGCTGTAACAGAATTGGTTAGAAATCATAAAAACGAAAAATATCAAATTATTTGGGCAACAGGAACAAAACAATTTGATATTGTTAAAGAAGAATTTGAAAAAAACAATATAAATATCAATAATATAAAAAATGTAAAAGCAGTTCCATATATTTATAATATGGAAGAGTTAATAAACATTGCAGATTTACTAGTTTGCAGAAGTGGAGCAATGACAATAACAGAAATCAGCATAGTTGGAAAACCAGCAGTATTTATTCCACTTCCATCAATGTCAGCAAATAGGCAAGAAGATAACGCTTTAGTATTAAAGAAGATAGGCGCTGCAAAAATTATTTTAAATAAAGATGTAAATGGAAATAATTTATCTGAGGAAATAGATAGTATTATTGAAGACAAACAAGAATTAGAAGAAATGGGAAAGGTTGCAAATTCAATTGCGCCAAGCAATGTAGAAGATAAAATTTATAGTGAAATTAAACAATTACTAAGCTAGATAAAACTATTATAATAATAGGAGATAAACTATGAGTGAAGATGAAAAAAAAGACAAATTAAATGAACAAGTCAAACATAAAGATAATAGCAATTTAGTAGTAGATGAAAAAAAACAAGTTAAAGACATATACGATATAATAGAAGAATATAAAAGTAGTAGTAAAACTTCAACTATAGGAAAAATAAATAAATTAACAGAATATGGTGGAAGTATAGAACAAGTAGTTGATAAGTATAATGAGATATCTGGTGGAAACGTTTCGAATATAGATAAAGCATTAGAATATTTAGAGCAAGCATACAGAATTGTTGCTCAAATTATAAGCGAAGCCCCAAATGGGTATGTTATAAATTTAGAAACAGGAAATTTAAATGAGGAAAAAAGTAAAGAACAAAGAATAAAGTATGGAATTGATGAAGGAGAATATGTTGCAGAAGAAAATAATACGGATAAATCTCTTTTATTTGAAACTATGCAAGAAGAAACTGAAAAAACATATGATAATATAGTGACAGTGATGTATGAAAAAAATTTCGAAGATCCATTTTCTGATTTATATGATTCTGCAAACGATAATGATTTTATTAATGAAGCTTTTGGGGAAGATAATTTTGAAGTTGAACTTCCAGAAGATATAATGGAAGAATATAATGAAGCAGAAGAAAATATACTAAGCAAAGATGCGGTAGAGATGGGATTTGCTATTTTATTTAATGAATCTCAGAAACATCCAGAGAGAAGTAAAAAAGAATTAGATAATTTTATGAAGAGATACCCAGAATATCAAGAGAAATTTTTGGGGATTGTTAAAAATGGTATTGATATTAATGAGTTGGAATTATACAAGAATAGTTTAATTAAAAAATCTTTCTCAAATATTATGTCAAAAATCAATAGATCAACGGAAAATGAATTATTTAATCTTCCTGAAGAAACTAAAAAAGGCATCCTTACAAGAGCATTATCAATAATGGATGTTGGTATGACATCTGAATATCTTGATGAAATATTATCTTCTGTCCAAAAAATATATCCTCAAATAACTAGTTTAGACGATTTTGAAACAATAGGAGAAATATTAGGAATTCCGAAAGATGAAGTAATGAATTTAGGATTACAATCTAAAGATCAATTTGCCATAATTGATATAGTAAGAATGATTGAAATTCAAAAAGATGGAAAAATTACAAATCAAGAAATGAAAAGTTATTTTTTAAAAAATAATGAACAGTTGAAAATAGATGATATTAATAAAACTCCAATGCAGATATATTTTAAAAATTCAAAGATAGAATTTTCAGAAGCCAGTGAAAGAAGTGTTAGAAGATTAAGTAGTACCTGTAAAGTTGCATCTTGGATTGATAATAAAGATAAAGTTGTAGAATACGAATTTTTATCTTTAATTAGTGAGAAAGAAAGATTAGAAGAACTGTTAGACAAAGATGATACAGATAGAACTAGAGAACAACTTAAAGAAACAGAAGAAGAGTTGGAAGAATTTGAAAACAATCATATAGATTTCGAAAAAGACAAATATTTTAAAGACGGAAAGCTAAAGAAAGAGTATTTTGATGAAATAAAACTTTTTAAAAAAGCTAAAGTTAAAGGTGACATATTAAGTAATTATATAGAAGATGCAGAAAAAATAAAAGATTTGGATGATTATAATAAATTATCTAAAAAAGCAAAAACGAAGTATTTTAGAGATACATTGTTTGGACTAGCAGATAATAATACATTAAATAAAAAAATTGCACTTAGAAGAATGGAAATTATATCAAGTAAAGATAATCCATTAATCACTTATGATGAAAATAATAACCCAAATTTAGATATGGAACTTTTTATGCAAAAATGTATTGAGTATGATATAGTTAGCAGAGAAAATTCAGATATATTATATAATAAGGATACATACTTTAGAGAAATGAGCAAGTATACTATAGGAAAGCTTAAATCATATGAAAGTTTACCAGATAAATACTTTGTAAAGTTAGATGATGTTGCGATAGGATCCAGAATTCAACAAGCAGAAGCTAAATCAAGACAAATTGATGAAATTAAATTTAAAAATAAATATGATAGAGAACAAGAAATTATAAGTAAAACAGAACAAAACAAAATTAAAGAATCACGAACTAGTGGACGAAACATGACACAAGATGAAATAGATGAATTAATTAAAATGATGAAAGAACAAAAAGAAGAATCTGTTGAAGAAAAATTTCAAACAGCATTTTCAAAAAATGGGAAAGATTTTGATAATGCTATGTATGAATTAATTTATGAAAATCCAATGGCGGCACAAGAATTTTTAAAACAATCATTAGAAAATGACGAAATTAGCTCAACTTCAAATTTTCAAACGAAAATAATGTTTTTACAAAGTAGTATAAAACAAGTTGAAAAAGAAAAGTTAAAGAATGCATTTAATAAAGATGAAAAGTCATTTAAAGAAGACGTCGAAGAATTGGTAACTTTGAGTCCTGCTGTTGCACAAGAGTTTTTAAAAGAATTTGTAAGTGATCCTGAAAATGCAAGTATAAATAAATTTAACGAAAAAGTTATGATGTTACAAGAAAGAATAAATCAAACATTAGATGAAAGAGGAACCACATCAAAAGAAAAATCAAGTTCTTTTTTAACAGCAGAAGAAGTTAATATATCGAATTTACCTAAAGAAGTTGGAGTAAGTTTGATAACAGATGTACAAGCTCCTAAATCACAAGAAGATGATGAACCAAGCTTATAAAATAAATAAAAAGTACTTGCCAAATTTTATGTATTGCATTACAATACATAAGTATAAACTCGAGAATAAAAAGGGAGAAATTAAATGATAGACAAATTAGTAATTGTGGAATCACCAGCAAAAGCTAACACAATTAAAAAGTTTTTAGGTGGAAAAAGCAAAGTAGTAGCATCTATGGGACACATTAGAGATTTGCCAAAATCTAAAATGGGAATAGATATAGAAAATAACTTTGAACCACAATATATAAATATCCGTGGAAAAGCAAGTTTAATTAATTCATTAAAAAAAGATGCCAAAGAAGCTAAAAAAGTTTATCTTGCAACTGACCCTGACCGTGAGGGAGAGGCTATTGCTTGGCATTTAGCATATATATTAGGTATTGATGCAAATAGTATTTGTAGAGTTACATTTAATGAGATAACTAAAGAAGCTGTAAAAAACGGAATAAATAATCCTAGAAAAATTGATTTAAATCTAACAGATGCACAACAGGCAAGACGTGTATTAGATAGAATAGTTGGTTATAAAATTAGTCCAGTACTATGGAAAAAAGTAAAAAGAGGTTTATCAGCAGGTAGAGTTCAATCCGTTGCTGTTAAACTAATTGTAGATAGAGAAGGAGAAATTGAAAGCTTTGTACCAGAAGAATATTGGAATATAAATTTGAGTGTTTCAGATAAAAAAACTAAAACACCATTTGATTGTAAATTTATTGGTAAAAATGGAGAAAAAATAGAACTTCATTCAAAAGAGGAAGTTGATAAAATATTAGCAGACTTAGAAAATGCAAAATATAAAGTTACTGATATAAAAAAAGGTGAGAGAAAGAGAAATCCAGCACCACCATTTACAACAAGTACACTTCAACAAGATGCTTCTAGAAAATTAAATTTTGCAATTAAAAAAACAATGTCTGTTGCACAAGGACTATATGAAGGAATTAAACTTCCAGATTATGGTGTAACAGGTTTAATAACTTACATGAGAACAGATTCAACTAGAATTTCTAATGAAGCAAGAGCTGCTGCTAAAGAACATATAGTTAAAACATATGGTGAAAGCTATTATGAAAATAGATTTTATAAGACAAAATCAGAAGCACAAGATGCTCATGAGGCAATCAGACCATCACATATTGAGCTAACACCAGAATCTATAAAAAATAGTTTAACTTCAGATCAATATAAATTATATAGATTAATTTATAATAGATTTATGGCAAGTCAAATGTCAGCTGCAGTATATGATACTGTTTCTGTTTCAATAGATGGTAATGGATATAACTTCAAAGCAAATGGACAAACAATGAAGTTTAAAGGTTATATGACATTATATGTTGAAAACGAAGAAAAAGAAGAGTTTGAAAAAATACCAGAACTTACTGTTGGTGAAGAAGTAAAAAAAGAAAAATTAGATTCAAAACAAAGCTTTACAGAACCACCACCAAGATATACAGAAGCAAGTTTAGTAAAAACTTTAGAAGAAAAAGGAATAGGTAGACCAAGTACATATGCACCAACAATTACAACAATATTAACTAGAAGATATATTGAAAAGATTCAAAAACAACTTGTTCCTACAGAATTAGGAAGAATTGTAAATAAACTTCTTATAGAAAACTTTGGAGATGTAATAAATGTTGAATTTACAGCAAAAATGGAAGAAGAATTTGATAAAGTAGCAGAAGGTAATGAAAGATGGAAAAATGTAATTAAGGAATTTTACACACCTTTTGAAGTAATTGTGGATAAAGTAGAGAAAGAATTGGAACATGTTACTCTTCAATACGAAGAATCAGATGTACCATGTGAGAAATGTGGTAGAATGATGGTTTATAAATATGGAAGATTTGGAAAATTCTTGGCATGCCCTGGATATCCAGAATGCCAAAATGCTAAACCTATTATAGAAACTGTAGATGTACCATGTCCTGTATGTGGTGGAGTTGTACAAGTAAGAAAAACAAAGAAAAGACGTAATTACTATATATGTGAAAATAATTCAGGAGTAGGCCAAGGTTGTTATTATATTTCTTGGAACAAACCAAAAGTTGGGGAAAAATTTGTTCCTTCAAATGAAACAGATATGGAATTGTTCGAAAAAGAGAATTCAAAGAAAAAAGCTACTAAAAAATCTACAACAAAAAGAAAAACAAAAAAGAAAACTGCAACAAAAAAATAAAGAAAAAAGGACTTAAAATATTTTAAGTCCTTTTTTGTTTTTGAGAAAATTTTAAGTATTTTGCAAAGCGCATAACAAAAAACATGCAAGAGTTAATTATCTAGGGAAATATAGCTTTCTAAAACTGGAAAAAAAAGTAATATTTTTGTAATTGTAAAAAAAAATACTAATAATTATAATTTATAATGAATTAATAAAATGATTTTTATAAAGGATAATATATGGAAGAAACAAAAGAACCAATAATAAATCAAGAATTAGATAAATTTGTTAATAAGGATACAAAAGTAAATTATCGCGAACAATTGAAGGAGCTTATAAAAAATTCTACACATGGTACAAGAATTACTATTTGTTCTAAAATTTCAAAGAATGTTTCTTTAGAAGCCTTAGTAACTGCATATGAGCAAAACATGGGGTATGAATTTTCAAAAGGAGCTGTTGTTTTGGATGATTTTTTGTTAGAAAAAGCAGCTCAACCATTATATGATCTTGTAAGTAAAGAACTTGGAATAGGAGTTTCAAATTTAAATTTCAAACAATTAAATGATATTGTAAAATCAAAACTTAATGATGATCCTAAAGTGTTTGCTGAAAAAATATATCAACTTAATGAAGATGGATATATATCTAATAGTGCACATGGAAAAGAAATAAATGAGAATTTGAAAATAAATAAAGAAACTAAATCTGTAACTGATAAAACAGAATATTATACATTTACAGAACAATCAATTGCAAATGGTAAAAAAGTAAATGATTATGGTAAAGATATAGATGAACTTAATTCTAAAGCTACTAACTCAACAAATGAAATAGTTGATAGTGCTATTAAAAATCATGAAGAACTTATCATTAGTCAAGAGCTAAAAGAAATACTTAATCAAACACAAGTTAATTTAAGTACAAATTTTGATTATGACTTAATACAATTAATACAATTAGTAAAAGATATTAAATATGCAGATTATTTTGCTAAAGATGTATTAAAAGAAAAAGCTCATGAATATGTAAAAAAACATCCAAACTTAAAAGATGATTATGTTGAAATGATAAAAGATGATACTAAAATACCGGAAAAGTATATAACTATGATAAATGGGTATGAAAATGAAGCAAACTTGTTGGTTGCACTTTCTACGGTGAATAGTTTAAAAAAAGATGGTATTGGTAACTCAAGTGCCGATAGAAAGCAAGCAGTTTTATATATCATTAACGGTATGAAAGAAGAGTCTTTTGGATTAACTGATCATCCAGAACTTATTGCTATGTTAGAAAAATTATGCCCAGACTTAGATTTTAAAGACGAAAATGGTAATAAAGATATAAGAAATGTGTTAAATAATGAAAAAGAAAGGGAAAAATTAAAAAAATATTTACCAATAAATCAGAAAGAAGAACTTACTGAGGAAGTTTTAAATAATGCTTTAAAATCAACTTCTCTATTTAATATAAAAAATATTACTAGAGAAACATTAGAAAAAGCTAAAAGAGAAAATATATATGATGTGGACATTATTACAAAAAGGGTTGTTAGCAAAGGGTTAATCTCTAAATTGGGAAGCCATAACAGAGAAAAAATTGCAGATGAATTTATAAGTGATTTATTTAGGAGAAGTGTAGAAGAAATAGATATTAATTTAAATGATAAATCACTGGAAGAAAAATTTTTTACTGGATCTGCCATGGAACTTACTGAAACTGACAGAAAAAAAATAATTAAAATGTATGAAAATTCTACGATAAATTGTTGGCTTTCTAGTAAGGAAAAATATTTGGAATTAAGATATTCTGCTTTGCATCAAATTAAATCTGATTTAGAAGGAAAAGAGAATTTAACAGAATTAGAAAAAGATAGATTACAATTAATAAATATGAGATTGGAAGAATTTAATAAGCAGCATCCAGGGATTGAATCAAATATTACAATTCAGGATGAAACAGGAAAAAGAGAATTATTAGACCAAAATAAAGCTTCACTTGAAATGTATCAAGAATATAAAGTTAAATCAAAATTAATAACCACATTTATGAAAAATTCAGTATCTATAACGAATCGTGAAGATTATGAAAACTTAAGTGATAAAGAGAAAAAGAGATATCTAAAAAATGTGATTGCAGCATTAGATTATAAAAAAGATGATGATAGAGTAATAGCAAAATTTGCAAAAAGAAGTCTTGAAATTTTAAATGATGGAGAGGATAAATTTATTAATGTTGAATCTGTAAGATCAGAAGATGACAATTATATTAGATATACTGCAATGATTAATAAAAAAAGGATATTAGAAGAATATAATAAATATTCTATACATAAATTTACAACTTATAAAGAATTAAAAGAATATTGTTCTTCAAATAAGAGTATGTATGTAGCAGATAAATTAGATGAATATGAAAAATTACAAGATGAAGATTTTGTTAAACCTGAAGGAGAGAATCCAAAAGCTAAATTTCAATTCATTGAAAAACAAAAAAGATTGATAGAAGAAAGAAATCTTATTTCTCCTCAAAAACCACAAATTAGTAGAAGAGTTAGTGCGATTAGAATAGCAAGAGAAGAAAGAGAAAGTAAAGAAAAAAGCAGATTTGGTAATCAGAATTATGAGAGTGAAAAACAAAGTATACCTAAGAATGATAAAGGCACATTAGAGGTAGATGAGATAGAAATCTCTAATGAATCACTAAAATCAAATGAAAAAGGAAAAACACAGAGCAATTTAGAGGTGGAAGAAATAGGTGTAGAACCAGAAAGAGAAGATGAAAATCAATTACTGGTTCCAGTAAAAGATGGTTTTTTTAGAAAAATAGTAAATAAAGTAAAAGAAATATTATTTAAAGCAAAAGAAGATAATCAAGAAAATGGTAAAGAAAGTATAAGTGAAAGTCCAGAACAATATGTAGACGAAAAAGAAAATACAGAGGATAGTTGGATACCTAAAGTTTCTGTTGATTACTCAAAAGTTGTCAATCAATCTCAAAGTGGCACTGGTAAATTACAAAGTAATTCTACAAAAGAAACAGTAGAACCTATGGAAGATCGTTAAGGAGATTGTAATATGGATGAAGTTATTATAATAGGTGGAGGCTTGGCAGGAACTGAAGCAGCCTTGCAGATTGCAAAAAGAAAAATAAAAGTAAAGCTTTATGAAATGAAGCCTGTAAAGTTTTCAGAAGCACATTCAAATGAAAATTTAGCAGAAGTTGTTTGTAGTAATTCATTTAAATCTAATTTACTAACAAATGCATGCGGTCTTTTAAAAGAAGAATTAAGAATATTAGGAAGTGAGCTAATTCCTATTGCAGATAAAGTTAGTGTTCCAGCAGGACAAGCTTTAGCTGTTGATAGAGAAAAGTTTGCAGAAGAAGTAACAAAACTAGTAGAAGAAAATGAATATATAGAAGTTATTAGAGAAGAAATAAAGGAAATTCCTAAAGATAAAATTGTAGTTATTGCAACAGGTCCGCTTACATCAGAAGATTTATCTAAAGAAATTATAAAATTAACAGGGAATGAAGGGTTATTCTTTTATGATGCAGCAGCTCCAATTATTGAAAAAGATTCAATAAATATGGATATTGCGTTTTTTGGAAATAGATATGAACAAGAACGTGAAAAAGAAGAAGATTATTACATATGGTTAAAAAGAATAGAAAATCAAGAAGCAAGTTATATTAATCTTCCTATGAATAAAGAAGAATATGAAACATTTGTAAATGAACTTGTAAATGCAGAAGTTGTTACTTTACATGATTTTGAAAAAAGAGAAATTTTTGAAGGCTGTATGCCTGTAGAAATTATGGCCAAAAGAGGAGTAGATACATTAAGATATGGACCATTGAAACCAGTTGGATTTACAGATAGAAGAACAGGAAGAAGACCATATGCATTAGTTCAATTAAGACAAGACAATCAAGAAGGAAATTTGTATAATATAGTCGGATTTCAAACTAATTTAAAATATGGTGAACAAAAAAGAGTGTTTTCTATGATACCAGGTATGGAAAATGCATCATTTGTTAAATATGGAGTTATGCATAGAAATACATATATAAATTCTACAGTTTTATTAGATAATACATATAAATTAAAAAGTAATAGTAATATATATTTTGCAGGGCAAATAACAGGAGTTGAAGGATATGTTGAATCGATTTCTTCTGGATTTATGGTAGGTGTTAATGTTGCAAATAGGATGTTAGGAATAGAAGAAATCGAGATGCCTATAGAAACTGTAATTGGAGCTTTAGCCAATTATGTTTCTACTGAAAATAATAAATTTCAACCAATGAATGCAAACTTTGGTATATTGCCACAACTTGAAGAAAAAATAAAAGATAAGAAACTTAAATATTCTAAATTAGCAGAAATAAGTTTAGAGAAAATAAAGAAAATTAAAATGTAATGCAAAAAGCAATACAAAACGTAAAAAGTTATGTAGAACTATTGAAAAAAACTAGTATTTGTGCTAAAATGATAACAGTTGAAAGTTTATCAACAATTAAAAAATAGAAATAATATGACATTATAATATACACTAAAGATTAGGAAGGAGAACTAGTATGGGAAGAAAATTAAGTAAAGAAGGACTAGAACTTATTGATAAATTAGCTCAAATGACAGTTGATGTTGCGAAACTACAAGCTGAAATTGAAGTAAAAAAAGAGAAAAAAGAAGAAAAATAAAAAAAGGAGGATATAATAAGTAATCAAAATACTTATTATAAAATTAAAAGTATGGGAAAAATGACTTTATCAGAGATTAGAAAAAAGGTACCTGATTTACAAACAGAAATTGTAAATTTAGTTAAAGAAAATCAAGCAGATGTTGATACTTTAGCTAGACTTGATTCAGAAATTCTTGATTTACAAGATTTAGTAGATTCTTCTAAAAAAGATTTGGAAACAGCTGAAGAATTTATAAAAAAACATGCTAAGAGCACAGATAAAGTGATGATGGGTGCTGTAGCTGCATATAAACAAAGAAAAAATGCTGCTGAAAAAACAATTTCAGCCCAACAAGCAGAAATTGATAAAAAAGTTGCTGAAAAAGCAGAAATTGAAAAGCCCGATTCTGATTATTCTAAAAGAGAAGCAAAAGTTGCTGAGTGCCAAAAACAAATAGATGAGATTTGTGATATTTTAGTTCAAGATCCTACAATTAATGCTGAAATGCAAAAAGCAATAAAAATTAAATTTGGTGAAGAAATTGATGCAAAAAATGCAAAAATAGATATATACAAAAAAGCTAAAGATGGTATAATGACTGGATTAAAAGATGATTCAAAAAATGGATTAAAAAAATTAGCAGAGAAACTACAGAAAGCTCAGGAAGAATTTGATGAAGCTACTTATGATCCATCAAAAGATATAAAAGCATATCAGGCAACACTTATAAAAGCAAAAGAAAAATTAACAAATGCAATAAATTCAAAATTTGGTGTTACTATAGACAAAAAAGATATTAGAGTTATAATGTCTGCTTTAGAATCTGGAAAAATAGATGAACTTTCTCTTCCAAGTATAGAAAAAACAATTAGTGAAGCAGAAGCAGAAGTTACAAAACTTGCAGAATCTAGAGACAAATCTTTAGAACGTATAGAATCTAAAAAAGTAGTTGGAAATCCAGTTGCTACTCCTGAAATGGAAGCAAATCAACAAGAAATTGATAATTTAGAACAAGAAATTGGAACATTAGACACAGAAATGAAAGATATTGAAGCACAAGTTATAGATATAAATAAGCAAATCAAAGAAAAAGAAGATGAACTTGGGGAACCATCAGAAGAATATAAAGATTTTCAAGAAGCTCAAAAAGCTCTTAGAGATGAGCATATTATTCCAGAAGATATTGCTGATGAATTATTAGAAAAACCAGAAGTAAAAAGCAAATATGAAGAATTTGAAAAAGCAGATTTAGCTGTTAGAGAGGCTTTCCAAGCTTGCAAACTAACAGGAAAATGTGAAGAACCAGGTAAAGATGAAAATGTGGATAGAGATAAAGTTATAAAACAATTACAAGATGCTATCGCAAACTATCAAAAAGTATCAGAAGAATTATCAACATTAACTGGATTTGATACGGAATCTTGGCATAATCATTTGTTAGAAGACTTAAATGTAAGAGGTATGGAAGGAGATAAAGAAATATTAAACAACCCAGCATATTTCCATACAAGAAATCAAGAATTTAAATTAATTTTAAAAGATAAAGAAGCAATGAATGGTGGTAAAGCCATAGATGAATATGAAGCTGTTGAAGGTTCATTGGTAAAAATAGATGAAGCACAAGAAAAAATTCTAAAAGGAGATTCTTCAGTAGAAGCTGATAAATTATTTGCAGAACCAGATAAAGGTTACTTTAAATTAATGGATAAATTTACAGAAGCTAGTGGGTTTGAAAAAGGTAGTGGTCTTTTCCCAGGAGTTACAATATATGATTTACTTAAAGGCGATAACAAAATGAGTAAAAAACCATTTAATAGAATCAAAGGATTTTTCAAACGTATTGCTGATAAATTCAAAAAAGAACCAATATTTGATATACCTGAATCAAAACTAGATGTAATGGATAGATATGATGAAACAAGAACAGATTCTGTTCAAGAAGAAATTGGAAAAAGAAAAGATTTAGAAGAATTATATAGTAGAAGAGAACAATTAGTAAAACAAAGTGATGATAAACAAACTATATTAGCAGGAAAAAGTGTAGACTTAGCCAAAGCAAAAGACAAACGTGATGAACTTGCTAAATCAGCTCCTGCTAAATCATCAGTTATTGAAGCTACAGAAATAGATTTAATGAAAGTAAAATATGATGAAGCAATTGTACAAGCAGCTATAGAAAAAGTTGAACGTGATGATGATGACGGTAGAGTTTAATAAAATATAAATCAGTAAAAGGCTATGAGAATAGCCTTTTACTGATACTGTATTGAAAGGTATAATATAAATATGAGTGATTATACGAAAGAACATTCAAATAGAAATCAAAAAAGACTTAAAATGAGAAGAATGTGCCAAAAACAATTAGAAAGAAAAAGAAAAACATTAGAACAAAAAGCAAGAGAAGAAAAAAAGAAAATGAGAAAAAATCTTGCTAAAAGCAAGGAAAAAATAAAAAAATATTCTAAAGAAACTATAGATGCTTCTAGAAAAGATGACCGTAAATCAAGTAAAAAGATTTCTAAACCCAAAACAATTCCTAATAATAGATTTACAGAACCTAAAAAAAGATCTTTATTAAGAAGAGTTATGTTGCAAATGAAATATAATAGAGGAGCTTTTGATTATATTGAAGATGAATATGATAATCTTACAAAACAAGAACTAGAAGAATATAGAACGTCTAAATTTAGAAGTGATAGATGCTATTATAAGGAAGTTCAGCAATATGAAGATGCAACAGATGATGTAACTGTAAGAAAAGGTTGGACCAAATTTAAAGTTGGATTAATTGCTCTTACGTTAACAGGTCTTACAATTGGTTCAGCAACAATGTATCATGGAATAATGAAAGACATACGAGATAATGCTCCACAACCAGTTGTAATAGTTACACTTGCTGAAGCAAGTCCAGAACAGATCGATATTGCAAACATAGATATGAATTTAATAAAAAATGATTCAGAATACAATTTTGAAAATTTAACAAGAGAAGAACAACTTGATGCAGTTCTTAGAATACCTGCTGTAGAATCCAAAATCAGTGTAGGTAGATTTAGAAATTCAATTATAGGTACCAATTTAGATGGTGATCAAGAATTATTAGATGAAATTGTTGAGGAAGCATTTGGTGAAGAAGAATATGCTGCTTATTCAGATGCTAAAAAAGAAGATTTGAGAAAGTTAGCATATGAGTTACTAGATAGTGAAAAAAAAGAGTGGGCAAGAGATCCAATTGCTTTAAAAGAACTTAGACAAAGACAAGAAGTTGAAAGATTAGAAAGAGAAGCTAATATGGCAGAAGTAGAAAGAAGACTAAATGGCAGTCATTCTCAAAATGAACAAGAATTAGATGATAGGTGATACAAATGAAAGAATTTGAAATTGGTGGGAAAATAACTTTAGAGGATAATAAACAATACAGAATTGTAGATATTATAAATGAAGAAGGAATAGATTTTTACTTTTGTTGTACAGTAGATAAAAATATTGAACCTAAAGTTTTAGTAAAGAAAGAACTTGATGGCAAAGTATTTATAAAAGAAGTTACAAATCCAAAAATAATAAAAAAAGTAATGTTAAAAATGATAAAATAAAACTCATAAAAAACCTACGGAATAAAGAAAAAATAAAGTTCGGAAAGTATTGACAACGAGTTATAAAAATGATAAAATAGATACGCTTTTGTATAGGGAGACCTATGCTTTGGCGTATTATTTTATTTATAGAAATGAGGTGAAAAAGAAGAATGCCAACAATTAATCAATTAGTAAGAAAAGGTAGACAAACATCAACAACAAAATCAACAGCTCCTGCTCTTCAAAAAGGTTATAACTCTAGAAAAAAAGTTCAAACTGATCATAGAGCTCCACAAAAAAGAGGTGTATGTACAGTAGTTAAAACTGTTACACCTAAGAAGCCTAACTCAGCTTTAAGAAAAGTTGCCAGAGTTAAACTTTCAAATGGATATGAAGTAACATCTTATATCCCTGGTGTAGGACATAACTTACAAGAACACAGTGTTGTACTTATAAGAGGTGGTAGAGTAAAAGACTTACCAGGTGTTAGATACCACATCATTAGAGGTACTTTAGATACAGCTGGTGTTAAAGATAGAATGCAAGCTAGATCTAAGTATGGAGCTAAGCGTCCAAAGAAATAGAATGAACTACAAAAATTAATTGATAATAGTGCATTGTTCTTTTATAGAATATATAAGAAATCTTGCACTATTACGGGAAAGTGAAATAATCTTTTCAGAGTACCTTTCTGCATTATGTGCAGAACAAATAAAAACAAAATGCTTTGTAAAGTAGTTAATGATGTCTTTTGAGATGTCGCAGCTTCGAGGATTACGAAGTAATCGTTGAAGTGCTGATTGATTTTTTACAGAGTAAAAAATTAAAGGAGGGAAGTATAGTGCCAAGAAAAGGATATATAGCAAAAAGAGATGTATTACCAGATCCATTATATAATAGTAAAGTTGTTACAAAATTAATCAACAATATAATGTTAGATGGTAAAAAATCAGTTGCTCAAAACATAGTTTATGGTGCTTTCGATATAATCAAAGAAAAAGAACAAAAAGATCCATTAGAAGTATTCGAAGCTGCATTAGAAAACATAATGCCAGTTCTTGAAGTTAAAGCAAGAAGAGTTGGTGGAGCAACATACCAAGTACCATTAGAAATTAGACCAGAAAGAAGACAAACTTTAGGTTTAAGATGGTTAGTAGCTTATAGTAGAAAAAGACATGAAAAAACAATGGCTGAGAAATTAGCTGGTGAAATTATAGATGCTATTAACGGAAATGGTGGAGCATTCAAGAAGAAAGAAGATACACATAGAATGGCTGAAGCTAATAAGGCTTTTGCACACTACAAATGGTAGAATTTGAAATAGGAGGAAAAAATAGTGGCAGGAAGAGCATATCCATTAGAAAGAACAAGAAATATAGGAATAATGGCTCACATTGATGCAGGAAAAACTACTACTACTGAAAGAATTCTTTTCTATACAGGAAAGACTCATAAAATAGGAGAAGTTCACGAAGGTGCTGCAACAATGGACTGGATGGCACAAGAACAAGAAAGAGGTATAACAATTACTTCTGCTTGTACAACATGTTTCTGGGATAATAATAGAATCAATATTATTGATACTCCAGGACACGTTGATTTTACTGTTGAAGTTCAAAGATCTTTAAAAGTATTAGATGGTGCAGTAACAGTTTTAGCAGCTAAAGGTGGTGTTCAACCACAAACAGAAACTGTTTGGAGACAAGCAGATAAATATAGTGTACCAAGAATGGTTTATGTAAACAAAATGGACATTACTGGTGCAAACTTCATGCTTTGTGTTGATCAATTAAAAAATAGATTAAAAGCAAATGCTGTTCCAATCCAATTACCAATTGGAGCAGAAGATAATTTCCAAGGAATCGTTGATTTAATAAAGATGAGAGCTTTTATTCATAAAGACGATTTAGGAAAAGATGTTGAAGAAACTGATATACCAGCTGATATGGTAGATTTAGCAAAAGAATATCGTGAAAAAATGATAGAGTCAGTTGCTGAACAAGATGAAGAATTAATGATGAAATACTTAGAAGGTGAAGAACTTTCTATGGAAGAAATCAAAAGAGGATTAAGAACAGGAACAATTGCTAATAAAATAGTACCAGTTGTTTGTGGTTCTTCATATAAAAACAAAGGTGTTCAAGAATTACTTGATGCTGTAGTTGCTTATATGCCATCTCCATTAGATATTGCAGATATCAAGGGAGAAAATATGGATGGAGAAGAAGTTACATCTAAAACTTCAGATTCAGAACCATTTGCTGCATTAGCATTTAAAATTGCTACAGATCCATTCGTAGGAAAATTATGTTTCTTCAGAGTTTACTCAGGAACATTAGAATCAGGATCAACAGTTTTAAATTCTAGTAAAGATAAAAAAGAAAGAATTGGTAGAATTCTTCAAATGCACTCAAATCACAGAGAAGATATTGATAAAGTATATGCTGGTGATATTGCAGCTGCAGTTGGATTAAAAGATGTTACAACAGGAAACACATTATGCGATCCTGATCATCCAATAATCCTTGAATCAATGGAATTCCCAGAACCAGTTATTGATATAGCTATCGAACCAAAAGATAAAGCTAATCAAGAAAAAATGGGAATTGCACTTTCAAAACTTGCTGAAGAAGATCCTACATTTAAAACATATACAAACCATGAAACAGGTCAAACTATCATTGCTGGTATGGGTGAATTACACTTAGATATCATCGTTGATAGATTAAAAAGAGAATTCAAGGTTGAATGTAGTGTTGGTAAGCCATCTGTTGCTTACAAAGAAACAATTAGAAATGCCGTTAGAGTTGAAGGTAAATTCATTCGTCAATCTGGTGGTAGAGGACAATATGGTCACGTTTGGTTAGAAATGGAACCATTAGAACCAGGAACAGGTATTCAATTTGAGAGCAAAATCGTTGGTGGTGTTGTTCCAAAAGAATATATTAAACCAGTTGAAGAAGGAATTAGAGAAGCTGCTGAAAGCGGAACACTTGCTGGATATCCAGTTATCGATTTCAAAGCTACTTTAGTTGATGGTTCTTACCATGATGTTGACTCTTCAGAAATGGCATTCAAGATTGCAGGATCTATGGCATTCAAAGAAGGATGTAAAAAAGCAAAATCAGTTATATTAGAACCAATTATGAAAGTTGAAATAACTGTTCCAGAAGAATATATGGGAGATGTTATTGGAGACGTTAACTCTAGACGTGGTAGAATGGAAGGTATGGAAGGTATGGACGGAATGCAAGAAATTCGTGCATTTATCCCACTTTCAGAAATGTTTGGTTATGCAACAGACTTACGTTCTAAAACACAAGGTAGAGGAACTTATTCTATGGAACCTTCTCATTATGATGAAGTTCCAAAATCAATATTAGAAAATATTGTTTCTTCAAGAGCAAAATCTGAAGAGTAAAAAATAAAAATGCTTGCAATTTTTACAGTTATAGTGTAAAATGCAGGTGAATGAATTAAGTCATTAAATTTTAAAAATAAATAATGAGAGAAAATCTCAAAAATTAAAGGAGGATTATAAAAATGGCTAAAGCTAAATTCGAAAGAACAAAACCACACGTTAACATTGGTACAATCGGACACGTTGACCATGGTAAAACAACAACAACTGCAGCTATTACTAAATATTTAGGATTATTAGGAAAAGCTCAATATACAGCTTACGATCAAATCGATGGAGCTCCAGAAGAAAAAGCAAGAGGTATAACAATCAATACAGCTCACGTTGAATATGAAACAGAAAACAGACACTATGCACACGTTGACTGCCCAGGACACGCTGACTATGTTAAAAACATGATTACAGGTGCTGCTCAAATGGATGGTGCTATATTAGTAGTTTCAGCTGCTGATGGACCAATGCCTCAAACAAGAGAACACATTCTTTTAGCAAGACAAGTTGGAGTTAAATATATCGTTGTTTACTTAAATAAATGCGATATGGTTGACGATCCAGAATTATTAGAATTAGTTGAAATGGAAGTTAGAGATTTATTATCTAAATATGATTTCCCAGGAGATGATATTCCAATTATAAAAGGATCTTCATTAAACGTATTAGAAGCAACATCTACAAATCCAGATGATGAAGTTTATGCTCCAATTAAAGAATTAATGGCAGCTGTAGATTCATACATCCCAACTCCAGAAAGACCAACAGATCAAGCTTTCTTAATGCCTGTTGAAGACGTATTCACAATCACAGGACGTGGAACAGTTGCTACTGGTAGAGTTGAAAGAGGAATTGTTAAAATGCAAGATGAAGTTGAAATCGTTGGATTATCAGCTGAAAGCAGAAAAACAGTTGTTACTGGTGTTGAAATGTTCAGAAAATTATTAGATCAAGCTGAAGCAGGAGATAATATAGGTGTACTTTTAAGAGGTATCGATAGAAAAGACATCGAAAGAGGTCAAGTTATCGCTAAACCAGGATCAATTCACCCACATACAAAATTCAAATCAGAAGTTTACGTTCTAACAAAAGAAGAAGGTGGAAGACATACACCATTCTTCAATGGATATAGACCACAATTCTATTTCAGAACAACAGACGTTACAGGTGTTATCGATTTACCAGCTGGTGTTGAAATGGTTATGCCAGGTGATAATGTTTCAATGACAATCGAATTAATTACACCAATCGCTATCGAAAAAGGACTAAGATTCGCTATCCGTGAAGGTGGTAGAACAGTTGGTTCTGGTGTAGTTTCTGATATTATTGAATAATATATAGAAAATAAAGGCTTTCAAGAAATTCTCTTGAAAGTCTATTTTTTTGTTTAATAAGCTATTTACAATACATATTTTTTCATATAAAATATAAATATTAAGAAAAAATTAATTATTATTCTGACTTAGTGGTCAAATAATTAAAAAAGTATTGATTTTTTTGAATAAAGCAAATAAAATATTAATGTCCAGTAGATAGGGGGATAAAATAGTGAAGATATTACTTGATGCAATGGGAGGAGATAATGCGCCAGATGCAGCAATCAAGGGAGCAGTAAGAGCAGCAAAAGAAATAGAATCAGAAATTATTTTAATTGGAAATGAAGAAATAATAAATTCAAAAATAAAAGAATTTTATGGTAAAGATAGTATTTCTGAAATAACAAGTAAAATTACAATTAAGCATACTACAGAAACAATTGAAATGGAAGATACTCCAACTGTTGCAATAAAACATAAAAAAGATTCATCTATGGTAGTAGGATTCAAAATGCTAAAAGAAGGTGAAGGAGATGTATTTATTTCAGCAGGAAATTCTGGTGCTTTATTAACAGGAGCAACACTACTTGTTGGAAGAATAAAAGGAATTGATAGACCTGCAATAGCTCCAATGCTTCCTGCTTATAAAAAGAGTTTTATGCTTATGGATGCTGGTGCAAATACTAATTGCAAACCTTTAAACTTAGTTCAATTTGCTCAAATGTCTACAATATATTTAAAGAATACTTTTGGAATTAAAAATCCAAAAGTTGGATTATTAAATATAGGAACTGAAGAAACAAAAGGTAATGATTTAGTAAAAGAAACATATAACTTACTTAAGGAGCATAGTAAAGAATATGGAATTAACTTTATAGGAAATGTAGAAGGAAGAGATTGTTTTTCTGGTGAAGTTGATAGTGTTATTACAGATGGGTTTACAGGTAATGTTTTTTTAAAAACAACTGAAGGGCTTGGAAAACTTGTAAAAAGGAATTTAACAGAAAGTTTAAAAAGAAATATACTTACAACTTTAGGGGCAATACCTTGCTTGCCAGCAATAAAAAAATTTGCTAAAACAATGGATTATAAAGAATATGGTGGAGCATTATTTTTAGGAGTAAAAAAACCAGTTGTTAAAGCTCATGGAAGTAGTGATGAATACTTATTTTACTTTACTCTAAAACAAGCAGAGAACTTTGTTAAAAGTGGTGCAGTAGAAAAAATGAAGGAAGAATTTGAAAAACAATAAAAAATACTTGACAATTTATATAACATATAATAAAACTAGAGTATGATTTTTGTGAATATTAAAAAGGAGGTATAATATATATGAGTACTGAGGAAGTTTTTGAAAAAATAAAAGAAATTATTGTTGAACAACTTGGTGTAGCTGAAACTTCAGTAACAATGGAAGCATCTTTTATAGATGATTTAGGAGCTGATTCTTTAGATATAGTTGAATTAGTAATGGCTTTAGAAGAAGAATTTGATATCGAAATCCCAGATGCAGATGCAGAAAAAGTTGTTACTGTAGGAGATGTTGTAGAATATATCAAAGAAAATGTTTAATAATTAAAATAATATAAAAGAAAGGCAAATAATGAAATGCACCCCGTTTAGTAGACCATAATAAAAAAGAGTTATGGTATACTTTAAACGGAGGTGTATTTTTTATGGGAATAAAAAAAGGACAAAAATTTAGAAAAGATTATTCAGATGAATTAATTGGTACAGTAATTGGAGAGTATATTAATCATCAGGGTACATATCAGTCAATTGCAGATAAATATAATATTGCAAGTTGGCATACAGTTGAAATGTGGGTTAGAAAATACAGAAAAAATAATCAAATTATTAGACAAAAACGAGGTCGTATAAAAAATGATGAAATTAATTATAAAGAAAGATATGAAATATTAAAAAAATATCAAGCCTTTCTCAAGGAACAACACGAGAAAAAATAAATTTTATAAATATATTTAAAGACAAATATAAATTAAAGGATTTGTTTGATGTGTTAAATATATCAAAATCAAATTATTATAAATATTATAATCAAAACGATAAAGA
>CAPOZU010000014.1 GCA_948676835.1 uncultured Clostridia bacterium
TTACAACTAGCAAGTTGCGACACCAAGGTGTATAAGAAAATAATATAAAACACTTTCATGAATTATATTAAATATAATATTCTAAAATATATTATTCAAAAATAATGCTATTAATTAAATATTGTATAATAATTTACTCACACAAATAACGATTTACTTTAACTTTTTAGAATTAAGTTTTTTTAATTTTTCTTTTAAGTTTAAAGGATTCAGTGTAAACATTAAAAATATTGATGCAAATGAAATTGCAAAAACTATTATAAGTTCCTTTATTAATTCTTTTCTTTCAGGAACTAAACTTATAAAATGAGGAATACACCAGATTGGCATCAAAATAAAAATTGTAAATATTATGAATTCTAATATTTCCCCTATCCTTATTGTTGCTTTTTTTACACTTTCTCTTTCTTCTTGATTAGGATCTATCAATGAAGCTTTAATATAAAATATATAATTTATTATTGCTATACTTGCTACTGCAATTCCAAAAACTATATATCCAATTACTTCTATTCTATCTTCTCGATATTCATTTGCTGTTATAATACAATATATACCTGCTATTATGAAAATAATAGTTACTGTTGTTCTTGTATAAAATCTTGCAACTAGTGATATAAGTTCATCTATATCTATTTTATTTCTTTTATGATGTTTATGAAAAATTATATAATAACAAATTCCGAAGAATTACTACATATAATGTTCCTATAATAAAAGATACCACATTTACATTTTTTAATTTATCCATATATACTCCTTTTTTATAAATAGTATTTATTATCTAAAGGTAAATCGAAACTTACAATTGGTGCTTCTTTTATATCTATTTTATAGAATTCTTTAAATACACCTTGTACATCTATTGAAGTAACTTTTGATTTATCAACTTCTAAAAGATTAATCATATCTTCAACAGCTTTTTCATTTTTTCCTTCAATTTCAAGATAAGTTGGAATATATGGCCATGTATCTATATCAAGTTCAACATCATTTAAAATATATCTTGTTCTTCTATTTTGTTGATAGGTATGTGCTTTATATCCTAATTCTTCTAGAATATTATTAGTTTCATCAAAATCTGATACTTCTATTTCCATTTCTTTTGTTCCATCTATTTCTAAACTTTCTAGTTTTTTTATTGTTAAAGTTGTTTTATTTCCATCAGTTCTTAATCTAATCCATTTATTATCTGTTGGTGGATTAAAATTAAAAACTCGTCTTTTATATTCAAAATCTGCAATTTTAATTGCTCCTAATTTTTCTAATTTTTTAATTAATTCTTCTTTATTTATATCTAAAACTCTTACTTCAAATTCTGTATGCATTTTTTCTCCTATACTTTATTAAAATTCTTGATTTTTTGATTTTTAATATATATAATATTCTCATGCTTATATAGCTCAGTTGGTAGAGCAACAGATTCGTAACCTGTAGGTCGGCGGTTCGATTCCGCCTATAAGCTCCATAAATTTATTTATTATAATAATTTTCTTGAAGTCCACAGTAATCAGTAGCAGAAATTCTATAATTTCCATCAACTAATTTTATAGTCATATTGCAAGATTGTTCTTCTAACTCAACAATATCAGCTACATTAACATTATTATATTTTATTAGATAATTTATTTCATTATTTTCCTCAGATATTTTAGAAACTTTTATATTGGTAACCCCCCATCCAGATGCACCACCCCACATAACATATAAATAGCCATCAATTTCAGTAAATCTTATATTTAATACTTCTTTTAGCGCTTCTCCTGTAAAAATTTCAGCATATTTATTCTCTATTTCTGAATATAATACATTAGTTTTTCGATACATATTACCATTTATCTCTTTATCTACTACTGGTTCAGCAACTTTATATTCATAATAATCACTATAATGTGTTTCTCTTATTTTAAAACTTCCTTTTTCAAATAAGTCTTTAGCAATTTTATCGATATCATCTAGTTCTTCATCATCTTCTATAGTAGTATCGATAGAAGCTTCATCTACTTTATTTCTATCTTCAACAATATTATTAGAATTATTGCTATTTTCAATAAGAGCATTAGACTCTACTGTGTTTGATACAGTTGGTCTATTGTGAATAAATATTTCCATTAGTGCTATTATAATTATTAATAAAATTAAAAATAGTATTAGTAATATTATTTTAATTGTGTTTTTCTGTCCCATATATTTACCTTTCTTTATCTATTAAAAGTTTTTATTTATAAAAAACCCACAGTTTATCTTCTGTGGGTTTTATTAATTTTCTAATTAGCTGTATTAGTTGTTTGATTAGCAACAGTATTGGCATCTGGTATAGCTGTATTTGTAGCTTCTTGTGGTACTGTATTTGTAGTAGTTTCTGGTGCTACAGTGTTTGTATCTGTAGTATTTTCAGGTACCACTTCTGTTCCTTGTTGTTCTGGTTCTTCTACATTATCAATATTTTCATAATATGATGAATAATCTAACACATAAACTTTCTTTTCTTCTCCTGAGCCATTTTTATCAACAAGATTTATAAATCCAGATGTATCATCATTATCCATATACATTACCCAATTTCCAACTACATCAATAAATGTAGAATATGATGATAATGTTTTAATGTTTTCAGCTTGTTCTTCTGTACCATCAGATTTTACTCTAAATAAAGCAACAGTGTAATCTTCATTAGCTTCATCTAAATAATTTAAGAAATATAAATAATCTCCATTTAAATTTAGATTATATGCTGTATCATCTAAAATTAATTCTGCTTCTCCTGAATCTATTTTTGTTCTATATATTTGTTTTTCAGTATTTGTATAGTATACATAGTTTCCTGAAATATCTACACTATATAGTCTTGTATTTTCTAATATTGGTCTTGCATTTTTTCCATCTAAATTCATAATATATGTTACATAATTGTCTCCTGCTTCATTTTCAACATTATATATTATATATTTATTTGTAATTCCAATATAACCTGTTCCATTATCACTTACTAATTCTCTTTTTGTTCCATCTAATTTCATCTTATATATGTTTTCGTCAGTACCAATATAGTAAATTGAATTATTTAAAACATATATTTCGTAACATTCATTATTAAATTCGTTATCATTAATAACTTCTAAATCTGAGCCATCTTTCTTCATTCTATAAATTTTGTTATCTACTTCATCTTCATTACTATATATATCTCCACCTATTCCTATAAAATATATATAATTTTTGTATACATTTATTGAAAGAACATCAAAATCATCCATTAATAATTCTTTTTTATCTTCACCATTCTTTTTAACTTTACAAATTCCTACCTTTTCAGTGTCTTCACTTGGTGATAAGAAATAAATCCATCTGCCATCAGTTGTTGCATATCCATAATTTCTAATGTTTCCAATAGAATTTCCTATATTATTTGAAGATAAAATTCCTAAATATTTTAATACTAGTAAAAGACCTAAAGCAACTAAAATAATAATTATAGCCCCAGCTATTACGACATTTTTCTTATCCTTTAAATTGTCATTTGACAATTTAAATTTACTAGATTTTTCTTCTTTTTTATCTTCTGCTTTAGTTTCAGATTTTTCTTCTTTTTTGTCTTCTACTTTAGTTTCAGTTTTTTCTTCTTTTACGTCTTCCTTTTTATTTTTATTTTTCTTTTCTTTTTTGTTTTTCTTTTTTTCTTCCTTAACAGAATCTACTTCAGCTCCCTTATCTTCTTTTGAAAGTTCTTCTAAAAGCTTGTTTTGACATTCGTCACAAAGTTTGTTTTCTCCTTCTGGAATTTCTTTTCCACAATTAGTACAATTCATTTTTTTCCTCCTTAAATTTTATAGACTTATAAAGTCATAGCCACTTATATGATTTAATAAGTATCTTACATCTCCTGTATTAAATGTTTTGTTTCCATTTAGACATGCTGCTTGTTTGTATTCATTTTTAAGTTCTTCGCCAGTCTTTGATATTGAATTAAGCATAATTCTTACATCTGCAACAGTAATACGTGTATCTCCGTTAACATCTCCCATTTTTACGATTGGATATGTTTTTTCTTCTATTGTAACTTTATATCCAGTTCCTAATTCTCCTGATGTAATTACTTCTCCTTTAGAATTCTGAACAACAACTTCTTTATATTTTTCTTTTAAATCTTCATAATTTATATCTGGTAATATATTTATTATATCTTCTTCTAATTTTATATCCGTTTCCAAATTTTTATCAGGTTTAACTGGCTTTGGTTTTTCAGGTTCTGGCTCAGGTTTTGGTTTTTCAGGCTCTGGCTGAACATCTGATGCTGAACCACCTGAAGTTCCTGTTGAACCTTTTGAAGCAATACAAGTATCTCCACCAATAATTCTTGCTGCATATCCATAAGTTCCACTTTTTTCTGAAACAATTAAATCCCAAAAATATCCACCAATTTGAGTATTTGCTCTTTGTAATATTTTTACATTTTCTCCATTATTTAAAGCTCCGATTGCTGTACCATTTGCTGATGCTCTAACTTTTAAAGAAGTAGAAATATTCTGTATAACACCATTTTCATAAGAAATAGTATTAGCTTTTCCTTGATTTGGTCTTGTTGATATTTCTCTAGGCATATTTTCATATAAAGGAATTATAAATACATGATTATTTACACCTAAGTTACTATAATATTTTTTCAAACTCGAACCTTGGCTTTGTGCTGCCATTATATTTTGTTGATATTGATGTGATGCAAGTGGTGATTTTCCAGATACGTTAAATTTTTGATAATATAATGTATTTTGATTGTATTTCGTTATATAGCTTTCTTTTACAACCGCAGAGCCTCCTAATATTGATGCTCTAATTGAAGTCCAACCATGATTTTGTGCATATGATAACCCATTATTTATTATATTAGCACTTCCGTTACCAGTAGAACCTATATTAAAATAATTATAACAACCTATATAATTTCCATTGTATCCATTTCCATTACTTAGTGTTGAACCATTTCTTCCATGCTCATTTATTATTTTGGCTACTAAGAAGTATCCATTTATATTATATTGATTGCTTGCATCGACAATTGCTTGAATTGCTTCACCATTATTTAAATATGCACCATAACCTGAAACAACTCTAGCTATATCATTATATGTAACATCTCCACCTTCTAAGTCTTTAAATTGGAATACATCTTCTTCATTTATTGAAGCTCTAGGATCCATCATATATGCTAAAGCATCTAAAGATGCACAACACCAAGATCCATTATCATAAGCTTTATTTCCACATATTGGACAAATCCACATTCCATTATAATTAGTTCCTATTTGAAATAAATTTAGTGGACTTCTTCCATGTCCTTGATATTCGGTGGCTAAAACTTCATTCCAATTCATTCCTGTATAATAAAGTAAAAATGTATAATTTCCATGCTTAGCTTGTACATTTTTTATTAATTGTTTATATCCAGGATATAAATTATCATCTAACCCATCTATATCTCTACTCAAAGTTCCTGCTGGAAGTTGACCTGCATAAACTTTATTTGAACTTACCGGTATAAATGCCATTATTAAATATGAAATTAGCATTACAAATACTGTAATTACTACTATTTTTTTATATTTCACTTTATCACCTCTTATGTACAGTATTATCAATTAGATTATATATATAATAATCCTAAAAGTCAACAATTCCTATGTTACAATTAAGTTGCGTTTCATTCAAAAAAATGAGCCTATTTTCATAAGCTCATTTTCTTTTTTTAATTTAATTTTATTAATTGCTCCCATGGCAAATCTTTTTTTCCAAAATGACCATAATTAGTTGTGTTTTTATATATTGGCCTTCTTAAATCTAAACTTTCTATAATACCTCTTGGTGTAAGTTTAAATGTTTTTCTAATCTTCTTTACAATTTCCCCATCTGGAATTGTTCCTGTTCCAAATGTATCAACATATATAGATATTGGTTGAGCAATACCTATTGCATAAGAAAGTTGTATTTCACATTTTTTTGCTAATCCATTTGCAACTATGTTTTTAGCAATAAATCTTGCCATATAAGCTGCTGATCTATCAACTTTAGTTGGATCTTTTCCTGAAAATGCTCCTCCACCATGACGACTATATCCACCATATGTGTCTACTATAATTTTTCTTCCTGTTAATCCACTATCTCCTAAAGGTCCTCCAATAACAAATCTTCCTGTTGGATTTATGTAATATTTTGTTTCATCATCTAACAATTCTGCTGGTACTATTGGTTTTATTACATATTCTTTAATATCTGATTTTAATTTATCCATATCTATATCACTATTATGTTGTGTTGATACAACAATGGTATCAATTCTTGATGGCTTGTCTTTCTCATATTCAACTGTAACTTGTACTTTTCCATCTGGTCTAATATAATCAATTATTTTTTCTTTTCTAACTTGAGTTAATCTTTTGGCTAATTTATGTGCTAAATATATTGGCATTGGCATATAATCTTCTGTTTCATCAGTTGCAAATCCAAACATCATTCCTTGGTCTCCTGCACCTTCTGATTCTTCTTTTGCTCCTTCTTTATTTTCTAAAGACTTGTCAACTCCTAACGCAATATCTGCTGATTGTTTTGATATATTTAATAAAACTTTACAAGTTCTATAATCTATATCTGTTTCGCTGTTATCAAAACCAACTTCTTTGATTGCGTTTCTTACTATTTTTTCAATATCTACTTCTGCATTTGAAGTAATTTCTCCTGTAACTAAAATTTGGCCTTTTCCAGCAACTGTTTCACAAGCTACTCTTGAATATGGGTCTTTTTCAAAATATGCGTCCAAAACACTATCTGATATATAATCACATAATTTATCTGGATGCCCTTCTGTAACACTTTCAGATGTAAATAATCTTCTCATAATTCTTCCTCCTTTTGAAATTTTTCTTTTTGTTAAAACAAAAAGAACTCTATGCACAAATAGAGTTCCTGAATAATTCATATTATTACCATAATCATCATTCAAAGCATCCTTTTGCGCTCTGTCGGTATTAGCACCTAAATTAATAGGTTGCTGTGGAGTCTAAAAGCCGATTCTCTCGTCCACTCTTGATAATATTCTTTACAGATAGTATTTTACTATATATGTCATATTTTGTCAAGCATTATGTTAATCTATTTTGAACTTATGATGCTAATCAATTTTTAATGTTAAAAGGTCTTCAGTATACGCAAATTTGCGTACTCTTCAGACCTCTCCTTCTTCCTCGCACATAGCAAGAATCTTTAGTTAAATTTTATTTTAGAATTTACCACACAATTGAATACACCCATTCAGCTTGAAATCCCTTGCAAAGCTCAATTTTGACTTTGCCCATTTTACTGCATACTTCAGCTTCACTATTTATCACTGAAAATGCCATAATCTCTTTATTTACCTTGCTAATCATACAAACAATATCTGAATACATTTTAGGTATTTCATTAACTACTTTAAAAACATTCTCAATCTCGTTTTTTCTAGAGCATTCAATAACATATACATACATTTTGCAAGCCATACAAAATTCATTAAGTATTTTTCTTAATTGATACACAATAGATGAATACCCTAAATATCTTCTAACTCAAAATATTGTTTAATCAGCTTAGATCTAACTAAGAAGATTTCATCTAAATCCATATATTTTTTTATGCATTTAATCATATGACCCGCTATATAATCACATTCCTCGAATTCATCTGTAAACATCTGAATTTTGGAAATCCAACTTATTTTTTGGATGTAGTTTACTTTCCTCATTAGTTTTTTTAACTCTTTAAGAAATTCCCCAATTTCTAATGAAAATTTTGTACATAAATAATTTAACTAACAAATATGTTTTTTACACTTTTAATTATACCATAATTGGATATTAATTTCAAATTTTCTCTTTATTTAGGGCTTTTTCTCATTATAGGAATAAAGTTTTCTGCAAATTTATATTCATCTTTATTTTTTATATAAAGCAAGCCTATAACAGAAAAAGTTACTGCTCCAATAAAGTTTACTATTAAATCTTTCATAGTATCATTAATTCCTATATCTAAATATCCACCATCTATAACGGTTTGAATTGCATTGCCATTTTCATCTTTTGATTCTATTATGGTTTTCGTTATATCTTTTATAACAACTGGTATATTTTTTCCTTCCGGATGTAATTCAACAGTTGACACTGTACTAATTAACTTATCTTTTTGCATGTCTTTAAAAAATACTGTATCCATTCCATATTCAAAAAATTCCCATAAAACTCCTATTGTCATTGAAAAACAAAACGCTACTAATGCAACAAATGCAGCTGACATTGTTGCATGAAAAAATTCTTTACGATTAAGAATATCTATAAGTGAAAAACCAATTGCTGCACATAAGAATCCATTTAATGTATGAAGCATTGTGTCCCAATGTTTTATTACAATATAATATTCATTGATTTCCCCTAAAATTTCAGCTGAATATATAAATAATAAAATTATAACTTGAAGAGCATCTGGAAGTTGAATATTAAATTTTTTATCTATTAATACTGGAACTAAAAATAATCCCAATGTTAAAACACATAAAAATACATTGTTCCAATTTCCAAGAAATATTTGTCTTATTAATGTTAATATTACAAGAGCTCTTAATACTAAATATATTGTCATATTTCTTTTAGAATAATTTTCAAAAAGTTCTTCTCTTTTTTTCTTTTTAATTTTCATATATATTATTACCTTTCTAATAACATAAAAGAATTATTTAGCCTGATACCAGCTTTTTCCTTCTTCTACATCTACAGTTAGTGGAACAGAAAGATTACAACTTGTTTCCATACATTCTTTTAATAATTTTTCTACTTCTTCTTTTTCTTCTAATACTGCTTCTATTAAAAGTTCATCATGAATTTGTAGAACAATTTTAGATTTCATATTTCTGTTTTTTAATTCATTATATACTTTTATCATTGCAATTTTCATAATATCTGCTGCCGTTCCTTGTATTGGAGTATTCATAGCAGCTCTATCTCCAAATTTTCTAATCATATAGTTTTTTGAATTAAGTTCTGGAATATATCTTCTTCTTCCAAATAAAGTAGATACATACCCATTCTTTTTGGCCTCTTCAACAATATTATTCATATATTCTCTTATTCCATGATAAGTATCTAAATATTTCTCTATATATTCTTTTGCTTCATTTCGTTTTATATCAATTTGTTCTGCTAAACCGAATTCACTTATTCCATAAACAATCCCAAAATTAACAGCTTTTGCTTTACTTCTTAATTGTTTTGAAACATCTTCAACTGGAACTTTAAATACTTGTGAAGCACATATAGTATGAATATCTGCATCAGAATTGAAGGCTTTAATCATTGTTTCGTCATTTGACATATGAGCCATTACTCTTAATTCAACTTGAGAATAATCTGCATCAACAAAAATTTTTCCTTCTTCTGGTTTGAAGACTTTTCTTAATTTTTTTCCAATTTCGCTTCTAGTTGGTATATTTTGTAAATTTGGCTCTGTACTACTTAATCTTCCAGTAGCTGTTACTGTTTGATGAAAAAATGTATGAATTCTCCCTGTTTTAGGATTTATAAATGGAATCATACCTTCTACATAAGTAGAATTTAGTTTCATTAATTGTCTATATTCTAATATCTTTTCAACAATAGGATGTTCTTCTTTAACTTTATCTAAAGCATCTACATCTGTTGAATATCCATTTTTCGTCTTTTTACAAGGCTTTAATTCTAATTTTTCAAATAAGATAATTCCTAATTGTTTTGGAGAATTAATGTTAAATTCTTCTCCTGCCATTTCGTATATATCAATTCTTAATTCCTCAATATGCTTTTTTAAATTTTCACCATACTTTATTAGTTCTCTTTCATCAACAAACATGCCTTCATATTGCATTTCTGCTAATATTTCAACAATTGGCATTTCTATATTATTAAATAAATCTAGTGAATTAATTTTTTCTAATTCTATTAAAATATTTTCTCTAGATTTCCCAATTACATATGCATATAATGCAAAAGTATAATTTTCTTTTTGTTTATTTTCATCTAGCACTTCATCAAATAAACTTGTTTGTATTTCTGATTTTTCTTGCTTTTCTTCATAATCTGATATATCTATATTTAAATATTGCCTTGCTATATCTTGAACAGAATAAGCATTAGAAACTGAATTTAAAATATAACTTGCTATTTTTGCATCATACATCATATTTTGAGAATTTATATTACTTTGTTTTAATAATATATAGTCTTCCTTTAAATTATGACCACATTTTAAAATTTCTTTATTTTCAAAAATTCTTTTCCCAATATTCTCTGAAAAAGTAAAATTATAAACTTTATTTTCATTATAAATATTTATATATTTTATTTCTTTTTTTATAATCAAATTTTCATCATTTTTATCTATTTTTTCAAAGCAGTAATATACAATTTTTTCCTTTTCTATTTTTGAAATTAATTCCTCAATTTCTTTATTTTCCTCTAGTTTAATATATTCAAAAAGTTCTTTTACATCTTTTTCTTCATTATTTTCTGACTTGTTTTGTTCTAAATTAAATCTTTCAATATATCTATTAAATCTTAAATTTCTAAATAGCTCTAATACCTTTTTATTATCCCATTCTTTTACTTTAAATAGCTCTAATTCTTTTTCAATTGGTGCATTTGTATCTATTCTTCCAAGTTCTCTTGAAAGTATTGCTAATTCTTTGTTTGCTTCCAAATTTTCTTTCAATTTTCCTTTTGCAATAGGATCTCCTGCCTCTAATTTTTCATAAATTGTATCTACAGAATGAAATTCTTTAATTAAATTTAATGCTGTTTTTTCTCCAACTCCTGGAACTCCTGGAATATTATCAGATTTATCTCCCATCAATCCTTTTACTTCTATTAATTCTTCTGGCTCTATTCCATATACTTCTAGAACTTTACTTCTATCAAAATTTTCTGTTTCTGTTTTTCCGTTTTTAGTTCTTGGTATTCTTATTGTTGTTTTATCTGATGCAAGTTGGAAGGAATCTCTATCTCCTGTAAGTAATGTTACTTCTATTCCTTGCTTTTCAGACGATTTTGCTAAAGTTCCTAAAATATCATCTGCTTCATATCCAGCAAGTTCAATAATTTTTATATTCATTGCTGTTAAAACTTCTTTTATAATTGGCATTTGAGCTGCAAGTTCATCTGGCATTCCATGTCTTGTACCTTTATATTCTTTATACATTTCATGTCTTTTTGTAGGATGCTTTACATCAAATGCTACTACCATATAATCTGGATTTATATCCTCAACTAATTTGAACATAATAGCCAAAAATCCATATACCGCATTTGTATATGTTCCATCTGCTGTTTGAAGCATTTTACTGCTCATAATTCCATAAAATGCCCTATTTAAAATACTATTTCCATCTATAACAACTAATTTTTCCAATACTACCTCCTGATTATAATAGTAATTATTTCTATTAAATATATTATAATCTTCCCTAAAAATCTTATGCTGATTTTATCACACTACTTTTTTTCGGTCAAGAAAACAAATGGAAAAAGAGCAAACCTGCAGTTTGCTCTTTTCCTTATTTTACAACATAATTATGTTTTTGATTACAGTTATATTAAATTTCAAGTTCTTGTGTTTTAAGAACTTTTGAAATCTTTTCGTCATCAATCAAAATCGTACAATGGCTATGTTCTGTCATAAAAGCAATGCATACTTTAGCAAATTCAATTGCTCTCATGTATTCTCTTACATCATAATACCCACACGCCATCATATCACTTAAATTTTCATCATTAAAAAGAACTTCTCCTGTTTGAATTTCCAGGTTTTCTATGCCTTCAATTGGTTCTGTAGAAATAAATCTACCATATTCAGGTAATTTACCATGATATCCTGGTGCAACCAAATAAATATTATTCTGACTAATTTTTTCAATTTGGAGAATTATTTCTTGCAACCTTTGTTCCTGCTGCTTACGCATTTTCAAATTATTTTGATACGCATTTTCGCTATCAGTTAATTCTTGTTGCACTTGTTTCAATTTCATTTCAGCATTTTTCACTTCTTCTTCCTTTTGCATACATCGATTTCTAGAAGATCCGATTGCCTCATCCCAGCGCTGAATTGTACTTTCAATATTCTTTTTCATATTCAGGAAATGTTCCAAATCATTATCCTGAGATACTCCAATAGTAACACTCGTTGTTGGAGCTTTCTGAATTATAGGTTCTTGAATATTATCAGAAGTATTACATTGAATTGTTTCACTTCTTTGTTTTTGCAATAACCTCTGATTGTTCTTTCTCTTTTTTGCTGCTGAATCCTTTGATTTTTCACGAGCTTTTTCATTTTTCTCACTCATTTTTTTCAAAGCTGCAAAAACTTTAGGACCTAATCCACTCTTCATTTCTTGAATAAATGCCTCTTCAGTCATACTATATTCGGGCGCCAATTCAGAAATAATTTTTCCTTGTTCAGAAATCCTTTTGTGAATTGTGGTAAAATTTAGTGTCTTCCGGTTCTGAGTCTTAACTGCCATAATAAATACCTCCTTAGGTAAAATGTTTTTGCATTATATCATAGCATACATTTAAATTGCAAGTTTTTTCCCATTTTATATAAAAATATTAAAATTTCCTAACATATAATATAAGTATCCTAAAATACAACCACAAATAGCTCCTATTATATGTCCTAAATGTGATATATTATCTTCTTTAAATATTCCATCAATTATTTCATTAGCTATATAAAAAATAAATATTAAAATAAGTGTTATAGGAACTTTTCCTGCTTGAATATTAACAAAAGAACTCATTACTATAAACATATATACAATTCCACTTGCTCCTAATATCCTTTTATTTCCAAATATAGAATTTATTACTCCTATAACAAATGCTGTTATTAATATCATTATAAGTAGATTATATGTTCCATATTTTTCTTCTAACATTGGGCCAATCAATAAAATATATACAAAATTATTTGATAAATGTCTCCAATTCTCATGTCCTAAGACATGTGTAAACAAACGAATATATGTTAAAGGATTGAATATTGAACTTCTATAAGATGAAAATAATAATATATTACTTTTTCCAAGCGTTATATATTTTAATATCAATGTTCCTACCGAAAGGAAAAAATATGTTAGTATTAATATTGAATTATACTGAAAATAATCTATCAATTCCATCTAATTTCTCCTTTTACAAATCTATATCTTCCCAAAGTTTTCTTGGTGGCTTAGCAATTTCTCTAGCTTTTTGTATATGTATATTATTAAATTCTTTGCCATACAATTCTAAACAAATTTTTCTTCTTGTTTCTCTTTTTTTTGGCAAATTATCTATGTCACATTTCAATAAAGACACCTCAGCATCGAGTACCCTTTTAGTGTCATAAGAACGTGTTCTATCTTTCCTATATTCATTTGCTATTTTCTCTTCTGAAACAATTCTTTGTTCTTTTTTTTCTGGTAATATTTGTGGTCTAGAAAAATACTCTATAATTTCTTGTTTTCTTTCATTAAGTCTTTGTTTTATTACATCATCTTCTAGCAAATTTCCATTTGTACTTTTTAGATATCCTCTTAATGTTTTTTTATCTTTATCAGAATACTGAGCACCAACCTGATATTCCAAATATTCCTTTAGTAAATCTATTTTTCTACTTGGATATAAATTTTGTTTTATTTCAGACATAATTTCATCATCTATAAATCCAATTTGATGCAAAAATGTTAAATCTTCATACATTAACATTTCTTCTTTTCTATCTTCTACTTCTTTAGATATTATATTTTCTATTATTTCAACTCTACTTTCTAAAGATAACTTTTCTCTTATACCATCTTTAAAATACATATCTGCAATAATAGTAGAACTGTTTTTTTCCATTTTTTCTCTAATTTCAGTTGTTATATCAACTTTTTTCGATTGTTCACTTTCTAGAAGTTGTTTTCTTGATTCTGCATAAAATACTGGAGACTCTGAGTCGATTCCTCTTCTCTCACATTCTACAAAAAATTGTTTATATAATTTGCTTAAAGTTTCAGGATTTTCTTTTATATATTCTGCTAATTTGCGTTTAATTTCAATACTTAAGTTAGTATCTGATAATATATATTGTAAATCTTCATCTCTTTCTTCTTCATCCATATCATAAGAATCTAATGTACTATCTATAGAAGTAATTTCTTCTGCTCCAATTTTTCTTGCTATATCTTTATTGTCATACAAAAACCTATTTACACTATGTGTAAACGCTTGTAATCTTGACTGTGTGTAGCTTGTGAATCTATCAGTAACATTTTCATCAGCAAGTCCCATCCAACCATCTAAAACTCCTGTAAGTAATGGAGGTGTACCACAGTCTTCTATTATTTCTGGATGTTCCTTTGCAATTTGCCTTAATATTTCAATATGTTTATTATAAGCTAATGTATTTGAACCAATTACAATAGAATCATTTCTTTTTATTTGTTCTGTTGCATATTTTAATTCAAAAGGTAACTTTCTTGAATCACATTCAGAAATAAATTCCCCTACAATAGTTTCAATCTTATCTGCTCGAGCATTAATATATATTCTATGTTCTGTAGGAAAAAAATCAGAAAACTTTCTTATAACATGCCAAATATTCATATATTCTGATTTTGAAAATCGAGAATTATGCTTTACCTCATTAACATTTCCTTCTTTAAATCCATCATGAAAATATGTAACAACACTAGAATATAATTCATAATAATCCTTTGAGTTTAAGAAAAGATTAAATAATCTTGTATAATTTTCCAAGCTATATGGATTTGAAATTGATTCTAATATTTCTTCCATTTTGTTCTCCTTATTTCATAAAAAAGTCAATTATTTTCTTTATAAACACTTTTAATTTATTTTCTTTATATACTACTAGTTCTACACTTTGGTCATCATTGTTTTCTGTTTGAATGCTGTTTTCATTTGATTTATTACTAGTTTTTTCTTCCCAAAACATTTTGTCTACATTTTCATTTTCTTTAAATATTTCTGCAAATTCTTCTTTTTGTTTAGGATTTGAAAAATATTTGTAATTTAATATTTGAAGAAATGCTTTTGTTTCATCTTTTATACTTTGTTCTGCTAATGGTTTAGATGTAGTTAAATTTACTTTATAAAATAATGATTTATTTTCTTTAAAAAATTTTATTGTTGCCTGTGGTATTTTTTTCTTATCTTCTGGGTTTAAGTTATCTAAAATAAAATCTACTTCACAACAAGCCTCTGAAAATTCCATTTATATTTTCCTTTCTTTATCTTTCATCATTATCATCTCTTGCATTTTGATTTTGTTTATTTTTTTGTGTTAATTTTTCTTTTGCTTTTTCTCTAATCCATTGTATCGCTTTTGAAATCATTCCTTTTTTCTTTTCTACTGGTAGCTCTGCAGATGCAAATTCATCTGCATAAAAAAATGTTTTATTTTTACTGTTATCTAAAATAACTGTTTTATTTGCTTCTATTTCTTCAATATTACGGCTAGTAACTGTGCTTATCATTAACTGCATTGCATTTCCAGGTAATATTGCATACTGACTTAAATTAGCTCTAGCATTATTGGTTCTTGTAAAACCAATATTATTTCCTTCTCTAATATATCTTTCTAACGCTCCAACAGTATGGTCTGTTCCATGAGCCCTAGAAGTTTCATTAACAGAATTTTCTAATATTCTACCTAAAGTATTTTGATTGTATCCATTATAGTTTTGTTCTACAAAGGATTTCGATATTAAGTGTAACATATCATCTTTAGACACAAATTGCTCTATCTGAGATCTAGCGTCTCCTTGTCTTGTAAAACATATTGCATCACCAGTTGTTATATATTTTTCAATTGCTTTTTCCACTTGTGTTCTTGCTTCAGCTGCTCCAAATTCTTTTTCGAATTTTAAATATGTTTGTTCTATAGCAAGCTGAACTATACTCATTTGTTGTTCTTGGGAAATTCTATTTTGTCTATCATTTGGATTTGTATTTATAGAATTTATAGACTCTTTAGAAAAACTCACATATTGATATCTTTTTTCATCTGGATCAATCTCATGTCTTTCAAAAAATCTATGATCATCGCCAAAATATTGTAACTCTTTTTCTCCTTTTCTAAGATTTGCAGAATCCCATGTTAAATCTACTGCAAATGATTGACCATTTATTGTTAATACATTCCATGCATGTTTTTCAGAACTAGTTCTATTTAGATTGTATCCTATACCTCTTACATAATCACACTGTATTCCTTGTCTGTCCATCATTTCTTTATATATTAAAGCATATCCTGCACAAATTGCTTTCCTATCAAGAATTCCAGACAAGCTAGATGGTCTCTGAGTTTTATAATCTTCTCTATTATAATTGTATTCAATTCCTTTTCCTAAAACTTCATAAATATATTTAGCTCTCTGAAATTGGTCCCATTCTTTTGGTATAGAGCTTTCAATTAATTTCATTTGATTAATTATTTGTTTTATTTCTCTTCCTGTATAGGTTGTTCTTCTTTGATATCTTTCATCATTATATTTAGGTTTGCCTCTCATTCCACCTTGAACACAAATTTGTTCATCATCTCGTATTCTAGACAAATCATATCTAGTTTCTAAATCTCTTGTATTTGCAACAACTATCATATATTACTCTCCTAATATTCATACATATCATTTAATAAAATTGTTATATTTTTTTCTTTTAAAGTATTTAACTCATTTTCCCAATTATCTGCTTCAATTCTATCAATAGATAATGTTTTTAGATTTTCATATTTTGATAAAATATTTAAATTTAAATCTTCTAAATTTTCTATTGATAAATACTCAATTGGTAATTCAAAATCAATTTTTGCTAAAGAAAAATTCTTAATATTTTTTATAACTAACTTTTTCAAATTTTTAAATTTTTCTAAAAATTCAAATTTATCAAGTTCTATATTAATAAGTTGTAGTTCTTCTAAATTTGATAAATATATTATATTTTCAAAATCATCTACTTCTGTATTGTTTAATATTAAAGAAATAACATTATTTATTTTCTTTATATCTCTTATTTGTCCATTAATAAATTCTATTTTTTTAATATTACTAATTCTTTCTATGTTTTCAGATGTTAGTCCTAAATTTCTTATTGATATTTTTTCTAAATTTTTAAATAAGTCCACTTCTTCAAAATAAACTTTATTATATTGACCAACAATATTCTGAGAATCTATAACTATTTCTTTTATCTTTTCCAAGTCTTCAATTGTAATATTATCTTTATTTAATTTAAATTGTAAATAGTTTCTTAACTCCAAATTTTTTATTATCTCGTTATCATTTTTTATACTTGAAATTTCTAATGTATTTTCAAATTCACTCATACAAATTTCTCCTCTTTTGAATATTAAAATCAATAATAATTTTAATATTTATTTTTACACTTTCTATTATAACATTTAACTTTTAAAAAGCAAAAATTTTTTTACAATTCACAATTGACTGTTTACATAATTCATTATATAATGTAAATACTTATGTATGCAATTTTGCTACAATTTATAGAATAAGGAGATTTCATTATGAATATCAATTGGAATAATCACTTTCAGGTTCAAAAGCTTATTGAGAATTTCTCTCTACGGTTACTAAAAATCAGTAGCATAACTTCTAATTCTATAGGAATAAAAAAAGCCTTTTACGAATTAGAAAAAATATGTGAAGAACTTGGTTTCTGCTATGATTATCAAGCAAATGGCATGATTATGAGAATTACTAATAATCCAATTAATTTTAATATTAATTGCAGGTTAGCTCTAATTTGTCATATTGATACAGTAGAATTTGATGTTTCAAAATGGACACACAATCCCCTTGGAGAAATTAAATATGGAAGAATATTTGGCAGAGGAATCATAGACGATAAAGGAGCAATTGTTTTGTCTCTTCTTTCTGCTAAAGCTTGTGAAGATCACATCCATAAACCATGGATTATTATTGTCGGTAGTTCTGAAGAAGGTATTTGGCTAGATATGGAAACTTATCGTGCTGAGAATCATCCTATTCCAGATTACGCAACAACAATTGATGGCGATGGAGTTCAGGCTGGATGTCGTGGAACTGCAAATGTACTTTTTTCATTCAAACGGCAATGCTCTAATGGCAATTTATTAAAAAAAATCTGCATTCCTGGGAAAGCTAATAATATAATTCCTGGAAATGCAATTGCAATATTTTCTGACGGTATGCAGATATCATCTAGCGGAAAAGCTTGCCATTCTTCTATTCCTCAAAATGGAGATAATGCACTCATATCACTTTCCAAAATGATTGAAAGTGATTGTTACAAACAATTTCCTAATTTTTTCACTTTAATGAAAAATTTTGAGAATTATACTCTTTCTAATTTTCAGGGCTCTGTTTCTCCAACTACTTGCCAAATTCATGATAATCTATTAACTGTAAACTTAAATTTCAGACTTCCAATTGGAACTCACCAAAAAGATTTTTTAGACTTTTTATCTAAATTGGCATCTAAATATAGTGCTAAGTTTGAGATATCAAACCTTATTATGCCAGGATTTATGGATATAAATTCTCCAATGATAAAATCTCAACTTAGAGCTTATAAGCAAGTAATTGGTTCTACAACTACAGCTACAGTTGCACCTGGTACAGGATATAATTCTGCATTTGAAGCCAAATATGGTTGTAACATTTTTGGACCAAGATTTGCTTTAAAGGACGATGAAGAAGATTTATGCCACTCTGATAATGAAAATCGCTCTATTGATGATTTATTAAAGTTTTATCAAATGCTTTGCATATTTATGAAAGACTTTCTTTCATAAATTACTTCAAAACTATAATACAATAACTATAGTACAAGAAAACGCTTATTCCAGAAGGAATAGGCGTTTTCTTCTATAATTGAATTTTTCCTAAATTTATGATATAATTGTATAAATGACTTGTATTTTAAGTCTTATATAGAAACTTGAAAGCCAATTAGTTATGAAGTTACGTTTTACCAAAAAACAGGAGGAGCAATTAATGAGCGAAAAAAAATCACGGTTCTTTACACATTTAGAAACAAGCAAGGCAATGGATGTTGCGGCATTTATACTCTATTTTCTTTTCATTTTTACATCAATAAAAACTAATTTGCCGCTGGTATTCAAAATTCCTATTACTATTATACAACTTCTCATTTTTATAGTATTTTATATTATTTTTCTGTCAAACTTATGCAATAAAATCACTAATAATATAGATACTTTATTTCATAAAATATGGGAAAAGATTAAAAAAATAGTAAAAGAAATTCTTATGTACATACCATTTTCCATGCTTTCAACGTTTATCTTATCATTTATAGTAGTAGGAGAATCTAATAATCAAACAAGTGTTGTAGAATCATTTAATCAGTCACCTATTTTTTATGCAATAATTATAGTAATTATTGGTCCAATATTAGAAGAGTTTATTTTTCGGTATTTGCCTTACAGATTTATAAAAAACAAAATATTATATGTCATTATTTCTTCATTAATTTTTGCTTGGATGCATGTTTTTGACGATCCTAAAGCATTTTATTATATTTTGGCATATCTTCCCGATTCTCTTTATTTTGGATATCGATATTACAAAACAAAAGACTGGACAGTAACATTTTCTATCCATAGTTTTGGAAACCTTGTTGCAGTCATTTTAATTGCATTTTTCTGACAATACCTGATTAATAAGTACGAACAGGAGGCAGCTAATAGCTGCCTCCTGTTCGTTAATAATTCTAAATTTTAGTATTTATGTATTAAATTTCTTTTTATCTTTTTCAATTTTCTGCGAATATCTCTCTTCCTCTGAAAATACACATCCACAATATTTTTGCATATATAGCCCAAGTTCACGAGCCTTGTTTTGTCCTTCTCTAAAACCTGCTCTAAAATCTCTATATAAAAATTTTATATTATATTTTTCAGCCATTTCTTCACAAACTTTTTTTAATTCTTCATGGTTTTGATATGGACTTACAAAAAGCGTGCTTGTAAAGCAATCATATCCATGTTCTTTAGCATATTTAGCTGTTTGTTCCATACGCACTATATAACAATATTTTACACATCTACTTTCTAAATCATTTATTACTTCTTTGCAAAATTCTCTTAACCCATAATTTTCATCAATAATTAATTCTAAATTAATCACTTTTGAATATTCGATTAAAGTATCTCTTCTTGTTTTATATTCTATGTATGGATGAATATTGGGATTAAACCAATATGATACTGGCTCAATTCCTTCTTCTCTTAAAGAATCTATGCAATATACGCTACATGGAGCGCAACAAGTATGCATTAATAATTTCATATTTTCTCCTATTCCCAAAAGCATATTGTATATTTAGTTTTATAATATATTTCTGACGAATAATTTTTCATATTTTCTTTTTCTGAAACAATTCCAGAAAGTATTCCTATTATAAAAGTAAATATTGTAATTGTAGCAAATGCTTTTTTTAATATATTTTTTGCTTCATCACTTTTAAAACTATTAAATATTATCATAAATATTAAAATTCCAGACAAAATAAACATCCAAGCATAATCAATTAAATATCTTTGATTACTTCCTGCCATCATAATACTTATTATTGCAATTAAAGTTCCAACTATTATTAGAGAATTAATTATAAATTTTAATTCTTTATTTTCTATTTTTTTATTAGCCTTTACTATCCAGAAATTCATAAAACAAATTGGTGCAATTATAAATAAACCACCTATCATATTTTCTATATAATAATATCCATAAAATTCTAATAACTTATTATGATTTATTATAAAAGGAAAATCTGGTATAAAATTTGGAATACTAAATATATTAGCAATTATTCCTGTAGGAATTGCAAATATTCTACTTTTTAATGCTCCCATATTTATAACTGTTAATTGATATTTAGCCCCAAATTCAAATGGATTTTCAAATCTAACATAATTATATATCATTAATAATATTCCAACTGTAATATAAGGAATTCCGCTAGAGATTATTAATTTTAATAATGACATTTTATCTGATTTGAATTTTTTTATATTTATTATCAATAACTGTATTAAATATGGCAATATTATCAGCGATGCAAGTAATGCTATTGGTCTACAAGCTACTGATAAAGCCAAAAAAAGACTTCCCCAGAATATATTAATATATTTTTTCTCATCTTTTTCTAAAGATTTTAAGATAAAATACATTCCCAAAAGCACACATGCTAAAGCAGATAAAACTGCAAGTTCATAGAATCTAGACATTCCATCTGCATATAATACTAATGAACCCGAGCAAAGCATTATTAAAGAGCCTACTATAATTTTAAATGGTATTTTAGAAAAATATCTATTTATAATTTTTAATAACACTTCTTTTATTAAAATAAATATAATCATAGATAATATAAAAATAACAATTGCCATATCTAAATTCTTTTTTGTAACTATATAATATGGCAAGAAAAAAACTAATAATGGTAATATGCCAAAATATACATAGTAGTTTCCTTTATAATATGCTGTATCCCACAAATAGTCTTTTCCTCTTTCTAGTTTGCTTCTTTCTAAATCATCATATGGATTATCTAAATCCATGAGTTCTTGACTTGGTTTTTCATCTAAGCTAAATGAACCATTATATACACTTCTTACAAATTTTTCATTATATACTTTATAATCATCTGGTTCGATTGAATTCTGATTTATAAAAATTGAAATAGAAAAAAATATTGCAACAACAAAAAGCAAGACTAATTCTTGTGTTAAATTTTTAGGTGAATATTCTGAATTTATATTTTCTTCATATTTTAAGAAGTATCTTATAATTAGTATTAGCAAAATAATTGCAAATCTTATTATATTAAACTCAAAAGGAATTTTTTCGTTGATAACAATACTATCTAAATTATTGTTTTCATATATATCCTTATCTATTATAACTTGAATACCATTTACTTTCCCAGATAAATATACTGGAATATATTTTGACTTTTCATTTTCTGGAATAAAATTTTTAGAATTTAATCCCCTATAATCACTACTTGTTTCATCAGAAAAATAAATTCTATATTCTCTTACATCTTTTACATATTCATTAAAATTCAGTTTTACTGTTGCTAATTCTGCATTTATATTATCAATTTTTATTATAGCCTTTGAACCTTGATATTCTACAAATTCAAATTGATTGAATTCTCTTTTTTCAAAATTTCCTAATAAAACGCGATAAGAAGTAATGTTAAAAACAATTACTTCTAAAAATAACGCTATTATTAAGTTGATTAAAATTTTTGAATAGTTTCTTTTCATTTATTTTTTTTACAACAAAATTATTTTGATTTCGTTTCATGATATTCTTTTTCTGTATTTACATTCCAAATATTGTCTCTTGTTGTAATTCCTTCTTTTATATTTTTTACTGCTTCAAATGCTGTTGCCATTGAATGATCCATGTTATTATATCTGTGTTGACCATTTCTACCAATACAATAAAGATTATCAAAAGTATTTAAATATTCTATAAGTTTATCCATGTTCTCATAAGTATCAAAATAAGCTGGATAAGCTTTCTTTATTTTCTCTCTATGTGAATCTAATACATCTTCTTTATCTATAATATTCATACTTGCAAGTTCATTAATTGCAAATTCGGAAAAATCTTTATCACTCATGTTCCAATATTTATCATTTTCTTGGCAAGTATATTCTAATCCAATCCATACAGTATTTTCAGCATCTTTAACTAAATATGGAGACCAGTTATTAAATATTTGAAGTCTTAGCATTTGGACTTCAGGTTCTTGAACATAAATCCAACAATCTGGAACAATATTTCCTAATGTTTTCATTTTTGTTTTATTTTCTAACTTTATTTTTTTAACTAAAACACCAACTGTTTGAAAATCTACATATGGAAGTCCACTCGCAATGTCTTTCATGTTTTGAGGAACTTCTATTCCCGTAAATCCTGCAACTAAATCTTTAACTGGCATTGTAGAAATAAATATATCTCCTTCTAAAATTACTTCTACACCTTGTATATCACAAACAACACTTTTTATAGTGCTATTTTCTATCTTTAATTTTTTAACAGAATATCCTTTTAAGATTTTTCCACCATTTTGCTCGATTTTTTCTGCTAGTGTTTCCCATAATTGACCTGGACCATATTTAGGATACCAAAATTGTTCTATCAAAGATGTTTCTACTTCTTGCTTTTTCTTTTTTGATTTAAATATTTTTGAGAAAGCATCTTTAATTACTGCACTTATAGAAACTCCCTTTACTCTTTGTGCTCCCCAATCGGCTGAAATTTCTTTAGGATGTCTTCCCCAAAGTTTCTCTGTATATTTTTCAAAAAACATACTATATAAAACTTTTCCAAAACGATTTATATAAAAGTTTTCTAAGGAATCTTCTTTTTTCTTTATAAATATTGATTTTAAATAGCTAAACCCTGCTTTAATAGTACGAATAAGGCCCATATTAGTAAAGGTTTGTAACTTTAAGCTTATAGGATAATCAAAAAATTTTTTCAAATAATATATTCTTGAAACTCTAGTTCTTACAAGCATTACGGTATCTTCTTTTTGAGGATTTGGTCCCCCTTGTTTTAGTGGCTTTTCTCTTTTTAATTTTTCATCATCAAAAGAATTTGCTCCTTGAACAGGCATTAATTTTTCCCAAAAATCCATAACTTCTTGATCTTTTGAAAAGAATCTATGTCCACCTATATCCATTCTATTTCCATTATATTTTACTGTTTTTGAAATTCCTCCAATATCATTTGATTCTTCCAAAATAATAACTTCATATTCTTGTTTTTTATCTTCTAGTAGTTTATATGCTGCTGTTAAGCCAGCAGGACCAGCTCCAATAATTATAACTTTTTTCATCTATTAATCCTCTATATTTTATATTCTATTCCTAAGTGTTCATATGCATTTGCAGTAACAATTCTTCCTCTTGGAGTTCTTGCTAGAAATCCTATTTGCATCAAATACGGCTCATAAACATCTTCTATTGTTTCAACTTCTTCATTTAAAGTTGCTGCTAATGTTTCAACTCCAACAGCTTTTCCACTATATTTGTATATTATTGTTTCCAATATTTTTCTGTCTGTATTATCTAATCCTAAATCATCTATATCTAACTTTTCAAGTGCCATTTTGGTAATATCTAATGTTAAAATTCCATCTCCTAAAACCATTGCATAATCTCTAATTCTTTTTAATAACCTATTTGCAATTCTAGGAGTTCCTCTTGAACGCTTTGCAAGTTCTATCGCAGCATTTCTTTCAATTTTCATATTTAGAAGTTCACTAGAACGTTCTATTATTGTTGTTAAGTCTTTTACAGAATATAATTCTAGTTTAGCTACAATTCCAAATCTATCTCTAAGTGGTGTTGATAATGAACCTACTCTAGTTGTTGCTCCAACTAAGGTAAATTTCGGTAAATCTAATCGTATAGATTTAGCTGTTGGTCCTTTTCCAATTATTATATCTAAACAATAATCCTCTAAAGCTGGATATAAAATTTCTTCTATATTTTTATTCATTCTGTGTATTTCATCAATAAATAAAACATCATTTTCAGATAAATTGGTAAGAAGTGCCGCCAAATCGCCTGGTCTTTCTATAGCAGGACCTGATGTGATTTTTATATTACTTTCAAGTTCATTTGCAATAATATTAGAAAGTGTTGTTTTTCCAAGTCCAGGAGGTCCATATAAAAGCACATGATCTAAAGCTTCTCCTCTTTTTTTAGCTGCTTCAATATATACTTTCATACTTTCTTTGACTTTATTCTGTCCTATATATTCACTTAGCTTTTTTGGTCGTAAAGAAACTTCTTGATAGTCTTCTTCATCTATTAAATTCGGATTTAATATATTATCTTCCAATTTTTTTCCTCCAATTTTAGTTAAGTCCTGTATCATATTCAACTTCTTCCATAAAAGGAAAAATCTCTTTTACCCTTTTTAAAGTATACATAGCATTTTTTTGATGAGGACATTTTTCAGGTGCTTGTACTAATTCATTTTTATAACAATTCTTTGTCATTTTATAAATTAAATATCTGCATCCCAAATAATTATAATATATTTTATAACCATTATCTAAATCTTCCCAAAACATTTCAAATGTATAATTATCTTTCACGTGCTTCTTAGCCCTTTCTATCTTAAATACCAAATATAGTTAATATCATACCTAATCCCATAATAAATAAGCTTGCACCTAATATATATATAATCATTTTTGATGCGCTTGATGCTTCTATATATACTTCTTGCGGATTAAATTCATTAATCTTTAATTCAATTTTATGCCCTATATCTGGTAATCCTGCTTTTTTATATTTACCTGTACATTTTGTATATAAGTTACCATTATATTCATATTGATAAATTGGAGCATATGCAACAGTTCCATCTTGTTGTTGATTCTGATCAAAATCTACACATTCACCATTTACTATTTTTTTGCATTTTGATTTTGCAATATCTTCTAAAATTCCAGGTACAATCATCATCGCTAAACCAATTATTCCTATTGCTGATGATAATAATGAAGGAAAAATTTTGCTTCCATGTACATTAGAGAAAAACATTCCTCCCCACTCATTAACTGCTGGAATTATTACACAGCTTAATCCTGCAAGTGTTGCAATAGCACCAGATATTTTCTTTCTGTTTAAAAGTATAATTCCTATTATCACAAATAATTGTCCTACTGTCATAATTGCAAATGTTACTTGATTTAATCCAGTAAAATACATCATTAATCCGATTGATGCAACAGCCCAAATAATACATGCCCATCCTACAATAGCATTATAAATTGCGTACTTTTCATTTGTTTGTTCGTTCATTTTACTACCTCTTTCCTTCGTTATTTTTATATTTTTTCTAACATGATTATAAAATCTTTTCATACTTTTTACTCTCTTATCATATTTAAAAATTCTTCTTCTGTTATTATTGTTATTCCTATGTTTTGAGCCTTTGTTAACTTGCTTCCTCCATCTTCTCCAGCTAATACATATGTTGTTTTTTTAGAAACAGATGATGATGTTTTTCCACCAAAATTTTCTATTATTTCTTCTGCTTCTTTTCTTGAATAATTTTCTAATCCACCAGTTAATACAAAAATCATACCATCAAATCTTCCATCACCAGTAGAATTTTCTTCTGAATTCATATTTACCCCAGCATCTTTCAATTTTTGAATCAAATCTTTAGATTGGTCTTGCTCAAAAAATTCAAAAACACTTTCTGCCATTATTTCTCCCATATCATCTATGTTAATTAAACTTTCTAAAGATGCATTTTGGAGACTTTCCATATTTTTATATTTTTTGGCAAGTTGCTTTGCTGCTTTAGCTCCTATATGTCTGATTCCTAGGCCATTAATTAATCTATATAATTCATTATTTTTACTTTCATTTATGCTATCTAATAAATTTTGTGCAAATTTCTGACCATTCTTTTTAAGTGATGCAATATCTTCTAATTTCAAATTGTATATATCAGCAATATTAGAAATCAAATTCCTATTTAATAATTCTTCTATTATGCTGTCTCCAAGTCCTTTTATATTCATAGCTTCACGAGATGCAAAATGGAGTATATTTCTATATTGCTTTGCAGGACATTCTACTCCTATACATCTAACTGCTGATTCACCTTCTTCTCTTATTGCGTCTGCTCCACATACTGGACATTTGGTTGGCATAACAAATTCTTTTTCTGTGCCTTTTCTTTTTTCTACAAGAACCTTTACAACTTCTGGTATAACATCTCCTGCCTTCTGTATTACGACAATATCTCCTACTCTTAAATCTTTTTCTTTTATAAAATCTTCATTATGCAATGTTGTTTTTGATATTGTAGATCCTGCAACCTTTACTGGTTCTAGAATTGCCATTGGAGTAATTGCACCTGTTCTTCCAACCTGAAATGTTATATCTTTAAGAAGAGTTTCCTTTTGCTCTGGTGGGTACTTATATGCAATTGCCCACTTTGGAGTTTTATAATTTGATCCTAAAATTTCTCTCATTTTTAAATCATCAACTTTTATAACTGCTCCATCTATTCCAAATGTTAATTCATCCCTATTATCACCTATTTTATTTATTTCTTCAATAGCCTCTGGAATATTGTTACATAAAACTTTTACTGGATTTACGTTAAACCCAATTTTTTCAAGATATTCTAATGATTCAATATGAGAAGTAAACTTTTTAGTATCTGATTTTTGAACATTAAAAATGTATATATCAAGAGGTCTTGATGAAGCAATTTTTGAATCAAGCTGTCTTAATGAACCTGCAGCTGCATTTCTAGCATTAGCAAATAATGGTTCTTCATTTTCTTCTCTTTCTTGATTCATTTTTTCAAATTCTTGTTTACCAATAAAAACTTCTCCTCTAACTGTAATATCTATTTTTTCTTTTAGCTTTTTAGGTATATGTTTTATTGTTTTTAAATTTTCTGTAATATCTTCTCCAACCAGCCCATTTCCTCTAGTTGCACCTCTTACAAAAATTCCATCTTTATATTCTAAACTTACAGATAATCCATCTATTTTAGTTTCAACTATATATTTTATATTTTCTTCATTATTTTCTAATGTTTTTTTTACTCTTTCATCAAAAGCATATAACTCATCAAAATTAAATATATCTTGCAGGCTTTGAAGTGGAACTTCGTGTTCAACTTTTTCAAATCCATCTTTTACAGTACCACCAACATGCTGTGTAAGTGAATCTGCAGTAATTAAATCTGGATATTCTTTTTCCAAATTTCTAAGTTCTAACATGAGCATATCATATTCAAAATCACTAATTTCTGGTTCATCTTCATCATAATATTTTTTTGCATGATATGCAGTAATATCTTTAAGTTCTTGAATTCTTTTTTTAGCTTCTTCTTTATTCATTAGTCTTCCTCTTTTATATTAAAGTTTATAAGAAATCTATTTTGCCTCTTTAAATAGATCTTTTCCATTTTTTAAATAATCATATCCAGAGAATATTGTTGCAATTACAGATATTAGCATAAGAACTGATGCCAAAACATTTAAAGCAATTTCTCCTGAAGTCATATATATTTGTATACTGCTTGCCATAGCTTCTGTTTTATTAGTATTTGCTATCATAAAATTAAAGAAATCAAATTTATCTACAAATACTAAAATTATTGCTATCATTTGAGTAACTGTTTTTAGTTTTCCCCAAATAGATGCTGCAATAACTTTTCCACCACTCTCTACTGCTAGAAGTCTATATCCACTTACTAAGAATTCCCTAGTTAAAACAATTATTGGTATCCATGCTGGAATTTTTCCAAATTCTACAAGCATTACAAGAGCAGATAAAACTAAAATTTTATCTGCTAATGGATCTAAGAATTTACCAAATGTAGTAACTTGATTCCTTGAACGAGCTATGTAACCATCTAATTTATCTGTTATAGAAGCTATAATAAAAATTAGATTCATTACCCAGAAAAATATTGGTATTCCAAGAAATTCTCCTGAAATTATTCCTAATACTCCTAAATATCCTACTATTACAAAAATAGGAACTAAAATTACTCTAAAAATAGTTAATTTATTTGCTAAATTCATATTACTTCTTACCTTTCAACTTTTATATGCTAGGAAAGCTTTTTGCTTTCCATAGCATTTATTTTATAAAATATTAATTATTAACTGTATTTATTACATTCTGATTTACTATATTATTACCTGTTACATTGTTTGTATAACTAGCTGTATTTTCTACTGAAGTATTACTTGTATTTGTATTATTTAATTTCTTTTCTTCTGCTTCTTTTTCCAATTCATTTTTTCTAGCAGTTTCTAATTGATTTATTATAGCTTGAAGACTTATTACATCTTTTCCAACCATTTCTAAATCTTTAGAATCTATAGAACTCTTTAAGTTGTTATTTGCTTTTATTACAGAATCTATTAATTCATTTATATCTTCAATATTTATGAATTCTAAATCTACTGCATAAGCATCATTAAATAAGTTTGTAAGTGCAGCATCTAGTGTATCTCCTATTGCAACTGTATTTCCTGAAGCTACTATAACTTTTCTTAATACTGGTATCTCACTCTCATTTAACATTACTTGATATACTGGTTCAACATATAATAATGATTTATTTATTGGAACTATTATCATATTTTTAATAAGTTTTGTACCACTTGTATTTATTGCTTCCAATTCTTTAGAAATTCTTTCATCTTGTTCAATTTGATTGTTAAGTTGCATTATACCAACTACATTACTTTCTGAATTAAATTTATATAAAGAAAGTTTATTTCTTCCATTTTCAACAGCACCAACCAAATATGATGTTATATTTTGTTTTTCTAGTTTATTATATGTTAATATTAATCCTAATTCTGCTTTATCATTATCTATAGTTTTTAACATAGTATAATATGGTTCCATTCTAACACCAGCAACCTTTGAATTTGTTGAACTTGATTTAATTGTTACTTGCCAAATATCATCTGCTCTATATAGTGTATCCTCACTAATATCATGATATATATTCATAATATCTGCTTGAATATTATATAAGAATTTTGGATATACAAGATGTTCTTGTATATCATTTGGTAATTCTTTTTCTGTAAATAAATCTGGATACATATTTCTATATGTCATTATTATTGGATCTGTTTTATCCGTAATATAGAAAGTTGTTGTACCATCATAAGCATCTATTAAAACTTTTACAGAATTTCTAATATAATTTAACTTTTCTCTGTATCCTTTTATATCAATTGTTGTTACCTGTGAATATGGATAACTACAAGCTCTTGTGTATCCATCTAATACCCATACAAGTTTTCCTTCATCTGTTATAACTAGATATGGATTTTCATCATATAAAACATCTGGTAATATTTTTTTTGCTCTTTCTATTACATTTCTATTTGAAATTATTTTTGTATTTTCTGTTATATCTGTTGATAGTGCAAGTCTTGGATTCTTTTCGCTAATTGCTAAAATTAATCTATCAAAAAAACCTAAATTTAATCCTGCTTTGCCATCATAAGTGTTTTCTTCATATTTTGATGCTGTTATAGGATAATCATATTCTTTACCAAAAGATGTATTTGTTTTTATTGTGCTATTTGTTTCTAATCCAAAATAAATTCTTGGCTGTTTTATATTTAAAATATCTTGACTTGTAAAATCTGATAAAATGTATTTTGCATAACCATTTTCGTCTACATCTGTTGCCGAACTTACTACGGCTGAATATCCGTGTGTATATTTTAAAGATTTGTTATTATAGCTTATTGTATTATCTGTTAATATTTCTCTTGGAGTAATATATACTAACTCTTTATTACCCCCTATTTTATAAAGAGCTAAAAAAGTATTTTCATAGTTATAATAAACACTATTTTCTTGATGTTCACTAACTGTTGTTAAAGTAACATCTTGAGTTATTAATGGTATATTATTTATAACATCTTGATTATTTTCAATTTGTTCTGATGTTATTGATGAATATGAATCTATGTTTTGTTGTTCTATGTCAACACCATATGCTTTTTTGGTATATTTTATATTATAACCAATATAATCTTTTTCTGAATCTAATTCATTTCTTCCAACATAAGTAAAATGGAAACCTATTAAAACAGCAAATAATATAAGCAAATATGCTGGAACAATTAATACAGAAATTATTCCTTGTTTGAAATTTCCTTTTCTTACATATCTAAATAATCTAATCACAGATATAGCAATAACAAAGCTTAGTATTCTATATCCCCACACCTTAATAGTTACATCTGCTTTTCCTGCACCTACTAGCACAGTTTTATTTTCATCTGGTATTTCAATCATACCACCAGTTAAAATATTTTGAGCATTTATAAAAATATATACACATATAACTACTGCCAGCATAGCTACAACAAATAATTCTAACTTAACAAATAAATTCTTTTTTAAAGTTTCTCCATCAACTCCATCGAAGTATGTATTTAAAGCAATTACAAAATATAGTGCAATATATGCAAGTGTTACTACAAAATAGCCAGCTAAAAATACTAATAATGTTTTGATAAAAGGTAAAGTAAACATGTAATAACCAATATCCATTCCAAATATTGGATCTGTTCCTGATGTTCCAAATTCTCCAGCATTATTAAATATTGCAAGTTTATCTGCAAGTATACTTGATGCAAGAATTCCTGCAAATATCGCAATTATCAAACTTAAGCTCTTATTAGGAAGCTTTGGCATTTCTTTTTTTTCTTCATCAAAAAACTTTTTTAAACCTTTTATAATAAATTTGTTGATTATATATACAAAAATATATGATATTGCAAAAGCTGTTCCTAAAACTATATATTTGTTTTGTATTTTTTGATAAAGAACAGATATATACTCTTCTCCAATTTCCAAATAATTCAAATATTCTGCTCTTAAAGAGATTCCTGTAACTATAGCAAAAAGTATTATAACTAATACTACAGCAGTTCTTCTTATTTTATTTACTTTTTTCTTTGTTCTTTTATTTTTTTCTGCTTTTGTGACTTCAACTTTTGAATTAATATTCTTATTTTCCATCTCAAATTCCTTTCTTAAATAATTGCATTTAAAAATTCTTCTACATTAAATATTTGCATGTCATCTATTTGCTCTCCAACACCTATAAACTTTACTGGTATTTGATTTTCTGAAACTATTCCAAGCACTACTCCACCTTTTGCTGTTCCATCAAGTTTAGTTAAAACAATACCTGTAATGTCAGTTGTTTCTTTAAAAGCCTTCACTTGAGAAATCGCATTTTGACCGGTTTCTGCATCTAAAACTAGTAATACTTCTTTGCTAGATTCTGGCATTTCTTTTTCTATTACTTTTTTTATTTTAAATAGCTCGTCCATTAAATATTTCTTATTGTGTAATCTTCCTGCAGTATCTACGATTAAGACATCTGCTCCAATTTCTTTTGTTTTTTGAATAGCATCAAAAACAACTGATGCAGGATCTGATCCTTCTTCTTTTTTTACAATTTGACTTCCAGATCTTTGAGCCCAAATTTCAAGTTGTTCCACAGCTGCAGCTCTAAATGTATCTGCAGCAGCAACTACTACTTTTTTTCCTTCTTTTACTAAATTATTTGCAATTTTTCCAATAGAAGTTGTTTTTCCTACACCATTAACTCCAACAATTAAAATAACTGATGGTTTAGTTTCTAAATTAAGATTTGGCTCGGCTACATTTAATATATCTGCCATTATTTCTTTTAATGCTTTTTTTACAGCCTCTTCATCTTCTATTTTTTCCTTTTTTATTTTAATTCGTAATTCATCTATAATTTTTACAGAAGTTTCCATTCCTATATCAGACATTACTAAAACTTCTTCTAATTCTTCTAATAGTTCTTCATCTACTTTCCTGAAAACACTAAATACATTGTTAATCTTTTCATCAATTGAATTCTTAGTTTTTCCTAAGCCTTGTTTTAATTTATCAAAAAAGCCCATACTTCCTCCTGATTATAATTTTCATATCCTATTTTATATCATTAAATCGATAAAAAAGCAACACATATTAGACAAAAAAACCGCCTTGTTTAGCTTGATTTTGCAAGTGTTTTATGTTAATATGTAGTATGTAACTTATAATATATTATTATTCAGAATCGACTGGAGGAAACCACCTTGAAAAAACATTTTATTTTCTACATTGACATGGATGGAGTTCTAAATTTATTCGAATCTGATAAAAATGCCAGAGTTAATATGTGGAAACCTGGATATTTTCGCACCATTCCTGTAAGGGAAGGAATTTCAGATTTATTAGTTCGGATAAACTCTGTGGCCTATGTTGTCATATTATCAAAAGTAATTAATCGTATCGGTGTTACTCAGGAAAAAAGTTTTTGGACTAATGAAAACATTTCTCCTGATGGATACAGTGATATTATTTATGTTCCTTATGACAGAAGCAAAGCAGATTACCTTTATCCCGATTATCCTTGTATGTTAGTTGATGACAAGGAACAAAACCTAATAGAATGCAGGAAAAAGGGATGTCATGGTTTATTTTTATCTGATATAAAAACCAGTGAAATTTTTCCGAACGCCAAAAATATGCAGGATATTTGGAATTATTTCGAATATATAGTCAATCAATATGATGGTATTCATGACTAGAATACCTCTGCAATTGCATTTCTCTGGTACAATTTTTACAATATTCAAATTTGTATAACTTGCAAAAAATGCTACACCTCCAGGAGGTATAGCATTTTTTACATTATAATTCAATTTTAGGATTATATTTTTCAAGCCACATATTCACTTGAATTAAATATGCCATTAATTGTGGTCCTGTCATTAATTGACCAAACCACGGTCTTGAAAATGCATTACCTTCTGTTTCTATAATTTCCAAAATATAATCTCTATTTAAAATATTGTTAATAGGTGCCTCTTTATTCTCCATAATTTTTGAAAGTTCTTTTTTCACAATTTGCATATAATTTGGATTATGCGTTTTTGGATATGGGCTTTTCTTTCTATAAACAACTTCCTCAGGAAGAATTCCTTCAAATGCATATCTTAATAAACCTTTTTCTCTTCCCTTATATGCCTTCATTTCCCATGGAATATTCCATGCATACTCTACAATTCTATAATCACAAAATGGTACTCTTACTTCAAATCCATTAAACATACACATTCTATCTGTTCTATCTAGAAGTGTTTGCATAAACCAATTTGATGTTAAATAAATTAATTTTCTATGCATCTTATTATCTTCTGTATCATTATCTAAAAATTCAACTTTTGAAAGAGATTCATTATATCTTTTATCTATATATTCTTTTAGTGAAATCTCATTTGCAATATCTTTATTTAATATATTTTGTCTTTCTAGAATTGCAATTGACCATGGGAAAGTATTACTATTTAAGCTATCTTCTCTAAAATACCATGGATATCCACCAAAAATCTCATCTGAACATTCTCCTGAAAGTGTTACTGTAATATCTTTTTTTAAGTTTTGGAAAAATAGTAAATATGAAGAATCAACATCAGCCATTCCTGGAAAATCTCTTGCTATCATTGCATCTTTTAAACTACCAAACAATTCAGGAGTATCCAAAACAATTTTCTTGTGTTCTGTACCTAAAAAATTAACCATTAAATCTATATAATAATTATCTGTATTAGGTTGAAAATCATTTTTCACAAAATTCTTTTCTTGATCTACATAGTCGACTGAAAATGTTTTTAATTTTTCTCCGTATTTTTCTTTATAATAATCTGATGCATATTTTGAGATTATACTTGAATCTAATCCTCCAGAAAGAAGTGTCCCAATTGGAACATCAGAAACTAATTGTTTTTCAACAGAATCTTTTAATAGATATCTAATTTTATCACAAGTTTGTTCTAAATCATCTGTATGTTGTTTTGTTTCTAATTTCCAGTATTCTTCCTTTCTAAAACATTCTCTATTATATACTATAAAACTAGCTGGTTCTAATTCTAATATTCCTTTAAATGGACTCAATCCAGGTGTATGGCTTGGTCCAATTCCAAAAAGCTCACAAATACCTTGTTTGTTTAAGATAGGCTTACAATGCGGATGTTGTAAAATTGCTTTAATTTCAGATGCAAAAATAAAATTATTATCTATAATTGTATAATATAACGGCTTTATTCCGAAGTGATCTCTTGCTACAAAAATTTCTCCTTTTTTGTCATTCCAAATCGCAAATGCAAAAATACCATTTAAATGTTTGCATACATCTTTTCCATAAAAAATATATGCTTTTAATAATACTTCTGTATCTGAATGACCTTTGAATTTAAAACCATTTTCAATTAAAATATTTCTAATCTCTTCTGTATTATATAATTGTCCATTATACACTATTGTATATGTAACCTCATCTATTCTTACACTCATTGGTTGTTTTCCATTTTCGATATCTATTATTGATAATCTTTTATGTCCAAGATTCGCATGTTTAGAAAAATATAAACCATCTTCATCTGGACCTCTTTTTGACAATTTTTCTAACATATTTCTAATAATTGAAATATCATTAGAAATGTCTTTTTCAAAATTTACTATTCCAGTAAAACCACACATAAAAAAACTCCTTACATAATATATTTTTATCTTATATATTATGTAAGAAGTCTGTTTTTATTCATTCTATTTATTGTTTTTTACCATGATTTATTAAAAATATAGCAACTGCAAATGCTAAAATTGCTAATATAGCTTCACTATATTGTTTCCATAATACTTTATCATATTCTCTAAATATCTCTATAAAAGGAGCAATAAAAATTGTATATATTGGTACCAAAACAGTAAAAATTCCTGTATAAATATAAGCAGCTATTAAAGATATTTTTTCACTATTATATTCAAAAGTAATAGCATGAAAACATTTTAACATTATAAGTATCGCAATAATGCTACCTATTATAAAACTCAAAATATATTTTAATTTTTTTGCTGTTTAATCCCTTCATTCATTTTGCATAAGAATCCCGTTTCAATTCCTTCATTAAGAGCATCTTGTCGCATTTTTTCTTCATATATTTTTGCATTTTGAATTCTGACTTTGCCATCTTCAATCTAATGAAAAACATCTTTTTCTGTTAATTTCAAATCTGTATCATCATCATTTATTATTTCTATCTTTTCATTCATAATTCTTATTTCGTTAAATGAGCTTTTTGAGCAAGTTTTTTTGCTATAAAATCAACAATTGCTTCTGGTGTAATACCAAAAAAAATCAAAAACATTACAATAATAACATACATAATTGGAACTGAAATCATAACAATTATTTGTGGATCACTATAAAACATGTAAAATTCTCCCTCATTCTTATTTTATCATATCTTTTAATTTTACTAATGTATTTAATGCATCTATTGGAGTAAGCTCATTTATATTTATTTTATCCAACTCGTGTGATATATCTGCAAGTTTTAAATTAAATAAATCAAATTGTCCTTCTACTTGTTTTTTAGACTCTTTTTCTTCTTTAATTTTTACTCCACCTTTTTCAAGTGAACGTAATATTTTATTTGCTCTAGTAACAACATTTTTGGGAACACCTGCAAGTTTAGCAACATGTATACCATAGCTTTCATCTGTTCCACCTTCAATAATTTTTCTTAAGAAAATTATATCTTCACCTTTTTCTTTTACTTCAACTTGATAATTTCTTATTCCCTCAACTTTATCTTCTAGCTCTAACAATTCATGATAATGTGTTGCAAATAATGTTTTACATCCTATTTTTTCTTTATCTGCAATATATTCCGCAACTGCCCAAGCAATAGAAAGTCCATCATAAGTAGATGTTCCTCTTCCTATTTCATCTAAAATTACTAGACTCTTTGGGGTAGCATCTTTTAAAATATTTGCAACTTCATTCATTTCTACCATAAATGTACTTTGTCCACTACTTAAATCATCTGATGCTCCAACTCTAGTAAATATTTTATCTACAATCCCAATAGTAGCACTACTTGCTGGAACAAAACTTCCAATTTGAGCCATTAAACTAATAATTGCAACTTGTCTCATATATGTAGATTTACCAGCCATATTTGGACCTGTTATAATTGCAACTCTAGTTTGGTCACAATCTAGGTATGTATTATTATCAACAAAAGTTCCTCTATCAACCATTTTTTCAACAACTGGATGACGTCCTTCTTTTATATCTATAATATCTCCATCATTTACTTCTGGGCAAACATAGTTATTGTCTTCTGCAACAATAGCTAAGCTTGTTAAAACATCTACATTTGCTATGCTACTAGCAGATCTTTGTAATCTTTCTATATTACTTGCAATTTCACTTCTTATTTTAGAAAACTCATCATATTCTAAACTAACAACTTTTTCTTGTGAACCTAATATTTTATCTTCTATAGACTTTAATTCATCTGTTATAAATCTTTCTGCACCAGTTAAAGTTTGTTTTCTAATATAATCTTCTGGAACTTGGTTTAAAAAAGATCTAGTAATTTCTATATAATATCCAAAAACTTTTGTATATCCTACTTTTAAATTTTTTATTCCAGTTCTTTCTTTTTCTTTTGCTTCTAATGCTATAATCCAATTCTTTCCTTCTGTTCCAGCTTTTCTATATTCATCAATAATTTCATTATAACCTGTTTTTATGATTCCACCTTCCTTAACACTAATAGGTGGTTCATCAACTATTGCTTTTTCTATTAATTCATGTATATCTCTTAACTCATCCAATTTATTATATAATTTTCTTAATAACTTAGAATTAGTCGTAGATAAAATTTGTTTTAATTCTGGTAAATTACTTAAAGAATTTTTTAAAGAAATCATATCTCTAGCATTTGCATTTCCATAAGAAATTTTTCCTGCTAATCTTTCAATATCGTATACTTTTTTTAAGATTTCTACAACATCTCCTCTAAGCATTATATTATCTTTTAATTCAGAGACCGCTTCTAATCTTTCATTAATTTCATTAACATCAAGTAATGGATCATTTATCCAGCGTCTTAAAAGTCTTCCTCCCATCGATGTTGATGTTTTATCTAAAACCCAAATAAGAGTACCTTTTTTAGATTTATCTCTCATTCTTTCTGTTAACTCTAAACTTCTTCTTGCGTTAATATCTAAAGACATATATTTTTGAACTTCATATACTTGAATTTTATTTATATGTTCTAATTTAACTTTTTGAGTTTCTGTAAAATAATTTATTAATCCATTTATACTAGCTACAATTAATTCTTCATTTTCAAAATTATCTTTTTCTTTGTCAAATCCATCAACTATTGTATATAAATTTAAAAGAGCTTTATCATCTGATGAAAATATATCATCATTTCTTACTGTAACAAAAGTATTATTTCTATCTTTCATAATATTTAATTCTTTTTCTGAACTTCCCATTACAGAATTTACAACAAGCTCTGCTGGTGCATATCTTGCATATTCATCTAATAGTTTTTCAAAATTATTTTCAGATAATTTTATTTGAATTGCATAAAAATCACCTGTACTAATATCACAAATTGCTAAGCCATAATAAATACCTTTTTTTACAATACTCATAATATAATTATTTTTCTTTTCTTCAAGCATATTATTTTCAATAACAGTTCCTGGTGTAACAACTCTTATAACATCTCTTTTAACAATGCCTTTTGCTTTTTTAGGATCTTCTAATTGTTCACAAATAGCAACTTTATAGCCTTTAGCAATTAATCTTGATAAATATATTTCAACAGCATGATGAGGAACCCCACACATTGGAGCTTTTTCTTCTAATCCACATGCTTTTCCTGTTAAAGTGATTTCTAATTCTCTTGATGCAACAATAGCATCATCAAAAAACATTTCATAGAAATCTCCTAATCTGTAAAATAAAATACAGTCTTTATATTGTTCTTTTGTTTGCAAATAACTTTGCATCATAGGTGAATATTCTTCTGCCATCTTCTACATCCTTTACATATTTTTTAATTCTTCTAAATCTATTTCGTCTTCTGCATCTTCAAATGCTTCTATTCTATTTAAAATAATATTTTTAATCTTATCTTTTAATCCATTTTTAATAAAAAATTCTAATCTTTTTTCTAAGTAATTTGTATTAAATGATAAAATTTCACTATCAATTTTCAACATATTTAGAACTTCTTTTTCTGGCATTAAAATTTTTAACAATTTATAATTTTCGCTCATTATTTGATCTGATGTACTTAATAATTCAGAATTAATTTCAAGTACATTTGCAATATTTTCTAGTTTAATATTTTTCAAGAAGTTAACACTTCTTTTTACTGTATCTATATCTGTTGTTAAAAATAATGGATTGTCTGAAAGTATAATATCTATTCCTTCTTGATTTACACCATTTTTATTTAAAAATTCTATTTTATTATATAATGATTCAATATCTTTTTCATTATCAACAAGTTCTAAAATTTCATTAATGCTATTTTCATCATATTTAAGTTCTTCTAAAAAACTCTTTAATTTGTCTTTTTTCATATTATTTAACAATTTCTCCTTTTAAATACCATTTATGTGTTTCTGTAATTTTTACACAAACAATGTCACCAATTTTATTTTCTGCATTTGGTTTAAAAATAACAACCTTGTTTGTATCTGTTCTCCCTTCAAACATTTCACTATTATTTTTGCTTTTTCCTTCTATTAATAGTTTTTGAATTGTATTTAAATATTTTTCATTATTTTCATCAACTCTTGAATCGTATAGTTCTTTAAGTTTTTCAAATCTTTCATGTTTTTTATCTTCTGGTACTTGTTCCATCTTTGCTGCAACAGTGCCTTCTCTTACTGAATAAATAAACATAAATATTTGTTCAAAATTAACTTTTCTTGTTACATCTAAAGTATCTTCAAACTCTTCATCAGTCTCACCAGGAAATCCAACAATTATGTCTGTTGAAAATACAACATTTGGTATTCTTTTTTTCATTTTATTTACTAATTCTAAATATTGTTCTTTTGTATACTTTCTATTCATTTCTTTTAAAACTTTACTATTTCCTGATTGAAGTGGAAGATGAATAATTTTACAAATTTTTTCATTATTTGCAATAGCTTCTATAACATCATCTGTAAAATCTTTGGGATGAGGAGAAATAAATCTAATTCTTTCTATTCCATCTATTTTACAAACTTCATTTAAAAGATCTGCAAAATTCTTTATTTTATTATTTCCAACATAAGAATTTACATTTTGTCCTAAAAGCGTTACTTCTTTATACCCTTCTTTTGCTAAAGTTTTCACTTCTTCTAAAATCTTTTCAGGTTCTCTACTTCTTTCACGACCTCTTACATAAGGAACAATACAGTATGTACAAAAGTTATTACAACCATACATTATAGTAACTGAAGCTTTAAATTTATCATTTCTTTTTATTGGTAATCCTTCATAAATTTCACCATCTATATCTATAACATCTTTTACTTTCTCATTTTCAATAATTGCTTTATAAATATTTTCTGGCAAATTTTGCATTGTATAAGTTCCAAAAATAACATTAACAAAAGGATAGCTTTTCTTTATTTTTTGTAACATTCCCTCTTCTTGCATCATACATCCACCAATTGCCAAAATGACATTTCTAGATTCTTTTATTTTCTTTATTTCACCGATTTTACCAAATAATCTTTCTTCTGCATTTTCCCTAACACAACAAGTATTGAAAATTACTAAATCTGCCATTTTATAATCTGATATTTCTGAATATCCCATCTTTTCTAGCATGCCAGCCATTTTTTCCGAATCATTCTCATTTAGTTGGCATCCCATTGTTAAAATTGAATATTTTAAATTTTTATTTAATATTTTTTTATTTACTAATTCTATGAATTTTTTTTGATTTTCTTGCACATCTATTCCTCCTAATAACTTTTACATTTTATACTATTTTTCGTCAACTTTCAAGATTTTTAAAATAGATTTATAAAAACCTTAATATCTTTTTTTGTTGATTTTTAAAATATTTATATTTATAATTATTACAATAGACACAGTATTTATATATTTAATTAGGAGGATTGTAAATGAACCCATATGATATTCTTAATGTAAGAAGAAATGCATCTTCTAAAGATATTATTTTAGCTTATAGAAATTTGAAAGAAAAATATAACGAAAAAAATTATCTTGGAGATCCTTATTTTGCAAAAAAAAGATTAGCAGATGTAACTGACGCATATAATTTGCTATCTGATCCACAGAAAAGAGCAAAATATGACAAAGAACATGAAAATCATACAAATATGCACAAATCAAACTCTGATTCATTTACTCCATATTATAATAGAGCAAAAACAACAGAACATATTCATAATGATACTGAAATTGCGCAAAATAAATATAATAATTCTAACCCTATTTCTGAAAATCCTATAACTGAACTTAATGATGATTTAACATCAGAAGATTTATCAAATAACACTATATCTAATATTCAAGCAGTTTTCCAAGATCCAGCAATACTTTTTATAATAATATTTTGTATTTTTCTTTTAATTGGTCTTGCACCATTTGTGGTTGGAATAATTGCATTCTTATAAAATTACATTATTTAAACAAAATTCATAAAATTGGAGAAACAAATGACACATTATGAAATTTTAGGTGTAAGCAAAAATGCTTCACAAGAAGAAATAAGAAATGCTTACAAAAAGTTAATAAAAAGATATCATCCAGATTTATATCAGGGTGACAAAAAATTTGCAGAAAGAAAAACTCAAGAAATAAATGAGGCCTATGATACTTTATCTGATAGTACAAAAAAATATGACTATGATTTAAGCATAACGCCACAAAATACAACTACTAATTATAGTTATACACCACCAAAATATTCCTCTGAATATAATCCTTATACTTCTTACAATAATTATTATAAAAATAGATATTCTTCAAAATATAATACTACTCATCAACAGCCAAATAATAATTACTACCAAAAAACTGATAAAAGAGAAATAATATATGATGAACTTTCTAAAAAACTAGGTGCCAATTTAGCTGTTGTTTTATTTATTTTTATTATTTATTTGATAATTTTTATTGCTACTATAATGCAATTTAAATCATATAAATCAAATCACAAATCTCATGAATCTACAGTAAACACTAATACTAATACATCTAAAAATAATACTTATACAGATGAATTTGATATTAACGATTATATTTCAGATTCAGATTTATTAAGACTTTATAATGAAAATTATAGAGATGTTTTTGATTCTTTTGAAGAATTCAAACAAGCATATTCTGTATATTTACAACTGTATTATAATTTTTAAACCTCATATAAATGAGGTTTTTTCTTTTTTTCTATGTACAAATTTATTTTTTTAGAATATAATAAAGCATATATTCCTTAAATAATATAAAAGGAGGTTTATTATGAAAGAATATAAATTAGCTATTGTTGGAGCAACAGGAATGGTTGGTAGAAAAGTTATTGAAGTAGTTCAAGAATATAAACTACCTATTTCTCAATGCTCTTTTTTTGCAACTAGAAAATCTGCTGGAACTGACTTCTTCTTCAACGGAAAACAATGTCTAGTACAGGAATTAAAAAGTAATTCTTTTGATGAAGGATTTGATTTTGCAATTTTCTCAGCTGGAAGCGAAGCCTCAAAATATTTTGCTCCAATTGCAGCTGAAAAAGGATGTATCGTAGTTGACAACAGTAGTGCTTTTAGAATGGATCCAGATGTTCCATTAGTTGTCCCTGAAGTAAATCCAGAAGCTATAATGGGTCATCATAATATTATTGCAAATCCTAATTGTTCAACAATTCAAGCTGTATTGCCTTTAAAAGCTTTGGATGATAAATATGGTATAAAAAGAATTATATATTCTACATATCAAGCCGTGTCAGGTGCGGGACAAGAAGGTGTTAATGATTTAAAAAGAGGTTTAGAAGATGAGGAACCAAAAAAATTCCCTTATCCTATAGTTAATAATTGTTTGCCTCATATTGATTCATTCTTAGATAATGGATATACAAAAGAAGAAGAAAAAATGATAAATGAAACAAGAAAAATTTTAAATAAACCAAATTTAAAAATAACTGCAACAACAGTTAGAGTTCCTGTTATAAACTCTCATAGTGAATCTATAAATGTTGAATTTGAAAATAACTTTGATCTAAAAGAATTAAGAGAAGTATTAAAAAATGCACCTGGTGTTATTGTCCAAGATGATCCAGAAAATAATGTTTATCCTCTAGCAATACACGCTACTGGACATGACGAATCATTTGTTGGTAGAATAAGAAGAGATTTCAGTGTTGAGTCTGGAATTAATTTCTGGTGTGTAGCAGATAATATTAGAAAAGGTGCTGCATCAAATGCCGTTCAAATAGTACAAAAGTTAATTGAATTTGATAATGAAAATAATTAACAAAAATTATTAAAGAAGCATATTTATGCTTCTTTTTTATATTGTTATTTAAATTTTTTCAATAAAATTAATATATTTTATTTTAGCCAAATCTGCTTCTTCTAAATCAATCGCATTTTTAAATTCCTCAACTAAAATATAAATTTTATTTAGACTATAAGAATACTCTTTCATATATTCTAAGTTATCTGACATTTCTTTATATTTAGTCTCTGCTGAACTAGCTTTTGTTTTTGCCTCCTGCCAATTTAAGAAATATGAATTTATATAGCTACTTAAGATTAATGATTTTAAACTCATTATATCTTTTTTATTATTATCATTTGAGAATTTTCCATAATAATCTGGAAGTAATGAATATAAATTACTTGCACTAATAAGTAATGCTTGTTCATCTTCTCCTCCACTTGCAATTAATAGATTATTAATTTCGGTTCTAAACTTATTTAAATCTTCATTAGAAATTTTGGCTTCTCCAAAATCTAACATTAATGTATCCAGGACTTTTCCTATTTTCTGAGCATCTTTATTAACATTTTTCCAATTAATTACATCATCTTCTAAATATTCCCCTTTTGAATATTTATTTATTAAAGTAAATATTCTATCTTGTAAATATTCAATTTCACTAGAAGATTTCTCCTCAACACTCGCAGGTTTGTTTTTTCCTTCAATTCCAGAGCATCCTGTAAATAAAAATAGCATAATAATTAAAACTATAAAATAAAAAATATATTTTCTTACCATGAACTTCCTCCATTATTATTATCAGAATATTTTTAAAATTTATACATAAAATATAGATAAATTATTATTTATAGAAAGGATTTTTATGAAAACAACTTTAAATTTTTATAGTGAAAAAAATGGAGAAATAAAAAAATTCTTAGAACAATACTATTCTAAGAATTTAAAATTAGAAAATAATTTAATTTGTAAAATTGAATATGATAATCCTATTGAAATGATTGATTTAATATCTTGTTATGTTGATAATAAACAAAAATACAATATTAATCTATGGATTTGTCTTGATAAAGATGTATATATATGTGTATCTGATAATAATATAAATAATTTAATTAAATACATTTACGAAAGATATCCATATTAATCTGTATTCAACTTATTTTTCTAGAATGATAGTTACAGGTCCATCATTTACAAGAGATACTTGCATATCAGCTCCAAATATTCCTTTTTCTACATGGACTTCATATTCTTCACATTTTTTTAAGAAATATTCATATAGTGGTTCTGCTTTTTCTGGACGTGCTGCTGCAATAAAACTCGGTCTATTACCACTACTAACTGTATCAGCATAAAGAGTAAATTGAGAGATTATTAAAAGTTCCCCTCCTACATCTTTTATAGAAAGATTCATCTTTTCATTTTCATCTTCAAAAACTCTTAAATTACATAGTTTTCTTGCTAAAATATCAGCCTCTTTTTCTGTATCTTCATGTGTAATACCACATAAAACCATAAATCCTTTATTTATTTTTCCAACTATTTTTCCTTCTACTTCAACTTGAGCTTTGGTTACTCTTTGAACTACTAATTTCATCGTTTTCTCCTATTGATTGTTGTTTTCTTCATTATTAGATTCATTAGATTCTGCATCTTTTACTTCAACAACCTCAGCTTCCTTTACTGTTTCTGGTTCTTGTTTTATTTCGATTTTCTCTATTTTAGGTTGTTCTTTTCCACATTTTGAACAAAATTCTACTTCTATATCTAATTCTTCTCCACAATTAACACATTTTTTTATTTTTTTTACTGCCAAAAGCTCTGTTTTTAGTTTTTCAATTTCATCTTTGTTTCTAGAAATTTCCTCACATTTTGCTGTTACTTCATCTTTAGAAACATCTTTTCCATCTTTTACTTCATTATATACAATTTCTCCAATTTCAGCATAAATCTCATAATTCTTTTCTTCTAAAGAATTTATTTTTGATTTTAATTTTATTTCTTCTGAAATATCATTTGCCTTTTCTTTAGTTACTTTATAGGCTTCTGTTGCTTTTTCTTTAGTTACTTTGTAAGCTTCATTCGCTTTTTTCCCTAATTTATTAAAAAAATCCATTTTAAATTCCTCCATTACTCTTCTTTTAGATCTCTAGTCATTAAGTTATCTACAGCTTCTTTTGCATCTAATCCATTGTACAATACATTATATACTGCATTTACTATAGGCATTTCTATATTATATTTCTTAGATAAGCTATAAGCTACATCTATATTATCTATACTTTCAATTGTCATTCCTATTTGTTTTTTTGCTTCATCAATTGAATATCCTTTTCCAATAAGTTCACCTGCTCTTCTATTTCTACTATGTTCACTTCCACAAGTTACTATTAAATCTCCTAAACCTGTTAAACCATAAAATGTTTTTTCTTCTCCTCCCATAGCAGTTCCAAGTCTAGCGATTTCTACTAGTCCTCTTGTAAGTAAAGCTGCAAATGTATTGTCTCCTAATTCTAATCCAACAGCCGCACCTGCACAAAATGCAATTATATTTTTTAATGCAGCACCAAGTTCTGCTCCTCTTACATCTTTAGATGTATAAATTCTCATAGTATTAGATTTAAAAGCATCTATAATTGATTCTTTTAATTCTTCATCTTTTGAAGCAATTACTAAAGCAGTAGGAATATTTAAAGAAACTTCTTCTGCATGGCTAGGCCCTGATAATATTCCATAATGTACATTTGGTAATTCCTCTTCAATAACTTGATCTAATGTTAAATTACTTTCAGCTTCAAAACCTTTTGAACACATGATGAACAATTGATCTTTAGTTACTAAATGTTTATATTGTTTTATTGTACTCCTAACAAATTTTGAAGGTGTAACATGTAATATTATTTCTGCTCCCTCTAATACTTCTTTAAAATCACTTGAGCAAACTATTCCTTCTGGAATAATAGCCTTTGGTAAAAAAACGCATTTTCTCTCTTCATTAATTATTCTTTTTTCTTCTTCATTGAATGACCAAATTTTTACTTCATTTCCGTTTTGAGCTAGATATATACCTAATGCAGATCCCCAGCTTCCACTTCCTATTATTGCAATTTTTTTCATTTAATATTCTCCTTTTCTTTTTTGCTAAAGCTTAATTTATTCTCAGTTCCTGCAATTATCCTTTTTAAATTACTTCTATGATTAAAAATAACAAATGCTGCAAGTAATATTCCAAATATTATAAAACTAGCTTCATATTCAACTATATAAGATTCTCTTATAAATAGTGTTAGTACTGCAAATAACACTGCTGCTGAAATTGATCCTAAAGATACCATTCTTGTAATTGCCATTAATATTAGTGCAAATACTAAACAAATTAGTCCAATTTTCCAATTTATTATAAGAATAAGTCCTAAGCTTGTTGCAACACCTTTTCCACCTCTAAATTCAAAAAATATTGGAAAAGTATGACCTAAAACAACTGCTAATGCAGCAATTTCCACTAAAATTGCTGGACTACAATCTTTTGCCATTTTGCTTATTAATAAACTAATTAATACAGCAACAACTCCTTTTAAAATATCACAAACTAATGTAAGTGCAGCTGCTTTTTTTCCTACTGTTCTTAAAACATTTGTTGATCCAGCATTTCCACTACCTTTTTCTCTTACATCGAATCCTGCCATTTTTCTGCTGATTAAAACAGAAAAGTTAATACTTCCTATTGCATATGCAATAATAGCCATTATTATGTATACTATCATAATATTTCCTCCCTCCGTACACTATATTATATAAATATATAATAGTCAATCTATAAAATTTAATTATCTTTTTCGCCTTTTTCTCTAATTATTAATCTAACAGGTGTTCCTTCAAATCCAAAATTATTTCTGAAACAATTAATTAAATATCTTTGATAAGAAAAATGGAATAATGATTTATTATTACAGAAAATAACAAATGTTGGTGGTTTAGAACATGCTTGTGTTCCATACATTATTTTTAATCTTTTTCCTTTATCAGTAGGTGGTTGAACCACTGCAATTGCTTCATTTATTACTTCATTTATTACTGAAGTTGAAATTCTCTTATCATTTTCTTCTGATACATGATTTATCATTTCAAATATTTTATTTACTCTTTGACCAGTTTTTGCTGAAATAAATAAAATTGGAGCATAGCTAGCATAAGAAAGATTGTTATAAACTTCTTTTTTAAATTTTTCTAAAGTTCCATTTTCTTTTTCAATCTCATCCCATTTATTTACTACAATTATTATTCCTTTTCCTGCTTCATGAGCTTCGCCTAAAATTTTAGCATCTTGATCTGTTACACCTTCATTTGCATCTATTAGAACTAAACATACATCTGCTCTTTCAATTGCTAAAAGAGTTCTCATTACACTAAATTTTTCTATAGATTCATTTACTTTAGCTTTTTTTCTAATTCCAGCTGTATCTATAAATGTATACTTACCATATTCATTTTCAAAATTAGAATCTATTGCATCTCTAGTTGTTCCTGCAATATTACTTACTATACTTCTATCTTCTCCTAATATTTTATTCAAAAGAGAAGATTTTCCTACATTTGGTTTTCCTATTATTGCAACTTTTATTCTATCATTATCTGACTCGTCATCATTTTTAGGTGGTAATTTTTCATATATTTCATCTAATAAATCACCTATACCAATTGCATTTGCAGCTGATATTGGATGAGGTTCTCCCATTCCTAAATTGTAAAATTCATAAAGTTCCGCTGGTGGCTCTCCATAATTATCTGATTTATTACAAACTAATATAATAGGTTTATGTGATTTTTTTAGCATCATTGCTATTTCTGAATCTGCTGCTGTAACTCCTTGTTTTATATCTGTCATAAAAATAATTATATCAGCTATACCTATTGCAATATTAGCTTGTTCTCTCATTTGAGAAAGTATTATATCGTCTGATTCTGGTTCTATACCACCTGTATCTATTAATGTAAATTCTCTATCTCTCCAAGAAGTATCTGCATAAACTCTATCTCTAGTAACTCCTGGAGTATCTTCTACTATTGATATTCTTTGTCCAACTACATAATTGAAAAATCTTGATTTTCCAACATTAGGTTTTCCAATTATAGCAACTATTGGTTTTGACATTTTTTATCTCCCTTCATTTATTTTAATGTTTTTTCCATACATAAACTATAAAAATTATACTTGAAATTATAGACACAATATATGAATAAACCATAGATTTTGTTCCAACATAATTTACTTCTAAAGAAACTTTATCCTCTGGTCCAAGTATCATTCCTAAAAATCCATTCTCTGTTTCAAATGTCTCTTTTATTATTCCATCTGCTCTTACTTCATATCCTGGATAGTATATATATGGTAATTCGAAAATTGTATATTCTGCTTCATATGTTTTTATATCAGCAGTATAATGACTTCCATTTTTCACTTCATTTTCAATTAATGCCTTTCCTTCTAAAACATAAATATTATCTTCTCTTGTTGCAATATAGAATCTATTTTCATATGCCTTAACTGGTAAGTATTCTGCTTTTGCTGTTCCAGCTACTGTTTCATATTCGCTACCTGAAATCCTACCAAGCTCTAAGTTTTCTATATTTTGAATATTTGCATGCGGAACCATTCCTGATAATGCAGCTACATAAATCACTGAAATTATTGTAATAATGGCAACATCTTTACTATTAAATTTTTTTACTAATGTATATATATTCATAGCACAAACTATACTAAAAAAGAATCCAGCTAGCATCATACATCTCCACGGAAATTGTATAATACACATTTCTTGAGGTATGAATTTCCATGGAAAATATTTTGTTGACATCCATAATGAAAATATTCCAGCAATTAAGAAAAATCCATAATTTTCTTTATATTCTGATTTTATATTTTTAAATGTCATCATAGAAAATACTAAAATTATTATAAAGTGTATTCCAAGTTCGAACACATAAGATCCATCATTCATTGTTACAAAAAGTTGTCTAATTTTTAATCCATGCTCTGCAGTATTTTCGTTTGTAGCCATCATTCCAGGCTCATATACTTGATAATTTGTAATAAACTTAGATTCTAATAATGGTACCCAATAAAAACTTGTTACTAATAATATAAAAACTAAATTTATAATTATACTCTTTTTTATATTTGGAGTTTTTATTTTATCAATATTTAATCCAATATATAAAAGTGAAAAAAATGCTACCAGTACAGTAGATATATTATGTGTTAATATTAATCCAATAGCTCCGAACTGCTAAATAATAATTTTTATCTGACGTATAAAACAAATTATATAATCCATGAAATACTAGTGGTATAAAAATAAATGATATATATTCACCTAATGCATTTCTTATATATAAATCTGTTAAATGGTATGGGAAAGTCATATATAAAATACTTGCAAGTAGTGATACATTACTATTTTCAATATATGAATTCATAAACTTGTACATAAATACACCAGATAGAATTAACGCTACTAAAACAAATAATTTATATGAAATTAAAAAATTATTACATATTAAATTTATCAGAATAATGGAATATGTTGAAAGTGGACCATAAAATAAGTTCCATGAATATCCGAAATTATTAGCAAATGATGATATTACATTTGGAAATATACCATTTTGCTTTATACTAGATAATGTTCCAAAAGCTCTTGCTATATGTTGTATTCCATCATCGCTATAAATATCTGTATTAGAATTTAATAATGGTATGCATAATATACATCCAACGATTATTAATATTAAATAGTCTATAATCTTTCTATTTTTTAAAATTTTTTCTTTCAATTTAACTCCCTCTTTTACAATAATTTAGTATTGTAATTGACCGTTTAAAAGTTCATCATTTTTTATCCAATCATTAACATCAAAAATTCGATATTCTGTTTTATTAACTCTTACATAAACTTTTTCAATTCCTGCATTTATAATTAGCTTTCTACACATCAAGCAAGGAGCTGCTCCTTCTTCATAATCATGGTTTTCTGTTCTATATCCAACTAAGTATAATGTTGCTCCAATCATTTCTTCCCTTGAAGCACTAATAATTGCATTTTGCTCACTATGTACAGATCTGCAAGCGTCATATCCACTATGCCTTTGATCTGGAAGTAGTTTCTTTTTGGTACAATATCCTAAATCACAACAATTTATTCTTCCTCTGGGAGCTCCGCAATAACCTGTTGCAATTATTTGATCATGATTTACTATTACTGAACCATATTTTTTTCTTAAACATGTAGCTCTTGATGCCACTGTTTCTGCTATATCTAAATAGTAATTTTGTTTATCTATTCTATCATTCATAATATCTCTCCTATTGAGAGGAATTATATCATTTAAAGTGTTTATTATCAAGAACATCACAGCAAAAAAGTGATGTTTAAACAAATATTTTAACATCACCTTTTTATTATATTAATTTTTTCCTTTATTTTCAAAAATAAACTTTCCACTAGTAATCATAATAGTTAGTCCTATAACTATAAAATATATACTTTTTCCTCCACCAGTTACAGGTAATTGCAATTCTATATTTTTTTCACAAAGACCTAAATCTTGATTTATAATTTTTTCTTTATAATCATCTAACATATCTTCTGATAATTCATCTGTTATATGTAATTTTATATTCTGTTGTTCTAAAGAGTATTTTATAGCAAAATCATATTCTTCAAGATTATCAGTTTTTACTCCGTCATTTGTGTTTGCATCATTAATACCATTGACTTGATATTTTGTTATTGCATAATTAGCATTATTTGTATTGAATGCTACAATATACTCTCCTGCTGGTAATTTGTCAAATTCGTACATTCCATCCTGAGTTGTAGTAATTGGTTCTATTTTATTACCTTGTAAGTCACTATCACATACGCTATAAGTACTATTTTTTTGATCATATTTTAATAATGTTGCCACAACACCTTCTATTGGTTTTTCATTTTCTTCTCTTATTCCATTACCATTTTCATCATTCCAAACCATACCAGAAATAGCTCTAGATATTACTGCTGTAGACACGACATTAGATTCATCATATTCATTAGCTTTATTATTTGCTATTATACTAAATGCCTTATTAAAATATCTATCTCCTGAAATATCCTGACTTTGACCTCCATTATCAATTTTCATATAACAATCTAACCTTAACTTTGATGACTTTTTAAAATTCTCAGCTACAATATATATACATGTTATTTCTTGATTTTCATTTGTTAAAAAAGTATTATTATTATCAAGTGTTCCCAAATATTCAAAGATCTTATTATAATTAGCTGAATTATTATTTTGAATAATAATTTCATTATTATCTTCAGATAAATATCCATTTTCAAGCATTTCTTCTATTTTTCTTCCTGTTTGATCATCTAACCCATATGTACTAATTAATCTTTGCAGGAATTTACCTTCAGTCGTACTGTAATATATTTTTAAAGTAGCACTAGAATCAATACTTGAATGATTTGAAACTAATTTTTCAAGATACATTTTTCCTTTGGCAACAGTTCCATGAATTCCTCTATTAAATGGAAATATGTCATATCCATATGATTTATTAATATCATTTTTACCTATATTTTCATATTTTAAAGTATAAATAATATTTTCACTATAATCTACTAATTTTTTATTTACTTCCTTTTTTAAACTAGTCGCTTGATTTAATAAAGCACTACAAAAAGATATTCTTAAATTTGAAGCACCAGTACCTCTTTCCATATAATATACTTTTAATGAATGAACACCAGCAGATAAGGAAATGGATTTTTCTATTTTTTCTTCATTTATAAAACATTCTCCTGTATTAAAATTAATAGTTCCTGAACATGGATCATGGATTCCTCCGATATCAAGTACTAGTTCATCATCAATAAAAACCCATGTATCATCATCACCTGAGAATGTAAAAATAATATCTTCTCCATTATATATATTTTGGTTTGTACCTGTATCGGCCTCCAAATTAAAGGTAATTTCAGTTTTCATTCCAAACCAATAATTTACATCATTAGTTCCATAATTAGGAGATTCTCCATTTAAAGGTAAAAAACATTTTGAAAAAGAATCAATATTTTGTGGTGAATCGTATACTGTAAATCTCTGATTTTCTTTATTGTATGAAGCCATATGTTTTGCAGAATCATATTCATAATATCCTTCATCATTTAAATAGAATAATCCGTCTGCTTTTCCAAGATAGTGGACTCCTGGGGTATTTCCACTTTCGTCAAATAATTGGTTTAATAATGTATCATGTTTTTCTAAAATTCCTTGATATGGCTCTCCTTCTGTTCCTGTCCAATTACTAACAATTCCCTCTGTTAAAGTTCCATGTGGTTTTGATAATGTACCATTCAATCTACTATTTCCATTTACAAAAACAAAACCATTTTGAATATCTTTCATTATCCAAGCTGGATTGTTGTAGTCACAACTCGAAATATTAAATAATTCATTATAATCGAATATACTTATATTTACAAATCCTTCTGTATCAGCACTTTCAATTTTTCCTTCTTGCAGTGTACCATTATTGTAATTATTGGAAATCCAATCTGCATAAAATATTGCATTTTCAGTTGTAGTAACTTCTTTTCCTAAGTATGAGCTATCATAATATCTATTATTAGTAATATCATACCATCCAGCAAGTTTAAATTTATTACTTGAAAATTCTTCACTAGTTGGAAGTTCTACTTTTAACGTTGACAAATCAAATGGCATATTTAAAAAATTTTCATTAGAATAAATTCCACCATTGGTCCCATCAAAGCTAACTACTGACTGAAGAACATAACCTGGCAAGTAATAAATATTACATTCTTTAGAAGCATCTAATACAATTTTAGCACATGGTTCACCATTAATTTCTTCTAATGTACATGTTTTTTTACCTGATGAATTAACTTCATAAAAATAATACAAAATACTGTAATCGCCTGTTCCAAAAATATTCATTCCCATATAATACAGTGAAATATAGTATACATTCTCATCTGTACTATCAGCATATACCACATGTTCAGTTCCAGCTATTGAATCCATCCAATCATTTGAGTAATTTCCATCATAAAAATGTATTTTTATGGTTTGAACATTATCTGAACCTGCAACTAACTTTATATCATCATTATCTTTGGTATTATCTATCTCTTCTAAAATTTCAGTTTGAGTTTCTTCTTCAATTTCTTGTGAAGAAACATTCTCATTAGTTATATTATTTACATCTTCTGAAGTTTCATTTTGAGTTTCTTCTGAAGATATTTCTTCAGAAATTTCATTATCTGTATTTTCTAAAGTTTCAGTTTTGCCTTCTTCTTTAACATCTTGTGAAGAAAATTCTTCATTAGTTTCGTTATTTGTGCTTTCTAAAATTTCATTTTCACCTTCTTCTTCAATTCCTTGCGAAGAAGCATATTCATTAGTACTACTAAAAAAAATCTCTTCAGCTTTTCTTTCAATTAATAAGAAAATCTCTAAAGAGATGGCAATAACAAAAATCAAAATTATTAATAATACTAATTTCCAAAGATATATACCAACTTTATCTTTTTTACTTTTTCTCAATTAATTTTCCTCTTCTATTATTAAGTATACAACTTAATAATAGTGAGCACAAGCCACAAAACACTTGCTAGAAGTGTATTCTGTCGATTTTAATAAATGTAATTTTCAAAATAACTGAAAATTTGCAATTCATTGTTATTATGATAAAATAAATGCAATAAATAAAAAATATACTATTAAGTTGTATATTTAATAATAGCTATTTTGAATTGCATTCTGTATTGCATTATTTATAAGCTATTTAGCATTTTGTTTTTTTATATTTCTTTTATATTTCTTTTTTGTTACAAAACAAAATTACTCCCCTAAGTATGTTAGGGGAGTAATTAAAGTTAAAAAAACATATTTTCATATGTTTTTTTGATTTTCTCTTTTTAATTATTCAGCTTTTTTTGCAATAACTTCTTTTCCATCATAGTAACCACAGTTTGAACAAACAGTATGTGGTCTAACTGGTTGATGACAATGTGAACATGTTGATAAATTTGTTTCTTCTATTTTCCATGTAGCTCTTTTTGATCCAGTTCTAGCTTTTGACCATCTTCTTTTTGGTTGTGCCATTTCAATTCCCTCCTTTAGTGACTTTTATATATGTCAAAATAAATTTTATTTCAAAGTTACTAAAATAGTATACAACCAATTGATAACTTTGTCAAGCATTTCTACTTAAATTCTGTGTCGAATTTACTTCCTCTTTCAGCTACTATTTGATTTTCTATATTTTGATTTTCTAGTTTTAAGTATTCTATTTGAGCTTTAGTATCTCCAAAAATTTCAAAATGTTTTGCTTTATGGATAATAGGTAAATAATTTTTACTATTAGAAATTTTTGTAAGAGCCATTTTATAAATTTCTTCTTCTACATCACTATTACATCCTAATTTTATTTCATTGTACAAATTACTCATCTCTGTTGTAAAATTTCCTGCCAAATCTGCAATTGCACAAGCATATAAATCTGACATTAGTTCTTTTGAATCACATTTATCTTTTTCTTCAATTTTTGCTGTTTGAAGCAACTCTATTTTTAATTTTAAATTTCTTAATCTTTCAATTTGTAAATCATTCTTTTTATTAAAATATCCAAAAAAAGTAAGCCCTTCCTTTGAAATTTCATCACGCTCTCTAAAATATTTTTGTATTTTAGCATTTTTTATTGCATTTTGAACATTAAAATATAGATTTTTTCTTTCTTTTCCCATTTTTCAATTGTACCTCAAATAATCTCAAGTATTATGTATTATATTTTATCAATATGTTATTAATAATTCAATATTTGTTATACAAATGTAAAAAAATACTATATTGTAAATACAATATAGTATTTTTATTTATACTAAATTATTGTTTGTTCCTATTTCTGGATAATCTTTTAAAATTTTTTCTGCCAAATTATCATTGATTTTAAATTCTTTTACATACCCTCCAAGAGAATTGGCTTTATCTTTTAACGCTTCAACTTCAGAATTTACATATATTTTAGCTTTTCCTTTTCCATTTTTAGCTTCTTGAACCAAATTTGAAACAGGTGAATTTCCATCAAATGCAAGTACTATAGAATTTCTTCTTTCAAATATCTCGTAATTGAAGCTCTTGTAAATCCCCATTTCCTCACTTTCTGGTGAAATTCTTATTCCATTAATATCTTGTTTTAACAAATCATTTTTCACTTCAGCAGAAACTTCTTTTGGAACTATTGCATCTATTTCAAATTTTTTATCTAATTCTTTTGAAATATCTACAATCGCTTTTTCAAATCCTTTCATTTTATGTCCTACAACAAAACATACCTTTTTATTGTCTAGATATTTAATTAAATTTCTAAGAATTTCTAATCCCTCATCACTTAATTCTGTTTCTCTATCTTTTGCATTAAAGCTTCCACCAGCTATTACTATTGGTATTTTATCTTCTGGTAAATTTCTAATTTTATCTTTTAATTCTGTTTCTGAATCTAATTTATTGCTAATTCTCATTTCAATATCACATTTTTTACCTGCTTCTAAATTTTCTTCTTCTAGTTCTAAAATAGCTTCTCTTAAAGTTCTACCATTTAAAAACTCTTCAAATTTTTGAGATTTTTCTATAAAATAATTTCTACTAGCTTCAATAACTTCATCTTCTACTTTTCTCATTTTTTCAAAATCATCATCTGTTAATCCAACTAAATTATATAACGCTAGTTGTTCATCAACAGAATCTGAACCATAAAATCCACATCCATCTGTACCTTGAACACATTTTACACCATTTTGAATATAAGTTTTTAAAGGATGTCTTGTTAAATCATTTAAATTATTTAATCTTATATTTGATGTTAATTGAAATTCTAATATTGCTCCAGTTTCAACAATTTCCTTCATAAGCATTTTGCCTTCTTCAGAATTTAAATCTGCTGTATATAAACCATGCCCTAATCTAACTGGAGGCATTTTTTGACCTTTCTTTAAAGATTCTTTTACACATTTTATAGATTTTACAACATTATCTTTTAAACAATCATTTTCGCCAGCATGAATTCTAACCGTAAAACCTTTATCTTCTGTTACAGCATATTGTACCAATTCATTTATAACGGGCTTTAAATCTGTTATATCGTTTATTTCTTCACCTATAAAATCACTTCCTACTATATATGGACTTCTAGCTACTGCTTTTAAAACATCTAATGTTTGTCTTAAATAATTTGAACTTGAACTTTGATCTTTTATAATTGTTAACGGTATTCTTCTTATTCCAACTAAAAATCTTAATTTAACACCTGTTTCTTTTTCTATGTTAGGCATTACTCCATGAATATCTTCTAGCACTTTTATTGCAGGTTCTCCTGTTTTTGCCAAATCTGTATCCGTTATTTCTACATAATAAACACCCTGTTTTTGATACTCTCTAGCAATCCACAAATATTTGTCTTGCCTTAAAGTATTATTTTTATATACACTTCCAGATTTTTTATCATCTAACATTTTTTTAATATCTTTTTTAATTTCTTCTTCTGGAATTCTTTCAATTTTTGATTTTGAAAGTTTTATTTTTTGTTCTGAAAATTTAGCTTTACAAAATACATATCTATAAATATATACCTTTTCTAAATTTGTAAATACAGATTGACCATCTTTTAATAATGCCAAACTTGTTCTTATTTTTCCTATATTTTCTTCAGCATTTTCTAAGTTATTTAATATTAAATCTGCAAAGTTTATAAATGTATTATCATCAATTTTTCTAACTAGATGTTTTCCCTCTAATTCACAATTTTCAAATTGTTTTTCAACCACTTTTCTATCTTTATCTATTTGTTTTTGTTGGCCTTTTGTTATTTTTAAATTTAATTTTTTAATATAATATAAAGGATATTTTATTTGATGAACAATTCCTAAAGCAATTAAAACATCTGGTGTTAAGTTAGCATTCATATGTGTATGTAAATCTGTTCTAAATTTTGATTTTTTAAATATGTATGATTTTACAATTGATTTTTTTATGTCTAAGTTATATGTTTTTGTTTGAGACATTAATGTTTTTGTAATTGCAGGCATTTTAGCTTTCACTTCAATTTTATCCTCAAAAATATTCGCAATTTTCATTCCTGCTAATCTAAAAATATATACTTCTTTATTTTCTGGATTTATAGAAGCTGGTATAGTATTTTTTATTATTTTTAAATCGTTTTCATCTCTAATAGTCTCTAATCCTGAAATTTTTGCTAAATTTGAAATTAAATTTCCACTTTTATGATTTGGAGTTCTTATAATATATGTTATTTCATCTGCATTTTGACCTTTATATAGTTCTACTACTATATCTTTTTCTTTATCTATATAAAATCTATTAAAATACTTTAAATTTTCCATTATTACAATTCTCCTCACTTTCTTAATTCTAATTTAACTTGTTAATTCTATATTATACCAGAAAACAGGCTAATTTTCAAGTGTTTTATATGTATATTAAAAACTTTTCTCTATATGCAAAAAGAGTATGTTTAAATGAAATGCACCCCGTTTAGTAGACCATAATAAAAAAGAGTTATGGTATACTTTAAACGGAGGTGTATTTTTTATG
>CAPOZU010000015.1 GCA_948676835.1 uncultured Clostridia bacterium
AAACTTTTAAAAAATTCATATTTACTTCTAAGCAATACTATAGAAAGTTAAATTTACTCATACAAATAACAATTTTTATGATAAAAATAAAATTTTTGCATATAATTAACTAATAAAATTTTTCAAAATCCTTATAATACAAGTAGGCGTAATTCTACAAATTTCTTAATTTTTCTTAAAAAACTTGAAATGAAATCCATAAAATGGTATAATAGAAAATGTGTAATAACATAGTTGGCAATTAATGCCAAAATAAAATAAAGTGAGGTCGAAAGATGAAATATTTATATCTTTTACAACAAGCTTTGATATGGATAATAACTATATATTGGGCATATCAAATTGTAGTAAGTTTTTGTTCACTAATAAAATTAAAAGACAAAAAATTATTAATTGAAAAAGATCATAAATTTATGGCTGTAATTCCAGCTCATAATGAAGAATCCGTAATTAAAAACTTAGTAGATAGTCTTCAAGAACAAGATTATCCAAGAGAATTATATGATATATACGTTATTGCAGATAATTGCAATGATAATACAGCTCAAATAGCAAAAGATGCAGGAGCAATAGTGTTAAAGAGATTTGATGAAGAACATAAAACAAAAGGATTTGCTTTAAACTGGTTCTTACAACAAAAAATAGAAGAAAACGCAGATTATGATGCAATGTGTGTATTTGATGCGGATAATATAGTTGATAAAAACTTCTTAAAAAATATGAATAAAAAATTATGCCAAGGTGAAGAAGTTGTTCAAGGATATAGAGATATAAAAAATCCTACAGATAGTTGGATATCATCAGGATATGCAATCTTCTATTGGATGATGCATAGATTCTATCATTTAGCTAGATATAATTTAGGATTATCACCATTACTAAATGGTACAGGGTTTATGGTAAAATTTGATTTATTAAAACCAGATGGATGGCAAACAGAAACATTAACAGAAGATATAGAGTATTCTTTAATAAATATAGCTAGTGGTAGAAAATTAGGTTGGGCTGTTGATGCAATAGTTTATGATGAACAACCTACAACATTTAGAGCAAGTTGGTCACAACGTTCAAGATGGTCAGTTGGACATTTACAATGTATGAAAAAATATACAAAAGACTTAGCAAATGGTGTAAAAGAGCATAAAACATTAATGAACTTTGATGGATTATTATATATGTTTGGTATTCCAATGATGCTATTAACATTCCTTTTATTAGGAGTAAATACATTACTATACTTTGGTGCTGAAATGACATTTGCAGATTTAGTTGGAAACTTTTCAAGATATTTAATTGCTACATTTATACTTCCAGTTATAACAGGAACATTAATTATGGCATTAGAGAAGAAAGAAATTAAACCAATGATAAAAGGAATTCTATGTTATCCATTATTCCTTGGTTCTTGGATTTTAATAAATATAAAATGTTTAATTAAACCAACAACAACATGGGAAAAAATTGAACACGTTAGAGATATTAATATAAAAGAAGTATCATCTAATACATTAAATTAATAGAAAAATATATTAAGAGGTAGAATTTAGGTTCTACCTCTTTTTTTATTTTATATATCGCATGTCAAATGTGATGCGTGAGTTACCAAATCTTAACATAATCGTGAAATCCAATATTTATAAGTGTTTCAAAAAAATGGTATGAAATATGTTTGTAACACAAAAGCTTAAGATATCCGAAAATACTGGATATTAAGCGATTTCATTTTAAAAGTGAGTATAAATTGTACTCACTCATTTTATTATGATAATATTTATGTGAAAACTAATAATAGTATTATTTTACGGAGGGCTTTAAAATGACAAAAAAGAAATTATTAATTTTAACGATTTTAATGGTAGTATTACTACAAATAATTTTACCATTAAAGAGTTTGGCAGCACTTGTAACTGGAGAAAAATTTTCAGTTGAGGTAGTAAAGGTAGTAAAAAATAGTGCAGTACAGAGAGAAAGAATTGTTTCTAGATGTCTACAATCAACAGGACATTCGGGATATAATCATTCTACGAATCTTAGAAGCCTTGCTCAAAGTGCTGGATTTTTAGGCTATGTTGGCTACAATTGGAGCCAATATACTACTGTGCCTAGTACTTATACTAGTGGACTTGCTCCTAATAATAACTATGCGTCGGTTCACTATAATATAACAGGAAACGCTCCATATAAAGCAGATGAAACTCTTTTCCTCTTTTTTAGTACTACATTTTATTTAAATTATAATGCAAATGGAGGAAGTGGTGCACCAGCATCACAAACAGCTACTAGTGTTACAGAAAGTAGTCATGACTTTACTATTTCATCGACTAATCCAACACGACCAGAATATACTTTTTTGGGATGGAGTACTAGTTCAACTGCAACCTCTCCAAGTTATTATGGAGGTGGAAATATAAATGTTACTGGCACTACAACATTATATGCAGTATGGAAAAAAATATATGCATTAGATTATAAAACTAATGACTATAATGTAGAAAATATGCCAGAGGGAGAACGTGATAATACTCTTGAACCAAGTACAACATTTAATGTATCAACAAAAAAACCAACACGTCCAGGATATGATTTCTTAGGATGGACTGAAGAAGATAATTCATCAAAAGTTAAATATACAGAAAATCAAGAAATAGTATTAACAGCTGCTAATCCTACCAAAACTTTATATCCTGTATGGAAAGAGAAACCAGAAGTTTATGAACCAGCAAATTTATGGGGAGATTATAACATAGAGTATTATTATGATAATGTTAAAGATAATAGCAAAACAGAATCTAACATTTATGAGACAATAGGAACTGAGATTACTGAATCAAAATTAAGTAGAAAATTAACTGCCAATAGGAAAACCAATTACAGTAATCCAGCAGTACTAAATGTGCCATATGTTGTAGAGGATAAAGCAAATGAAGAAGAGAAAACTATAAAAGTATTTTATGAGTCAGAAAAACAAACAAATCCATCAGATGATAAAACATATACAATAACAGTAAGAAATAACAAAGATGGACATACATATGATGCATTTCAAATATTCTCAGGAGATTTTTATGCAGATGAAAGTGGAAATGCAGTATTATCAAATATAGAATGGGGAGAAAATTTAGATACATTAATTGTAGATTCAGATAAAACACATGGAGATGCAATTTTGGAAAGATTAAAAAATCCAGAATATTCAAAATATGCAGATGAATATAAGGATTGTAATACAGCAGCAGAAATTGCAGATAAATTATCTCAAAATGAGAGTCAAAAATATGACGGACCAAGAGTAAGAGATTTTGTTAATATAGTTGCAGATTACATAGTAGAAAAAGGTATTGAAAAAACAGAGTCAACAAATCAATTTATCGAATCAGCAGATAGTATAACAGGAGCAGAAACTACATATTATCAAATAACAGGATTACAAGCAGGATATTATGTAGTAATAGATGCGAATATAGATGCAGAGCATAAAGATGATAACATGTATAGTAGATACTTATTAGATGTAGTACAAGATGTAACAATGTATGTAAAAACTTCAGTACCAACATTAACAAAATCTGTAACAGGAAATAATATCAAAAAAGAAATAAGAACAGTTGTAAGTGATATAGAAAATGAAGAAGAACAAAGCAATGTAGAAAAAACATATATATTAGATAATATAAGAAATACAGCAACTTATAAAGAAGATGGTGAAGATTATGATATAGGATTTCAACTAAATACATCAATTCCAAATACAGACACATATAAACAATTTACATATATAATAACAGATATATTATCAAAGGGATTTGATTTTGATCAAAATTCATTAGTAGTAACAATTGGAGGAAGTAAATATACAGATTATACTTTAACGAATGAATTAGATGAAGAAACAGGAAATAGAAAAATAGTATTAAACTTTGGTAACATAGTAGATAAAATAGGAAAAGGAATAGAAAAAGGACAAGATGTAATTATAAATTATAATGCAAAACTAAATGAAAAGGCAGAAGCAGGTAATGTAGCAAATACTAACCAAGCATATTTAACATATTCAAATAATCCATATACAGATGAAACAACACAAACATCAACAGTATATACATATACATATGCCATTGGATTAGATATAAGCAAAATTGCTGAAATTAAAGATGATAGTACATCTGAAAATGAAGTGACAGAAGAAAATCTAGTAACTACAGAACTAGAATATTTATCAGGAGCAGAATTTACAATATATAAAGCTATCGAAGATGAAAATGGAGAGTTAACTGGAGAAAAAGTAGAAATAGCAAAAATAACATCAAATGAAGTAAAGAATGAAGAAGGAAATGTAATAAAAGAATTAGGACACGCAATATATAGTGGATTAGGAGCTGGAACATATTATATAAAAGAAACAAAATCACCAGATGGATATAATAGATTGAAAAATGAAATAGAATTAAAAATAGATGTATCATGTACAGAATTAGGAGAACCAAGATGGGATATTAAATATCAAAAGGATACAGAGTTGGTAAACCTAAAAGAAGGATTTGTTGAAAATGAAAAAGGTGATACAAAAATACAATGTATAAATTTAGAGGTACAAAATACATCAGGATTCCAATTACCAGCAACAGGTGGAAGGGGAACAATAATATTTACAGTTATAGGATTAAGCATAATGATAATAGTAGGAATATCTTTGAAAGTTAATAAAAATAAACAAAATTAAGAGCGATTGAAAAATCGCTCTTTTGTATTAAAAAAAGTATTTTTTATTTTATATACTTAAACTCTATTATATGAATTACTTTGTAGAATTAAGTACCTTTTTTTAGTAAAAAAGTAGTGTTTTCTTATTGTAAAATTCAAGAAAAAATGATAGTATATGTATACATTTATAAAATAAAAATAACTACAAAAGGGGATGGCAAAAATGGAAGATTTTGAAAAACGATTGCAGGATATTGTAACTGCAAAAAATGTTTTAATAAATGAGCCAATGTCAAAACATACATCTTTCAAAATAGGAGGACCTGCAGATTATTTTATAATAATCAATTCAGTACAAGAATTAAAAGATGTTTTAAAATTAGCAAATAAAAATAATATTCCTATTACTCTTGTTGGTAATGGTACTAATCTTTTAGTTAGAGATGGCGGAATTAGAGGTTTTGTTATAAAACTTAATTTGAATAATTTTAAAATCAAAAGAAGTTCAAATGAAATTCAAATAACAGCTGAATCTGGAATGACTCTAGCTACATTATCATTAATTGCTGGAAAAGAAGAAATTGCTGGATTAGAATTTTTGTCTGGTATACCAGGAACTATAGGTGGAGCACTTCGTATGAATGCAGGAGCTTATGGTAGTGAAATGAAAGACATTGTTGTTAAGTCAAGATATATGACTCATGATGGAAAAATTAAAACATTAAATTTAGAAGAACATAAATTTGAATATAGAAATAGTATTTTTTCAAAACTAAAAGACACAATAATTATAGATACAACAATAAAAGCTCAAAAGGGAAATAAAAAGGAAATTGATGAAAAAGTTAAAGAATATTCAAATTTAAGAAAAGAAAAGCAACCTTTAGAGTATCCAAATGCTGGCAGTACTTTTAAAAGAAAAGAAGGATATATAACAGCGAAACTAATTGATGAATGTGGATTAAAGGGGGCTAGTGTTGGAGATGCAGAAGTATCTACTAAACATGCTGGATTTGTTGTAAATAAAGGAAAAGCTACAGCAAATGATGTTTTAAAACTAGTTGAATATGTAAAGAAGGAAGTAAAGAAAAAATTTGAATTAGACATAGAACTAGAAATAATAGTATTAGGAGATGAAAAATAATGAAATCTTTTTTTGAATGGTTTAAGGCTAGTACTAAAGTCAAAAGATGGATTCTTTTGATTTTAGTGGGTGTAGCACTTGTTTGTTATGGTATTGCTAAAATTTTAGTTTCAGAGGAAATAACATTCTTTGAACTTGGAAAAACAGTTATAATTTTTGTACTTGGATTTATAGCTATTGTTGTTAGTGTTGTATTTATACAAAAACGTTCTTTAGAAATAATTATTGAAGCGAATAATGCATCAACAGAACAAGGAAAGAAAGCTAAAGCAAATATAAAATCATTAATTTTTAATAGAAAAGTATATGAAGAAGGACCCAAAATAGTAGTAATTGGTGGCGGAAAAGGTCTAAATACAGTTATTGAAGGATTTAGAAAATATACAAATAATATAACTGCAATTATTACAATGTCTGATTATGGAAATGTACCTACAAATTCTAGAAAAGCTTTAAATACATTACCATTAAAAGATATTAAAGATGGTATAATTGCAATGTCAAATAAAGAAGAACTAATGAGTAAATTAATGAACTTAAATTTCAATAATGAAAGATTAAGAGGATTAAATTTTGGTGATATTTATTTAACTGCAATGAATGAAATATATGGAAATATTTCAGAAGCAATATCAAAAAGTACAGAAGTTTTAAATATAAATGGTAAGGTAATACCAGTTACTTTTGATGAAATTACAATTTGTGCAGAACTTGCAGATGGTACAACAATAAAACAAAAAGATAAAATACCAGAAGCTGTTGCTAAAAGTGGGGCAAAAATTAATAGAATTTATGTTTCACCATCAAATTGTAGATCAGCTCCAGGTGTTATAGAAGCAATTGAAGATGCAGATGTTATTATTATTGGACCTGGAAGTCTTTATACAAATGTATTACCAAATTTACTTGTAAAAAATGTTGCTAAGGCTATAAAAGATAGTAAAGCAATGAAATTTTATATTTCAAATATTATGACAGAACCAGGTCAAACTGATAATTATGATTTATCAGAACATTTTAGAGTAATTAAAGAGCATGTAGGTACAGATATAATAGATTACTGTTTAGCAGATACTGGAGAAGTAGTTCCTGAATATATTAGAAAATACAATAAAGAAGGCTCAGATTTAGTTGAAATAGATAGTAGAAAATTGAATAATTACAATATAAAAATTATTCAAAGAAATATGTCTTGTATAAAAGATGGAAAAGTTCGTCACAATCCAGAAATCATTGCTGCTTCTATAATTGAAATGCTATGTAATGATTTAAAATTCCATGATATGCAAAATGATACAGAGTACTTGCTATTACAATCTGTTTTAAAAGAACAGAAAAAAGTAATTGCTCAAAATGAAAAGCGTTTAGTAAAGGTTTCTAATAAACCATCACTTATAAAAAAGAAAAATAATACAAATAAAAGAAGTAAATTTAAAGAAAAATATAATGAAAGAGTAAATTCAATTCAAAATACAGAATCCAAAATTGCTGAAAATAAAAAAATAGCAAAAGAAATAGAAAAGATGGAAAAAGCTAAAAAAAGAAAACATTAAAAAGATGAGTTAATAGAAGGAAGAATACAAATGAAAATAAGTAAGAAGAAAATAGATTTAAAAGATTGTTTAAATAAAGAATGGATTATAACAAATGGTATAGGTGGATTTTGTTCATCAACAGTTATTGGGGCAAATACTAGAAGATATCATGGGCTTTTAATTGCTCCATTAATTCCACCAGCACAGAGACATTTACTTGTTTCTAAATTGGATGAAAAAATAGAAGTAAATGGAGAAGAATACAATCTGTATACTAATGTTTGTAAAAATTATATTTCAGATGGATATAAAAATTTAGATAGTTTTGAAAAAGATTATTTACCTATATTTACTTATAAAGTTAAAGATATAAAAATCACAAAAACAATTTCTATGATTTATGGTAGAAATACAGTTGTTGTACAATATAATATAAAAAATGGAAAATATGATTCGAAATTAACTTTAGCACCTGTTTTAAACTTTAGAGATTTTCATTCAATGACACCAAATCATCAATTTTCATTAAAACAAAAAATCGATAAAAATAAAATTAGAATTGAGATTGATGGAAATGCTAGCACGCCAGTTTATACACATGTGAATGATGGAGAATATATTATACACGAAAATGATATTTTCAAAAATATGTATTATTTAAAAGAGGAAGAAAGAGGATTTGATGCTGAGGAGGATTTGATTGTTCCTGGAAGATATGAAATTCTTGTAAAGGCAAAAGAAACAAAAGAAATTACTTTTGTAGCATCTTTAGAAGACAATACAGAGCAAGTTGATAGTAATAGTATATTTAAAAATGAAATCTTAAGATTACAAAATGTGGTTAATAATTCTGAACTTTTAATCTCAAAATCAAAACTTACCAAAAACGAGAAAGATTATAATGAATTAGTGAAAGATTTAATAATTAGTGCAGATTCTTTTGTAATAAATAGGCAATCATTTGGAACACATTCAATAATTGCAGGATTTCCGTGGTTTTTAGATTGGGGGCGAGATACTCTAATTGCTTATGAAGGTCTTTTATTAATTACAAAAAGATTTGATTTAGCAAAAGAAATATTATTAACTTTTACAAGGGATGTAAAATATGGATTAGTTCCAAATCGGGTATTCTGGTTTCGATAATAGACCTTTATATAATAGTGCCGATGCTTCACTATTACTTTTTGAACAAGTTAATAAATACTTACAATATACAAAAGACTATGAATTTATAAAGAATAATATTTATGAAAAACTAAAAGATATTGCTGAAAATTACATGAAAGGCATCGATTTAGATAATAACAATATTTATATAGATAAAGATGGATTACTATCATCAGGAACGGAAACAACTCAAAATACTTGGATGGATGCTAAAATAGATAATTTTGCAGTTACTCCTAGAAATGGGAAAGTAGTAGAATTAAATGCTCTTTGGTATAATGCGTTAAAAACTTTAGAAAACTTAGCAAATAAATTTGATGAAAAATCTTTAGCAGATAATTATAAAAAAATAGCAGCCAAACATCAAAAAGAATTTCAAAATCAATTTTATAATAAAAAGAAAAAATCATTATATGATGTTATTGGAGATGATAAAATCAGACCAAATCAATTATTTAGTATTTCTACAACATATCCAGTAATTAAACCATCTTCTGAAATTGGTAAAACAATTTTCAAAACTTGTACAACTAAATTATTAACAAAATATGGATTGCGCACATTAGCTAAAGGAGAAGAAGGATACATCCCTTATTACCAAGGAAATGCAAGAGAAAGAGATATGGCATATCATCAAGGTGTAGTTTGGGTATGGCTTATAGGATTATATCATGATGCATTAAAAAATATAATTAATGATGAAAAAGATAGATTAGAAAAAGAAAAATTATTAATAGAGTACGAAAAACTAATAAAAAATGTGTATTCTAGCTTTAAAATAGAAGTATATGATGTTGGAATAGGAAGTATTTCAGAGTTATATAATTCACAAATGCCTTTTATTGCAGGAGGAACTTTTGCTCAAGCTTGGAGTGTTTCAGAAGTTTTAAAAATTTTGTCAAAAATGAAATAAAATGAGATTTAGAGGGCGTTCAAAAGAACGTCCTTAAATTTCAAAGGAGAATATTATGATACAAATAAAAAATGTAAGTAAATCATACGTAAAAGGAAAAAAGACGATAAACGATTTAAACCTAGAAATTAAAAATGGAGAGATATTTGGATTTTTAGGACCTAATGGTGCAGGTAAAACAACTACAATAAAAATGATTACAGGCGTTTTAGATATAGATGAAGGAGATATCTTAATAGATAATATTAGTATAAAAGAAAATCCAGTTAAAGCAAAAATGGAATTTGGATTTGTTCCAGATAGTCCAGATTTATTTTTAAAACTAAAAGGAATAGAATATTTAAATTTTCTTGCTGATATATATGATGTATCAAAAGAAGATAGAAAAATTAGAATTGAAAAATATTCTAAAATGTTTGATATGTTTGATAATTTGAATGATAGAATTCAAAATTATTCACATGGTATGAGACAGAAAATAATTGTTATTGGAGCAATGCTACATAATCCTAGAAATTGGATATTAGATGAGCCAATGACAGGTTTAGATCCCAAATCAGCACATGATTTAAAAGAACTTATGAAAGAACATAGTAGTAATGGAAATTGTGTATTCTTTTCTACACATGTTTTAGAAGTTGCAGAAAAAATATGTGATAGAATAGGAATTATAAATAAAGGAAAATTAATTTTTGTTGGAACATATGAAGAAATGAAAAAGAAGTTTAAAGAAGATGCTTCTTTGGAAGATTTGTTTTTGGAAATTACAGAATAAATTATGGAGTAAAATTTATGAAAGATACATTATTACTTACTAAGATTCTATTAAAGAGTTCATTTAATAAAACTAGTAATAAAAAAGGATTTGGAATTGGGAAATTAATTTTATATATAATAGTATATGGATACATTATAGGAATATTTTCATATGTGTCTTATATGGCTATTTCACAATTAATGCCATTTAATCAGGAAATGTTATTTGTATGCTTATGTTTTGCAGGAGTTATTGGATTTGGAATAATTCATACATTATTTACAAGTTTAAATTTATTATTCTTTTCAAAAGATATAGAAAACCTATTACCACTACCAATTAATCCGATAAAAATAATTATGGCAAAATTTAATTGTTTAATTGTTACACAATATTTTATTGTATTAGCAATATTGGTGCCAGTTTTAGTAGTTTATGGTGTTTTATTAAATTGTAAAATTATATTTTATTTAATGTCATTTTTGGTTTCATTACTAATTCCAGTTGTACCAGTATTATTATCATCATTACTTATAATAATGGTTATGAAATTTACAAAAATAATTAAAAATAAAGAAGCAGTACAATATATTTCTGTTTTTTGTACAATAATTCTAATAATTTTAATACAAATATTTTCAAGTTCTATGGGGAATCAAGAAGTGTCTGATGCACAGCTTGCGGAAATGCTAATTTCTCAAAGCGATATAATAAATAGTTCTTCAAATGTTTTCTTTACATTAAAACCTGCTTTAAATGCTATATTAAATTATAATAACATAGAAGGATTAAAAGCTTTAGCAATATTAAGTGTTGAAACATTCTTAATACATTTTATAATATGTAATATTGTTTCTAAAGCATATATAAAAACAGTTACAAAGATTTCTTCATTAGGAAGTAAAAAAGGTAAAAAAATAGATACTACTAAAGATTTTGAAAAGAATAAATTATGGAATTCATATTTAAAAAAAGAATTTAAAATATTAGTTAGAAATCCCATATTTTTTATGCAGTGTGTATTACCATCAATAATTTTTCCATTTATATTTTCACTTCCAATATTTATTGCGGTAAAAGAATCAGATCCAGATATTATGAAAATATATACAGAATTTTTGTTAGGTGATATTAATAATTCTATTGGAATAGCAGTTATTCTAGTTATAATATTAATGCTTTATATGTTTAATTTTATTGCATTAACAGCAATTTCACGAGATGGAAAAGATTCTACATTTATGAAACAGATACCAATTCCTTTATATAAACAGATTTTTTACAAAATATTACCTGGAATTCTTTTAAATATATTTCCAATACTATATGTTATGATTGTAGCAAAATTAGTTGTAAAAGACTTAAATTTTGATATGATAATTTTTTCATCAATTATTGCAATGCTTTGTAATGTTCTTAATAATTATTTAATGATACTAATAGATTTAAAAAATCCAAAGTTAAATTGGACTACAGAATATGCTGTTGTTAAGCAAAACTTTAATATGATTTTTCAATTTATACTTGTTGTAATTCAAGCGGGAATTGTGATTGCGATATGCTCATATTTTGATATGCAGAATTCAATAATTGCTTTAATAATGTTATTTAGTATACTAATATTAATTGTAACAAAATATGTAAAAACAAATGAAAACAAAATATTTAATAAAATTATTTAATTTAGATGCAGAAAGGAAATGTTATGGAAGCAAGTAAACCATTTTTTAAAATAGTAGATGAAATATGTGAAGAAGAAAATATAAATCAAAAAATGATCTCTTATAATTGGATTAGGCAATTGGAAAAAGAAAATAAAACTCATTATATAATGAGTTATCAACTTGATTTAAATACAGCTAACTCATATAATATAGCACATGATAAATTTGCAACTTATGATGTTTTAAAATCAAATAATGTACCAACAATTGAACATAGAATGATTTTTAATCCTAAAACAAGAAGTAAATTTTATGGAGAAAAATTTATTGAAGATGCAGAAAAGTTACTTTTAGAAAATAATAATAAAGTAGTTATAAAAGCAAATGAATCTTGTGAGGGAAGGGATGTATATTTTTGCAGTAATAAACAAGAAATAGAAAAAACAGTAGAGAAACTATTTAGTGAAAATAAAGATACATTAAGTGCATGTCCTTATGTAGATATAGATTACGAATATAGAGTAATTTATCTTACAGGGGAAATACTATACATGTATAAAAAGAAAAAAGCATCAGTTGTAGGAGATGGAAAGAAAACTTTAAGAGAATTAATTAATGAAATTAATGTAAAAAGAAATATAAATATCGAGATTATAAAAGATTTAGATTTAAACTATATTCCTAAATTTAATGAGGAAGTTTATGTATCATGGAAACATAATTTATATAATGGCGCAGTACCAATATTAGTTGATGAAAATGATGAATTTGCAAATAAAGTAAGAGAAGTAGCATTACTTGCAGGAAAAGCAATGAATATAAACTTTGCAAGTATTGATATAGCATTAACCTCTGATAAAAAAGTTTTAGTTATGGAAGTTAATGGAAGTGTGTGTATGAATAAGTTTTCTGAAATAATTCCAAATGGATACGATATTGCAAAAAATATTTACAAAAAGGCTATTATAAAGATGTTTGAAAATTAAATTTGCTTAAAAAACTTGACAGTTTACAATAATACATATAAAATAATAATGTAGGAAAAAATACAATATAAATTATATAAATAATTAATTGAATTTATGAAATAATTTTGTTGTACATTGAAAATTTAATAGAAAGAGGTAAATGTAATTATGAAAACAACTTTAATTATTGTTGCCACCTTTCTAATCTCAGCTGTAATTTTCATACCAATAGGGGTATTTATAAGAAAGAAAATTGCAGAATCTAAAATTCAAAGTGCAGAAAAAGAAGCTAAAAGATTAATTGAAAGCGTAAAAATAGAAGCTGAAAACTTAAAAAAAGAAGAATTGATTAAAGCTAAAGAAGAAGTTTTACAAATTAGAAATGATTTAGATTTAGAGATTAAAGAAAGAAGAGGCGACATACAAGCACAAGAAAGAAGATTAATTCAAAAAGAAGAAAACTTAGAAAAAAGAGTTGCTGTTTATGATAGCAAAGAAAAAGACTTAGAAAGAAGATTAGCAGATAACGAACAAAAAAAGCAAGACTTAGAAAAACTTTATGAAAAAGAAATGGAAGAATTACAAAGAATTTCTGGATTATCTCAGGAACAAGCAAAACAACAATTGCTATCTGATTTAGATAAAGAAATTTCTCAAGAAAAAGCACAATTAATTAGAGATTTAGATGCTAAAGCAAAAGAAGATGCAGTTAAGAATGCTAGAGAAATTGTAAGTTTTGCAATTCAAAAATGTGCTGCTGATCATACATCAGAAACAACAGTATCTGTTGTTGCACTTCCTAGTGATGAAATGAAAGGAAGAATTATTGGTAGAGAAGGTAGAAATATAAAAACATTAGAAACACTTACTGGTATTGATTTAATAATAGATGATACACCAGAGGCTGTTATAATTTCTGGCTTTGATCCACTAAGAAGAGAAGTGGCAAGAATTGCTATTGAAAAATTAATTGAAGATGGAAGAATTCACCCAGCCAAAATAGAAGAAATGGTAGAAAAAGCTAAAGAAGAAGTGGCATCTATCATTAAAGAAGAAGGTGAAAGAGCAGCTTTAGAAACAGGTGTTAATAATCTTCATCCAGACATAATAAAATTAATTGGAAAATTAAAGTATAGAACAAGTTACGGACAAAATGTATTAAACCACTCAATTGAAGTTTCTAATTTAGCTAGAATAATGGCTGAAGAATTAGGAATTAATTCAAAAATAGCAAGAAGAGCTGGATTATTACATGATTTAGGAAAAGCATTAGACCATGATATGGAAGGTACACACGTTGAGCTTGGAGTTGAAGTTCTTAAAAAATATAAAGAGAATGAATCAATAATAAATGCTGTAGAAGCACATCATGGGGATGTTGAACCACTTACTTTAGAAGCTGTTTTAGTACAAGCTGCTGATGCAATTTCTGCATCAAGACCAGGTGCTAGAAGAGAAACATTAGAGTCATATATTAAAAGACTTGAAAAACTTGAAGAAATTGCAGATTCTTTTGAAGGCGTTGAAAAATCATTTGCTATTCAAGCTGGACGTGAAGTTAGATTAATAGTAAAACCTGAAAAAGTTTCAGACGCAGATATGGTAATAATGGCTAGAGATGTTGCTAAAAAAGTTGAAAATGAAATGGAATATCCAGGACAAATAAAAGTAAATGTAATTAGAGAATCTAGAGTAATTGACTATGCAAAATAAAAAAATAGTAGAGCTGAAAAAATGCTCTACTTTTTTTATTTTATTTTCTATTCTAAGTATTGACATTGCTGAATTTTGCACATATAATAGCGTTACAAAGCATTCTTAGGAGGTCAAAACGAGAAATGTATAAAAGCGCATATTTTTCTAACAATAAATATGAAGACATTTCAGATGAAAGCTTAATCGAAAAAATTAGATTAGGCGATATTGAGGCGCAAGATTACTTATTGGAGAAATATAGAAATGTTGTTACAATGAAATCAAACCGTTTCTTCTTAATAGGAGCGGAAAGTGATGATATGATACAAGAAGGAATGATAGGTCTTTTTAAAGCTATACAGTCTTTTGATTTGGACAAGAAGAATATTTCATTTAAAACATTTGCAAATTTATGTATAGAAAGACAATTAATTACTGCTATAAAAACATCTAACAGGCAAAAACATATTCCTTTAAATTCCTATTTTTCGCTTAACATAGCTGCTTATGATGAAAATGAAGATACAGAAGTTATAGATATTTTAGATACTAATACAGTAGAAGATCCATTAGAAACAATTACTAAAAGAGAATATAGAGAATTTTTAGAAAATAAAATAGAACAGAACTTAAGTCCTTTTGAGAAAAAAGTACTAGATAGATATATTCAAGGAGAAAGTTATGTAGATATAGCTTCTAAATTAGAATCACCAGTAAAAGCTATAGATAACGCAATACAAAGAATTAGAAAAAAAGCAACAAAATGTCTAAACACAGATGAATAAAACAAATCAATAATATATATTGATTTGTTTTTTTAATATTTTATTCTAAATAATATGTTGAAAAAAACATAGAATAATGTTATACTAATTTTATTGTAAAAAAATAAATTGATTAAAAAAGATGCCCTCTTAGCTCAGGTGGTAGATGCTGAGAGTGTTAGCGAAGAATGAGCTTTACAGTCTCAGTATGCGTAATGAAATGAAGCTGCGTGCGATTGTAAAGAAACGAAAGTTAAAATAATAAAAAATAATAAGAAAAGATGCCCTCTTAGCTCAGGTGGTAGAGCACTTCCTTGGTAAGGAAGAGGTCGGCGGTTCAAGTCCGCTAGTGGGCTCCAAACTTTTAATCAAAGAAAGGCATATAATATGAAATTAGGAATAGTTGGACTTCCAAATGTTGGAAAAAGTACTTTATTTAATAGTATTACAAAAGCAGGAGCAGAATGTGCAAATTATCCTTTCTGTACAATAGAACCAAATGTTGGAGTTGTTGCAGTTCCAGATGAAAGAATTGAAAAATTAGCTGAAATTTACAATCCTCAAAAAGTTACAAATGCAGTTGTAGAATTTGTCGATATTGCAGGATTAGTTAAAGGCGCAAGTAGAGGAGAAGGTTTAGGAAATAAATTTTTATCACATATTCGTGAAGTTGATAGTGTTGTACAAGTTGTAAGATGCTTTGAAAATTCTAATATAGTTCATGTTGATGGAAGTGTAGATCCAATTCGTGATATTGAAACAATAAATCTTGAATTAATTTTTGCAGATTTGGAAACAATAGAAAAAAGACTAGATAGAGCAAGAAAACTTTTAAAAGCTGATAAAAAATATCAATTCGAAATAGATACATTAGAAAAAGTAAAAATAGCTTTAGAAGAAGGAAAATGTGCAAGAACCTTAGAGTACACTGATGAGGAAAGAGAAGTTTTAAAAGAGAGTTTCTTATTAACAATGAAACCAACATTATATGTTGCAAATGTTTCAGAGGAGGAATTGGAAAATCCTTATGAAAATGATAATGTTAAAAAAGTTGTCGAATATGCAAAACAAGAAGGCGCAGATGTAATTCCACTATGTGTAAAAATTGAAGAAGAATTAAGCACACTTGAAAAGGAAGACAAAGCAGAAATGCTTCAAGCTCTTGGACTTGAAGAATCTGGATTGGATAAATTAATAAAAGCAAGTTATAATTTGTTGGGATTAATGTCTTTCTTAACTGCTGGAGAACCTGAAGTTAGAGCGTGGACTATAAAAATAGGTACAAAAGCGCCACAAGCTGCTGGAAAAATTCATTCAGACATCGAAAGAGGTTTTATAAAAGCGGAAGTTATTTCTTTTGAAGATTTAGTTAATAAGGCTAATGGATCAATGGTTCAAGCAAAGGAAAAAGGATTAGTTAGATCTGAAGGAAAAGAGTATATAATGCAAGATGGAGACATTGTTTTATTTAGGTTTAATGTATAAAAATATGACATTTGAATAAGATATATTACGATTACATTACAATTAAAAAAAATATAAAAAAAACTTGCATTAAAAAAAATGTATATGTTATAATATGAACAGATGTTAAGTAATAGGGAGATGGATAAAATGTTTAAATTAAGAAAAGAAAAATTATTAGTTAGTTTAATTGTTATATTAATGGTTGTTCTAGCAGTTGGAAATGTTACATCTTTAGCTACAGCTCCAACGATTACAGCAACTGGCGGTAACAATAAAAATACTATAAATGCAGCGCTATCTTCAAACAATGCAGCAAATGTAGGAGCTTCTGAAGCTGTTTCAGCTGGTGTAAATAATACTAATAAAACAAACACAAATACAAACAAAACAAATTCTAATAAAACAAATACAAATCGTGTAAGTAGTTCATTACCTTATGCTGGAACAAGTGGAACAGTAGTGTTTGTTGTAATAGCACTTGCAGCATCAGCAATATATGCTTATAAAAAAGTTTCAGACTATAATATCTAATTAAAATAAAAAGTAAAGACATGTTATAAAACATGTCTTTTTTGTGTTAAAAGTATTGATATTTTAAATAAATTTTGGTATAATCTTTTTGAATTATTTTACAAAAGATGCGGATAAAAGCTTTTATTTGCGTCTTTTATTTTTTTATTTGTTTTTGTGAGGAATTATTATGTTATTTTTGGAAAAATTGGAACAAAAAAGATTATATATAATTTTAGTAATTATAATATGCATGCTAATTGGAATCCTGTATGCAGTATTTTTTATGCCAGAAAAGTTTATTTCATCTACTTCAATAATGTTAATGAAAATGGAAGGCTATGAGCAAAACGAAAATACTGTTGAATTAACAGATAAAAAAATGTCAACTTTTGAAGAACTAATAAAAAGTGATTCGAACTTACAAAATATTAAGCAAGAATTAAACTTAAACACAGAAATTAATAGAAGAAATGTATCAGTAGAAAGAATATCTAAATCAGATACATTTCAGATAAAAGTATCTGATTTTAATTCTGATAATGCTATAAATATAAATTCAGAAATAACAAAATCGTTTGAAAACAGTGTAATGTCAGTTTATCCATATACATACATGTATATTATAGATGAAGCTCACATTGTAAGTTCTAGCAAAGTTTCTTCAATTGTATGTTTTGCAGTTTCTTCATTAATAGTGGGTATCTTAATTGATATAGCTTATATTATTATTTTAATGGGAATTGAAAAAAATGTAAAAAATAGTAATGATATTGAAACTAATTTTTCTTTAAAAGTTTTAGGATTAATACCACTAAGAAAACAAAATAAAAAAACAGAACTAATAATGTCAGAAGCAGAAAAAACAACAACTAACACAGCATTTAAAAAACTTAGATCAAATATTCAATTTTTAAATGTAAACAATAGCAACAAAAATATTATTTTAATAACAAACTGCTCTGGAAAAGAAGGAAAATCTTATATTTCAGCGAATTTAGCAATAAGTTATGCTAATGTTGGAAAAAAAGTTATTTTAGTAGATTGTGATTTAACTACAGGAAATCAAGCTGAAATTTTTAATATACCTAACAATATGGGGCTTTCAAATTTCTTATCTAATTTGGGCGAAACAGGTGTTGAAATAAATGAAAGAATAAATAGTTTTATAAAAGAAACAAATATAAAAAATTTAAATATTATTACATCTGGTACAGTACCACCTAATTCATCAGAACTATTAAGTTCAGAAAAATTTTCTCAAATGTTAAAAGATTTAAGTGTATTTTATGATGTGATTATATTAGATGGAACAGTTATCTTAAACAAAGTAGATTCACTAATTTTATCAAGATATGCAACTTCATCTGTTATAGTTTCAATTGCAAAGAAAACTAAAAAGGATGATTTATGGAAATCTAAAAGAGATATTCAAAATGTTGGTGGAAGAATAATTGGTATAATTTTAAATAAAGTTAGAATTAAAGAAGAAAAAGAAGAAAAAATAGCTTATAAAATATTAGAAAATTTAAAAGGAAAAGCAAAAGAAATTATATTAAAATTAAAAAATAATAAAAAACAAAAACTTTTAAGTGAATCAACAATAATTGAAGATTCTAACATGTACATTGAAACTCAAAAAGAAGAAAACAATTCTGATATATTAATTGAAGAAAAAAGTGAAGATAATATAGAAAATACTACAGCAGATATTAAAGTAGAAAATGAAGTTCAAGAAAAGGAAATTGATAGCAAAGTTGAGACAGAAAAAATTGAACTACCTGAAAATAATAACCTAGAAAACGATACAAAAAACGAAGAAGAAAATAAAATTTTAGAAAACAAGAATCAAGTTATTAGTAATGAAAAAAACAATATAGAAGACAAAAAAAGTAAACTTTTTGTAGTAAAAAAATATATAAGAAAAACAATAAAAATAGCTAAAATTAAAACAATAAAATCTTACAGAAAAATTAAAAAACTGATAGAAAATAGAACAAACCAAAAAGAGAATTCTATAAATAAACTTGATGATTTACATGAAGATGTTAAAGAAACTAAAACTAAAACTGATGATGCGGTATTAGTTATTGTTGATAGTACTAATGAAGTTTGTAGAGCATTTTCAAAAAAATGTTTTACAGAGAAATTAGTTAGGGGACTAGATACTACTGATGGATTTATAAAAGCACAATACTCTGCATATACAGTAAGAAAAAGAATAGAAGCAATGATGTTAAGATATTCATTAACTAAAAGACAAGCAGCCAGAATAGATCCCCTTGTATATGCAACATTAATTGATTATGATGAATGTGTTTGGATTGAGCAAAAGGCGACATCAAACAAAGCAGAATCTTATGTATTGGCTATGGCAAAAGAGTATGAGAAAATTGAAAATGAAACAAGAAAAAATTATATCAAAAGATGTCAAAAATTGAGAAAAGAAGAATTAGAAAACTCAGAAATTGAAATAGAATATAGTATAGATTTATTGTGGAATGCAAGTAAAATGAAATTATCTGATAAAGTTGCAATGCATAGATACGCAAAAATATATGGTAAAACAAATTTTTTAGATAATGATTATGATATGGCATATGTAGAAGAAGATGGGGAAAATGAATATACAGTAGAGAATATTGAAGATGTAAAAAATTCAAAAAATTTGTTCCAAAAAATAAATCCTTTAAAAAAGATAGAAGAAGTGAAAAAGAATATTACTAATGTTGAACAAGTAAAAGCAAAAACAATAAAAGAATTAGAAGAAGAAATAGATAATAAATTAAGTGAACAAAACGAATATGTTCAAGAAAATCTCTTTAATTCAAATTTTTCTGAAATAGTAGTAGAAGAAAATGAATCTTATAATGCTGAATTACAAAAACAAGAAAGAAAAAAAGAAGCAGAAGTTTTAAGAAAAATTCAAAAAGAAAAGATTGCTAAAAAGAAAAAGGAAGAGAAAACTCGTAGAGAGAAAAGAAGAGAAGAAAAAATCAGACAAAGGGAAGAACAAAAAAGAGTAAGAGAGATAGAACGTGAGAAAAAAATAGAAGAAGCCCGTATAGAAGAAGAGCTTCTTGGAGATAATCTATATCCAAAGACAAAATATAATAAAAATTTATAGAAACAACCTACTAATAAAAGACAAAGAAAATGAAGTAAATTTCTTCAAAATTCTTTGTCTTTTTTGCTTTAAATATTGAAATTATATTGATATAATTATATAATAGAAAAAAATTAGAAAGAGTGTGAGGACTATATAAATATGGAAAAAAATAATAGTTTAGATATATTTGAAAGAGCTTGGGGATCAGCATTAATAAAAACAAATTCGACTTTTTTTAGAATGACCGGAGAAATAGGAGATGCTGGAGATGTTAGTACATTATATGATTATGTACAAAAAAATCCAAATGCATTTACAAATAAAATAAGTGCAGAAAAAAGATTTGATGATAAATTAAGAAAATATTATGTAATGGAAGTTGATGATAAAACAGGAAGAGGAGATAATAATAAAGCAACAATCTTAACAGATAATAAAGGACAAGATATTGCTTTAATTTATATTAGAGATTCACAAGTAGTTGTAGAAGTTTCACCATCACTTCTTAAAAATAATGAAAAAATGTTAAAATTAGCTTCTATATCAGAAAACGGTCAAATGTTAGAAATCGGTAATGTGGGAGAATTAGCTAAAATTATGGAACCAGACTCTTTAGACAAAATTGTTGACCAAATAGAAAAATATGACTCTGTTAAAATGAGAGGAAGAGATGATGCAAGAAATAGAGTAAAGGATTTGGGAATTGAAGAAAAAGAAAGAGCAGAAGTTGGTGGAGATTTAAATGATGGTAAAGAAGTAAATCAAGAAGAGGAAGAACTTAGTGAGGAAGAAATTGAAGAAACACTTCAAGAACAAAATATAGAAACTTCTGAATTAGATGCAATTGTAAAAGTTTGTAAAGAACATGGTTTAGATCCAAGAAATATAAAGCAAACAGCTGAGGTACAATCTGCAAAAGATTTAATTGAAGATATAGATAATGATAGAACAAGAGTAAATCCAGCTGGTGGAAAAGTTACTGTATTAAGATTTAAAAATGGTGACTTAAGTCAAAGTTCAGATAAAATTTTTATGATACAAGATGGACAATTATTACCAGCAGATAGTGCTAATGATGAGAAAGTATCTACAATTCTTGACGAAAATAAAGGTGATAATGTTAGAATTCATAATTTTGACGATCCAAGAGAAACAGAAGTATTAGCTGAAATAGCAGAATTAAAAATGGACTATGAAAGTGAAATTGAAAATATAAAAAGTATAGATGCTGCTAATGATCCAGAAAGTTTAAATGAATTATTAGATAGAGTTACAGATAAATATAAAGACGAAATTGAAGGTCTTTTAGATGGATATAATCCTGAGGTAACTCATGATGAGCAAATTAAAGATGATGCTATAACAGATATAGATGCAACTAAAGAACAAGCGGAAGATGAGATTAATGATAAAGAAGAACCAGAAGAAGATGAAGAAAAGGTTCATTTAACGCCAGCTGAAGAGGCAATGAAAAAAAGAGGTTTTAATATATAACGACAGGAGAATGAATATGGAAAAAAGAAATATTTTAATAGGAGGAGCATGGCCATATGCCAATAGCTCATTACACTTAGGACATATTGCAGGATTAATCTCAGGAGATTTTCTTGCAAGATATTATAGATTAAAAGGTGATAATGTTCTTTATGTATCAGGTTCAGATTGTCATGGCACACCAATTACAGAAAGGGCAAAAAAAGAAAAATGTTCACCAAAAGATATAGCAAGTAAATATGATGAAGAATTTAATAGAATGTTTAATGGGTATCAATTTTCATATGATTTATATTCAAGAACATTTGATGAATATCATAAAGAAAAAGTAAAAGTGTTATTTAAGAAATTATATGACAATGGATATATTTATGAAAAATATGAACCACAAGCATATTGTGAACATTGTAATAAATTTCTATCAGATAGAGAGATTGTCTTAACTTGTCCAGAATGTGGAGAAGAAACAAAAGGTGATCAATGTGATCATTGTCTACACGTTCCAACAGGAAGTGAATTGATGGCAGGTAACTGTATTGATTGTGGAGCTAAAGTTGTTGAAAAAGAAAATAAAGTTTTATATTTAGCACTTTCAAAATTTCAAAAACAAATTGAAGAACATACTGAAAAAGTAAAATCAGAATGGAGAATAAATGCTCAAAATGAAACAACAAAATATTTAAAACAAGGATTATTAGATAGAGCTGTAACAAGAGATTTAACTTGGGGAGTAGATATACCACTTGAAGGTTACGAAGATAAAAAAATGTATGTGTGGATTGAAGCTGTTTTAGGATATATTACAGACACAATGAAACTTTGTGAAGAAAGAAATGATTGTACATGGGAAGATTTTTGGAAAGAAGGACATAATAACAAAATATATATGTGTCATGGAAAAGATAATATAATGTTCCATAGTATAATATTAAATGCATTATTATTAGGACAAGAAGAAAATTATCATTTAGTAGACACAATAGTTTCAGCAGAATATTTGAATTTTAATGATCAAAAATTCTCTAAGAGTAAAGGTATTGGAATGACAGCTTTAGAAGCATTAGATTTATATAATTCAGATTCACTTCGTTATCACTTATTATCAAATCGGTCCAGAAAAGAAAGATACAAATTTTACAATTGAAGATTTTGAAAATACACATAATGGAGAAATTTTAAATAAATTTGGAAATTTAGTAAACAGAACATTAAGATTTAAAGGATTAGAGGAAGTACCAAACGGTATTTTAGATGAAGAAATTAAAACTGCAATAGAAAATACTTATAAAGAAGTAGGAGATTTAATTGAAAAATTAGAATTTAGAGAAGCAGTAAAAAAAGTTATGGATCTTGTAGAACTTGGAAACAAATTTTATGATGAAAAACAGCCTTGGATAGCTAAAAAAGAAAATATTGAAGAATTTAATAATATAATTTATACATGTACAGTAATTATTGCCAATTTATCAAATTTATTTGAACCAGTAATGCCTACAGCATGCAATAAAATTAAAGAATATTTGAAATTACCAAAAGAAGGTAGTTGGGAATTTGTAACAGTGCAAGGTGGATTAAAATTAGAAAACATAGAACCACTATTCAGTAGAATTGAAAAGAAATAATTGTCAGACTGAAAGGAATATAATTATGGGAAAAATATTTGTAATAGATGGAACAGATGGAAGTGGAAAACAAACTCAATTTGATTTATTAAAAGCTCATTTAGACAAAGATGGAATAGAGTATAAAACAGTAAGCTTTCCAAATTATGATAGTCCATCATCATCACTTGTAAAAATGTATTTGTCAGGAGAATTTGGTGAAAATGCACAAGATGTTAGTCCATATATTGCTTCAACATTTTATGCAGCAGATAGATATGCAACATTTCAAAAAGAATTCAAAAAATACTATAATGAGGGTGGAATAATTCTTGCAGATAGATATACAACAGCTAACATGGTACATCAAGCAGGAAAAATAAAAAATGAAGAAGAAAGAGAAAAATTTTTAAATTGGTTATATGATTTAGAATTCAATTTATATGGATTGCCAATGCCAACAAAAGTATTTTTTTTAAATATGCCAACAGAAAAAGTTGAAGAGCTTATTAAAAATAGAGAAAATAAATTTACACATAACTCAAAAAAAGATATACATGAAAGAGATCCAAAACATTTAAAAGATGCTTATAATGCGGCTTGTAGTTTGGTAAATAAATACGATTGGAATGAAATAAAATGTGTAAAGGATAATGAAATAAGAACAAGAGAAGATATACATGAAGAAATATACAAAATAGTATATAAAGAAATACAAAAGAAATAAACTCATGAGGTAAAATATGAGAGGTAAAATTGTTAATTTATGTTTAGGATTTATGAACTTATTATATGGAGTATTAATCATATTTTTTACAACATATGTACCACAAGATAAAACATTACTTACAGTTCAAGAAAATCATGTTGTAAAAAATATAATTATGGCAATATATATTGTAATGATATCTATAGCTATAATAGACTTGATTCAAAGCCACAATCATAGATCTGATACAGTGTTTAATACATCTTATGTAATTGGTGCTTTTGCAATAAGTTTTTTATTTATAAAAGAGCCAAGTATAGGTGTATTTAGTATAATATCTGGAATTATTATTTTATATAAAAGTTTAAAAGAAAATCTTGTTGAATTAAATAGTACAACAGCTATATCAGTTTCAATAGTTATAATTTCAGTAACATTAATTATTGGTTTAGTAGCATTTAGATATGCAGATATTGGTGAAAATATTAAAAACAAAGAGAATAAGGATGAACTTGCATATAAGATAGATTATTTTAAATATATTACAGAATTAGATATTACTGACCCATATATAAATATAAAAAAAGATGGAAAATTTGGATATATAAATCAATATGGTGAAGCAGTTAATATTGAAAACAATTTTGAATATGACTATGCAAGTCCATTTATAAAAATAAATGTATATGATAAAAACTTTTATATTGCTTTAGTTTGTAGAAATGGAAGTTCTTATATAGTATTAAAAAATGGAAGAAAAGTAATGTCATATAGAACTGAATCTAATGATGATAATTACGAAGCAAAAATGAAAGAATTAGAAAACATTTATAAAGTTACATTAAGCCAGCCAGGTGAAATGGAGTTTGAAGTTCAAAAAATAACAGATAATATGCCTAGAGCAGGTGCATATTCAGAGGTTACTTCTGAATACACATACAGATATAATTATAGTGAAGAATATGATATACTTGTAACTCAATCAAATCTTGGGCTTGGAGATAAATATGAATTTGTAAAAAAATTAGATAGAGATGTAAAAATAGAATTAAAAGCAGATAATTTAGATTATGATTCTAAATATTTATACTTATATTCAAATGGAACAATACCATTTTTTGAAACAGATAAAAGAGTTCAAGGCTGGTTTACAAGTTATGGTAAAAGAAATGAAATGTCTGGTAAAGCTCAAATTCTAGATTTTATAGGAGATAGAATATTAATAAGAGATTATAACAATAGAACAATATATTTTATGGATTCAGAGACTAAAGAGAAAATTTCAGAAGAATATAAAGATATATTTGTGTGCCCTAGTGGAAGATACATTGTTAGAAATACAGATGGATTTTTTAAAGTTATAAATAATGATTATAATAAAGCATTTGAAAAAGAATTTGTTGCAATAAATCCAAGACTTATAAATGCAAATTTATATTTAACTACTGATACTTTAGATAACATAAAATTTAGTGACTATGGATATGCAAATACAATTAATTGGTCACTTATAAATGAAAATGGTGATGTTTTAATAGATGGAATTGAGCAAGTTTATGATTCATACTATAAAATGCCAACAGATAGAAAAATTGATGAAGAAAACTATCTAGAATTTACTGAAGATGTAAAAGAACTAGATTATCATTTTCCAGGTGATAAATTTTATCAAAACTATTAAAAAGTTTTATAAAAATTAAATAAATGCAAATAATAAAAATAGAGTTAAAGTTTTAACTCTATTTTTTGTATTTTACAAAAAATTATTTATTATATAATAGTAATTTTGTTAATTACAGGGAATTTTTAGGAGGTTTATTATTATGGATCAAAAAATACGTTGTACAGTTGAAAGCTGTAAATATAATAATTGTCATGACAGAATGTGTGAATTAAATCAAATTGAGGTTCAAGCTTGCCCAGGATGTTCAAATGGAAGTGCAAAAGATGAATCAATGTGCGGAAGCTATAAATGTAAATGTCACTAAAATAAATTAATCAAAAAGTTGAAACTTAGGAACATTCTTCAAATTTTTAAATTCAAGGATGTTCCTAAGTTTTATTTAATAATCGACATATTTCCCCACTAGATATCAAAATTATTTAGTATTATTTTATTATATTTCTAATATAAAATTAGGAGGTAAAAAAATGAAAAATTATTTAGAAATTAAATTTTATGACTTATTTGATGAATGGCTAAATTATAAGAGAACAAAGGTTAAGGAGTCTACGTATTTCAATTATAGTTTTGTAGTAAATGAATGTTTAAAAAAGTATTTTGAAAATGTAAATTTAGAAGAAGTAGGAGCAATTGATTTTTATTCCATTATTGATAGATTAAGTCAGCAAGTTTCAAAAAAGACTTTAAGAGATAGGATTTCAATTTTAAAATCTATATTAAAATATGGAGAAAGAAAATATGATATGGATTTTAAAGTGGATTTAATAAATATGCCAACAATTTATAATAAAGAAATAGAAGTATTGACAGAAAGAGAAAAAAATAGAATTACGAGTTATCTTTTAGAAACAGAAAATGTTAGAGAACTAGGAATTTTAATAAGCTTATATACTGGGCTTAGAATAGGAGAAGTTTGTGCTTTAAAATGGAAAAACATTGATTTTGAAAAGAAACTTATAGAAGTTGAGAAGACGGTACAAAGAGTTTATATGGGGGAAAAAGATACAAAACTTTTATTTTCAGAACCTAAAACAGTAAAATCTATAAGAAAAATACCTATTGCTGAGGTGCTATTAAAAAAACTAAAAGAAACAAGGAGATTTTATCCTAAAGATGCTTTTATATTAACAGGAACAGAATCAAGATTTATGGAACCAATAACATACAGATTCACATATAAGAAATGTTTAAGAAATTGTAGAGTTTCATATAAAAAATTTCACTGTCTAAGACATACTTTTGCCACAAGGTGTATTAGAGCTGGAATGGATGTAAAATCTCTAAGTGAAGTGTTGGGGCATAATAATGTTAATGTAACTCTTTCTATATATGTTCACTCTTCATATAAGGTCAAGAAAAAATTTATAGATAAAATCTAAAATTATAGTAAGATTACACAATATGCATTTCTAATGTTATGCAAAGAGAATGCACCTTTTGAAAACCTTGGAATTATTGAATTACGCAGCAGAGATTATTAAGTATATAACTTAATAGTATTACATATAACGATGTTCACTGTAATTCTAACCTAAAGCTAAATTCTTTGCAAATTCATACTTTTATCAAATTTAATTTATCAAAAACTCCAAAGCACTTAATATTACAGACTTTCACAGATTCCAAAAATATTATTAAGTTATATACTTAATAATAGTAAAAAATGTATATTTACAAAAATAAAAAGTTTGTTGTGTAAGGAGTAGAAAATAGTAAATGAAAGTAAAATGTAAATATATAAGAATAATATTAATCATTTTTTTATTAGCACTAATACTGCAACCTGTTATTTCAAATTCTTCATTTAAATATTCTAGTAAAAGTATTATTAATAATTATCAAGAAGAAATAAGTAAATTAAGTATTGATCAGAAAAATAATGAATTAGAAAAAGCAAAAAAATATAATAATGAATTTAAAATGTTTACTAATTCAGTAGAGATGCAAAATTATAATAATATATTAAATGTTAATGAAATGATAGGGTATATAGAAATTGAAAAGATATCTTTAATGCTTCCAATATATCATGGAACTTCAGAAGAAATATTAGAAAAGGGTGTTGGGCATTTAGAGTGGACATTTTTGCCAGTAGGAGGCAAAGGTACACATTCTATATTGACAGCACATAACGGAATTGAAGGCAAAAAACTATTTGATGATATAGAAAAATTAGAGATTAGAGATAAGTTTTCTATACACATTTTAGATAGTAAATTGGAATATGAAGTCGATAAAATAGATATTATTTTACCAGATGATATTGATAGCATAGAAATAAATCCTGATAAAGATTATGTAACTTTACTTACTTGTACACCTTATAAAATTAATACACATAGACTTTTAGTTAGAGGAAATAGAATCAATCAAGAAGAGGTATTAATGAATGAGAAATAAGAGAAGAAAAATAAAAAATAGGAAAAGAATAGTTAAAGAATTAGAAGTAATAAGAAGAAGATTTATAATATCAATATTATTGATTATAGCAATAATACTAATTTCAATAATTATAAAAAACATAGTAACAGGTGAAGAAGGTACAGAACCTCCAGCAATAAGTGAAAATGTAAGTATGGTAAAAAGCTCAGATGAAATATGGGTACCAGTTCCAAAAGGATATTCTGCTTCTGAAATACCAGGAGAAACTTCTGTAAATGGAGGCTTTGTAATTTATGAAGGAGAAAATATAGATTGGAGTTTTTTAGAAAATAATACTGATGTATCAGAACCAGTTGTGGCAGAGCCAATTATTTCAGAAACTACTGAAATAGATTCAAGTTTACAAGATGAAAATTCAATTAGTAACAATAATGAAGCTAATATTTTAGATGAATATGTGAATATAGAAGATACTAATTTGGAAAAAAATGAGATTTCAAATACTGTAGAGGATATAGATACTAAAGAAGCAAATACAGATATTAATTTAGAAACAGACAATAAGGAAATGATAGTAACAAGTGCAGAAAAAAATGAATACATGGCAAGTGAAGTGCTAGATGAAAGTGAAGAGTTAAAATCTGATGATACTAATAATGAATCAGTAGAAAAACAAAATGACTTAGAGCAAAATGCAAGTGAAACTAATTTAGAAAACAAAAATGAAATTAGTGATGAAGAGAATACTATAGAAAACAATGAAGAAAATTTAGATAATGATACTAATTTAGATGAAGACCCAATAATTGATAGTATTCCAAAAGAAGAAGAGACACAAGATGAAAATCAAAATTTAAATCCTGAAGAAGATGAACCAAGTACAATTGCAGATGATACAGAAGAAACACAAGAAGAGCCGAGCCAACTTGAAAAAGATATATTTAATTTGCAATGTTCAAGAAATCAGTATGTATGGGTGCCGGTAGGAAATATATCAGATTTATATGGAGTAGATACAAATGGAAAACTTTGGGGAAAGTTATATACTTTTAGCACTTCCTCACCTAATAAAAGAGCAAATAACTGGACTGAAACTGATGGGATAATGAATATAACAAGTTTAACATCATATAGAGAACCAGATATTGTTACTAGTTATGATTATGAATCTAATTATTTAAAATCTAGTTTAAATGGAATTACTCAACATGAATTTTTACAAACTGAATTAGAACAATTTTTTTATAAAACAATAGAAAGTATAAAAAAGTATGGTGGATTTTATATAGGAAGATATGAAACAGGTGGCTTAAATGGAACTGCAGTAGTAAGAAAAATGGATACAAATATAGCTTCTCAAACATGGTATACAATGTATAAAAAATGTAAGACTTTAGGAATAAGTAATCCAGCAGTAACTACTTCAATGATATGGGGAACATTATGGGTTGAAACTTTAGATTGGTTTATGAAATCTGGTGCAGTACTTAATAATGGAACTCAAATGACATATAGTTTAATTTGTTCAAATTCAACAGCTTGGGCAAATTATGGAAATTCTACATTTGATTATTATAGTGATTCCAATATGACTGTGGCTACAAAAGCACAATCATCGTATGTACGAATTCCAGCAGGAAGTACAGACTATACAAAAGTGAACAATATTTATGACATGGCAGGAAATGTATTGGATTGGACCCTAGAGGCCGACTCTACCGGCTACAGGGTCAGTCGTGGTGGCAGTTGCAGCAACAGTAGCAACTACGCAAGCGGTCGCGGCGGCAACTATCCTTACAGTAGCTACAATGGCAGACGGTTGTCGTGCCCTACTTTTAATTAACTAGGTATCCTGAATTGCTGTATCCTGTTACAAATAAAGATTTTGGCACAAATAAATTGCAAGATGATAAATTTTAACATAAGTACAAAAGATAAAAGAGGTGAATAATAAATTGAAATATACAGATTTATTACAAAAATTACAAAAAGAAAATGAAGGACATATAGTAATAATGCAAAGTGGAATATTTTTTATTTCAGTTGGAAAAGATGCATTAGAACTGAATAAACTATTAGGACTAAAACTTACTTGTATGAAAGAAGGGATGTGTAAAGTACGGTTTTCAAATAAAATCTATAGAAAAATATATAAACAAATTAGAAGATTCAAAAACATCTTTTGTTATATATACATATAACAAAGAAAATCGGAAAAGAAAATAAAATATATGAATATACTAATCAACCTGTATTAGAAAGTAGAATGTGTAGTGATTGCCAAAAATGTAGTCAAAGAAAATTAACAGAAGAGGAACTTATTGAAAGGGTGATAAAACTTGGAAACAAATAATTCAATTCCACTTGAAAAAAGAGTGCAAAGAGATGTAGAAAGCAAAAGCCTCACAATAATTCCAAAATCTGAAAGATATATACAGTATATGCTAGATTTAATGCTCAAACTTCCAAGAATAGAGAAATTTAGTATAGGAACTGAGTATAAAACTAGTATGTATAATATGATGGAATGCATAATTTATTTAAGTAAAGTTCCAATAGAAGAACGCTTTGATTATACAATAAAAATTGATGTAGCAGTTCAAATGCAAAGAATATATTTAAGATTAATGAAACAAAATAAATGGATTGATGAAAAGAAATTTAAAGTTTCATTAGATTTATTAAGTGAAATTGGAAAAATAAATGGAGGCTTAATAAAATTTTATGGCAAGAACTATAAAAAATCAGTTTGATAAATATTTAACATATGAAAATCTTATGGAAGCACATAGGTTATCTAGAAAAGGTAAGACAAGCAAAAGAGAAGTAATATTATTTGATTTGAAAAAAGAAGAATATATAGAATGGCTATTAGAACAATTGAAAACAGGAAGATATAAACATGGAGGATATAGAAATTTTATTATAAAAATTCCAAAAGAAAGAAGTGTTCAAGCCTCGAGATATATAGATAGAATAGTTCATAGATGGGTAGTAGATAGCTTTCTTAAACCATATTTTGAATCTCAATTTATAAATACAACATATGCATGTATAAAAAATAGAGGTATGCATTTGGCAGCATTAGATATTCAAAAAACAATGAAACATTGTAAAAGGATATGGGGAGATTATTACATATTAAAAATGGATGTTGCTAAATTTTTTCAAAACATAGATAAAAATATATTATTTTATATTATTAAAAGAAAAATTAAAGATCCAAAATTACTAGAATTAATGAAAAAAATAATATATTCAACTCAAGGAAAAAAAGGAATGCCAATTGGAAATTATACTTCTCAAACTTTAGCTAATATATATTTAAATGAAGTGGATCAATATGTAAAACATGTTCTTAAATGCAAATATTATTTTAGATATATGGATGATTCTATGATTTTATTAAAAAGCAAAAAAGAAGCGATAGAAGTTCTTGAAAAAATAAAAATATTTTTAAAACGAAACTTAGATTTAGAACTTAATAGTAAAACACAAATATTTAAATCTAAACAAGGAGTAAATTTTTGTGGATACAAAATAAATGAATATAGATTAAAAATAAGAACTAGAGGAAAAAACAATTTAAAACAAAAAGTAAAACAGCTTGAAAGTGAAATAAAGAGTGGAAAAATGTCTACAAAAGATTCGTATAGATATTTAAGTGGACATATAGGATATATAAAAATAGCAAATACCAAAAAGTTAAAAGATAAACTTTTTGCATATAATTAGGGATAAATCGAAAGGCCAACTCTACCAACAACAGGGTCAATCGTGGTGGCAATTACAACAACAATAGCAACAACGCAAGCAATCGCAACAACAACAATCCTAACAATAGCAACAATAACAGACGGTTGTCGTGCCCTACTCTAATATTAGTCCAGATTATATATTTTACGAAATATATACAGTGAGTATTAGATATTAAAGAGATTTATTCCTTCCTACTTTAGGTAAATATGTATCATCAAAATATGTGTTAGTAATTAAAAATGAAAATACGTATTTTGAGTAAATTATAACGAAAGATAAAAATTATGAATATAAGTTTTTTTATTGGAAATGTAGTAAAAATAGAAGATTTTAAATTTATACTAGATTCAAAAAAACATAAATCAAAAATATCTTTAAAATTAAAGCTATTAGATAAAAATGAAATAAAAGTAGTTGCATATGATGAAACAGCTGATTATGTGTTAAGAAATGTTTCTTTAGGGAATATATTGTTTATACAAGGAAAACTTAAGCAAGAATTAGCAGAAATAATAGTAATTGTAAAATTTATAAAAATATTATAGGAGTAGAAGATGAAGTTAGCAAGCAGAAATAAGAAAATAAAAAAGAAACAAAATCTAAAAAAAATACGATTATATATGTTTATAATTGCAATAATTCTAGCAGTAGGAGTATTAGTTGGTATACTATTTACTAATAAGAAAGAAACTCAATACTTTGGAATGAGTCCAGAACTCTTGAGAACTCAAGATTATATAGATGTAGATAAAGAGAAAGATAGAGAAGTTCAGGCTACAGATGGAAGTAAAACTGGTGTAGAATTTGATGCATTCTTTTTAAAAGATAAAGATGGAGATGGAATTGCAGATGCAATAAGAGGAACATGTAACGAAATTGGAACTCAAGCTAACTTATATATGGAATTGGGAGTACAAGAAGAAGGATATATAAAAAATGCAGTAATTACAATTAATTCAGAGAACTTCTATTTTAATACTAGTATAGTAAAAGACAATGAGATTCCTACAAACTATATTTCGGCAAATACAAAAACAATAGAACTTAATCAAATAAATAATGGTACTGAAAAATTATTAATAGGTTCTGTACGTTCAGGAAATTATTCATCGTCTACTACAAAAACTTCAGCAATAGGAAATGACACTTCAAAATACAGTAAGGAAAATTCTATTACTTTTTCTGGAATATTTGTAAATGCTGCTGGAGAGGAAAAAGAATTTGTAAAGAACATACCAATTACAGTAGATTGGTATGGTGAAGTAAATTGTAACATTACTCCTAAGACACAAACACAATCATATAGTGATTTAGGAAGTTTAAGAAAAGATGATGGGCTACATTTGAGCTTTCCAATAACAACTACAGAAACCTTAAATGAAGTAATTATGTATGGAAGCTATATATCTGGAACTATTCCAGAATTAAATGGTTATAAACCTATATCAATAGAGATTACTGGCGCAAATACAAGTTATACATACAATAATGCAACTGGTGAATTTACAGCCCAAAGAGAAGCAATAGTAAATGAAAATGGGATTGTGACATCAAATGCATACTCATATTCATATTCAAACAATAATACAAGATATAATGATTATCAAATTTCAATTGTATATCCAGTAGAGGCTTATGACGAAATGGGTGAAGATGTTTCCAGCTTCGAACTTGCAATTCCAATAGAAGCTGTAAATAAAGGATTTAATAATCCAAATGAAGATGCCGAATTTGATAATCCAAGTACTTCTAATAAAGCAGAAGGAATTGTTGTAACAACTTGGAGAAAATATGTACAAGCAACTCATTATAATCCATATTTTAGAATATATGTTGGAACTTATATGGGAAGCCCATATCATACTTATGTAGTATCAAAGAAAAAACCAATAAATATATATAATGGAATTTCTTTAGAAGAAATAAATGATACATATAATGTTAGGTGGGAAGCTTATACAGGAACTGATGGAAAAACAAATGGAATTATAATGGAGGAAGGAAATGAAAAAGTAGATAATTTTGTAACTTCTTCTAATACAACAATAACAATGGAAGAAATAACTACTAATAAAGGAATTTCTTTTTCAGGAGCAAATAATTGTTTAGGTTCAGATGGATGGATAAAGGTTTATAATGCCGAAACAAATGAATTAATAGAAACATTTACTTCTAAAAATTGGAGTAATACATATTACTATAAAACACCAATAAAACACATAAGGGTAGAAACAAGTAAAACAAGTGAACTTGCATATTTTACTGTAAATAATATAAAAGAACTGGATGATGAATATATTACAGAAAATTTTCCAAGAGAAGAGTTTGACAAATTATCTCTTATTTATAGTTATTTAAGTGGAAGTATGAAAACATATACTGAAGAAGAAATGCCAGATAGCGAAAATACGTATTTTTATAAGGCTACTGCTTCAAATAGAGCATTATATGAAGCTCCAACATCTGTTGCTAGTATTTCAATAAAAGAAAATACTATATCAACACAAAGTACTGCAGAACATGAAAAAATCACAATAACTACTGAAACATCAGGGTATAATGAACAAGGATGGAAAAATGGTATTTTCTTAGTTAAATTGCCTAGTGAAATTGTTCATGCGAAAATAAATAATGTAAATGTAAATAACCCAAATGTTAAGATACTTGCTTATGATACTTATGTAGAAGCTTATGATGGGAAAGAAAATTATTATATAAAAATATTAACAGAAAATAGTGATGAAATATCATATTCTATTACTGTTGATTGTGATTTAACACCAGATCCAAGAACTCCTAAAAAAACAGGAATAGTAGATTTATATGCAATAAATGAAGAAGCTTGTGATTATTATTATAGTGCATCAGATATTTATGATATAGATGGAGATTTAAATAAAGTAGAGCAAGTAAATCATAGAACTACAAGTTTAACTTTAGATCCTGGTTCAACTTTAAATACAACTCAAACTGCAAGTAATTATGATGAAGATAAAAATGCAACAATAGCACCAAGAGTAGCAATTACAGATAAGGAACAAAGAACGGCTACAATATCAATTTCTGCTATGAATTACTATAATTATAATTTAAGAGATATAAAGATTGTTGGTGTTGTACCTTTTGAAGGAAATGATTATGTCCTTAGTGGAAATGATTTAGGATCTGAATATACAGCATATATGAGTGAAAAAGGAATAGTTACAATAACACCTGAACTAAAAGACAAAGTAAAAATCTATTATTCAACTAAGGAGAATCCAAGTAAGGAACTAATAGAAGAAAATGGCTGGACTTTAGCAGAAGATATTACAGATTGGTCAAGTGTAAAAACCTATATGATAGTCCTAGATAACTCATATGTATTTTCACCACAAAAAACAATTGAATTTGAATATGAGATATCTATTCCTAAAGGTGTAGATTATAATAAAGTAACTTATTCTGAACATGCAATATATTTTGCTTTAGAAACAGAAGAAGGGCTTTACTATACTCAAACTGGATGTGCAAAATTAGGATTTATGATTGCAAAACAGTATAATTTGGGAATTGAAAAATACCAAGAAGATACTCAGAAAAAACTTGAAGGAGTTACTTTTACAATTAAAGAAGAAGGACAAGACACAAGTACAATTAAAGTTACAAATGAGAATGGTATAATAACAATTCCAGGTTTATTTGCAGAGAAATATTATATATTAAAAGAGCAAAAAACTACAGATGATTATGTGTTAAACAATCAAGAAATAAGATTTTATACATACACAACAATAAATGATGATGATTCTGAAAGCTTACATATAGCATATGTAAATGAAGACGGAAGTTATACAGAATTAAAAGATAAGTTTGATTTTGTAAAAAATACAAGTATACAAGCTCCAGAATCTGGAAAAGACTATACCATAAAAATTGAACTTGAAAATGAAGTAAAGGCTAAACTTGCAATTGAAAAAATAGATAGTGAAACAAATTTAGCATTAAAAAATATAAAATATAAACTTTTTAGCAAAGAAGATATAAAGAAAATAGAAGATTTAGGCAAGAATATAAATGATAGTGATATTGATAAATACACAGAAAATATAGGAAAGATATATACGACAGATAAAAATGGTCAAATAAATATATCAGGAATTTATTTAGATGAAGAATATGTTTTAAAAGAAATTAAAGCTACAGGATATTATCTTCCTCAATCTTTAATAAAATTCAAAATAAGAAATAATAATGGAGAATTTGTTTTAGATTATATAGATAATGGTTCAACTCTAAACAAAGAAATAATTAAAACAAATGAAATACCAACAATAAATTTGAAATTAAAAAATGATAAAATTCCTACTTATGGTTTACAATTAACTAAATATGCAAAAAATGAGAAAATAACAGATGAAAACGGAATAGAAAAAGATAAGGTGCTAGAAGGAGCACAATATAAAATATATGGAGAAGGAATAGCAGAAGAAGGAAAAATATATACAACAAATGAGAATGGAATACTTACAATAGATGGATTATATGAATATGTAGAAGGTAAGTATATTACAGGAGAATATACTTTAGTAGAAATATATGCGCCAGAAGGGTATTCAGTAAATACAACATCATTAAAATTTAAGGCATATAGAGATGAATATGGAAAATTACAAATTAAAATTTTAGAAGGTGCAGATGTAATTAGAAATATAGATGTTTATAACGAAGATGAAATTACTAAAAAACAAGATATGAACATTACAAATCCAGAAAGTAAGTATCCAGTAATAAATATTGGGATAGAAGATAGTCACATATTTAGTTTATATAAAAAAGATAAAGATACAAATAAACCAGTAGCAGGAGCAAAATTTAAGATAACTGATTTAGATGGAAATTATGTAACTGGTACTGATGGTAATATTATTGGAGAATGGATTGATACAACTCCAGAGGTAATAGCTCCGCCAGAAATAACATTTTCATCTACAAGCAGTTATAAATGGACTCAAAGAGATGATGGAACTTGGGAAAGTACAGGAAACCACAATATACATAGCTCAACTAGTACATTAACTTCAAATTTCGAATTATTACAAGAAGCAACATTAAAATTTGATTGGTCAGTATCTTCTGAAAGTGTAAGTTATGATTATGTTTATTATACAATTACAAATACGAAAACGAATAAAGTTCTTTCAGGAACAGGAGATACTACCAAAATTGGTGGAACGTCTTATGGTTCAGTATACGAAAGTTTGCGATTTATGGAAAAATCAGTAGATGTACCTGCTGGAACTTATAAAATTGAATTTGTTTATAGAAAAGATGGATCTGGAAATACAGGTTTAGATGCAGCATTTATAAGAAATATAAGACTAGAGTCAAAAGAACCAGAAAAGACTGGATATTATGCAATTACTACAGATGAAAATGGTAATATAACAGCAAGTATTGGAGAAGGACTATATAAAGCTATAGAAGTAGAAGCGCCAGAAGGATATTTTCTACCTGAAAAAGAAAAGGACAGAACAAGTTACTTTGGAATAGGAACATCTCAAGCTGCAACTTGGGATTGGGTAAATTCAATTAAAGGAAATGGCTGGAATTATATAAATTGTGTTGCTCCAACAAAAGACGGAGGAACAGTGGCTGTAGGAAAATTTTCAAATTATTCTGATGAAATTGTTACAGGAGCAAATAATGGAATAGATACAAATAATAATGGGGAGATAGATAAAGTTTCACAAGGAGAAAATGATGGATTAATTATTTCTTACAATTCAAGTGGTAAATGCAACTGGGTCAAAAACTTTGGAGGTACTGAAAATGATTCTTTAAATAAAATTATACAAACTTCAGACGGTGGTTTTGCAGTAGTTCGGATATGCTTCAAGTAAATCTTTGAAATTAGATGGACAAGAAATAGCAGAACTTTCAAGAGATGATAGTGAAGGTATATTATCAGGAAAAGATGCTATTTTATTGAAATTGGATTCTGAAGGAAACTACATGTGGGGAATTAGAATGGGAGGTCTTGCAGACGACGAGATAAAATCTGTTATAGAGACAAGTGAAAATAATTTAGCAATTGTTGGCTGCTATTATAGTAATACATTTAATTTCTATAGTTATAATTCTAAAGAAATAAAAAATTCTATTACAGCATCAGTAAATTCACAAGATGGATTTATAGCTTCTTATTCACTTCAAACTGGAGAATATCAATGGAGCCAAAAATTAGGACATTCTAGTGCAGAAGTTAGTGATGTGGCTGAAACTTCAGGAAAATTATTAGTATCTGTAAATAATATTATAAGAATATATGATTTAAAAGGAACTTATAAAACCAACAATAGTACTGGTAGCAAAATAACAAGTCTTGATACAGTAGCAGATGGAACTATAATTGCAGGTGTAAATGAATCTGTTTCAAGCAAAAGATGGGATGCTAGCATTTATAAAATGACAATAAGTTCAAGTAATTCAATATCTAAAGAAAAAATATATACTTTATCAGGAAATTATGATGATTATGTAGCAGATGTAAAAGCAACTTTAGATGGTGGAATAATACTTGGAGGTTGGTATTATTCAAGTACTATAGAAGGAGATGGATTAGAAGATGAATATGCTTTTGAAGGTGGAAATATAACTAATTCAAAAGGATATGTTATAAAATTAAACAAAGATAATGTATTAGAATATTCAAGTATGTTTTATGGAGATAAGTATAATGGAGTTACAAGTGTTACAGAAAGTAGAAATGGAAATATAATATCAGGAGGATATTTTAGTTCATCTAATTTGAGTGTAACTAATTTTAAGAAAGAAATTAATGAAGATAGTGAAGCACAGGAAGATACAAATATCTTAATAAATAGAATTGGAAATGCAGAAGGATTTGTGATTGCAGAAGGAGCTTCTGGTGCAAAAGTACCAGAACTACAGAGATTAGAAATCGAAAATGAAATGAAAAGATGTAAAATAACAACAGAAGTAAGAAAACACACAGAAAATGGAAAAGAAGTTGAGGGTGGAACAATTACAGGTTCTTACCAAACCCAATCTCCAGAAGTAGTAATTTATGGAAAAGATTCCGTAGAAAAAATAGTAATTACTCCTGATCCTACATATGTAATTAAAAGTGTAGAGATAAATGGTAAAAAAGTTAAAAATCTTACTTTAGATGAGACTATTGGTGAAGAAAAAATAGAACATGAATATAAAATAAATGATGATGGAACAATTACTCTAGAAATTTTCAAAAATGTAAAAGAAGATATACATATAGTTGTAGAATTTAGTAATACAATTTCAAATATAGAAGTAAATCATTATTTATGGACACAAGAAGATGGATTAACAACAACTAAGGTTACAAAGAGCGAATACTATTCAGATGAGGTTGGAAAGAAATATAGTACTTCTCCAAATATAGATATAGACTATGAAATAATAACAAATTATGATTATTATTCAAAATTACCTAATTTAGAAGAATTATATGAACAGAATAATGTGGATAATGTAAATGATTTGCTAGTGAAATTAAATTTAGATAAAGATGAATATTATATACCGGAAAATGCAAATGGAGAATATTTATCAGCAAAAACGGAAGTAATAAATTATTATTATAAAGAAAAAACATATAAATTAACAGTACATCATTATTTAGAAGGAACCAATATATCAGTGCCACTAAAGAATTCTGAAACAGGAGAAAGTGTTCCAGATGAAATTTCAGAAGGATATAAAAAGGGTCAAGAATATGAAACAAATCCATGTACTGATGATAAAATTGATTATAGAATTTATGAATTAGTTTCAATTCCTGAAAATGCAAAAGGAACTATAGAGGAAGATACTGAAGTTACATATTATTACAAAATAAAAACTAGCAACATTAAAATAGTAAAAGTGGCTAAGGAAGATAATAATATAAGACTATCTGGTGCTAACTTTAGTTTATATAAATTAGTTTGCCCAAATCATGAAAAAGAATATCATGATAGTGAGTTAATCAATTATAAAAAAGAAGATAATACTTGTTGGAAAAAAATAGGAGAATATACAACTAACGAAAACGGTGAAATTACAATTAATAATTTAAAAGTTACAGATGAGTTTAGATTAGTTGAAACTAAATCACCAGATGGAAGAAACAATTCAAAAGGTCAATGGAAAGTTGAAATAGATTCAGAAAACGGAATAATAGTATCATTAATAGAAAATGCATCAAAAGCTACTGTAATTGATGAAAATATATTTATTGAAAATGAAAAAGGGGTTGAGAATCTTCCAATTACAGGAGGGATGGGAAGCATTTTATATTATGTGATTGGAACAACAATCACCATAATCGCATTATTTTCACTAACCTATAACAAAAGAGAAAAGAACTTGTAAAATTTACAAGTTCTTTCTCTATTTGCCTTGACATAGATGCCTTAAGATTATAAAATGTAGAAAGTGAAAAAATATTTTAAAGGAGGAAAATAATATGCCACTAGTAACAACAAAGGAAATGTTTGAAAAATCAATGAAAGAACATTTTGCAATAGGAGCTTTTAATATAAACAATATGGAGTTTATACAAGCAATAACAGATGCAGCAGAAGAAGCTAAATCACCAGTAATTTTACAAGTTTCTTCAAGTGCTATAAAATATGCAAGAATGAATTATTTAATCAAAATGGTGGAGGCAGCTGTTGAAACAACAACTATTCCAATCGCTCTTCACTTAGATCATGGACCGGATTTTGAAACATGTAAAATGTGTATAGATGCAGGATTTACATCAGTTATGATAGATGGTTCAAAATATGATTTTGAAGAAAATATTGCTATAACAAAAAAAGTTGTAGACTATGCTCATTCAAAAGGAGTTGTAGTTGAAGCAGAACTTGGAAAATTAGCAGGAATTGAAGATGATGTTAATGTTGCAGCTGATGACGCAAGATATACAGATCCAGATCAAGCTTATGAATTTGTTCAAAGAACAGGTGTAGATTCTTTAGCAATAGCTATAGGAACAAGCCATGGAGCATACAAATTCAAAGGTGATGCAAAATTAAGATTTGATATATTACAAAAAATAAAAGAAAAATTACCTAATACACCAATTGTTTTACATGGTGCAAGTTCAGTTATACCATTACTTGTAGATATGTGTAACAATAATGGTGGAAATATACCAGGAGCAAAAGGATGTCCAGATGAAATGTTAAAACAAGCTGGAGAAAACGGAGTTTCAAAAATTAATGTAGATACTGACTTAAGATTAGCTATGACAGCTCAAATTAGAAGAGTGTTTAATGATGAGCCATCAGTATTTGATCCTAGAAAATATTTAGGCGCAGCTAAAGAAGAAATAAAAGCAACAGTATTACACAAAATTAATGATGTATTCTGTTCTGGTAACAAAGCTTAGGATATAATATCTATTGCCTAAATTAAGCAAAGAAGAATATATCATAAAAGCGGCTAAATTATATGGATTAGTAGATGTTGAAATTGAAGGGTTAAGGAATCATTTAAATGGAACAATGCCAAATGAATTCATAGAAAGAAGATGTGCTGCATTATTTAGATTATATGAAATTTATAATAGTACAGAATATAATGAACGTATCGATCCAGATGCAGACGGGCTAATAACATTAAATGATTATGCTTTTGAAGTTTCAAAAAGAAGACTTTCTGGCAGTAAAATAGGTAAGTTTTGGATTCTAAGTTCTAACTTAGAGGCTTACCTTGCAACTGTTCCAGCAAATATGTCTTATGAAGTAGAATCACAGTATTTAAATATTTCGGAAAAAAATAATTTTTTGATTCCACAACTTGCAAAACAAATTGGTATAGATGCAACAATATATTATAAAGGTGAATATACAAATGAAGAAAGAGATGGAGAAGTTGAAAAATTCCACCTTACAAGAAATCTTCTAAAAGATAATGAAACTTTAATTAGAGGTTCATCATTTGTTAAATGTAATCCAAATAGATTAATGCTAGATTTAGACAAAATTTTAGAAGCTACAGATAAATATGTAAAAAAGCATTATAAAAAACATAAATTACCACAAGAAGATTTAGAAAGAGCAAGACAAGAAATTAGACAAGGCTTGATAAAACAAACTATATTTAATAAAATTGTCTTTAATGAAAATGAATCAAATGAAAAATGGGGACTTATAATTGGTGAAGATAAAAGATTAAGACTTGCTCCATTATTCAGTTATGACTTTTGTGCAAATGTTAAAACAATTGGCAAAATGCAACATAGAGTAGTACATGGAAACAAAGAATATATAGAAGACTTTATTCTTAAATATTCAAAAGAACCATGGTTTAAAGAATGGATTGAAAATACTGTTTTAGATTTAGATTTAGATAAAGCTATAACAGATATGGAAAGAAAAACAGGAGTTACATTAACAGACCAAGAAAGAGAATACTATAATTTCGCGATTATGGAAAAAATGCATTCAAAAGTTGTAAATGTAAGTGATTTAAATTATGATGAACAACTTGTTGTACAAGAAAAAAAGAAAAATCTTACTATGGGAGAAAGACTATCAAGAGTAAGAAAAATTGTACATGATAAAAAAGAAGATATTAAATCTTTTATATCAAGAGATCGTGATGAAAGATAAAAAAAGATGAGATTTAGGGATATTCCTTAAATTTCATCTTTTTATTTTTTACAAATTTTTTAATTATTAATAATTTGAGGATTTTAATGCTCTATCAATCCTTCTCTGAGCATCTTTTTTTGCTATATCTTCACGTTTATCATATAATTTTTTACCTTTACCAATTCCTATTTCTATTTTTACTTTATTTCCTTTAAAATACATTTTTATAGGAACAATAGACATACCTTTTTGTTGTACTAAGCCAAATAATTTATTTATTTCACGTCTATTTAATAAAAGTTTTCGTGTTCTTAAAGGATCTTTATTATATATATTTCCAAATTCATAAGGACTTATATGCATACCATATATAAAAACTTCTCCATTTTTGATGTTTACATAAGTATCTTTCAAATTGGCTTTTCCATTACGAATTGATTTTATTTCTGTACCAGTAAGTACAATGCCAGCTTCTAAAGTGCTTTCAACTGAATAATTATGATATGCAGTTGGATTTTTAGCGAGTATTTTTTCCATACAAATTTCCTTTCAAAATATCTATGTATTAATATAACATATTTTAATAATTTAATCAAATTTTAGAAATAATAGTTACATGAACCAAATTTTATTTAATAAAAAAGAAAATAATAAACTTAAATATATATTCAAAGTTCAATTTGCTATTTCAATTATTATTTCAATTATCCTAATAGGATTTTTTTTATTAAATCACAAAAAAGAAGAAAGTCTAGAGGGATTATCAAAAATAATAAATAAAAATATAGAAATAACAAGTATTTATGATGTTCAAAAAACAAGTAGTGAATCTAGTCCATATTTAGGAAAAATTTTTATAGATAAAATAGATTTGGAATATAGTGTTTTCAAAGATATTAATGAAGAAAACTTAAAAATATCTCCTTGCAAATTTTATGGCTCAGATTTTGGACAAAAGGGAAATGTTTGTATTGCAGGACACAATTATAATGATAGTAGGTTTTTTGGGAAAATTTCAGAACTTAATGAAAATGATAAAATAAAACTTGTAAATTTAAATGGAGAAGAATTTGAATATATTGTATTTGATATATTTGAAACAAATGATGATGATTTCTCAATATTAAAATCAACTAAAAATTTTGAACTTACATTACTTACTTGCAACAATTCGAACAAGAAAAGAATAATAGTAAAAGCATATATGAAAGAATATTGAAAAAATGATAATATAGTAGTAAAATATAAAAGTATAAATTAAAAAGAAAAGAGGAATTATGATGGAAGAAAAAATAAAAAATCCTATAGTAACAATAGAGATGGAAGATGGTGGAATTATTACATTAGAACTTTATCCTAAAAAAGCTCCAGAAACAGTAAATAATTTTATAAGTTTAATAAATAAAGGTTTTTATGATGGACTATTTTTCCATAGAACAATACCAGGTTTTATGGCACAAGGTGGAGATCCAGAAGGAACAGGAATGGGTGGACCAGGATATGGAATAAAAGGTGAGTTTAAAGATAATGGTGTTGAAAACACAATATCACATTTAAGAGGAATTATTTCTATGGCAAGAAGTAGCATGCCTAATAGTGCAGGTTCACAATTTTTTATTGTAACAGATGATTCAACATTTTTGGATGGTCAATATGCAGCTTTTGGTAGTGTTTTAGAAGGAATGGAAGAAGTAGATAAAATAGTAAAATCAAGAGTTATTACAAGAAGTCCTTTTGGTGGTGGAAAAGATAGACCAGTAGAGCCACCAGTTATGAAAAAAGTTACAGTAGAAACATTTGGAGTAGAATATCCAGAACCAACAAAAATGTAATAACTAATGTCCCTAATTTGTCATAGGAGAAAATAATGAATATATATACCAGTTTAAATAAAGTAATTACATATATAGAAGAAAATTTAGAAGAAGAAATTAATTATAATAAGTTATCTCAATTAATGGCAACCAATGAATATACAATGAAAAAAGTTTTTCAACTAATTTCAAATATTTCTGTTACAGATTATATAAGGAATAGAAGATTGTCTAATGCAGGATTTGATTTATATAATAGTAATGAAAAAGTTATAGACATTGCAATTAAATATCAATATGATAACCCAACATCATTTTCAAGAGCATTTGAAAAATTTCATGGAATAAAACCAAGTATAGTTAAAACAAATCCAGAAAAACTAAAAATTTTTCCTAAATTGCAGTTTGAAGAAAATATACCAGAAAATGAAAATATGGAATATAGTATAGTTGAATTAGAAGAAAAAATACTTTATGGAAGAGGAATAAAAACTGATTATTGTACAATACAAGAAGATGCTCCTAAATTTTTTGCTGAAATGAGAAATACATATTTAGATAAATATGGGGAAATAGACTATGGAATGGTAGTTTATGAAGATAGAATTGATAGCAATAATTATGAATATTGGATTGCATACAGTAAAGAAATTGAGGAATTTAAAAAAATAGTTATTCCAAAATCAAAATGGTTAAAATTTATAATAAATAATCAAGAAGCAAAAGATATTCAAAAAGTATCAAGAGATTTCTATGAAAAATTTTTGCCTAGTTCAAAGTTTAATTTAAGCCCATTACCTGAACTGGAATATTATCATGATGATATAACAGAATTTTTAATAGCAATTGAAGATTAAATATAAGAAACTGATTTTTTTGTATAGCAAAAAGTCAGTTTCTTTTTATTTAAAAACGATATAATATTGTTGGTGAGTAATATGAAAGGTAAGAAAATATTTGAAATTTTTTTAACAACAGATTTTGTATCAGAGGATAGTTGGCTTAAATTTTTATTATATATTTCTAAGCTAAATGGACTGTTTAAAACATGGAAAATATATATAAAATTTGAAAAAAACAATGTAAGATATTTTATAAAAACCCGAAATGATATGCCAACAACACTTACAGATTTAAATGATTTTCTATTACAAAGAATTGAAAATATAGATTTTAAAATTAGTTCTCTAGGAATTAAAAGTTTTTATTGGGTTACTAAAAGAGAAAAAAGTATTGTAGATATATATGACAAAAACGAAAGCAAATCTTCAAGAAAAATGGAAACTGCTGAAGTTAAAATTTTCCCAATAAGTAAAAATAATTTCTTATATTCTTCTAATGCAGTTTTTCTAAAAAACAATAGAAAAATATTTAAAAAATTTTTATTTAATATACCCCATCAATTCTTGAGTATAGATTTTTCTAAACATACAAGATTTTTATATAGAAAAGATATAAAAAGATATTTAAATATTGAAAAAACAGTTAAGCTTTTTGAAAGTGATAATAAAAATGCTATTTTAAAAATAGATGCTTTTCCATATCTACAAGATGACTATTTTCTCAATTTAAATAAATATGATTTTGATAAACATTCACTTGTAATTCGGAGGCTCACGGAACAGGAAAATCAAAGTTTTTAAGTCTTTTTATAAATAATATTTATAAAAACTCAGAATACAAAATGAAATATAAAATTGTAGTAATAGACCCACATAGTTCATTAGAAGAAGATATTGGTGGTTTAGAAAATACAAAAGTTATAGATTTTGAATCAAATCAAAATAGTATAGATTTATTTATGAATTCAAAAGAAAATATTGTTTCAGAATCAGAAGTATTATTAACTCTTTTTAAATCTTTAATGGATAAAGAATATAATTCTAAGTTGGAAAGAGTGTTGAGACATAGCATATATTTGCTTATTTGTATAGAAAAAGTAAGCTTAAATAATTTAAGGGATTTAATAACAGATAGTGAATTTAGAAATAAAATCATAAATAAGTATAAATCTGTTTTACCAGAATCTATATTAAATTTCTTTTTGAAGGATTTTAATGATTTAAAAAACAAATCACATCAAGAAGCAATTTCACCAATAGTATCTTTTATTGATGAAATGACAATATTCCCTGTATTTAGTAATAATACAAAGCTGCAATCTATAGAAGATGTAATAAAAAATAATTTTTTATCAATTATATCTTTAAATGAAGCAGTAATAGGTGAAAAGACAACTAAAACTATATCTGGTTTAGTGATGGGACAAATATTTAATTTAATTCAGAAAAGATGTATAGATGAACATATTATTTTTATTATAGATGAAGTAGCAATAATTCAAAATCCTATAATAAAAAGATTTTTGTCTGAATCTAGAAAATATAATTTATCTTTAATGCTTGCAGGACAATACTTTGGACAGGTAGAAGAAGATATTCAAAAGGCAATATTTGCGAATGTAGTAAATTATTATACATTTAGAGTATCTAGAGAAGATGCAGTATTTCTTAGTAGAAATATGCAAATGGAAGTTGCTGTACATGACTCGTTTTTTGCTAAAATTAAAATTTTAACAGAACTTGCGAATAGAGAATGTGTTTTAAGAGTTAGCTCTCAAGGAAAAGTATTACCAGCATTTAAAGCAAAAACATTAAATGTAGTGTCTGTTCCAAGAAAAAAAGAAATGCAATTAAATAAAGGTGCGATAGATGAAGATATAAAGAAAACTACTAAGAAAAAATTTTTAATTGATGCTACTATAGATATAAAAGAAATAATGAAATCTCAATCAACAGGGAGAAGGAGGTTGGTAAATGAATAATAAAGAAGCTTTGGAAAAAGCAAATAAGATTTTTACTAATATTTTTGAAAAAAGTAATCCATTTACTTTAGACGAAATATTATCTAAATTTGCATTTGATATTAAGCTACCTCAAAAAGTATATGATAGTATGACATCAAAAGAAACATGGGCAGAATCTATAAATCCAAGTAAATTTATTTCTCAGAAAAACATGGAATTATACGACAATCAACATGGCTGGATGCAAAAGAAAAAAGAAATAAACTCACTTGAAGATGTTTTAAAATATTGGAAAAAAATAAATTATACAACAACAGAAAGAATATATGATTCAGATAATGTATCTAAAAGTGATACAATTTATAATTCAGAAAATGTATATAGAAGTTTAGATTGTAGGCATTGTAAAAATATTTTATATTCAGATGGATGTGCTGAATCAGAATTTTTAATTGGCTGTCAAAGAACAGGAGGTTCGAGTTTTTGTATAAGAGTAGATGATTCAGGTGAATGTATAAATAGTTATAATGTAATATGTTCAACTAAAATTAGTAACTCATTTTTTATTCAAGATGCTAAAGATTTAGATGAATGTATGTTCTGCTCCCATGTATCAAACAAAAAATATTGTATAGCAAATATGCAATTTGAAAAAGAAGAATATTTTGAAATAAAAAGAGAAATTATAAATTGGATTTTACATAAGTAAAATCCTTTACTTTTTTTGTCTTATTTGATATGCTTAAATGACCAATTAGAGGATATTAATTGGTCATTTAATTAAAAGGAATGATGTAATTGAAAAATGATATAGAAGATATAGAAATTAAAAAAACAAAAAAATTCAGAAAATTTAAATTCTTCCTAATTTTAATTTTTGCTATAATACTATTTCTTGCAATTAAAACAGGAATAACAATTTCTAGGTGGCAAAATTTAGCACAAGACATGATAGTAAATATGCCATCACAAGTACTTGATACAGATGGGAATATTATTGCAGAACTAGGAAATAATAAAAATACAAAAAATGTTGCTTTGTCAGACATTCCAGAAAATTTAAAGAATGCATATGTTTCAATAGAAGACCAACGTTTTTATAAACATTCAGGCGTTGATCTTCCAAGAACTGGTGCGGCAATTATTTCTTATATAAGAAATATGGGGTCATCATCTTTTGGTGGAAGTAGTATTACTCAACAATTAGTAAAAAATTTAACAGGGGATAATTCTTCAAAAGTTACTAGAAAAATAAATGAATGGTTTAAAGCCTTTGGCTTAGAAGGAATTCTTTCAAAAGATGAAATTTTAGAAGCATATTTAAATATTATATATGTGGGTCCTAATATATATGGAGTAGGATTAGGTGCTGAATACTATTTTAGTAAAGATGTTAAAGATTTGTCTTTAGCAGAATGTGCTTTTTTAGCTGGGATAAATAATTCACCTAATTCATATAATCCTTTTGGCGAAAAAGATACTTCAGAAAAGATAATAAAAAGAAGTAAAACTGTTCTTTCTAAAATGTTAGAACTAGGATATATTAATGAAACAGAATTCAATGAAGCGATATCACAAGTAGATAAAGGATTAAATTTTAAACAAGGAAAAATAGAATCTAAAGAAACTAATGGAATATATTCATATCATACAGATAGTCTTATATCAGAAATAATTACAGATATTTCTGAAAAAAAGAAAATATCAGAAACTTTTGCTACAAATTATATATATATGGCTGGCTTAAAAATATATAGTACTCAAGATACAAAAATACAAAATGAAATTGAAAAAGAATTTTTAAAATCAACATATATACTTAAATCGCAAAACGATCCAAATGTTACTTCACAAGCTGCTATGGTTATAATTGATAATAAAACTGGTGAAGTAAGAGGGTGTAGCGGAGGACTTGGAAAAAAGACTACATCAAGAGGATTTAATAGAGCAACTCAAGGACTAAGGCAAACAGGATCAAGTGGTAAACCATTAGCTGTTCTTTTACCAGGAATTGAATACAATATATTTAATGCATCTACAAAATATGTAGATGAACCTACAACCTTTGATGATGGGACAGAAGAGGGGTATTCTCCAACAGATTATAATAAATATAGAGGAGAAATAACTGTAAGACAAGCTGTAGAATCTTCACAAAATATACCTTTTGTAAAAATGATGGAACAAATAACACCTAAAAAATCTATTGAATTTATGAAGAAACTTGGAATAACTACCCTTACAGAGAAAGATGATAATTTAAATTTAGCTTTAGGTGGATTAGATAAAGGAATAAGTCCATTAGAAATGGCTGCTGCTTATTGTACAATTGCAAATGATGGAATTTATATAGAACCAACATTTTACACTAAGATTGAAAATCAAGCAGGAGAAAGAGTAGTCAAAACAAAGCAGAAAAAGAAACGAGTATATTCGAAAGATACTGCTTATAGTGTAAAATCGTTACTTACAGAGCCTGTCACTGGAAGTAAAGGAACAGCAAAATATTGTAAGATTGATGGTATAGATGTTGCAGCTAAAACAGGAACTACAAATGATGAATATGATAGATGGCTTTGTGGTTTTACACCTTATTATACAGCTACAACGTGGTTTGGTTTTGATAAAAATGAAACTATAAGATTTAATAAAAAAAATCCAGCAGGTTTAATTTGGTCAAATGTAATGAAAAGAATACATACAGGTCTTACAAATGCAAAATTTGAAATACCAACTATAGAAGAATCAAAAATCAATTCTAATACAAATAGTAATAATCAAGATTTAGATATTGATGATATTGATGATGAATTTGAACAATAAATCTTGAATTAAAATAAATTAAAACATATAATATAAATAGTTTATGTATTGGAGGAAAATATGGAAAAATCAAAAGGAAACAAAATTGTACTATTTTTTATAATTTTATTGTTAATAGTACTTATTATTGCAGGAGGAGCTTATGCATACATTGCAACAGATTTATTAAAATCACCAGATATGTTATTTAAGAAGTACTTGTTTAGTGAATTTGTTGAAATTTCAAAATTTAATGTAGGTCCATATAAAGAAGGATATGCAAGGATGAAAAATGAACCAACAGAAATTAAAGTTGTTGGGAAAAATGAGTTTAATCTTGGAATGACTCAAGATTTAGATGAAGATAGTGAAAAACAATATTTAGAAACAACACTTACTCTTAAAACAGATTATCCAAATAAAAATATATCAGTAAATATAGATTCAAAATTAGGTGATGAACAATACTTAAAAGCGGATTTACTAGGTTCAAATGAAGCTGTAGGACTTAATGTTGAAGGATTGCATGATAAATATATTACAGTTGAAAATAGAGATTTAAAAAAACTTGCACAAAGTTTTAATGCAGATGAAAATACTGTTAATATGATACCAGATAAGATACCTGAAATTTCTTTAACAGAAGAAGCTAAAAAAATGCTATTAAAAGAAATTACAAATATAATTTCTAGTGAATTATCTACTATTGATGCTAAAGCTTATGCACAAGAACATTATATAATAGATAATTATAATGGAGAAAAATTTGAAGGAACAAAATATGTTTTAAATACTACTTCAAAAAAACTTAATGAAATAATTAATAATTCTGTAATCAAAATATATGAAAATGAACAAGTAAAAAATGTTTTAAATTTAGATGAATTAATAAATAATTTAAAAGAGGATATAGAAGAATATTCAAAACAAGAAGGAACTGAAGAAGATACAGCAATTAAAATAGGAGTATATTCTTATAATGGTAAAACAATAAAACTAGATATAACTTCAAATGATGCAACTACTTTCGAAATGTATATTGTAAATAAAGAAAAATCAAGCTCTATACAAATAAAAACTATATTACCAAAAAGTGAAAGCAATCAAGTTTCTTCTGAATCTTTGATAAATATAAATAGTTCATTTGAAACACAAAATGGTGAAATATCTTTTGATGAAAAAACAACATATGATAAAAAAGATATTAAAGCATTAAAAGAAAAAGAAGCAGAAGAAAATCCTTTCTATAGTGAAGAAGAGATAAACGAAGAATATAAAAATGTAACATTATCTGCAAAAGCTACAATTACATCAGAAGGTGATACAATTACAGCTAGAATTACTACTGTAAATAAAGATAAAGAAAAACAAACTTCAACTCAAACAATGAATTTTAAAGATGTACAAGTTGAAACATTAAATAAAGATCAAATGCTTGTTATAAACGATTATACAGAAGATGATTTTTCTGCTTTAACAATGGAACTTATGACAAATGGAATGAAAACAGCACAAGAAAAACCAAACACATTAGTTGGAACTTTATTTGGATTTTTAAATAATTTTTCAGATATGTTATCAAATGGTACAGAAACAGAAGAAGAACTACCTGTAAATATGGATATAGATGATGGTGATAAAGAAAAATTATCTGAATCTGATATTTCTAAAGGAAAAGAATATGTTCATTCATCAATTGAAACAGCTTTAAATACACAATTAGATAATTATAAAAGCGATTTAAGAAGTGATCCTAATACTAACCCAGGAGATTATCTAACAGCAGAAAAAATAGAGAGTCAAGCTGGTGCATCTATAAAAAATATAGAAATTATTGATGGTGGAACATTAAAATGCGAATATAACGAAAGCACATATTTTGTTAAAATATATATTGATGGAGATACTTGGAGTTTGCAAGATTTAGAAATTTTATATTCAGAAGACGGAAAATTAGAAAATGCAAGATAATATGAATGCTACTGTGATATTTTTCACAGTAGTTTTTTATTTGAATACTATATCCTGAGGTGATATTATATGAAATTAGGATTATGCCTATCAGGAGGTGGTACAAAAGCATTTGCTCACATAGGTGCTCTAAAAGCATTTGAAGAAGCAAATATTAAATTTGACTATTTAGCAGGTACATCATCTGGAAGTATTGTTGCAACATTATATGCAATAGGATATACATCTGATGAAATTTATGACATTTTTAAAGAGCATGTAAATCAAATAAATTATGTAGATTTTAAAAACTTTTTAAGAGTTATAAAAAACTTTTGCAAAACAGGAAAAATAAAAATTGATGGTTTAAACAGTGGTGAAAAAATTTATAAATTAATGAAAAAATTTTGCACAGATAAAGGAATAAGTGATATTTCACAAATAGATAAGCCATTATTAATACCAGCAGTTAATATATGTAATGAAGATTTGTATGTTTTTTATTCTAAGAAAAATACAATAAAAATGTATCCAAGTAATATTAGATATGTTGGTAAAGCAGACATTGCTGCTGTTGTTCAAGCAAGCTGTAGTTATCCAGGAATATTTTCTCCTTGTTCTAAAATACATAATCTCCTACTTATTGATGGTGGAATTGAAGAAAACATTCCATGGAGAGAAGTTAAAAGAGTTGGTGCAGATAAAGTTTTGAGCATTGTATTTACAAATACTCAAGCACAAAAATGTTGTAGTAGTATAATAGAAATACTAACAAAATCTTTTAATATATTGTGTCATGAGCTAAGTAGATATGAATGGGATGGTTCAGATTATTTACTTGAAATAAAACATAATAATAGTGGGTTATTAAACAAAAAAGATTCTAAGACTTTATATTATGAAGGTTATAATCAAACAAAAAAGTTTATTAGAGAAAATTTAAAAAATCTTTAAATTTTGTAAATAATAAAGTATAATATTAAAAAATCAAATGAAGGAAAAATATAAAAATGTATAAAGAAATTGAAAAAAGGTTAGTAGAAATATCAGAAGAGAGTCAAAAAAAATTAAATAATAAATTATGTCCAGATACAAATAAAGAAATTTTAGGTGTTAGAATTCCGAATTTAAGAAAACTCGCAAAAGAGATTATTAAAGAAGAAAAATGGGAACAATTTATAGATGAAGCTCAAGATAAATATTTTGAAGAAATAATATTACAAGGATTATGTATAGCATATTCAAAAAAATCCTTGGAAGAAAAATATAATTATATGGAAAAATTTATTCCTAAAATGGATAGTTGGGCAATGACAGATACTTTTACTCCAACATTAAAAATAAAGGATAAAGAACTAGAAGATTATTGGAGATTTATAACTCCTTATACAAAATCTAAAAAAGAGTTTGAAGTTAGATTTGCTATTATAAGTATGCTAGATTATTATATAAGAGAAGAATATGTAGAAAAAGTAATAGAGGTTTTAAATAATATAAAACATGATGGTTATTATGTAAAAATGGCAGTTGCTTGGACTTTAGCTGAAATCGGAATAAAATTTAATGATATATTAATGAATTATTTAAATTCAGAAAATAACTTAGATAAATTTACTTTTAATAAGACTATTCAAAAGATGATAGAATCATATAGAATAACAGATAAACAAAAAGATATTTTGAGAAAAATGAAAATAAAATAGGAGAAAATTATGGAAATATTTAATTATATTGAAACATTGTTGTTATTATTTTTTACTTATTCTTTTGCAGGATGGTGTATGGAATCTATAGGTGGAATATTTGTTGTTAAAAAATTTGTAAATAGAGGATTTATGATAGGTCCACTTTGTCCAGTATATGGAGTTGGTGTTGTTACAATAACAGTATTACTTGGAAAATATGCTAATGATTTTGTTGCATTATTTATTTTAGCAACAGTACTATGTGGAGTACTTGAATATTTAACAGGATATTTTATGGAAAAATGGTTTAATGCAAGATGGTGGGACTATACAAATAGAAGATTTAATATTAATGGAAGAGTATGCTTAGAAAATTTATGTGCATTTGGAATAGCAGGTTCTGTAATCTTGAAATATATAAATCCTTTTTTTATCAATATATATGATAAATTGCCAGACACAATTAGACATACAATTACAGGGATTTTATTTGTATTATTTATTATAGATTTTGTTATTTCTTTTAAAATTATATGTAGTTTTAAAGGTGAAACTTATGAAAAAATGGATAATACAGAAGAAATAGGTTCTAAGGTAAGAGACAAAGCAGAAGATATGATAATGCAAGCTGAATCAGATGTAATACATTCTGTTAGAAAAATAAGATTGAAAAGACAAAGAAGAATTAGATATAGAAGAAATAAAATATTTAATTCAAAAACATATACATTACGTGAGTTGATAGATAGAATGAATGAAGAAGGAAGCTTATTAAAAGAAAAAATTGCTTATGAAAAACAGAAGATTGATAATTTAATAAAATCTAGAAAACTAGAATTTGAAAGTAAACAAAAAGAATATATTAATAAAATTCAAAAAACAAAAAATGATTTTGAAAAAATACACCTAAATTCTATTGAGAAAATTAATAATTTGAAAATATCTTCAGAAGAAATATCAAAACAAATTAAAGAAAAGTTTAGTAAACAATCAAAATTGAAACAAAGATTAATAAATGCTTTTCCAAATATGAAAGTTAATAATTTAGAAAAGAGAAAAAATAAAAGCCAAAATATTGAAAAATAAGCATATATATGCTAAGATAAGTAAAGCAAAAAATTTTATGGAGGAAAGATATGAAAGAAGATAACACAGATGAAAGTTATATAGGATTAATTTGTAATGGTGAATTTAATGCAATTCGTGATTTTAAAATAGGTGAATTATTTGAATCTTTTTTTGATAATATAAATTATAATGTTGTAAAAGTAGAAAAGGATATATATGTTGATTTTACAGGTGAAGCTATGTGTGATGATGAACCATGTACAATTTTAATTAGATTTAAAATAGATGATAATAGAGAAGAATTTGAAATTAATTTAGTAAAAGTAAATGAAGATATTTTAGATGAAGAAGAAACTTTAGATTTGTTAGACGATATAGCTTTTGCTGGAGGAGCAATTTTAGATGATGAAGATTATTGCAATAGTTGCATAGCTGAAAGTTGTGAACATTGTATGCATCATGATGAATGTATTCAAAATGATGATGAAGATTCTGATGAGTATGATGACGAAGATGAAAAAGAAGATAATGAGGATGATGAGTAAAGTGAAAAAGAGCATGTTTTTTACAACATGTTCTTTTTTATTTTCACATAATTGGTTTTTATTTAATATTATATATAAATTATGCTTTATAAAAAGGAGGAAGTAGAATGTTTTGGTGTAGGTTTAGAAAAGTAATAGCTGGAATTCTTATGGGATTTGGAATAGGAGTTCTATTAGTATTATTTCTTCCTCCGATTGCCTGGATCTGCATTATGGGAATAGGGATGCTAATTGGAGGCATAAAATTTTTATGTTCAAAATAATAAAAGGAGGTAAAGATGACAATTGTTGTAAAAAAAGTACCTAAGTTTATGAGAGGATTCGTAAAGTTTATTTTCGGAATAAAATCTACATAAGCTTTAGATTAAAAACAAAAGAGCTACTTAAGAATATACTAAAACTTTTAATTTTAGAACATTCTTAAGTAGCTCTTTTATATATGTGATTAAACAGCTCTTTGAACTTTTCCAGAACGTAAGCATTTAGAACATACTGACACTCTTTGAACTTTTCCGTCAATAACAGCTTTAACTGTTCTTAAGTTAGGTCTAACAGGTCTTGTTGTTCTTTTACTAATATGTGAACGAGTTATACTTAATTGTTTTCCAAAGCTTGTTTCTTTTCCACAACAAACACATTTTGCCATATCTAAAGCACCTCCATTTATTTTAATAAACTGACTATCTAATAGTCTAACATACATTTTTTAAAAAAACAAGTGATTTTTTACATTTTTTGCAATTTTTATTGCTTAGATTATAAAAACACACGCATAACTATTTTAAACTTAATTAGAAATAAAAACAAGATGTTATAGGTTTAAAATAGATATGTCACAAGTAAAATGAAAATAAAATATTGAAAGAGAGTACCAGAAATGATATTGTT
>CAPOZU010000016.1 GCA_948676835.1 uncultured Clostridia bacterium
TCAAAGAAGTTAGATAGATGCTATTTTTTTATAAAAAAGCTGGAGTTTTTTGCCACCCCAACTAAAATTATAGAACCACAATTAAAATAAAAAATTGCTACTTCTTTTTTTTATAAATTCCTTATTTTAGCCCAAAATACCATATATGGACCATATTTTGTACTAGAAGTTATTTTCTTTATACCATGCATATTTTCTAAATCTCCCATTAAATCATCACCATTTCCCCATCCACAAGTTACAATCAAACTAGCAGGAAAAATATTTGTGTTACCTTCATATCCATTTAATACATTAGGATTGTCTAATCTTTCTTTAAATTTTTCTAAAGCCTCTTCTTTACTTACATATCTATATTTGTAATTATATTCTTTTATTTTATTTTCAATTTTACTAAAGTTTTCATCACTTATATCATCTTCTAAAAATATTTCTATTCCTAAATCTGTATTATAATAATTTATAAATACAATTGCATTTAATAGTACTATAATTGAAACTATTATTATTAATAAAATTATACATTTATTCTTTTTACTATTTTTCTTATTTAACTTTTTTAGGTAATCGATTTCTATATTTTCCTCTTCTTGTATATCATCCGTTTTTATCTCATCAAAAATTTTTCTGCAGTTCTCACACTCTTTTAAATGATTATCAACAAATTCTTTTGAACCTTCTTTTAATGTTTTATCATTATATCCAATCAATAAATCTTGAACTATATCACATTCTTTCATTTCTTATCTCCCTTTCTAAATTAATCTTTCATTTCTCTTAATTTCTGTTTTCCACGAAAATATGTTACTCTTGCCCAACTTGGAGTTTTATTCATAATTTCTGCAATTTCCTCATAATTTAGATTTCCAAATGTTCTTAAATAAATAACATTTCTAGTATCTTCATCTAGAGTTTGTACTTTTTTTAATAATTCAATTTTTGTTTCTTTATCACATAAACTTTCTTCAATTGATTCCTCTAAAATTAAGCAGTTACTCACTTCATCAATAGAAATATTATTCTTGTTTTTATCTTTTCTTAATTTTTGATACCAAATATTTTTTGCAATCGAACAAAGCCAAGTACTTATTTTACACTTACCCTCAAATTTATTTATATCTTTTACTGCCACTAAAAAAGTATCTTGTACAATTTCTTCCGAAAGCTCCGCATTCCCGCTCAAACAGAATACATACTTATACAACATTTTCGAATATTTATTATATATTTCTTCTATATCCTGCACTGGCTTTCCTCCTTTCACTTTATTAGTGTATAAAAATATAAATTTGTTACAGAATTTACAATATTATATTTCGACATTTTCCTAAAACTCTTTATTTTTAAGCACTTTTATGTTATTATAACATTTAGTATTATATAAGAAAAATAATATATAATAAATATATAAGGATAAAAAATGGATATTAAAAGTTTAGAAAAATTAGAATTTAATAAAATATGTGAAATACTAGAAAGTTTTTGTATTACCTATATTGGAAAAGATTATGCAAAAACTTTAAAACCATTTCTATTAAAACAAGAAATTGTAAAAGCTCAAAAGCAAACAACAGAAGCATCTGTTCTTATTTACAGAAAGGGCTCTGTTCCTATTCTAGAAATTGAAGATATTACTGCTCATATAAAAAAATTAGAAAGTAGTCTTTTCTTATCTCCAAAGCAATTACTTGATTTAGCATTAATTTTAAAAATATCAAATAATTTAAAAAATTACTTTTTTAGTACTGAAATTGATATGAGTGAATTTACTAATTTAACTGGATTATTTAATAATTTATATATTAATCCAGTTATAGAAAAAAATATTTTTACTTCAATTATTGATGAAAATACAATTTCTGATGATGCATCAATCACTTTAAAAAATATTAGAAAAGAAATTAGAAATAAAGAGCAAGAAATTAGAAATAAATTAAATACTCTTATTCGTTCAAAATATGTACAAGAATCTGTTATTACAATGCGCTCAGGGCGTTTTGTTATTCCTGTTAAAAATGAATATCGTCAAGAAGTAAAAGGATTTATCCATGATATTTCTTCTAGTGGTTCTACTGTATTTGTTGAACCTATTGCCATTTTTGATTTAAATAATGATTTAAATCATTTAAAAAATGATGAAAATTTAGAAATTGAAAAAGTTTTACAAAAACTTTCTTCTTTGTTCTTCCCAATTATTGACAATATAAAAAATAATATTAATTTAATTGGATTAATAGATTTTATTTTTGCGAAGGCAAAATACTCTAATTCTTTAGATGCTACTGAGCCAATCATAAATGATGAAAAAATTATAGATTTAAAACAAGCTTGGCATCCTTTGCTTAATAAAAATCAAGCAGTTAAAAATGATATTCCTCTTGGAAAAGATTATAAAAGCTTAATAATAACAGGTCCAAATACTGGTGGTAAAACTGTTACTTTAAAAACTGCTGGTCTTTTAGTTGTTATGGCTATGAGTGGTCTTCATATTACAGCAAAAGAAAATAGTAGTATTTTTATAGCAGATAATGTTTTTGCAGATATTGGAGATGAACAAAGTATTAGTGATTCTTTAAGTACTTTTTCTTCTCATATGACAAAAATTGCTCAAATATTAGATAACGCAACTGAAAATAGTTTTATTTTACTTGATGAACTTGGTTCTGGTACAGACCCTGTTGAAGGTTCTAGTTTAGCAATAAGTATTTTGGAAAAATTATATTCTATAAATGCAATTACTTTATCTACTACTCATTATCCAGAATTAAAGCATTTTGCATTAGTTACTGATGGTTTTGAAAATGCTAGTGTAGAATTTAATTTAGAAACACTATCTCCTACTTATAAATTATTACTTGGAGTTCCTGGAACAAGTAATGCTTTTTCCATTAGTAGAAAACTTGGAATTTCTGAAGAAATTATAAATAGAGCTAAAGAATTTATAGATAAAGAAAAAATAAATATTGAAGATCTTCTTACAAATATTTATGAAGATAAACGTACTATAGAAGCTGAAAAACAAAAAACTCTTGAAAATTCAAAGGCTGCAGAAGAATTAAAAAGTGCACTTGAACTTGATTTTTCGAAATTACAACAAGAACAGAAAGATATTATAAATAAAGCAAAATCTGCTGCAAGAGAAATCTTGCTTTCTGCTAAATATGATGCAAATGAAATCATAAAAGAAATTGAACACTCTTCAAATAGTAAAGAATCTAATAAACTAAGAAATAAATTAAATGATAAAATTAATGATTTAAATATTGTTAATAATAGTGTTAAATCACCAAGTGCAAAATTAAATATTGAAGATTTAAAAATAGGAATGCAAGTTTTTGTAAGTAAACTAAATCAGGAAGGAAGCATCTTATCTATCTCTAAAGATAAAAAAATACAAGTTGCTCTTCCTCTTGGAAAAATGTTTTTTGATATTAAAGATTTAGCTATTACTCATAATAATCAATCAGAAAAAACTTCAAAAAAAGATTATTCTTCAAGAAAAGAATTTAAAGCAAAAGCCATATCTTCTGAAATTAATGTAATTGGTCAAAATGTAGATGAAGCTTGTTTTTCAATAGATAAATATTTAGATAATTGTGTTTTAAGTGGACTTCCTAGTATTAGAATTGTTCATGGAAAAGGAACTGGAGCTCTTCGTACAGGTATTCATAAATTTTTAAAAACACATCCTCATGTAAAATCATTTAGAATTGGTACATTTGGTGAAGGTGAAATGGGTGTTACAATTGTTGAATTAAAATAAATAAAACCTCAAATTGTTATATAAAATAACAGTTTGAGGTTTTTATTATCCACTTTTTATACACTTTTTTGTGCTAATTCTTTTAATTTATTATCAAATTCTGGAAACTCTTTGCTTAATCTTACCAGCTTTCCAGATTTATTTAAAAAGCAATGTTCTGAAACACCTTTTAAAACTAGTTTTTGCGTATCTTTATTTTTCATTATATATTCTATAACTAATCTTACACCTTTAAATTCCTTAACACTTACTTCTATTTCTATATCATCATTAAATGTTGTGCTTTCTTTATATTCACAGTTTATACCTATAACTGGGGAAATAATTCCATCATCTTCTAATTTATCATAAGGAAATCCTATACTTTCTAAAAAATATACTCTTGCCTCTTCCATCCATCTTACATAATTAGAATGATGTGTTACTCCCATTTTGTCTGTTTCATAATAATTTACTTTATGTATGTATTTTTCCATTTTGTTTTCCTTTTTTATTTTTTTAAATTGTTGTAAGTTTTCGCGATCTTTGACTTACTATTTTATAATCTTCTATATTTATAATTTCATTTTGTGGAACTCTATATTCTCTAAGAAGTCCTGTATAAATTATTTTAGCATTTGCACATTCTAATTTTTTAAAATCTTCTGGCTTTATTGTATCTGGCAAATTAGTATTTATTTTAGATTTATCTAAAACATATTTTACAAATTCTGCACAATAAAATGATTTATCATATTTTAATCTAATATGTATTCCAGCCGCAAATAGTCCTAATATATTAAATGTATAATCTTTCCTATTATCTTGTATATTAGAAATTATATTTTTTAATTTTTCATATTTCTCGTCTTCAATTTGAATTGCATACACTTTACTTACAGTATTTTTAAATCTTTTGAAAGTTCCATCGTCAATATATTCATGCACAAAACCACCTATAAATGGATTATATGGATTTAACCTTCCAAAACTATACATATTTTTTAATTCTACATCTAGTGCAATTGATACATGTGCAAACTCATTTCCTGTAAATGCTTTTATTACTCTAGCAAGCATTGTTCCTGTATAAGTTAAAACAATATATATTTCTTTCATTTTCATCTTTCCTTTTGTAATTAATTTCTGTACTTTAAGTATCTATGTATCAGATAATTCTAACAAATACATAGATATTATAACACAGTATATGAAAAAAATATATTAATATTATATTAAATTTAACTTGTTCTAAAAATTGCTATTTTTCATTTAATATTATTTTCATTTCTTCTTGTCTTTTTACTTTTTTAGTGGTCGTTTTTATTAGTTCTTCTCCAGTAACAATTAAATTTTGTATATGTTTGTATCTTGGAAATGTTGTATTTAATTTTTTTATTTCATTCCAAATAATTTCACGTAATTCTTCTTCACTTTTTCCATTATATTTTTCTTTTACAACTTCTTTACTATATACAACTTTTACAGATAGTTTTACATCTGTTTTATCTTGTTTATCTGGAAACCCAAATACCATTGATTCTTCTACTAATTCAATTCTATTTACTAAAGTCTCTAATTCCTCTGGAAATACTTTTTTACCATTTTTTAAAACTATTAAATTTTTATTTCTTCCTGTTATAAATAAGCGACCTTCTAAATCAAAATATCCTAAATCACCTGTATAAAACCACCCATCTTTTAATACTTCATTTGTTATATCAGACATTTCATAATATCCAAGCATTACATTAGGACCTTTTACTCTAATTTCTCCAATTCCCTTTTCATCTTTATTTACTATCTCAACAATATCATTTATCATTGGAACACCAACAGAACCATTTTTTAATACATTATAATTTTCTGCACAAATTACAGGAGCAGTTTCACTAAGTCCATAACCTTGAAGAGTTATTACTCCTAAATTATTAAATCCTTTTGATATTTCAAGATCAGCAGGAGCTCCACCTGAAATTACAAGTCTTAACTGTCCACCTAATGCATCTAATACTTGTTTAAATAATTTTCTTCTTATATCAATATGGAATTTTAGTAAAAAGTTACTAACTTTCATTACTATTTTTATTAATTTTGTTTTTCCCTGTTTTTCAATTTCTTTCATTATAGCTTTATAAATTGCTTCAACTAAAACAGGAACACCAACAAATACAGAAACTTTATATTCATTTAAGTTTTGTTTTATATATCTTAAACCATCTGGAAATGTTGTTTTTACACCACAAGCAAGCATCATAATTAAGCATGTTGATCCAAAAATATGATGAAGTGGTAAAAATGCTATATTAACATCTGTAGGTCTAATATCTTCTACTGCTTGAAGTGCATAAATATTTGATGCTATATTTTTTTGTGAAAGCATTACTGCTTTTGATTTTGATGTTGTTCCAGATGTGAATAATAATATGCTCATTATGTTTTCATCTATTTTGGAATTTATGAAATCTGTATTTCCTTCTTCAATTAGTTCTTCACCTTTTTTCATAAGTTCTTTAAAACTTCTGTATCCACTTAATTCGCTCATACAAATATATTCTGTTAAATTTGTTTTTCCATTTTTCTTAATTTCTGATATTTCATCTTTCAATTTTTCATCAAAAATTATTGCATCTGCTTTACTTCTTATTAAAGAACTTTCTAATTCATCATATTGCAAATCTTTATCTAAAGGAACAGATACTATTCCTCCAAGTAAATTTGATAAATGGCTAACTACCCATTCATATCTGTTTTTACCTATTACAGCAACTCTTTTACCTTTTAGATTTAAATTATATAATGCTGTTCCGAATTTATTAATATCTTCTAGTAGTCTTTTATAAGTAACATTTTCATAGCTAACTTCTTTTCCTTCTTTATGCTTTATAACAAAAGCTATATTTTCAGAATATTTTTCAGCTGAATTATATACTATTTCCTTTATATTATTAAATTCTTTAACATCAAATATTTTTTTATTTTTCATAAATTCTCCTTACAATTCTCACACTATTAAAAAGTCATCTTATATAAATTTGCAAAAATTATTTTTTATATTTTCTAATATTATTTATATCATAAAAAGTATAAAAAATCACTAGACTAGTTGGTCAGTATAAAATAATATGTTATTAACTTCCACCTCATCTAAAGCAAAAAACTAGATATGGTAATATTTTCCAAATCTAGTTTTTATTAAAATTTAATTATATACCCATTATATTATATCCACTATCAGCATAAATAACTTGACCTGTAATTGCTTCCGACATATTACTTAATAAAAAGGTTGCAACATTTCCAACTTGAACTGTTGTTACATTTCTGTGTAGCGGAGCTCTTTCTTCAACAATTGTTAGTATTGATGAAAAATCTTTAATTCCTTTAGCAGATAATGTTTTAATTGGCCCAGCTGATACCGCATTTACTCTTATTCCTTCTTTTCCTAAATTATCAGCTAAATATCTAACACTTGATTCTAATGCTGCTTTAGCTATTCCCATTACATTATAACCTTCTAAAACTTTAGTAGACCCATGATATGTTAATGTAACTATACTTGCATTTTCATTTAACATATCAAGTTCTTTAGCCATTCTTGCAGCTAAAACAAAAGAATATGCACTTACATCATTTGCATGAGAAAATCCTTCTTTACTTGTATAAATAAAATCATTATGCAAATCCTCTGTATTAGCATGTGCAATTGCATGAACTATTCCATCAATTTTTCCATTGTCTTCTTTTATTTTTGTAAAGTTTTCTTTTACTAAGTCATCTTCTGATGCTCCATTTAAAACATACGCTTTGCTTCCCTCAAATTCACTAATTAATTCTTCTATTTTTTCCTTATTATCTTCTCCCATATATGTAAATATAAGTTTTGCTCCATTATCATATGCTGCTTTTGCAATTCCAAAAGCAATACTCCATTTATTTCTAATTCCCATTATTAATATTTTTTTATTTTTTAATAACATATTATCCTCCTATTTATCTTAAATTTATAAATTCTCCTATATTTCTAAATTTTTGATATCTTTCTTCTACAATTTCTTTTTCTGTTTTTTCTTGCAATTCTGATATTGTTTTTACAATTTCTTTTTTTATATTTTTACAAATTTTATTAAATCCTTCTTCTATATCTGATGGTTCTTTAATAATTTTATCTATTACTTTTAAATCATATAAGTCCTTTGCTGTCAATTTCATTTTTTCAGCAGCTTCTTTTACCCTTGAAGAATCTTTCCATAAAATACTACTATACCCTTCTGGTGATAGAATTGAATAGATTGCATTTTCTAGCATAAAAATTTTATTTCCAACACTAATTGCTAAAGCTCCACCACTTGAGCCTTCTCCAATTACTATTGCAATAACTGGTACTTTTAATTTAGCCATTTCAAACATAGATTTAGCAATTGCTTCTCCTTGACCTCTTTCTTCTGCTCCAATACCAGGATATGCTCCTTTAGTATCTATAAAAGTAATTACTGGTCTTTTAAATTTTTCAGCTTGTTTCATAAATCTTATTGCTTTCCTGTAACTTTCAGGATTTGGCATTCCGAAATTTCTTTCTATATTTTCTTTTGTTGTTCTACCTTTTTGCTGAGCTATAATTGTATAATTTTGCTCACCTACTTTTGCTAACCCACAAACAATAGACTTATCGTCTTTAAAACTTCTATCTCCATGAAGTTCAACAAATTCATCAAAAATATTTTCTATATATTCAATTGCAGTTTTTCTTTTTGGATTTCTTGCAATCTCTACCTTTTCCCATGCAGTTAAAGCCATTTTTTTCACCTCTTATTTATGATATTTTATTAATTTTGAAAGCATATCTTTTAAATCTTTTCTTTCAACAATCTTATCAATAAAACCATGTTCTAATAAAAATTCAGCAGTTTGAAAACCTTCAGGAAGTTTTTCGCCTATTGTCTGCTCTATAACTCTTTGACCTGCAAATCCAATCATTGCTTTAGGTTCGGATATTATAATATCTCCTAAACTTGCAAAAGATGCTGTTACCCCTCCATATGTTGGATCTGTTAAAACAGAAATATATAAAAGACCTGCTTCGTCTAATTTTGTTAAAGCTGCTGTTGTTTTTGCCATCTGCATTAAAGATATAATTCCTTCTTGCATTCTAGCACCACCAGAAACACAAAATATTATTATTGGAAGTTTCCTTTCAATTGCTTGCTCAATGGCATATGTTATTTTTTCACCTACAACACTTCCCATACTTCCCATCATAAACCCGCTATCCATTATGCAAATTACTGTATCTTCGCCATTTATTTTACCTGTTCCGGCATGCTACTGCTTCTTCTAGACCTGTTTTTTCTCTTAATATTTTTAATTTTTTTGTGTAGTCTTCCATTTCTAATGGATTTGCATTTTCAATATTTAAATCAAATTTTTCATAAGTCCCTTTATCTATTATTTGCTCTAATCTTCTATTTATATGCATTCTGAAATAATGACCACAATTAGGGCAAATATTTAAATTATTCCATAATGCTTCTTTATAAATTATCTCCTTACACCCATCACATTTTATCCATTTTCCAACTGGTATATCGATTTTACTTGGTTTATTTTTAGCTGATGGTTCTCTTTTTTTTATTTTATCAACAATCATTTTAACACCTTCTATAACAAACTAACTTATAACATTTTTTCTATAAATGATGTATCAAAGTTTCCTCTAATAAAATCTGGATTTTTGATTATTTCAAATAGAAAATCTCTATTTGTTTCAACTCCATCTATTACAAGTTCTTCTAATGCCCTTTTCATTTTGCTAATTGCTTCATTTCTTGTATTTCCAAATACTATTATTTTAGCCAGCATTGAATCATAATATGGAGGAATTGTATATCCATCATAAATACTTGAATCTATTCTTATCCCATTTCCTCCTGGTAAATTAAGACCTGTAATTTTTCCAGGGCATGGCATAAAGTTTTTGTTTGGATTTTCTGCATTTATTCTACATTCAATTGAATGTCCTTTAAAATTAATATCTTTTTGTTTAAATTTTAGTTTTTCTCCTGCTGCAATTTTAATTTGTTCTTTAACAATATCAATTCCTGTACGCATTTCAGTTATAGGATGTTCTACTTGAATTCTAGTATTCATTTCCATAAAATAAAAATTTTTATCACTATCTACCAAGAATTCTACTGTTCCGCAACTTGTATAACCTGCTGCTTTTGCAGCTTTTACCGCTGCTTCTCCCATTTTATTTCTTAATTTTTCATCAATTGCAGTAGATGGTGTTTCTTCAATTACTTTTTGATGTTTTCTTTGAATAGAACAATCTCTTTCTCCTAAATGAACTACATTTCCATGTTCATCTGCTAAGATTTGAATTTCGACATGTCTTGGATTTTTAACAAATTTTTCTATATAAACTTCATCATCATTAAAAGAAATTTTGGCTTCTTGCTTTACAACATTATAAGCTGTTTCAAGTTCATCACTATTGTTTACAATTCTAATTCCTTTTCCTCCGCCACCAGCTGCTGCTTTAAGCATTATTGGATATCCAATTTTTTCAGCAATTACTATTGCATCTTTTAATCCTTTTATACTTCCGTTTGATCCTGGAATTACTGGGACACCCGCTTTTTTCATCATATCTTTTGAATTTGATTTATTTCCGAGCTTATCAATTACTTCACTTGTAGGTCCTATAAATTTTATATTAGATTCTTTGCAAATTCTTGCAAATTGTGAATTTTCAGATAAAAATCCAAAACCTGGATGGATACTATCACTTCCTGTTATATACGCAGCTTCTATTATATTTTTAATATTTAAATAGCTTTTATTAGAAGGAGCAGGTCCTATACAAACAGATTCGTCTGCAAGTCTTGTATGAAGTGCATCTTTATCTGCTTCTGAATATATTGCAACTGTTTTAATATTCATTTCTTTACAAGCTCTTATTATTCTTACTGCTATTTCTCCACGATTGGCTATTAAGATTTTATTCATATCTACACTTCCTTTCTACACTACTGCAAATGTTAATTCTCCTTTAGCTGCAACCCTTCCATCAACTGTAGCAATTGCTTCTCCAATTCCTATTGGACCTTTTCTTTTTATAATTTTTACTTCTAATTTTAATCTATCACCTGGTACAACCATTTTTTTAAATTTCATATTATTAATTCCACCAAATAAAGCATTTTTACCTTTATTTTCTTCCATTGAAAGAATTGCAACAGCACCTGCTTGTGCCAAACTTTCTGTAATTAGAACTCCTGGCATAATAGGATTTCCTGGAAAATGTCCTTTAAAATACCATTCATTTTCATCAACATTTTTATAAGCAATGCAGCTTTCTCCTGGAACATATTCTTCTACTTCATCAATCATTAAAAATGGTTCTATTTGTGGAATAATTGATTTTATTTCTTCTTTGTTTAACATATTAAGCTCCTTTTTTTAAACAATTCTAAACAATGGTTTTCCATAGTCTACTGGCTCGCCATCTTTTACAAAAATTTCGGCAATTTTTCCTTCAAATTCAGATTCTATTTCGTTCATTAATTTCATTGCTTCTATTATACAAAGTACTGTTCCTTTTTTTACTTCTTTTCCTACTTCTACAAAGGGACTGCTATCAGGAGATGGTTTCATATAAAAAGTTCCAATCATTGGAGATTTTACAATATTACCTTCTTCTTTCTCTTCTTGTTTTGAAGTTGTTTCAGTATTATTTGTATTTTCTTTAGCTATTGCTTCCTCACAAGTTGTTACTACAACTTGTTTTGAATTATTTTTTTCCATTTTGATTTTTATGCCATCAGGAAATTCTATATCAAGTGATGTTAGTTTTGAATTTCCCATATCATCCATCAATTGTTTTATCTTTTCATATTCCACTTTAGTTTCCTCCTAATCTACATATTTTTTCAAAATTATACTGCTATTGTGACCACCAAATCCTAAAGAATTAGACATTACATAATTTAAATCTTTTTCTACTGGTTTATTTGGAACAATATCTATATCACATTCTTCATCTTTTTCTTTATAATTAATTGTTGGTGGTATTAATTTATTTTCAAGAGCCTTTGTACAAATAATTGCTTCAATTGCTCCAGCAGCACCAAGTAAATGACCTGTATTTCCTTTAGTTGAACTCATTTTTACAACTTTACTATTTTCTCCTAAAAGCAATTTTACTGCTTTTGTTTCTGTACTATCATTTAAATGTGTTGAAGTTCCATGAGCATTTATATAATCTATATCATTTGGAGTTATTTTTGCATCTTTAATTGCTCTTTCCATAGCTCTAGCTGCACCTTTTCCTTCTGGATCAGGAGATGTAATATGATATGCGTCTGATGTAGCTCCGTATCCTACTACTTCTGCGTAGATTTTAGCACCTCTTTTTTTGGCATGTTCTAATTCTTCTAGAACTAAAACTCCTGAACCTTCTCCCATTACAAATCCACTTCTTTCTTTATCAAATGGAATACTAGCTCTTGTTTTATCAGTTCCAGTACATAATGCTTTCATATTTTCAAAACCAGCAATTCCTAGTTCGCAAATAGCAGCCTCTGTTCCACCAGCTAAAATAACTTCCTCATATCCTGATTTTATATTTCTATAAGCTTCACCAATTGAATGAGTAGAAGAAGCACAAGCAGTTACTATTGAAATTGATTCTCCCTTTAGTCCTAAATCCATTGCAACATTACCAGCAGGCATATTAGCTATAGACATTGGTATAAACATTGGAGAGATTCTATTTGCTCCTTTTTCAAATTTAATTTGACTTTGATTTTCTATTGTAATAAGTCCACCAATTCCAGAACCAATAAAAATTCCAACATTTTCTAAATTTGTATTTTCCTCATTAATTCCGCTATCTTTTAAAGCTTCTCTTGCAGCAATTATAGCAAATTGAGAACTTCTATCTAATCTTTTTGCCTGTTTTGCATCTAAATATTTTGAAGCATCATATTCCTTAACTTCTGCTGCTAATTTTGTTTTTAAATTACTATTATCAAATAAAGTAATTTCATCAATCCCACATTTGCAATTTTTAATTCCATCCCAAGTATTTTCTACATCATTTCCAATAGGATTTATTGTTCCTAATCCTGTTATTACTACTCTTTTTTCCATTTTTACCTCCTATTTAATCAATTTTAAAGGATTTTTCACATTAACATTCCGCCATCTATATTAATAACTTGCCCTGTAATATAACTACTATCACTTGACGCCAAAAATTTAACAACATTTGCAACATCTTCTGCAGTTCCTTCTCTTCTTAAAGGAATTTGTTCTAATATCTTATCTTTCACATCATCTTTCAAAACATTTGTCATATCTGTTTTAATAAAACCTGGTGCAATAGCATTTACAAGTATATTTCTACTAGCAAGTTCTTTGGCTAAGCTTTTTGTAAATCCAATTATTCCAGCTTTAGATGATGCATAATTTGATTGTCCTGCATTTCCTGAAATTCCTACAACTGAAGCAAGATTTATTATTCTTCCACATCTTGCTTTCATCATATAAGATGAAACATTTTTAGTCATATTAAATGTTCCACATAAATTAACATCTATAACACTTTTAAAATCTTCTTCTTTCATTCGAAGTAATAACATATCTTTGGTTATTCCTGCATTATTAACAAGTACATCTATTTGTCCAAATTGATCTATTGTTTGTTTTGTGATTTTTTCTGCATCTTCAAAATTAGATACATCACCTTCTACTACTAAACATTTAACATTATTATTTTCTATTTCTTCTTTAATTTTTAAAACTTCTTCGTTTTGTTTTCTGCAATTTAAACTTATGTCATATCCTTCTTTTGCAAGTGTAATTGCAATTTGTTTTCCTATTCCTCGTGATGCTCCTGTAATTAAAGCAACTTTATTCATAAATACCTCCTTTAATTTCATTTATTGTATTTTTATAGCTTTCAATATCATTAATATTAAATACATGTATATTTCTATCTATCTTTTTTACAAATCCTGATAATGTTTTACCTGGTCCAATTTCAAAAAATGTATCAATTCCCATATCTATCATTGTTCTTAAAGATTGTTCAAATTTAACTGGATTAATTATGTGTTTTGCTAAAATTTCTTTTATATCATCTTTATCAGAATATTCTTTTCCATCAATATTTTTTATAACCTTAGTATTAAACGAATTTATTTCTATATTTTCAAGCTCTTTTCTTAGTTCTATAGAAGCCTTTTCTAGCATTTTAGTATGAAATGGTCCTGAAGTTTTTAATTCTAAAGTTCTCTTAGCACCTGCTTCTTTTAGTTTTTGACTAACTTCATCTACTGCTTTTTTTTCTCCTGAAATAACTATTTGACCTGGACAATTAAAATTTGCTGGAGCAACAAATCCATTTGATATTTCATTACATACATTTGTAACTGTTTCCTCATCAAGTCCTAAAATTGCAGCCATGCTCCAATCTCCTTTTGGACATAACTCTTGCATTAATTCTCCTCTAGTTTTTACAATTTTTACTCCATCTTCAAAAGAAATTGCTTCACTATTTATTAAAGCTGAATATTCTCCCAAACTTAATCCGCTTGATGCAATTGCTTGAATTTTTTCTTTTTTCAATAATTCTAATATTGCTAAACTCATTGTTAAAATACATATTTGTGTATTTTTAGTTTGACTTAAAATTTCTTCTGAAGAATTAAAAGTAATATCCGCAACTTTAACCCCTGTTATTTCCTCAACTTTTTTATAAACATTTCTATATTCTTCATATTCATCATATAAACTTTTTCCCATCCCAACTATTTGAGCCCCTTGGCCTGGAAATAAAAATCCTATTTTCATTACTAAACTCCCTTACAAATCAACTTATTTTCTAATCTATTACAGAATTCACCTATAACCCTGTAGTTATCAATCTCTACATTAAACTCATTTTCTATTGATGTTGAAATATTTTTTATTTCATCAAAAGTCTCTTTTTCATTAGTATTTATTCCTACACCAATTACTAATACTTTTACATTATTTCCTTGTAGTTTTGTTTCTGTTAAAATTCCTCCAACCTTTTTACCATTTATCATAAGGTCATTTGGAAGTTTAATATCAAGTTCTATTTCATATAAATCTTTAAAAATACTTACTAATATTTCTGCAATTTCAAAAGTAAAATTATTCAACAAATCTATATTGCAATCAGGAAACAAAACTATAGAAAATGCTATATTATTATTTTTCTCTGTATACCAATTTCTACCATGAGTTCCAATTGCTGAGCTTTGATTTCTTGCTATAATTATAGTTCCATTGTCTATTTTGTTATTTGCAATTCTTCTCCAAATTTCTTTTTGAGTTGAATCAATTTGTTCATAGTAAAAACATTTTTGACCTATATAATTTGTTTTTAGATTTTTCATTTTATACAACAGTTTTTATCTCCTCTTGTCTTTTTATTTTTGAAGTTGTTGTTTTAATTAATGGTGTTTCTGTAAAAACAATTCCTCTTATAGCTTTATATGGAGGCATTGTTTTATTTATTTCTTTTATTCTTTTATCTAATGCCTTATATATTTCTTGTTCTGTTTCAACTTTATATGCAGTTTTCACAATATCTTTATCATAAACAATTTTTACATATATTTTTATATCATCTTTATCTTTTTTATTTGACTTACCAAAAATAAAAGATTCTTTTACACCTTCAATTCTATTTACTAAACTCTCCATTTCCTCTGGAAAAATGTTTTTCCCGTTTTTTAGAACAATAACACTCTTCTTTCTACCTTTAATAAAAATATAGCCTTCATTATCTATAGTTGCTAAATCTCCAGTATAAAACCAATTATCAACTAATACTTCATTAGTTGCCTCTTCATTTTTAAAATATCCCATCATTATATTAGGACCTCTTACAACTAACTCTCCCATTCCATCTGCATCTGGATTTTCAATTTTAGCCTCTACATGTGGTAGTGCCTTTCCTATAGAACCAACTCTAAAATCAGTATTTGTTTCAACTCCAATTACTGGTGAAGTTTCTGTTAATCCATATCCTTGACAAAGATTTATACCCCATTTTCTAAAAGTCTCTTCAACATTTTTATCTAACGCAGCAGCACCACTAATAAATAACTTTATATGTCCACCGAATATTTGATGAATTTCTTTAAAAATTTCTTTTTTTTCTTCCATTGTACAATCTTTATATTTTTCTTCTAAATCTCTAACTTTTTGCAATTTGCCTTCTTTTTCTAATTTTTTTAAAATATTTTTATAAGTATTTTCATAAATAGCAGGAACAAAAGACGCAAAAGTTATTTCATATTCATTTAAATTTTCTAATATATGTCTTATTCCATCACAGAAAGATGTTTGGCATCCTCTATATAAAGAAAATAAAAATCCTACTGTACATTCAAAAACATGATGTAATGGTAAAAAAGATAAAATTCTATCACTTGAATCTATATCTAGTACTGTTGCTATATCCATTAAATTTGAACACAAATTTCTATGACATAAAGCTACAACTTTAGATTCTGAAGTTGTTCCAGAAGTAAATAGCATTATATTCATTTCTTCTGGATTAATTTCGCTATCCAAAAATTCTCTATTTCCGTTTTTTAATAATACATTTCCAATTTCTATAAGTTCAGATTGAGAATAAATTCCGTTTGAATGTGTTTTAGTATCCATAGAAATTAAATGTTTTAATTTTCCTGTTCCTTCTAATACCATTTTCTTTAGTTTATCTTGATATTTTCCAGAATAGAAAATTGCTTCAACTTCTGATCTTTCTATTAATCTTTTTAATTCATTTTCTGGTAATGACTTATCGAGTGGAACTACAATGCCAGTTCCACAAACAATTGCCAAATATGCAATTTCCCATTCAAATCTATTTTCTCCAATTACTGCAATTCTTTTTCCTTTTAAGTTAAGACTTATTAATGCTGTTCCTAAAGCATCTATCATTTCTCTTACTTCTTTATGTGTATAAATTTTATATTTATTTTCAGCTATTCTTATTTTATATGCTGGTCTTTCTCCATACTCTATACCAGTCTTTTTTAACATATCTTTTAAATCTGTAATTTCTATCACATTTTTCATATAAGATAAAACTCCTTAATTAATTATTTTTTTGAAAATCGAGAAAGAACTTTTCTCGATTTTCAAAAGTTTGTAAGAAATAAAGTTTATGTGAAATCTACTTTTAAAATATATCACAATTTTTTCTAAAAATAATTATACTGACTGGTCAAAAGCATAGACTGATTGGTCAAAAAAATTGCTATTTGTGTGAGTAAATTATTATACAAAATTTAATTAATAGCATTATTTTTCAATAATATATTTTCTTCATTACGAATTCTCGGTAATCCGTCGTATTTTATAGTAGATTATTAAATTTTAAAAGAAGTAGCGCCCTCAAAAGACAAGTTTGAGATTCCCTACTTCTTTTAAAATTAATCTACTAATAAAACACTTTGTTTACATTCGAATTCTTCACTCAGAGAATATATTATTTAAAAATATGCTATTAGTTAGATAAAGACATCAATTTACTCATGCAAATAAGCAACTTTAAAAGCTATGTGATTACATATAAATTGTTCTAATAATTTTGGCCTGAGCCTTTTCCCCTTCTATAAATTTTAGAAAAGAATTATAATTATCACTTCCTATATTACAAATAAAAGTATTCCCTATTGCTGGAATTGATATTATTATGTTAGCATCTCTTGTCAATACAATAGAAAAAAAAGAACCATATATAGGGCTAGTTGTATTAAATCTAAAATATTGATTTAAATTTGTAAGAGTATTATAATCTAGCATAACTTCCCTACCATTAAAAATAATATTTTTAAATTCAAACTCTGATAAATTTGAAAATTTCAAATTATTATTCTGTTCAAAAAAATCTTTTATATAAACATTTTTTGTATAAGAAATACTATCAAGACAAAGGTATTCATCAAAATTAAACATATTTATTAATTCACCTAAATTTGATGTTTTACAATATGCATTTAAATATGTGTAATATCTATTAGTATTTTCAAATTTTATTGCAATTGCAACATCTTCAGAAATATTCTTTATTTTATAAATAGATGCATTTGTACTAACTTTAGTAAGATATGGTTCTTCTAGTCCAGTTACATGTATCGTATCTAAAAAATTTTCTATATAACTTTCATTAATTTTACTAGTGAAAATAGCATCATAAATAAAATTATGAAATGTTATTTCTGGATATTGGTAAGTTAACTCTGATGTATCATGCTCAGAATAATGATCAACAATTTTTGAGCTCACCTTAAATTCTTCGTCTATAACTGTATATTTTAAATTATCAATTTTTCCATTTTTAAAAATAATAATATCCTTTTCAATTAATATTACTACTAAAACTATTAAAATTATAATTATTAATATTATTGGATAATATAACTTTTTCATAAATATTCCTTTCTTTAAATCTATTAAAAAGCTAATGGTTTTCATATAAATTATATCATTTGCTTATATTTATACTAGACTTTTATTAAACATTATAATATATAGTTATATATATATGTGTGTATATGCAATTGTACTTTTAATAAGGAGGTATAGTAATATGTTAAAAAAAATATTATTACTTATTTTACTAACAATTAGTTTTTTTAGTTTTATTTTTCAATTATAATACTTATGCTGTTTCTAATGAAGAAGCTACTACTAAAGAAAGTGAAGAAATATTAGAAGAAGAAAACATTATTCCTAGAATTTGTGAATATGATAAGACAACTAATAAAACTACTATTATTGAAGCAGATAATATTCAAAACACTATAAATTCTAAATCCGTTTATTCTAAGACAAGATTATCTGAAAAACCATCTTATAGAGATAATCTATTAAATAGTACTAGAAAAGGATATTCATTTTATTTTGCCAATATTGGAGTTTCACCTTATAAATATGTTTGTAGGATTACCACATCTGATTTTCAATATGGAACTGGCTATTTAGTTGGACCTAATTTATTATTAACATGTGCTCATTGTGTTTTTGCTGACAGAGATCCATCAAAAGCATTTTCTGGTTGGACATGTTATCCAAGATATGATGATGGATTAGATTCTAGTTTAGTATATTCATCTGGCTGGGATAAAATATATTATTCAACTGGTTATACAGAATCAATATTTGATTCAACTAGTGAAAAATATGATTGGTGTTTGTGTGTATTAAGTGAACCTTTAGGAACAAAAATGGGAGATTGACTAGCAACTGCAGCTTACAGTGAAGATTCAAATTTAAATACTATACCAGTACAGGCAATAGGTTATCCTCGAGTATATGATGAAAGTGAAGGCATATATAGATTTTCTGGAAAAGTTATGCACTATTCAACTGGAACAATCTTTAATACAAATCCACTTTATTTCGATACAAATGCCAAAACATATTCTGGAATGAGCAGAGGTCCTGTAATAAATACTGATAATTCTTATGTTATTGGGATTATCAAAGGTAATCACAAAGATGATTCTGATACAACCTATGTTGTTAGACTAACAACTGCATTAGTTAATTTAATAAATTCTTTATCATAAACATACTTAATAAAAATACAAAAATGCGTGAAATTTTTTCACGCATTTTTGTATTGGCCTTTTTTACAGGCACCTTGCGAGTTTAAACTCTTTTGAATATGAAATTTTATTTAATGTATTTGCCGTAGTAGTCGATATACGCATATCCTTCAAAAGGACTTTTTTCCAGAAGACTTGTCTGTCGGATTTGGTTTAACACATCTTCATGTCTGAGATGAGCATCAAACTTTCTTCTAATGCCGATTTCTATGACTCTATTAAAGTATTTGTTATATAAAAGGTCTTCTCCCAATACTTTTTCAAGCTTCGCAATCCACATTTTTATGGCCATCTCTTCTGCCTTCTTCAGCTTGCCATCTTTATCATAGCAACTGCTGTGCGGAGTTAGAGCCAAAATGGGCTCATAGTCGTAACATTTCCTTTCGTTATAGAAATCGACCCAGCATCCATTCTGGTTTATAAGCAGGTTGTTTACACCTTTTCGGATAGCTTCTTCGTAATGCTCGGCAGAAACATATACCGTTCCATATCCAATAAATGAATCCACATCCAGCTTTACTCCCAATTGCTTACTCAAGCAACTGGCAAACGCTTTTGCCGGTTCCCGCCCATTAAACATAAAACAACATTTGGTTCCATCATCTGCCAAATACATTTCCGGATCAGCACTTCCGATAAACTTTGGTCTGGTTGAAAATGCTTTGATTACTTCAACTTTTTCACCACAAGCTTCCCGGATTTTACCGAAAATACTTTCATCCATGACCTTGACTGCTTTTAATACAAACTCATTTTTTGCCATATATTTTCCTCCTGTCAGAACTTAAACTCTTTTGGTTTCTGTGTTTCTTAATTAAGAATTATTCTTCAAAATAGATTTCCTCCATGCCATTTGGCCATTCTCTCCATTTGTGAGGGATGCCTTCCAAGGCTCTGCATTCCATTTCTACCATTGCAGGACAGCGATCTTTAAAGTACTGTATCATATAGGGATGAGGAGCTAATGAGTAAATCACATATCTTCCCAATCCTCCGTGCTTTTCAAATCGGTATCCCATATGTAGGAAATTTTCTTCCTCACATATTTTTTTGAGATAAGCTCCCATTTGTCCGGTAGCAACATGCTGCTGGCTGATTTCGATGAGATCATAACATGCAGTTTTTTCCTTTTTGAACAATTTCTCGAATAGCATAAATTTTTCCTCCTGTTTAATAATTATTGAGAAACACTGTTTAATAGTTACATAGCTCTTTATATTATATCACATATATATCTTATTGTCCACATTATGTAAATTGATGCTTTATGCACATCTCTTATAAAGTTTAAATATTCTAATCCCATTAATTCTTCGATTAGATTACATTGTTGATTTCTATCAATCAACATATCTCCATTCGTCAATTAACCAATTATCTCTACTCTAATATTTCGTGATAATTAGTAATTTGATAACAAGAAAACGTATATCCATCTTCACTTTCTTTAAATTCTAATTCTGACTTTCCTTCTCCCCAATCAAAATATTTATCAGAAAGATTATATAATTCACTTGCTAAATCCCATTTTTCTTGTATTAATTCTCTTGCCACTTTTTCTGCAAGAACTTCTTTAGAAATATTTAATTCATTTTCTTTAATATTCTTATTAATGTAAAAATTAAATAAATAATATAAACCAATTACTAACATTAACAGAATAATTATTAAACATATTTTTTTACTTTTCATATTGCCTCCTATTTCTTTTTTATTGTACCATATAAATTTCTTTTATAAAATAATAAAAGAAGCATAAATATAAAATTTACGCCCCTTTATATTTTAATATTTTTATTTTATTTTTCTAAATACTCCAGAAACTTTACCTAAAATTTCACAAGTTGGAACAATTATAGGATCCATTGTTGAATTTTCAGGTTGTAATCTAATATGATCTTTTTCTTTATAAAATGTTTTTACTGTAGCTTCATCCCCAATTAATGCTACAACTATTTCTCCATTATTTGCTGTATTTTGTTTTCTAACTAATATGTAATCTCCATTTAAAATTCCAGCTTCTATCATACTTTCGCCTCTAACTGTAAGCATGAAACTTTCACCAGTTCCAACAAAATCTAATGGAATAGGAAATGTATCTGTAACATTTTCTACTGCTAAAATTGGTTCACCTGCAGTAATTTTTCCTATAACTGGTACATCTACCATCTCTCTGCTTGAATAAACTTCTTTATCAAAAGATACTTGCTCGCCTTCCATTGCTCCGCCTTTTAATAATTTTAAAGTTCTTCCTTTTTGACTTTCTTTTTTTATATATCCCTTTTGTTCTAATGAATTAAGATAACCATGTACAGTTGCTGTTGATTTTAAATCTACTGCTTTTCCAATTTCTCTAACTGATGGTGGATAACCATTAGAATTTACTTGTTTTTCTATAAATTTTAATATTGCTTTTTCTCTTTTATTTAAAGCATTTGGATCTTTTTTCTTCATATTATAAATCACATTTCCTTTCTATAGAACTAGTTATTTAATTTGTTAGAAGCATCTTATCACAAAACATTTGATTTGTCAAACAAAAGTTTTCTTTTTTGTTAATCTTTAGATTTTAATGAACTAAATATTCTTATATGATTTTGTTCATCTTTTATTATTCTAGCTAAAATTGCTTTTATACATTTACTATCTGTGTTTTCTATTAGTCTCTCATATTCTCTTATTGCATCTTTTTCTCCTTGAATATTAAAATCTAACATTTCATCTACACAACTAAATTTATATTTTACATTATCGGAGCACCATTTATTGTTTCTACTTCCCATATAGTATGGTGTAAATCCAAGTTTTACTAATAAGTCTCCTAAAATTTTTAAATGATGCATTTCCTCAATTGCAATTTTTAATAAAACATTTTGTAGTTCTATACTACTTTCATTGGTAATATTTTCATTAATGTATTGAAGTATTGTTGTAAGCTCACTTTTATATCCACTATAAGAATTATACAGCATTCTTCCAAATTTTATATCTTGTTTTATGTTTTCTATTTTTGGATATGGCTCAACTTCATTATTATAAAAAAAATCCATAGTATACCTCCTTTTTAAGTATACTATGAATTAATAGTTCAATATGACACTTTTTTATTCATACCATTCAAATACCCATTCTAAAAGTTTTACTGTATCTCCTTCTTTTACTCCTTTTTCTCTTAAAGCATCTTCTATTCCAAGTTTTTTTAGCATCTTTTCCATATAATGATATGATTCATTGTCTCCTATGTTTACTCTACCCATTAATCTTTCAACAGCTGGGCCTTCTACTATAAATTCTCCATCTATAATATCTATTGTAAATTGCTCTTCTTCATCTTCTAATGTATAAACAATTCTATCCTCTACATCCACAATTTCTTCTTTTGGCAATGTTTTAATTATTTCTGACACATGATTAAATAATTCGTTTAATCCTTCTCCTGTTACTGCTGATATTTTATAAATCTCCATATCTTTTTCTTTTGCCAATTTTACTAAATTTTCCATGTTTGAGTCATCTTGCATACTATCAATTTTATTTGCAACTATTATTTGTTTTCTTTCAGCAAGTTTTTCACTATATTTTTTTAACTCATCATTTATTTTATTAAAATCATCTATAGGATCTCTTCCTTCTGTTCCTGCAACATCTATAACATGTAGCAATAGTCTTGTTCTTTCAACATGACGTAAAAATTGAGTTCCAAGACCTATACCTTCACTAGCCCCTTCAATAATTCCAGGTATATCTGCTAAAACAAAACTATCTCCATATTCTGTTTTTACAACACCAAGATTGGGATCTATTGTTGTAAAATGATAATCTGCAATTTTAGGAGTTGCTTTTGTTACTCTTGATAAAATAGTAGATTTCCCTACATTTGGAAATCCAACCAAACCAACATCTGCAAGTAATTTTAATTCCAAAATGACTTCTTTTTCTTTTCCCTTTTCTCCATCAATTGCAAATCTAGGAGCTTGCCTTGTTGAGGTAGCAAAATGTGAATTTCCTTTTCCTCCTCTACCACCTTTTAATATTAGTTCTTTTTGACCTTCTTTTGATAAATCTACAATTACTTTTCCTGTTTCAGCATCTTTTACTATTGTTCCTAAAGGAACTTTTACAGTACAATCTTCTCCACTTTTACCAAATCTATGGCTACCACTACCATTTTGTCCATCTTCTGCTTTAAATTTTTTTGTATATCTGAAATCTATTAAAGTATTCGCATTTGGATCAACTTCAAAATAGATGTCTCCACCTCTTCCTCCGTCTCCGCCGTCTGGACCACCTGCTGCAACATATTTCTCTCTTCTAAAAGTTGCTGCACCATTTCCGCCGTTTCCAGATTTAATTATTATTTTTGCATAGTCTACAAACATTTTTCTCTTCTCTTTCTAAAAATTTATATAACTTATTATTTTTTTATTCTACTTTCATCAAGTTCTAATCTTCAAAATAATTTAACTTCATTGCTTTTTTTACTTTTCTTAATGTTTCTTTTGCAGTTTTTCTTGCTTTCTCTGTTCCTTCTTTTAAAATTTTATCTACAAGTTCTGGTCTTTCTTCATAATATTTTCTTTTTTCTCTTATTGGCGCTAAAAATGCGTTTATATTGTTTGCAAGTTCTCTTTTACAAGCAACACAGCCTCTTTGGCCTTTTTTACATTCCTCACAACATTTTTTACATGCGTCTTCTTCTGAAAATAGTTTATGATAATAATAAACCATACATATATCAGGATTTCCTAAATCATCTTTCTTTATTCTATTTGGATCTGTAACAGCACTCATTACTTTTTTATTTACTTCTTCTTCCGAATCAGATAAATAAATTGCATTTCCTAAAGATTTTCCCATTTTTTCATTGCCATCTAATCCTTTTATTCTTTTAGCATTAGATAAAACAATTTGAGGCTCAACTAAAACATCTCCATATATACTATTAAATTTTCTAACTATTTCTTTACATTGTTCTATAAGTGGTTCTTGATCTTCTCCAACAGGAACTAATTCCCCCTCAAAAGTTGTTATATCTGCCGCTTGGCTTACTGGATATCCTAAAAATCCGTAAGTAACACTTTCTCCAAATAAATCTCTTTTTTGCGCAATTTCTGTTTTTACAGTTGGATTTCTTTGAAGTCTAGCAATTGTAACTAAATTTGAATAATAAATTGTTAGTTCTGCTGTTTCTGGTATCATTGATTGAATATATATTGTTGTTTTTTCTGGATTTATTCCTATAGATAAATAATCCATTGCAACTTCTCTAACATTTTTTCTCACTTTTTCTGGATTATTAAAATTATCTGTTAAAGCTTGAACATCTGCAATTAAAATATATGGTTCATATTCTTCATTTTCTTGTAATTCTAATCTTTTTACTAATGAACCAAAATAATGACCAATATGTAATCTTCCTGTTGGTCTATCTCCTGTTAATATTCTTTTCTTTTTCATAAGTTCTCTCCTTTTTAACTCTAAATATTATACTTCATATTATGCAAAAAATCAATCCTTTTGCTTATGTAAACTATGAAAATTTTATTCACATATTTTATTATATTTAATAATATATTTAAAAAAGTTGATAATCAAATTTTCACATTTAAAACATTTTATATACATCTTTTATGTATATACTGATTTCAATCACAAAGGAGGTAGAAATTATGGAGAATAAAAAAATTATTAACTTAGATAATAATTTAATTGAGAAAAATTTTAGAAAATATACTTTGGAGGTTGATGATGCTATTGAAGCTCATGGATTCAAAGCATCTTCATATATTGACTACGCAGAAAATAGAATCGAAGAACTAGAAAGTGCTGTAAAAAAACACGTTAATGAAAATGGAATAGATATGCTTTTTACAAATCTAGAAAATGCCTTAAAAAACACTACTACAAATATAACTGATCACACAAGACAAACTGCTTATGAAAGAAATGATGATCATTTATATGAGAAAATCGATAATAAAGTTGATGAATTACATAACCTTTTAGGATTTTTAAATACAAGATTAATTAATTCATTTGAAAATATATAATTTTATTTCAATCAAAAAACTCCAATCATATAGTTGTGGAGTTTTTTTTGTAAAAAAAGACCCCTCTTGCGAGGGGAAGAAAAAATATATTTATTTCTTTTAATATTTGTTACTCGCTCTTTTTTTCCGGGATTAGGCAGAGAATGAAATCGAACACAATATATGCTGTGTAAAAGTCGATATTGAACAATCTCGAAATCAGCCACGACAGCCCCAGGTTTATTGCAATTGATCCGGCAGTAATTAATATAATAAAGAAATTAAGTACTCCCGCAAGCGGTCCCTCTTCGCAAAGAGCTCCGCCAATAGCAATAATTGCAACAAAAATAAGGATTATCAGACCAAGCCAGCCCAAATCAATAAAAAAATAAGCTTTGCATATTTCGACCTGAGTTATACACGAAATTATAAATGCCAGACCCAGAATAGACAACCGTTTTAAGAACTTTCCAATCATGAAATTCTCCTCCTTATTACTTTTTGCGTTGATAGATACTATATGTTAAAACTAAAAAGCAAAAGGAAATTCCTTTTCCTAATTAGTGAATAAAGGATTGCTGTACAAGAAGTCACATACTTGCACTTTGATATAATAACACATTTACATAAAATTGTCAAAATAAATTTACATACAAAAAAGACTAAATAATGTTAATTATTTAGTCTTTTAAAATAAATTTAAACTTTAGTTATCTCTACCTTCTGGTAGTGCTGGGTAGTCTAAAACTACTCTTATTTGCATTATGTATCTAATTGTTCTAACAAATTTACTATTTTTTATTTTTTGCCATAGTGAAGGTTTTGCTTCAAATCTTGTTTCTTCTAAAAATGTATCTTCAATTTCAGAAACAGCTTGATTAAGTTCTTCTACTATATCTGCCCCCATTGTTTCTTCGCTACCTGTTTCACTTTCTGAAGTAACAGCTGCAACAACTTTCTCCTCTTTAGCATCTACTGGTTCTGGAACTATAGAATTTGTAATTATTGACTCTTCAACAATTCCACTAACTTCATCAATTGGAGCTGGTATATATTTTAACGCTTCAGCAATTTCAATTCCAATATAACTTAATGCTTTTGATTTATCTTCAATTCTTTCCATATCTATTTCAATATATAAGTTATTTTCTAAATTATTTACTTTCGCTTCAATTAATTTACAAGCACCAGAATATTCTTCTGTTGTTTTATCTTTGCTTTTTCCAATTATATTTAAAGCTTCTGCAACATCTGCTGGATATTTAGTTTCTAATTTTTTAACAATTTCTTTCCAGTTTTTGGCTCTAGCTTTAACAGCTGTTGTAGCATCTCTTAAAACGCTTGCTAATTTTATATTCTTTTCTCTTTGTCTAATTAATTCTTCAACTTTTTTTGTATTTTCTTCAAATTGATTTGTTGCATATTCAACTAATTCATATGAGGCTTTATAAACGCTCTTTGGAAAATTGTTCTTTTTAGGATATTCAATTAAATAATTTTTAATTGATTCTACTAAATCTTTAAAATAAGAATCATCCTCTAATTGAACAATTTGTTTTTTACTATTTGGATTGATTAATTTTTGAACTTTATCTATATTTGATAGTATTTTTTCTTCCGTGATTACCATTTTCACGTTTACTATGCCTGATTTTTGAAAAAATGACATTGTAAACTACCTCCTTCGTATCAATTTCTAATTAAATACTAAAGATATTATATCTTGTTTTCCGTAACAGTTCAAGTGTTTTTTCGACATTTTAGTTTACATTTTGATAACAATAAGTAATACAATTGTAACATTATAGAACTTTTTTAATTTCTTCAAATCTCTTTATTTTCAAGGTTGTTGTTTTTATTAGTTCTTCTTCTGTTAATACCATTTCTTTAATATACTTATATGTTGGCATAGTTCTATTAATCTCTTTAATTTTATTCCATAATATTTTCTTGATTTCTTCTAAATCTTCAGTATTATATTCTTCTTTTATTTTTTCTTTATCATATACAATTTCTGTGCAAATTTTTAAGTCTATAGGATCATCTTTATCTGGTTTGCCATATACAAAAGATTCTTTTACTCCTGGAACTTTGTTTATTAAAGATTCTAGTTCTTCTGGATATATATTTTTTCCATTTTTTAAAACAATAACACTTTTCTTTCTACCTGTTATAAATATAAAACCATCTTTATCTATATATGCTAAATCCCCTGTATTAAACCAGCCATTTTCTGTTACAACAGATTCTTTAATTCCATAATATCCTAACATAACACTTGGACCTTTAACTGCAAGTTCACCAATTCCCATTTCATCTGGTTCAATAATTTTTGTTTGTAGGCTTGGGAAAGTTTTTCCAATTGAACCAATTTTTCTACAAGTTGGATGTTCAGCAGCAATAACGGGAGCAGTTTCTGTTAATCCATAACCTTGATAAGTTTCAATTCCTAATTCATTTAATCCTTTTTCTATTTCTGGATCAAATGCAGCTCCACCTGCAACAAATAATCTTAGTTTTCCACCTAATGTTTCTAAAATTTCTTTAAATAATTTTCTTCTAATATCAATTCCAAAAGTTTTAAGAACTTTACTTAATTTTATTCCAAATTTTACAGATTCAAGTTTTCCTTTTTTCTCTATAGATTGCATAACTTTTTTATACATATTATCAAAAAGCACTGGAACAGCAATCATTGCACTTGCCCTATAATCTTTTAAATTTTCTGCAATATGTCTAATTCCTTGACAAAATCCTATATTAGCTCCAACACTTACAGGATATAAAAATCCAACTGTACATTCAAATACATGATGTAATGGTAAAAATGACAAAAATGTATCATCTTTTGTTACATCAAAAGTACAAGAAATATCGTAAATATTAGCACATATATTACTATGAGATAACATTACAGCTTTTGATTGTGATGTTGTTCCAGATGTAAATAACATAGCTGCCATTACATTATTATTTATTTCAGCATCTAAATAACTTTTAGCTCCATTTTTTATCAAATCTTTTCCAAGTTTAACTAATTCCTTTTGAGAATAAATACCATCTTTTTTCTCATCTAAATCCATAGATATAAAGAATTTTATTTTTCCAATATTTTCTTCTTTAGCCTTTTTCATAACTTCATCATATTTTGATGAATAGAAAATTGCTTCCATCTCTGAACGTTCAATTAAGCTTAATATTTCATTTTCTGGTAAAGATTTATCAAGTGGAACTACAACACCAGTACCACAAATAATAGATAAATAATCTTCTTCCCATTCATATCTATTTTCTGAAATAACCCCTATTCTTTTATCGTTTAATCCTATACTAATTAAAGCTGTACCTAAGCTATTTATTTCATCAATATAGTCATCATATGACATCGTTGTTATTTCGCCATCTTGTCCTTTAAATTTAAATGCAATTTCATTTCCAAATTCTTTTTTTGTGTTATTAATCATTTCTTTTAAGTTATTAAATTTTGTTGCATCGAAAACTTTTTCACACCCTGAATAGATTCTCTCTCCCATTTTTATATCCCTCTATTTCCTAACAATTTTGTTAAATATAGTTTTTTCATATTCATCATACATTTTTTGAATATCAATTGATTCTAAATTAGCTTTTCTTTTATATATTAATGTTGAACATGTTAATGAAAATATTTCTGAAGCGAGAACTTCTGAATCACATTCAACTATATCTCCATTATCAACACCTTCTTGAACTATTTTTTGAATAACAGAAATATATTCAAGAACTTTTTGCTTACAAAAAACATTGATATTTTCATTTCCCCATGTTTGGCTCATTACAATTGTTAATAAATTTTCGTATTTATACACAGCTTTTAATTGAACTAAAGAAACAGCTTTTATTTTATCCAAAGTATTATCGCATTTTGCAATCTTAATTTCTATACTATTAATTAAAAGTTTCATTCCCTCTTCTACTAAGAAATTAAATATTTCTTCTTTACTACTAAAATGATAATATAAAGTTCCTTTAGCAACTCCAACTGTTGCTGTAATTTCTTCTATACTTGTAGCATCATATCCTTTTTCTGAAAAAAGTTTTAATGAAGTTTCAAATATTTTTCTCTTTGTTTTGTTCATATTTCACCTACTATTTTGCTTATAATATGCGGCATACGCCTCATTTCATTTACTTTTAATTAAGAAAAAACTTTTTTGATTTATATATTATATAAGATTTATTAAGAAATTACAATATAATAATTTTCAAAACTGAACAATCGGTCAAAAATGGAGAAACGCCAGCACATTTGTGCTGGCTTACCTTTTACCCAGTCTTTCGATAGTTCTGTATATCAGTTTTAATTTGAAAATCTTCAATAGCTTTTTTCAAATTATCTAGTGATTTCTTTGCTTCTCTGCTATTCGAAAAGTTTCTTATAAACTCAGGATCCGTAATTATAGAATTATATGCTGCTTCTAGCAGTAATTTTAATTTGCGTTCCTGAGTATAACCTTCCGAATCAACAATGAAGTACTTTTCACCTCTGATAGTAACTTCTCTGACCTTAATTTCCATCTCTATTCTCCCTTGATGCTAAAACATGATTGTATAATACAATCGCCGTCAGTTACTAAAAATTCCCCGAAAAATTATAGCATCATGGTAGAATTTTGTCAAATTTTGTTATATCGAAATTCTCTTTATAATTTCCTCTTTTGATATTCCATATTTTTCAATTTCTTTAATATCATTTTTTATTTTATTTATTTTTTCATCAATTGAAGCTTTTAAAACCTTATCTGTTTTTTGTGTTATAAAAGTTCCTTTTGTAGATAAAGTAACTATAACACCTCTAGACTCTAGAATATCATATGCTTTTTTCACTGTATTTGGATTTATTCCAAGCGTTGTTGCAAGTTCTCTAATAGAGGGAATTTGTTGTTCTGGTTTTAAAATTTCTAAAGCAACATATCTTTCTATTTCTTGAACAATTTGCTCATAAATAGGCATTCTACTTTGATAATCTAAATTTATCACTTTAAATTCCTCCCTTCTATTATTGAGTTACTTCATACTTTATGTCTTCTGTTAAATCACTTTGCTGGAATTCTATTTCTTTATTAATTAGAGTCTCTAATTCTTCTACCTTATTTGTATAAAAATTCAATCTATTTCCTCTAAAAGAAATCTCTATTGCATAATATGGTTTTGAAACATCAAAACTTTCATTTTCATTTTCTTTAATAAATTTAATTATATCGTTTTGTAAATAAGAAAAATATATAAAATCATTTTGAATATTTTTTAGCCAAACCTTATAACTTAATTGATAAGGCTTTATATCTTCTTTTAATTTAGCTATAACTTCTTTGTTCATATAAGAACTTACTATTTCTAAAATCTTTTGATTAACAGAAGCACTTATAGAAATTCCGTTTAACTTATGATTTTTATAATAATAGCTAACAACATAAGCCTCTTTTTCACTAATTTCTAAGTTTCTTATATCTTGTAAAGACATACTGTTTATAGAATTTTGTATTTCTGATTGTATGATTTCTTTTTTATCATTATCTACTATTTTATAATTATTAATTGAAAGAATTCCTTCCTTAGTAATTCCATTTCTTATTTTTGATAAATATTTTTCATCTTTAGAAAGTATTTCTAAAACTTTATCTAAATCTTTCTGGAAAACATGAAGATATGCACAATAAATTTTTCCATCTTTTGTTTTTATAGAAACATTACAGTATGAAACTTTATCTGTATTTTTTTCTGTTACTACTGGCTTATATTCTACATCTACTAAACTATCTTGTGCAATTATTATTCCAGAGTTCTCTGTGGTAGATTGATAATTATTATCATTATAATTTGATTCAATTAAACTTTTTATAATTTCTTCATTTTCTATAAATCCTCCCATTGAAGTAACAGCACCTACATAGTGCATATTTCCCTTTTCTTCGTTAATTGAACTAATTTTTATTGAGGCAATATTATCTATATTAAAATTTCTCATAGGCATAGCTTCTTTTAATTTTTCAGCACTTGAACAAATTCCTTGAAGAACAACTAATGTTAGTACTAAATATATTAATGAAACTTTTAATTTAATTTTTCTTTTTACACAAAAATCATAAACAAAATAGTAAGTAATAATTATTGCAAGAGCAATTATATTAAATTCCTTTCCTAAATCTGATATATTTAATAGTATTATCATTGGAAGAATAGTTAAAGCTTTTACAATAATATGAATTTTTTCATTAGAGAATGATTCTTCATTATTTTCCATTTTTCTATTTTTAAATAGATGTAATCCTATAAAATAATATACTAATCCTATTACAATCATTCTCGAAATAATTTTTCCTGAAAAAAGATTAAATTCTTCTGTTGTACCCGAAAAAATCATATGAAACATTTCATATGGCATTGTATAATATGAATCTGTATGCATATATACATTATTTGATTTCTCACCATTTATTAATTGATAATTTTCTCCATTTGAAAAATCATAATAGCTATCAATACAAAATGGTATTAAAAATAATATTAGCATTGTTATAACAATTTGTGTAGAAAATGTTCCAGAGACACTCATTGCTACATTTGTTGCCACAAATGTAAAACTATATGATATCCACATCATAATAAATATATCTAAAACCATTTGAGGAAATATTATTAATTCTGGTAATATCGCTCCACAAATTAATACTGAAACAGCAGTAACTGCTTGTATAATTCCCATCAATAAAATACCACCAATTGTATTAGTAATAAAAATTGTTTTTCTATTTATAGGTTGAGAATTAATAAAATCAACACTTTTCTTTTTATAAACATATCCAAAAAGAACTAGTGACATAAGTACTGGAATAATATACATTCCCATCACATTAACTATAATTAATTCTTCTTTTGACGGAGTATGTATTCCTCTCCCACTATTTAATACTAAAACTGTAAGTAACGTTGTAAATATCGGAACAACAATTAGTAATAAAGCAACAATACCTTTTGACTTTTTCAAGTTTTGCTTAAAATATTTAAAATTAAATAACTTGGTTAAATTCATATCCTAATACCTCCATTTCATAAATAAACATTTCTTCTAAAGTTAAAGGTAAAAAATCTAATATTACTGGTTCTAATTTTTGCAATACTTCTTTTGCTTTTTCCTTATCTCCCTTTACAATTAATGTTGCTATACTTCCAATTTTTTTATAACTCATTATATCTAATCCAGAGAAATCTTCTTTTCCGAATTCTCCTTTTAATGATATTTGTATTTTAAACATATTAGTTTTTAATGAATCTATATCACTTTCAAAAAGTATTCCACCTTTATATAAAAGTCCCAAATTATCACATATATCTTCTAGTTCTCTTAAGTTATGACTTGTCATTATTATTGTTGTTTCTTGTTTTTCCATTTGTTTTATAATAACTTTTTTTAGTAAATTTCTTATAACTGGATCTAATCCATCAAAAGTTTCATCAAAGAACATGTAATTTGCATTTGTTGATATTGCACAAATTAATGCACATTGCCTTTTCATACCTTTTGAAAAGTTTTGAATTTTTTCATTTAGATCTAGTTTAAGCATTTCTGCTAACTCTTTTAAGTATTCCATATCAAATTTTTTATACATCGACTCATAAAATTTTGCCATATCTAAAAGGCTATAATTAGGAAAGAAATATAAATCATCTGGAACAAAAACTAATTTTTGTTTTAATTCTTGATTATCCTCTATTTCTTTTCCATCAATTTCAATAGTTCCTGAATCTCTTTTATATATGTCCATTATAATTCTTAACAAAGTAGATTTTCCGGCACCATTTGCACCTATCAAACCATATATCGAATTGGTTTGAATATTGCAATTTAAATTATCTAAAACTTTATTTTTTCCAAAAGTTTTATTCAAATTGCTAATTCTTATCATAACTACCTCCCCATGTGTTATATAAAAAATATATTGTACTATTTGTACTAATACAATTATATACTTTTTGGTTATTTATTGTCAAGAAAAATTGTTATTTATGTGAGTAAATTATTATATAATATTTAATTAATAGAATTATTTTTGGATAATATATTTTCTTCACTGCGAATTCTCGGTATTCCGACATATTTTATAGTAGATTGTTAAATTTTAAAAGAAGCAGCGCCCTCAAAAGACAAGTTTGAGATTCCCTACTTCTTTTAAAATTAATCTACTAATAAAACACTCTGTTTACATTCGAATTCTTCTCTCAGAAAATATATTATCCAAAAATAATTCTATTAGTTAGAGAAAGACAACAATTTACCCACACAAATAAGCAACTAAACAACCTAGGAAAATGCCGAATTGTTTTAAAGTAAATTTTTTTGCTATTTTCTGATTAACTTAAAAAATTTTCAATATGTTATTTTAAGATATTTTTCAATCTTATGTCTTTATCAAAATTCATGAAAGTGTTTTATATTATTTTTAAATACACCGCGTAAGCGACCAAACGAACATAGTGAGTGCGATTTGGAGCAACTATCGAGGCTATGTAAATTATAAAAGAATTTTATAATTTACAACTAGCAAGTTGCGACACCAAGGTGTATAAGAAAATAATATAAAACACTTTCATGAATTATATTAAATATAAATTTTAATAAATATTCTACAATATCATATTGAAAATTTGTTATGTCATTATTATAATTAGCAAAATTTATCACACAAATAACAATTTTTATATTTTAGTTATATCAACCGGTTTTAAATCTTTCTCTTCTGTATCATCTTCAATTGCTTGATATAGTGCATTTACAGTATCTAGTGATGTAAAGCATGGTATTTTACATTCTACTGCCATTCTTCTGATTTTGAATCCATCCCTATTTGCTTCTTTTCCTTTAGTTGGCGTATTTATAACAAAGTTAATTTTTCCTGATTCTATTAAATCAATAATACTATTTTTTCCTTCCCACAATTTTTCTATAACCGTTGATTTTACTCCATTAGCTTTTAAGAATTTTGCTGTTCCTGAAGTTGCATAAATTTCAAATCCTTTATTTTTAAATTTTTTAGCTATTGGAAGCATTTCTTCTTTATCTTTATCCCTTACAGTTATTAATATCGCGCCTTTTGTAGATACATTTGCTCCACTTGCTATAAAAGCTTTAAGTACTGCATTTTCAAACTTTTTAGATACACCTAAAACTTCTCCTGTAGATTTCATTTCAGGGCCCAAAGATGTATCTGCATTTTTTATTTTTTCGAATGAAAATACTGGCATTTTAACACATATATAATCACTCTTTTTATATAATCCTGTTCCATAGCCTAAATCTTTTAATTTTTTACCAAGTATTACATTTGTTGCAATATCTATCATTGGAAGATTTGTAACTTTACTTATGTATGGAACTGTTCTACTTGAACGAGGATTTACTTCAATTATATAAACTTGTCCTTCACTTATGATAAATTGAATATTTAAAATTCCTATTACATTAAGTTCTTTTGCAATCTTTTCTGTATATTCTATTATTTTCTTTTCATGAATTTTTTCTACATTTTGTGTTGGATAAACCGAAATACTATCACCTGAATGAACCCCTGCTCTTTCTAAATGTTCCATAATTCCTGGAATTAATATATCTTCTCCATCACAAATTGCATCTACTTCAACTTCTCTTCCTAAAATATATTTATCTACTAATATTGGATGTTCTTGTGCTATTGTATTTATTTCATTTACATATTCTTCGATTTCTTTATCATCATATGCTATAGCCATTCCTTGCCCACCAAGAACATAAGATGGTCTAACTAATACTGGATATCCTAATTTATTTGCAACAGCTTTAGCTTCACCTACAGTATAAATTGTACTTCCCTTTGGTCTTAAAATTCCACAATTATTTAAGGCTTCATCAAATTCTTTTCTATCTTCTGCTCTATCCATGTCAACTTCTTGGGTTCCCATTATTTTAACACCCATATCAGATAAAGCTTTTGTTAATTTAATTGCTGTTTGTCCACCAAATTGAACTATTGCTCCATATGGTTTTTCTGTATTTACTATATTCTCAACATCTTCTGGTGTTAGAGGTTCAAAATATAATTTATCTGCAATATCAAAATCTGTACTTACTGTTTCTGGATTATTATTTACAATTATTGTTTCATATCCTTGTTTTTTTAATGCCCATACTCCATGAACACTACAATAATCAAATTCTATACCTTGCCCAATTCTTATAGGTCCTGAACCTAATACCATAACTTTTTTTGCATCTGTATTTTTTGCTTCATTATCATCATCATAACTTGAATAGTAATATGGTGTTTGTGCTTCAAATTCTGCTGCGCATGTATCAACCATTTTAAAGTTTGCTTGTATTCCGTATTTGCTTCTCAATCTTTTTATTTCAGTTTCAGTTTTTCCTGAAAGTTTTGCAATTATTTTATCTGTAAATCCATATTTTTTAGCTTTTTCTAATAACTTTGGATTCATTTGATTTAATGTTAATTCTTTTTCCATTTTTACAAGTTTATAAATAATTCCAATAAAAAATCTATCTATTGTAGTTATTTCATGAATTCTTTCTACTGAAATTTCTTTTCTAATTGCTTCTGCTATTACAAAAATTCTTTCATTATCAACTATTTTTAATTTTTCTTCAAGTTCTGTTTTTTCTAAATCTTTTAATTTATCTAAATAAAAATATTCTACATTTTCTTCTAAAGAACGAATTGCTTTCATTAATCCAGCTTCTAAATTTGGTGCAATTGCCATTACTTCTCCTGTTGCCTTCATTTGTGTTCCTAAAATTCTACTTGCTGTAAGGAATTTTTTAAATGGCCATTTTGGTATTTTTACAACTACATAATCAAGAACTGGTTCAAAACATGCATAAGTTTTACCTGTTACTTCATTTTTTATTTCATCTAAAGTATAGCCAAGTGCAATTTTACTTGCTACTTTTGCAATTGGGTAACCTGTTGCTTTTGATGCTAAGGCTGATGAACGGCTAACTCTTGGATTAACTTCAATTACTGCATATTCAAAACTTGTTGGATTTAATGCAAATTGAACATTGCATCCTCCTTCAATTTTTAATGCAGAAATTATTTTAATAGCTGATGTTCTTAACATTTGATATTCTTTATCTGATAATGTTTGAGATGGTGCAACAACTATACTGTCTCCTGTATGTACTCCAACTGGATCTATATTTTCCATATTGCAGATTGTGATACAATTTCCTTTGCTATCTCTCATTACTTCATATTCTATTTCTTTCCAACCTGTAATACATTTTTCTACCAATATCTCATTTACTCTAGACATTCTAATTCCAGAACCTGCTATTTCTTCAAGTTCCTCCATTGTTTCGGCAATACCTCCACCAGTACCACCCAAAGTATATGCAGGTCTTATTATAACTGGAAGACCAATTTCTTTTGTAAACTCTACTGCATCTTCAACTGTGTGAACAACTTTACTTGCAATACATGGCTCATTAATTGATTCCATCATATCTTTAAAACATTGTCTGTCTTCTGCATTTCTTATACCTTCAACACCTGTTCCTAAAAGTTTTACTTTCTTTTGTTTTAAAAATCCTGATTCTTCAAGTTCCATTGCTAAGTTAAGTCCAGTTTGACCACCTAAATTAGGAAGTATACTATCTGGTTTTTCAATTTCAATTATTTTCTTAACAGTTTCTACTGTTAATGGTTCTATATAAATTTTATCAGCCATATTTTTATCTGTCATTATTGTTGCAGGATTAGAATTTACTAAAACAACTTCTATTCCTTCTTTTTTTAGTTCTCTACAAGCTTGTGTTCCAGCATAATCAAATTCTGCAGCTTGCCCTATTATAATTGGTCCTGAACCTATCACTAATACTTTTTTTATACTTTTATTTTTTGGCATTTTTATTCTCCTTTTTCGTCCCTTTTGGAACATTAGTTTTTGGACATTTTTGTCCAATTTTATACGTATGTTTGCAATTTAACTAACATCACTAATTTGTCATCATATTTACAAATTCATCAAATATATATGCGGTATCTTCCGGTCCTGGACATGCTTCTGGGTGAAATTGTACAGTAAATATTTTTTTATTTTTGTATCTTAAACCTTCTACTGTCCCATCATTTAAATTTATATGTGATACTTCAGCAATTTTCTTATCAACGCTATCTTCAACTATATAGTAACCATGATTTTGAGATGTAATATGTACTTTTCCTTCTTTTAAATCTTTTACTGGATGATTTGGTCCCCTGTGACCATATTTTAATTTTGCTGTTTTAGCTCCTGTTGCAAGTCCCATTAATTGATGTCCTAAACAAATTCCTAAAATTGGAATATCTGTACTATACAATTTCTTTACATTTTTAATTTGATATATACAATCTTCAGGATCACCTGGGCCGTTTGATAACATTATTCCATCTGGTTTCATTGCTATTACTTTCTCAGCTGGTGTATCTGCTGGAAATACCGTTACTTCACAATCTCTTTTTAAAAGAGAATTTACTATATTATGTTTAAATCCATAATCCATTAAAGCAACTTTTTTATTTTTTCCTCTTCCATATACTTTTATGTCTTTTGAAGTAACTTCATCAACTACAGTTCCAACTTTATATTCTTTTATTTTTTTCATTATATCATCCATGTTACTTATATTAGATGTGATATATCCTTTCATAGTACCTGCATCTCTTAACATTTTAGTTAATTTTCTAGTATTGATATTTGATAATCCTGGAATTTTGTAATCTCTTAAGAACTTATCTAAATTATATTTTGTTCTAAAATTACTCTCAAATTCTGCAAGTTCATGAATAAATATAGCTTTAGCCCACACTCTATCAGATTCGGTATCTTCTGGAATAATACCATAATTTCCTATTAGAGGATATGTCATTACAATTCCTTGACCTGCATATGATGGATCAGTAAAAGTTTCTATGTACCCTGCCATTCCTGTATTGAAAACAACTTCGCAAGCTGTATCCATACTATATCCAATTCTTTCTCCTTCGAAAACTTCACCATTTTCTAGTACTAAATATCCTACCATTTTATCTCCCTTTCCTAAAAAAAAACACTAAATAAATTTAGTGTTTAAAAACAAATATTATTAATTTTAAAAATTGAGAATGTAAATAAAACTATTAAATAAATAGTTGAAACTTTTGAAAAATTAATATTTTCAATTGTTTTTAATCTATTTAGAATTTTCATATTTATTTCCTTTCGCATTATTTACACTATATATAATTTTAACATACACAAAAATCAAATGCAAGTAATAAAAAGAAATTTAAGTCCGTTATTAAAATTTCACCAACCGTAACAGTCATAACCTTAACAGTTAGTGAAATTCCAATTTATATTTTAACGGCCTCCGCAACCGCCTCCGCCGCCTCCGGCCTCCGCCACCAGAAGAGAATCCCCCTCCTCCTCCGCTTCCACTACTATAATCTGAGTGAGCAATATTGTAAGCAGATTGAGCTGATTCGAACGCACCTTGAAAAGCATTATCTAAACTACTAAATCCATTTCCTCCAAAATAGTCATTAGATATTAAATACCAATAACCATAATGTGTCACATAACTATCATTAGTCATAAAAGCCTCTGGATGTACTGTTTTTAACTGTTCTAAAACTTTCTTTGAAATTCCAAGTGCAGTTGCATATACTAAGAATTTTTCCCATAATACTACATCAAAAACTTGTTTTTCTTTTAATAAAGAATATTCTTTCATATATCTTTCTAAAGCTTCCCATTGCATTTTTTCTTCAAATCCTTTGCTTGAAAGTATTGAAAGTTTGTTTTTTATTTTACATGCAACAACTAAATTAATTATTGAGCCTAAAATTGTTCCAATTCCAAATGATCCAAGTATTAATCCGATTTGTAGCATTCCTGTAGCTATCATAGGTATTGAAAATATTCCTGAAAATGCTCCTAAAGTTAATACGAAAATATATATTATTGATAAATTCTCCCATTTCATTGCTTCTGATATTTTTTTAGAATCTACATTTCCAGAATCTACTTGATATTTTTTTGAAGATTCTTTAATTTTATTTCCTAAATTATAAAATTCATCATAATTCCTTTTTGCATATCTAGTAAGTTCTTTAGAATTTATAACACTTGGAGAACCTTCTGTTTTTCTAGCTATATTAAGTAATAAATCATATACTAGTTTTTCATCTTGAGGTAACTCACCATTACCATTTTTTACTATTATATTAAATGTTTTATTATCTATTGGTTGAAATTCAACAAATCCTTTAACAGATAAATCTAATATCGTAGCAGAAAATACTTTTGATGTATCATAGATTATATTATTAATACTTAATTTTATATTTTTTAGAAGTACAGTTCTCGAAGGTGTAGCATTTTCTTCATTGGGTATTTCTCTAAAATATTCTATTTTAGGAATATCAAATTGATTTCTTTGTATACACTCATTTCCTTCTCTTATGTGTTTTTTCATTTTTTTATAAAAAATCAAAACTGTAACTATAAATATCAAAAATGCTACTACAAAATAAACTTTATAAAGTTTTCTTTGCATATTAGCTTTATCAGCCCACTTTTGCTCTTCTACTAATATATTTTCTAATTCATCTTGAGCATAAAAATTTGTACAAGTCTCATAAATATTTTCTTCTGTAACAACTCTAACTTCTAGCATCGTATTTTTTTGCAATGAAGGAACATAAAATGAAATTGTATCTTCTGATATTTTTTCTATATTACCAGTTAGTGGACCATGTGCCCAAATTCGAAGTTTTTCTATATTGCTTACACTTTGTGGCAATTTTATTGTTCCAGTAATATTTTTTCCTGACATCTCATTATCTTTTCCTAAAAACATCCAATATAATTCTGTACAATTATTATATATTTTTACCACATCTTCAATTGTATAATAAATTTTATAAGTTCTTGTATCACTTGAATCATCTAATCCAACATTCCATGCAATCTCAAACTTATCATTATCTATTGGTAATGCATAATAACATCCACTATCTACATGGTATTGTTCTTTATATATTTGAGTTAATGGTATCTCCCTATCTTCAATTCTTGAAACCCTTACATCTGAAATTTCTGAATATTTTGATTTATTTATCTCGAAATCTTTAAAAACTGTATTAGTTTCACTAATATATACATCCCAAGTTTCTACAACATTCATACTTCCATCTGAATTAACAGTAACATCATAGTTTAACGAATTCCAATTTTGATATCCTGCATATGATGTAATATTAAATATTAGAAAAAAAGTTATAAAGAAAATTAGAATATAAATAACCTTTTTTGTTAAACTCATTTTTCCCTCCAATTTAAATTAATTTATTATCTTTCAATTAAAATTATACATTATCTATATATTAATTACTATTTCAATTTTATAACAAAATATAATAAAAACTTTTTTACACTTTAAATTTCAATTATTTGTGGTAATTTACATAAAATTGTGTTATAATATTTTTATCATTTTATAGGAGGAACAAGTGTAATGTATGGTATTCTTGCATCTATAGTTGATATCATCCATATCGTGGTAATTGTTTTTATTCTATGGGGTATATTGATAAAACGTACTTCACGGTTAAAAATATTCCACGATTACTTCTGTATTATGGTATTTATTTTGCAAATTATTTGTGGGTTTAAATGTCCTCTTGTGATTTTATCTGATCAACTCCGACATTTAGAAAACCCCGAATATGAAATTGCATTTACACCATTTACAGAAAAACTATTTATGAAACTTTTTGGAATATCTATATCAAGCAATTTAGTCTTTATTGTAATTGCATTATTGGCAGTTGTTGGCATTACACATCTTTTGACAGTTAGAAAACTGAAAAAAGACAAAAACAGAATATAGTTACATCTACACTGTTTTAAACTAAAGTATGTCAAAAGGCCGGTCCCAATTATGGGACCGACCTTTTTTCTTTTTATCTAACTAACTTTTTTGCCATTTTTCTATCAGTCTTTAGAAATCCAACTGATAATATCGACCTCGTTCTTCAGATACCAGTCGATAAGCGGAGTTACAATACCGCAAACACGGCTGATGTCCTTCTCGCTTTCCGCAAGCTGCTCATCGATAAAAGTACCTCTCCTGCACTTGTCGAGAATGATACTCACGGCTTTATTGAAAGAGATGTTCCCTTTCTCAACAGTAAGTTCAGCAGCAGCAGAAACAATGGCCTTTTTCTTGAACTCCGGCGACACGAACTCTTTGAGAGAATCTTTCTCTACCGCATATTCATAAAGCGCTTCTCCGCTGCATTTAGAGAAATCCACTTTATGAACTTTGATGCTGAAAAGAATCATCACCACAGAGCTCTCCATCCGTTTCAGATCCAACCCCTGGATAAGATAGTTGCCCATGGAAACAATCATCTTCTTGATTTCTTCCTTGGTAAATCCTTCCTGGGTTTCCTCTGCAAATTCCGGCATCTCTTCTTCCAACCGTGAAATCCGCTCAACAGGAATTGTTGATTTTACATAGCCGCTCTTGTAGCTTTTGTACCTTTCGAACACCCCGCTCAGCTGATTTATCAGCTGTTCTTTCATTTCTTGCTCTCTCCGCATGGATTCCAGTGCTTTTACCCATGAATTTCTAAAGTCTTCTGTCATAATGTCTTCCTCCTTAATTAATGGCTTCTATTTTAGGTTACTATAATAGTATATCTTAAGTTTACATAAAAGTCAATATAATGTTTACTTTTTGCATAATTATTGCTTAAAAGTAAAAAGAGCCCCTTACTTTTAAAGTAAGGGGCTCTTTTTATAGAGTTCAAAATTGGTTTATAAAGAGTTAGTCAAAACTAAGATACACGTCTTTTTCTACACCAGATTTGTTATAGCCGATGTTGGCCATTGCCAAAACAGTATCTCCTATCTCCAGTTCATTAAATATTTCTTCATCATCTACTGGATAATTTTCATCTCTCCAGGAAAGAATTACTTCAAATTTTGCCGGATGATGATGTAACTGCGGAACTGTAGTTTTTCCTACTCTCATCATAGTAGTTGTTGTATAAGCAGGAACATGCCGCTTATCAACTACTTTTACTGTTACAGGTTGCTTATCATACGTTAAAAAGCACTTTCGTATCTCAATAGCAATCAGATATACAAGATATAGAAACAAAAGAACAAGTACAACCACGCAAATTACAGCAAGTGCTCCCATAAAGAAATTCATAATGTTCCTCCTATAAAGTTATTATTTCCAGTTACGATAAAGCTGTTCTTCTCTTATAAAATGCTGCACCAGTGGCATAGGATTAAAGGCAAATTCTGAGTTGTCAAAACTATCGATTTTTTCTTTCAGCCACTCAAAAGTTAGGCTTTTAGATGTTAGTGGATATCTGATAACTGTAACCCATGGAATCATTGGATTTCCACTTCTTAACATTATCTCGCTATCATCTTTTTTTACATAACAATATTTTATGCCACATTGCTTGAATATCGTATATTGGCATCCCAAAGTTTCAGGAGTGTACAATCCCAGCTCGCTATCTATGTTAACAGCTTTAATCTCCCCAACGTATTTTGCAACATCTACCAGCAACTTGATAAATTTTTCTGTATATTGCTGAATATATTGCCTTTCACTATTGGGAGCATCAGGCTCTGCTGGAGAACTGAAACTGAACTCATACGTCCAGATTGTGTTTGTTTCACTGTGTCCCGCATAATGGTCTTCAAGTATACCATTGTTTATTGTATACATTGAGTGTCCATAGGTGTGTACACCGCTGTGATCAACCCAGACTCTTCCTTCATCAGTTTCTAATCTTGGAGAATAATACCTTGCCCATAGCCGCAATCCAAAATTTGTGTTTTTTACAGGTTTTGCCATCGAAACATTGAGTATCTTCATAATAAGCTCGTCAGGTACTTTTACTTCCAAAGGATAAAAAATCTTCAATCCGGTTCCCAACCAGGAAGTCCAAAGCCCAACAACTCCATTTGTAGTTTCGATATTGATGTTCCAACCAATTTCCATATTAAGTTTCCTCCTAATACTAATTCGGAGGACCATGCCTCCGAAAATTAATAGTTTCCAAAGGCATAAAAAAAACCTACATTATTATTATATCATAATTTACATAAAATTTCAAATTAAGTAAAGTTTATATAAAAAAATACATTTTAAATTTTTAAATTTAAAATGTATTTTTATCTTTTTAATATTAGAATTCTAATTTTTCTTCAACATATTTTCTAACATCTTCAATCTTTATTCTAATTTGTTCCATTGTATCTCTATCTCTAACTGTAACACATCCATCTTCTAAAGTATCAAAATCAACTGTTACACAGAAAGGAGTTCCTATTTCATCTTCTCTTCTATATCTTTTTCCTATACTTCCAGCTTCATCATAATCACACATAAAATATTTTGAAAGCTTACTATAAACTTCATCTGCTTTTTCAGATAGTTTTTTAGAAAGTGGTAAAACAGCAACTTTATATGGTGCTAGTGCTGGGTGTAATTTTAATACTGTTCTTACATCTCCTTCTCCAACTTCCTCTTCAAAATAACTATTACATAAAAATGCAAGTGTTACTCTATCTGCTCCAAGTGATGGCTCTATACAATATGGAATATATTTTTCGTTTGTTTCAGGATCTAAATAATTCATATCTTCTTTTGAATATTCCATATGTTGTTTTAAATCGAAGTTTGTTCTATCAGCAATTCCCCATAATTCTCCCCATCCAAATGGGAATAAAAATTCTATATCTGTTGTAGCATTACTATAATGTGATAATTCTGCTTGCTCATGATCTCTTAATCTAATATTTTCTTCAATCATTCCTAAGTTTAATAACCACTTTTTGCAATAATCTTTCCAATATGAATGCCACTCTAAATCTGTTCCAGGTCTGCAGAAAAATTCAAGTTCCATTTGTTCAAACTCTCTTGTTCTAAATGTAAAGTTTCCTGGTGTAATTTCATTTCTAAAAGATTTTCCTATTTGAGCAATACCCATAGGTAATTTTCTTCTTGTTGTTCTCATTACATTTTTAAAGTTTACAAATATACCTTGTGCAGTTTCTGGTCTTAAATATATTTCAGCTTTAGCATCTTCAGTTACACCTTGAAAAGTTTTAAACATTAAATTAAATTTTCTAATTTCAGTAAAGTTATGTTTTCCGCAATTTGGACAATTGATATTATTATCATCCATAAATTTAATCATTTCGCTATCTGACATACCATCTGCAATCATATCTTTTCCATTGCTATGAGCCCATTCTTCAATAAGCTTATCAGCCCTATGTCTTGTTTTACATTCCTTACAATCTATAAGTGGGTCTGAAAAACCTCCAACGTGTCCAGAAGCAACCCAAGTTTGTGGATTCATTAAAATTGCTGCATCTAAACCTACATTATATTTGCTTTCTTGAACAAATTTCTTCATCCATGCTTTTTTTACATTATTTTTTAGTTCCACTCCCAAAGGTCCATAATCCCAAGTATTTGCAAGTCCTCCATAAATTTCAGAACCAGGATAAACATATCCTCTCGCTTTGCATAAGTTTACAATTTTCTCCATTGATTCTACCATAATAAAAACCTCCCTTTATTTTGTTTTCTAAGGATTAGTTTTTTATAAAACAAAAAACTTACATCCTTAGCATAAAGCTAGGGACGTAAGTTCAACTCACGCGGTTCCACCCTAATTGGTATTTATATACCCACCTTAATTAATATTGCTCCAAAGCTCCAAAATATATTTTCTATTGCTTGTTTCTCACTATCACAAACTCACTTTGAATAGTTTTATAATATATTTCCTCTTTTTCATCGCAATTCATATATTATGTTAAATATTTTACTATACAAATTATGATATGTCAAGAAAATTCTATCTCTGAATATCTTGACTTTTATTTTTTTCTAATTGAATATCATCAAATGAAGTATATTCTTCTATTTGTTTATTATCCAAATCAAATACTGATCTTTTATTATTTGGTTTTCTCATTCTAATTACTTTTTTTGGATTTTTAGCTGCTAAACCATTTAGATCTCTAGGATCATCATCAATAAATATTCCATTTTCATAATTTAAATCTAACAAAAATTTATATTCTGTTGTTATTATTGTTCCTTCAAAATATTTCATAAGTCCAGACCCCATTAGTTTTCTCATTTGATATTCTTGATTACCTTTAGGAACATATGTAAGAACATAAGCTTTGTCTCCATTTTCTTTTAGTCTTTCTAAAAATTTTTTAGCATCCTCAAAAACAATTTCTTCTCCATTATCAATTGTACTTTTTACTTTTCCAACAATAATTTCTGAATCAACATTATATCTTTTGGCCATATTAGAAGCGAATGAAAAAATATTATCATTAGTAGAATCAAAACTACCTTTTGCTTCATTTAATAATACCTCTACATCTTGACCATTTGAAGCTGCTATTCCTTTTGCAATTGATTCTAACATTAGTTGTGTTAGTTTAGCTGTTTCATATAATGTATTATCAAAATCTAAATAATAATTCATAAATACTCTCCTTATTTTTCAATATTTCTGTTTATAATTATATCTCGTATATATATATTTATCAAGTCTTCATATCCTTCTTATATGAATTAATTCTTATCATCAATATTATGTTAATACTTTTTGCAATTATGAAAACCACTTTTATTAACATTTTAGCTTGTGGATAATGTGGATAACTCTGTGAATAATTCATATTAACATGTTTTTTCGACACAATTTATTCACAGCATTTTTTTTACAAAAATTATATATATTTATTATATATTTTTTATGTGCACAGTATGTATGTTCGGTTAACATTTATATTATCTTTATAATCTCATATATTTTAAAGAAATTTATTATTTATTTCTTAATTATTTTCTTTTTTCCCTTTCTTTCTTCACTTTTTGCAAAAATTATGTTATATTATAGAAGATTATATTATTATTCGAAAGGAATTCAAAATGTTCTCAAAAATAAAAACCTTTTTTCACACAAAAAAGTCGAATTTTAAAGTTTTTATTGATAAAAAAATAGATAATTTAAAATTATTTTTATATAAAAAATTTGAAAAACCAATTACTTTTACAAAATCAAATTTTAAAAAAATACTTAATTATATAAAAAAAATTTGTATAAAATTTCATTTACCAGATTTTTGCAAAAAATTAAAATTAGATAAGTTATATATTTTTTTACGAAAAATTATTAATAAACAATTATTAAAAAAAATATTTTTACTTATAATAATTCCATTTATTATTTATTTATATTGTCAATTTTTATGTAATGGAAAATTTATTTTTGAAAAACCAAGAATGAAATTAAATTTCATATTAATTTATTTGATAATTGGAATCTTCTATTCTTTAATTGGAAAAGTTAAAATAAGCTTGTTTTTATCTGTTCTTGTTACATTTGCAACTGGTTTTATAAATCATTTTGTAACAGCTTTTAGAGGAACACCACTTGTACCGTGGGATATATTTTCTGTTAATGTTGCATTTACTGTATTGCCTACTTTTAAATTTTCACTTTCAAGAAATTTATTCTTCGGCATGTTACTTTTTACTTTAGCTGTTTTTATACTTAAAAATGTAAAAATTAGAAGTTATAGAAATAATAAATTTAAAATCTTATATAGATTTGTTGTTGCTGTTTTTACATTAACTTTTTTTGTTAATTTCTACACTACAAATTTAATAAATGATTTTGAACTTGATGAAAACTGGGATCCTAAAGAAGAATACCATAATAATGGTCTTATTGCTAGTTTATTTAAACAGTCTAGAAATCTTATTATTACTCAACCAGATGGCTATGATGTAAGTTCTTTAGCTCAAGTAGCATCATCTATTGAAGTTACTCCAGTTACTCATGAAGAAAATTATGAATTTCCTAATATTATTGCAATTATGAATGAGTCTTTTGCAGATTTATCTTCAATAGGAAGTTTTTATAAAACAGAAGAATATTTACCATTTTTTAAATCACTTTCAAAAAATACAATAAAAGGAAATTTACATGTTTCAATTTTCGGAGCACAAACTCCTAATAGTGAATGGGAATTTCTTACTTCAAATTCAATGGCATTTGTTCCAAAAAGAACTATTCCATATCAGCAATATGTTTTAAGAAACTCATATTCTCTTGCTTCTATTTTAAAAGAACATGGCTACTCTACTACAGCAATGCATTGTTATTATCCTCAAGGATATAATCGAAATATTGCTTATCCTCGTCTTGGATTTAATAGCTTTTATCACTTATATACTATGCATGATTTAGAATATGTTAGAGAATACCCTAGTGATTTAAGTACATATAGAAACATAATAGAACTATACGAGAAAAAATCAGAAGATGAAAAAATATTTAATTTCACATTAACTATGCAAAATCATGGAAGTTATACTGATGAAAATTTTGAAAATACTATTATTGCAGAAAATGGAGAATATCCAAAATTAAATCAATATCTTTCTTTAATAAAACTTGCAGATAATGCTTTAGAATATTTATTAAATTATTTTTCACATCAAGAAGAACCTACTATTATACTTCTATTTGGTGATCACCAACCTTATGTTGAAGATGAATTCTATAATGCATTATTATCACAAAAATATGAAGATATATATTCAAGAGAAGCCACAGAGCAAAAATATATTACTCCATTTATTATTTGGACAAATTATGATATAGATACTTCTAAATACAGTGATGTAACTGACCTTAGTGCAAATTATTTAGCTTCACTTTTACTTGACGTAGCTAATATTCAAAAAACACCTTATCTAGAATTTCTTGATAATTTAAGAGAAGAAATTCCAATCATTACAGGTAATGGTTACGTAGATAAAAATAATATTTACCATGATTTTTCAGAAGAAACTGAATATACAGAATTAATAAATAATTATCACTATTTACAATTTAATAATATGTTTGATAATTCAAGTAAATTAACATCATTGTTTGAAGTACCTCAAACAGAAAATTAAAATCTCTTACAGCAAAAAGCCCTTAATTAGTTTTCACTCTAATTTAAGGGCTTATTTTTAATTTGAATTTAAATTAAATTTATATAAATTGCTATTATATCCATGTTTTCCTTTATTACTTTTTTTATTACATAAAATTATTACTATAGCTATAATAATAAGTATAATTCCTATTGCAATTTGAACTATTGAAATAGTATTACTTTCTGAATTAGAATCATCTTGTACTATATTATCTATATTTTTATAAAAGTAATTATCACTTTTATTTCTAGAAGAGATGCTAGTTTCATTTTTTACATTTTCTGTTACAATATTGGGATATTCTTTTAAAATATCATCTAAACTAAAATTATTATATCCATATTCAAATAGATTAATTGTATCTAGATATCTTGCACTTAATCCATCTTCAGTTGTTTCTGCATGTAGCACTACTGAAATAAGTTCAAATCCATTTTTATTACTTGCTGATATTAAGCAATTCTTTGCTGGTGTTGTAAATCCTGTTTTTACCCCTATTGCGTATGGATAGTAATACCTATTATCTTTAATTAATAATTTATTTGTATTTTTAAAAATTCTTTCTCCATGTTCTTCTACTTGTTCATCTTGCCAATATTCTGTTCTAGGTAAGCTACATTCCATCATGCTAGCAAGCCTTCTAAACACTTCATTTTTCATGCAATATCTTGCAATCATAGCCATATCATAAGCTGTTGAATAATGATTTTCATTGTGAACTCCATTTGCATTTACGAAATTAGAATTCTTGCATCCAATTTCTTTTGCTTTTTCATTCATCAATTTTGCAAACTCACTTACACTACCTGAAATATGCTCTGCTATTATTGTTGCTGCCTCATTAGCAGACTGAACCATCATAACATTTAGCAATTCTTCTATTGAAAACTTTTCTCCAACTTGAATATCTGCTTTTGTATACCCAGATTTAACGGAGTTAACTGCATTATAACTTGCTGTAGCAACCTCATCTAAATCACATTTTTCAAGAGCTATAATAGCTGTTAAAACTTTTGTTATACTAGCAGGATACTTTCTTTCGTTCATGTTCTTCTCATATAAAACTTTTCCTGTTGTGCTTTCTATTAGTATTGCTGATTCTGAATATATTTGCATTCCCTCTTGAGGCTGTTCTTGATTGTTCATATCTTCTGTTGCAAATACTACTGCAAATATATTACTAATTATACATATATATATTAATAGACAAATAATTACCTTTTTAAAAATCATTTAATCCTCACTATTTTAATTAAAAATTATTTTCTCTCTAGTATATTATAGAATTTATAATTTAGAACTAATTTTCACTTTATTTAGTATACCATAAATTAGAAAAATTAAAAATGATTTATTTCTTAATTTATATAAAAAATTTTATTTTTTATATAATGCCAAAAGGGGAGCCTTAGCTTAGGCTCCCCTCTTACATTTTACTTATTCTTCATAAAACATACTATTTACAGGTGTGTAAATATAGTAGCTATAGCTTGAAGATGCTTCTTTTGTAACCTCATTTCCATACCAGGTTTTATAATGTTCGATTGTGTAATTTCTGTAGACATCAATATGAGGATTACTCATATATTCGTCACTTTCGAATTTTTCCACATAGCTATTCGAGCCATCAATAACCTTAGTAGTTGTTCCGCCGTTTTCAGTTCTTACTTCATAGTAATACGCACTGCTCGGAGCAGACTTGATATAATACCTTCTTCCTGTGATATTATTATATGGAGCTTGTGTAAACTCCAAAATATCAATAGTATTAACAAGATCTGCTTTATTTTCAACATCTTTCTCGTTTATCGGCGTATCAAAAACAAGCATTGAGAATATTAATGTATAACATAACCATACTGTAATAGCTATTATAGCAATTATTTCAGTAAGAAAGCTAAAGGCTTCGATTTTTTCACTAATAATAATAAATATTATGAAAAGCAGAAACGCGCTTGGCGTAATCATAAAAAAGAAATGTTTTTCTACAATACAATAGCCAAGCACAAAAACGTTATAAATGATAAATATTCCAATATAGCAATTCTCAAGAAAATCAATTGCCTTTACAATATTATCAATAATATTAACGTATTTTTGACCACCGTGATAATCAGCTTTCTTTTGCTCTGCTCTAAAAATCGCACCAATTATCCCTCCAATAATAGCCACCGCAATCAGAATCCAATAAGTCCGCAATACCATAGAAGTTCCTCCTTTTAATTTGTTGTTTACTTGTTACATAGGATATCACTAAGGAGTAATTCTTTCCACACTCACATTAGTGAAGTATAGAAAATAAGTAATACAATTAAGTCCTTATTACTTATGCAAATAGCATTATATCATAGCTTTACATAATTTTCAAGAAAATCCCTCTGATTACATAAGAATGCCAGCTAAAATTCTTAGCTAGCATTTTTCATTAATTTCTGTATTCTTTATTAATCTTCCCCAAGTCTTTTTAATTATTTATTTGACTGTAAAACTTTAATATCATCTACTTTTAATGCAAAATATGGTTTTTGTTTATCATATTCCTTTATATAGGTTCTATAATTTTAGTTGGGGTGGCAAAAAACTCCAGCTTTTTTATAAAAAAATAGCATCTATCTAACTTCTTTGATAAAATTGTTTTGCCTAAAACCAAATCAATCAAGG
>CAPOZU010000017.1 GCA_948676835.1 uncultured Clostridia bacterium
CAATATCATTTCTGGTACTCTCTTTCAATATTTTATTTTCATTTTACTTGTGACATATCTATTTTAAACCTATATTAGTGGGATATATAAACAATTTATAGTAAAATAAAAAGACTAGGCACTGCTTTTGCAGGTGCCTAGTCTTTTTTTCAATCGCGAACTTTATGAATATGCCCGCATTTAGAACATTGCCAGAACTTTGGACGGTCATCGAAAATGGCGGCGAATAGCAGCCACAGACCGCTGGTTACCAGAGCAAGCATTATGGTCATGAATTTATCCTCATCGGACAGTGGTTCTTTTCCTTTATAAATCTGCTCTGTGTATTCACCGCAATTCTTACACTTCCGGATACACGTTCTTGCCATAAGATGTCCTCCTAATATAAGTTTTGTTTAAAGGGTAGAAATATTATATCATACTTTACATAAAATTGCAAAAAGAAAAATAGTAGTTAATAATATTCAATAACTACTATCTTTCTTGTATAGATTTTGTGTATGTATTATCCACTAAAGAATACATACTTTTTAAAATATCACCATTAATATCTGATTTATTTTTTATAGGTGGGATAGATAGATGTAGTAAACTGTCTGAATCTCCAGGATAACTTAATACTTTTCCATCAGGATAATGAGATAATAGTCGTTTTACTGTATATAAAAGTCTTTCTGTTTTAATTTCACTAATGGTATCTTGTTTATTGTAATTCATGCCTAAAAATTGTAAATCTCTTTGATAAGCTTCTGGACGTTTTTGTATTTTTTCTTTAGTCCATTCCTTATCAAATTGAGCTTTTGCCTGGATACTTCTTTTTGTATGATATTCATAATCTAGAACAAGCATACTGGGAACTTCGATTTCTGAGATACCTTCTTTACTTAAGAAATTCATAAAAATACTAAGTGATAATAATTTAAGAGGTTCGACTTTTTCTAAATAATTTTCTCTTTTTAAACTTCCTTTATTTAAACTTGCTCTAGCATCTTTTATATGTGTGATTAAATTATCATCAGTAATATTATCAAATCTTTTATTCTGAATAGAGCCAATATGACATATTTTTTACCATCTTTTTCATAAATTCCATATCTGATGACAGGTAAAGTGTAATGAGCTCTATTAAAAAGTTGCTTATTATCATATTCTGATTTATTATAAATAGTAATTTCAAATTCTCTTGAAGTTTCATCCCAAGTTCTAGCAACTTTATTTTGTACACATATTGGATGGTTTCCAAGTCTATTTAAATTACCAATATAGGTTTCTTGATTATATTTATCAAATGTAGTATCTTTTATCATTGCAACTTGTTTTCTTAAAAATTGTTCAGGATCAGAGAAATCTTCTGGCACTGCCCTTAGCCAAATCTGTTCAAAACAATTAGTTTGTTCATAGCAAGGAAATCCAGATGCACCAGTTCTTTGAAAATACAATTCAATATCTTTTTCGTAAAATTGTCTTAGTAATTCAAAGAAATCCTGATAATTATGTATTATTATTACAGGTCTTTCATTACTAAAATCTTTTGAATTTATATGTTCCAATATTTGTGAAGCTTCTTTATAATAAAAATTGTATTTCTTGCAATATCTTTTTAAAATATATTCTACAAAATTTATTGCTTCAGGTTCTCTAAAATCAAAATTAAAATTTGGCAAAGTTTCATCAAATATTAATTTATACATTGTATTAGTTATAAATTTTTCAGTTACATTTTTTGTAGTGGGTTTTAATGTTTCAGCAATTGTTCCCATAAATACTCCTTTTAATAAACGTTTGGGGCTATTTCTAGCCCCAAGTCTCCATACTTCTCCTATAAATTATTAAGTGAAAATAAGACAACAGTTACAAAAATATATCATATCAATTATATATTATGTAAACACAAAAATCAAGATAAAATTCTTAATTTATTTTTTCAAAACTCTTGCAAAATAATAATTTTGTGATAGAATATAGCAAAAAGATGTTCGCTAAGAACTAAGCTATAATAAATAGATATGAATAGGAGATAATATAATGTTTGCATATATAAAAGGAACTTTGGAAGAAAAATCTACAAATTATGTAGTTATAGATGTTGGTGGAATTGGATATAAAATATTTATGTCTAATATTTCAATAAATGAAATAGGAGAACTTGGAAAAATAGTAAAAGTACATACTTATTATTATGTAAGAGAAGATAATATTAGCTTATATGGATTTTTACATCATGATGAATTAAAAATGTTTGAACTATTACTTTCTGTTAGTGGAATAGGAGCAAAGTCAGCAATAGCAATGCTTTCTAATATAACTCCAGCAGGTTTTGCATGTGCGATTATTTCAAATAATGTAGCTCTTTTAAAGAAAATTCCTGGGATTGGTCCCAAAACAGCTCAAAGAATTATATTAGAATTACAAGACAAATTAAAATCAGAAGAAGAACTTACTAAAAATGATGAACAAACAGAAATTAGTTTTGTACAAAATAGTGAAAATGTTAATGAAGCTGTACAAGCACTTCAAATATTAGGATATAATAAAAAAGAAATTGATAAAGCTTTTGAAAAAATTGCAAACACAGATGTATCTGTTGAAGAACTTATTAAAAAAGGACTATCAATTTTATCAAGGTAGAAAGGAATAATTATGGATTTAAATCAACCATTAGCATATAGAGTAAGACCTAAGTCTTTAGAAGAATTTGTAGGTCAAGAGCATGTAGTAGGAAAAGATAAATTATTATATAGAACAATAAAAGCAGATAGATTATCTAGTTTAATTTTATGGGGACCTCCAGGATGTGGAAAAACTTCACTTGCTAAAGTTATAAGTGAAACAACAAAATATAAATTTACAAAATTAAATGCAGTAACTTCTGGTGTTGGAGATATAAAAAAAGCAATAGAAGAGGCAGATAATCCATTATTAAATCCAAGTGGAAAATGTATATTGTTTATAGATGAGATTCACAGATTCAACAAACTTCAACAGGATGCATTACTTCCTTTTGTAGAAGATGGTACAGTAATTTTAATAGGAGCTACTACAGAAAATCCATATTTTGAAGTAAATAAAGCTTTAATTTCAAGATCAATGGTTATTAAATTAGAACCTCTAAAAACAGAAGATATTTATAGAGTTTTAAAAAATGCACTTACAAATAAAGATGGTTTAGCAAGCTATAATATAAAAATTTCAGATGAAACTTTGCAAACAATTGCAGAAGTTTCAGGAGGAGATGTTAGAACAGCATTAAATGGTTTAGAAGTAGCTGTATTAACAACAAAAATGAATGCAGAAGGCGTTATAGAAATTACAAATGAAATAGCTAGTCAAAGTTTAAATAAAAGAAAAGCAATGTTTGATAAAACTGGAGACAGTCATTACGATAATATAAGTGCTTTTATAAAATCTATGAGAGGTAGTGATCCAGATGCAGCAGTATTTTATTTAGCTAGAGCTTTAAATGGAGGAGAAGATCCAGTATTTTTAGCAAGAAGAATTGTAATTGCAGCTAGCGAAGATGTTGGTATGGCGAATCCACAAGCTTTAATTTTAGCTACATCTGCAATGCAAGCAGTAACAATGGTCGGAATGCCAGAAGCAAAAATTATTTTATCAGAGGCAGCTGTATATATTGCAACTTCTAAAAAATCAAATGCTTCTTATAATGCAATAAATGCAGCTATGGATGATGTTGCCAATAAAGATACAGGTACAATTCCAATGCATATTAGAAATGCGCCAGCCGAGGGAATGTCAGATTTTGGATATGGTGAAGGTTATAAATATCCACACAATTATCCAGGGCACTGGGTAGAACAACAATATCTTCCAGATAAAATGCTTGGAACTAAGTATTACATAAAAGATGAAAATATTGAATAATTAAATAAATTTAGCAAAAAATACTCTTATGAAAAAGAGTATTTTTTTATGTATAATTGCAGGATTTTTAGCTGGAATAGTTAGTGGACTTTTTGGTGCAGGTGGTGGAATGATATTAGTTCCATTTATGACTCTTATTTTAAAAGAGGAAGAAGTTCCCTCAAGAGCAACAACAATAATGTGTATATTTTTTATGGTATTAACTAGTAGTTTCTTTTATTTTAAACAAGATTCTATTGAATGGAGTACATCAATAAAATGTGCTATTGGTGGAATTATAGGTGGTGTAATTGGTTCAAAATTACTAATAAAATTAAATAAAAATATATTAAAAATCTTTTTTATTATATTTTTAATATATGCAGCTATAAAGATGATTATTTAGGAGAATTATGGGAGAAATTATTATTGGAATTGTATCTGGAATGGTGGCGGCTCTTGGAATGGGTGGAGGAACTATTTTAATTTTATTACTTGGAATATTTACAAATTTAAATCAACATATAATCCAAGGAAGCAATTTGATTTTTTTTATTCCGACATCAATTGTCGCAATTATTATGAATATAAAAAATAAGACAATAAATTATAAAAATGCATTTATTATAATTATAGCAGGAGTTATAGGAGCAATTGCTGGATGCAAAATATCTTTTAATATTGAAAGCTCAAATTTAAAAAAATATTTTGGTATTTTTTTACTTGGAATAGCAATTTTTGAGATATATGACTTTTTTAGTCAGTATATAAAAAGTAAAAAAGAAAATAATACTTAATATAAATTAAAAGGGGGGTAAGCTTATGAATTTTGCAAAAGGTGTTATGATAGGAAGCTTAATTACAGCAGGAACTTTGATGATGTATTCAGAAAATCTAGATCAAAACAAGAAAAAAGTTATGAAAAAAGGAAGACAACTTGTTAAAAGAATGAAAAATGTAATGTAAAAAATAAGGCACTAAAAGTTGTACTGATATAGAAAGATAGTCAGTACAATTAGTGCCTTATTTTATAGAAAACTAATTTAGATTTCCTATAAATTATATTGATTATAAAGCTGTATTACAAATTTTTCAACTAAATTTCGTAATTATTATTCTTCTTTATCGAATAATACTTTTGGGCATGGCATTTCTTCTTTTTCACAGCAAAGGTCAACACCTTTTAAGCATTTTCCTTCATGTTCGCAAACTTTGCAGATTTTTACATGTTTTACTCTGTTTACCCAAATTTCAATTGCATATGATTTATGAGGGCAAAGAGGACCGAAAACAAATTCTCCTTCTTTATCAGTAAAAGTATGAGAAACTGGTTTTCTTTCATCTTTACATACTTCGATTAATTTAACAACAGCGTCAGATACTGGTTCGCCACAAGAATCTTTTACAATTCCGTATACAACATTTCTAATATCTTCAGGAAGTCTTAATTCTAAATCGAATTGTTTTCCTTTTTCTATTTTACCATCAACATCAACAATAACTTTTTTATCAAATTCCATAATAAATAAACTCCTTTCAAATTGTCTATATTAAAGTTTATGAATTTGTTATTAATTTTGTTAACATATTATCAATATAAATGCGTATTTATTTAAACAAGTTTAATAAAAGGAATATGATATATATTAATTTTGTAACGCCGCGTAAGCGACCAAACGAACAAAGTGAGTGCGATTAATATATCATATTTCTTTTATTAAGTTATTTAATATAAGGGAGAATTAGATATTACTAATATTTACAAATTTAACAATTTGCAGTAAAATGTATAAGAAATTAAATAAATTTGCATATAATATATTGGTAAATTGTTTTTTTATTTATCAGAAAATATGAAGGGAAAATTGATAATGGATTTTTGTGAATTAAGAGAGAAATACCCTAAGTTTATATATAATGATTACAAAATAGAAGAATTGCAAGACAAAATTGTTATAGAATATGATTTTGAAATAGAAGGATTAACAAAGTTTAATCCTAGAATTGAAATCTTAAAAAAAGATTTTAATTTTAAAAGTATAAATTCAAATGTTGTAAAAAATATAGTTTTTAGTTTAGGAATGGTTGAGGCGATAAGCTATTTTAAGCCAACATGTTCTCCACAATTTTTTATAAAATGTGGAAAACTAGATGAGTTTCAAGAAAAATGGTTCAAAAAATTATTTTATTTAGGATTAGGGGAATTTAGATTCATAAATAATATAAAAATTGAACAAAATGAATTAGTAGACTTTATATCAATAGGAGAAAGTATTGAAGTAGAACAATTACAGGATGATTTATCAGGATGTGTTATACCAGTTGGCGGGGGAAAAGATTCTAATGTAACTTTAGATTTATTAAAAGATTATAAAGATGATTCTCTTGCTTTTATGATTGGTGGAAAAAAAGTATCTATAGACTGTGCAAAAGCTTTTGGATATTCGGATAATCAAATTATTGAGGTAAAAAGAATAATTGATAAAAATTTATTAGACTTAAATAAAAAAGGATTTTTAAATGGTCATACTCCATTTTCTGCAATTGTTGCTTTTTTATCATATTTATGTTCATATCTTTTAGGAAAAAAATATATAGCATTGTCAAATGAAGAGAGTGCAAATGAAAGTAATGTTGATGGAGAAAATATTAATCATCAATATTCAAAAACAATAGAATTTGAGAATGATTTTAGAGAATATGCACAAAAAAAATTAAAAGCAAATGTTGAATATTTCAGTATGTTAAGGCCTATAAGAGAAATTCAAATTGCAATGCTTTTTTCAAAAATAGAAAAATGTCATAGTATTTTTAAAAGTTGTAATGTAGGAAGCAAAATAGAGCCATGGGTTTGGTGTTGCAGTTGCCCTAAATGCTTATTTGTTTATATAATATTAAGTCCATTTTTATATAAAGAAAAATTAATAAATATTTTTGGAGAAGATTTATTTGAAAAAGAAAGTTTATTAGAAACTTTTATAGAATTATGTGGATATGGAAAAACAAAACCATTTGAATGTGTTGGAACATATAGTGAAATAAGATTTGCGATTACAAAAACAATTGAAAATCTGGAAAATCAAAATTCAAAATTACCTTACTTATTAGAATATTATAAAAATCATTTTGAATTATGTAAAGAACGTTTGCTTGAATTTTATAATGAAAATAATAATCTACCAGAAGAATTTGCTAAAATTTTGAGATTGGCTATTTTGGATGGTTATTTTCTTTTCTAGCTTTATTAAAATCAAATGTATTAAGAATGATTAATTATAAAGGAGAACATATGTTAAAAGAATTATTAGCTTATTTAAAAGATAAAAAAATTGTAATTTTAGGATTTGGTATGGAAGGTGAAGCAAGTTATAGATTTTTAAGAAGAAACTTTCCTGAAAAACAATTATTTATAGCAGATAGAAATATAAATTTGTTAGATAAAAAAATAGATTTAATGGAGGATGCAAACTTAGAAGTATCGTTAGGAGAAAACTATTTAAATGGAATAGAAGAATACGATTTAATTTTAAAAGCTCCTGGAATATCTTTAAAAGATGTAGATATTTCAAAATATCAAGATAAAATTACAAGCCAACTTGAATTATTTTTAGAGTTTTTTGATATATGTAGTATAGGGATTACAGGAACAAAAGGTAAGAGTACAACAAGTTCTTTAATGTATAAAATTTTAATTGATCAAAAAAAAGATGCTTATCTTTTAGGAAACATAGGGGAGCCTATATTTAATGATATAGAGAGTTTAGCTAAAAATAGTATTGCTGTAATTGAACTTTCTTCACATGCTTTAGAATATGTAAAACATTCTACTAAAATTGGTATTATTTTAGATATTTATGAAGAGCATTTAGATCATTATAAATCTTTAGAAAAATATATTGAAGCTAAATTTAATTTGGCTAGATATCAAACTAATGATGATTATTTAATTTATAATTTTGACAACGAATTTATGAATAAATATAAGTTTTCTTATAAAGAAAATGATTATGCTGTTTCTGTAGAAAATATTCCTAACGTTAAGAATAAGGTATTTTTACAAGATAATTTCATATATTGTAATGAAGAAAAATGTATGTATATAAATGAAAAGATGAACTTAAAAGGAATGCATAATATAAATAACATAATGTTCATTTTAGCAGTTTGCCAAATTTTGAAATTAGACATAAACCAAGTTGTCAGCTCAATAAAAGAATTTAAACCACTAGAACATAGAATGGAATTTGTTGCAAATATAAATGGTGTTGATTATTATAATGATTCTATAGCAACAATTCCAGAGTCAACTATTGATGCTATAAATGCAATAAAAAATGTAAATACAATTATTGTTGGAGGAAAAGATAGAGGAGTAAATTTAGAAGAACTTATAGATTTTTTGAAAAAAAGTGATATTGAAAATATTATATGCTTGCCCAAAACAGGAGAATATATAAAACAAGGGCTAGAAAATTCAAATAAAAACATTTATTTTACAAATGAGCTAGAAGAGGCTGTTAATATTGCAAAAAGAGTTACTAAAAAAGATACTGTTTGCTTATTATCTCCAGCAGCTTCAAGTTATGGATATTTTAAAAATTTTGAGGAAAGAGGAAGATTATTTAAAAAATTTGTAACTAATTAACATAATAAAAAAAGGTTACAAATAATCAGAAATAACAAATTCGCTGAAATATTAGTGATAAAAAATAGAATATTGAAATAAATTTGGAAAAATATCCAATTTTATGTAGACAAGAAGGCGAAAATATGGTATACTATACTTGTTTTTAGGTTAAAAAACGAGAAAAGATAAACATTATATGAAGAATACAGTAGATAAATATTAAGGAGGAAACAAAATTGAATACAAATTATTCAGAAAACAATCACTTAGTATTAGTAGGAAAGGTAGTAAGTGAAAAAAGTTACAGTCATGAAATTTACGGAGAAAAATTTTATGTGTTTAATCTAGAAGTTGTTAGATTAAGTTCAACTGTTGATATAATACCTATCACAGTATCTGAAAGATTACTTACAACACTAGATTTAGAAATTGGAAAAAAAGTAAAAGTTGAAGGACAATTTAGATCTTACAATAATTATGAAAATGAAAGAAACAGATTAATTTTAACTGTATTTGCAAAAGAAATTATCGAACAAGAAGAGATTGAAGATGAAAAAGACGAAGTAACAAATGAAGTTACATTAGTTGGATACATTTGTAAAAAACCTATTTATAGACAAACACCTTTTGGTAGAGAAATTGCAGATATTTTATTAGCAGTTAATAGAGCTTATAATAAATCTGATTACATACCAAGTATAGCTTGGGGAAGAAATGCTAGATTTTGCCAAAACATGGAAGTTGGAACAGAAGTAAAAATTACAGGTAGAGTTCAATCTAGAAATTATGAGAAAAAATATGAAGATGGAACTGTAGAAACAAGAGTTGCTTACGAAGTTTCAATTGCTAGTATGGAAATAGCTAGTGAAGAAAATGAAGAAAACGAAGAACAAGCTGAAGAAGTTGTTTAAGATATAAATTAATTTTATATAAATTTTAGCAAATTATATACGTTCATGTGCTAACTTAAAGTTGGTATGTGGACGTAATTTTTTTGCCAAAGATAACTTTCATAAGGCATTGACAATGCTATTTACTAAATTATATAATGCAAGAGAATGTGTATATAATAAAATGAGAGGTGATATAAATGAACATCTTAATATCTGTTATAAAACTACTTGGTGGAGTTGCATTATTAATTTATGGTATGAAAATATTAAGCACAAATTTAAAGAAAATATCAGGTGGCAAACTTGAAAAGTTTTTAATATCAGCTACAGATAATATGTTTAAAGGATTATTAACAGGTATACTAATTACAGTAGCAACTCAAAGTTCATCTGCAACAACTTTAATTGTAGTAGGGCTTGTTAATTCAGATATTTTGAAATTAAAAAGTGCAATTCCAATAATAATGGGAGCCAATATTGGTACTACAATAACTTCACAAATATTAAGGCTTACAAGTATTGGTGGTGATAGTTTAATTTCTTTATTTACTCCACAAACATTAGCTCCAATATTTATTATAATTGGTATTATAATGATGGAAACTAATAAAAATAAGAAAACTACAAATATTGGACAAATGATAATGGGAATTGGATTATTATTTACGGGAATGATCACTATGATAGATATAGCAAGTAGCTTTAGTGAGTTACCTATACTATCTCAAATATTAGGTGCACTATCTAATCCAATACTAGGAGTTCTAGCAGGTGCAGCAATTACAGCTCTTTTGCAAAGTTCTGCAGCAACTGTTGGGATATTACAAGCTATATCAACATCAGGAATAATAACTTATGCAACAACTCTACCTATAATTTTAGGGCAAAATATTGGAACTTGTGCAACATCTATATTTGGGTGTATTGGTGGTTCTAAAAATGCCAAAAGAGCAGCAGCAGTACATTTATATTTTAATTTAATTGGAACAATAATATTCTTAATTGTAATATATACTTATCAATATTTGGTGGGATTTCCATTCTGGAATTCAGCTATAGATATGGGAGAAATTGCAAACTTCCATACTATTTTTAATATTGTATCAACAATAATATTATTTCCATTTGTTAATTGGATAGAAAAATTAACAATGCTTACTATTAGAGATAAGCAAAATAGTGAAGATGACGATGAGAGTGATTATTTATCTGTATTAAATTTATTAGATGAAAGATTTGTAAAAATGCCTAATATAGCAATTACAAATAGCAATACTGTTATTGAGAAAATGATTGAACTTGCAGAAAAAAGTTATAGAAAATCTATGGAACTCCTAGAAAAATTTGATAAAAAAAGACTTGAAAAAATGCAAAAAAGAGAAGATGCTATAGATAAAATTGAAGAAAAAGTTACTGGATTTTTAGTTAAAATTGGAAACTTAGATTTATCCGAGCAAGAAGCTAAAACAGTTACAACATTGTTAAAAATTGAATCTGAATTTGAAAAAATAGGAGATTATTCTTATAAGTTTTCTAAAATAGTTGAAGATATGAATGATAAAAATGCAAAACTTTCAGAATCAGCTTATAAAGATTGCGAGAATATTTATAATATTACAGAAGAAGTAATTTTAAAAACAATAAAATGTTTTAATGAAAAAGATTATCAAATGGCTATAGAAATAGAGGCATTAAAAGAAGTTGCAGAGGTTCAAAAAGAAAAATATAGAAATGACCACATACAAAGATTAAAAAATGGAAAATGTAATGTTGAGAGTGGAATTGCATTTTTAGAAATTTTAACAATATGTGAAAAAATAATAGATCATTGTTCAAATGTTTCTATATTTACTACAAATTATATGACGAATGAAAGCTATATTACTAAACATGAATTTTTTAACAAAATTTATCAAACAGAGAGTAAACTTTTGAAAGATAAATTAAATGAATACAATCATAAATATGCAATTTAGACCAAGAAAGAAACTATTAATTTAGTTTCTTTTTTTTTTTTATAAAATTTATATAAAGTATATATTTTTTTAAGGTTATTTGATATAATCTGAAATATCTATAATCATAAGGAGTTTTACCAAAATGAATGAAGAAGAAAATTTAAAAAATGAAGTAATAGATTCGAAAGATAATAGTGAACAATTAGAAAAAATTGAAAAAATAAGCAAAATGAAAAATATTATATTTCATATAGTTGCTGCAATATGTATTATTATATTTTGCTGTTGTATAGCGCCAAAAGTGCTTCAAAATGATACATTTTATACAATTCCAATAGGAGAGTATATTTATAATAATGGTATTTCTGATTTAACAACAGATAATTTTTCTTGGCATGAATTACCATATACTTATCCACATTGGCTATATGATTTAATGATGTTTCTAATATATAATTCTTTTGGACAAAACGGAATTTATATATCAACAATGATGTTTACATCATTACTTGGAATTTCAATTTATGTGTTAAGTAATAAGAAATCAAAAAATAAACCAGTATCTTTTATAATATCAATTTGTGCAATATATTTAATGAAAGATTTTCTAGCTGCAAGAGCTCAACTGGTAACATTTATATTGTTTGTATGGGAAGTAATTTTTATTGAGAAATTCTTAGAAAAGGGAAGAATACGATATGCAATTCCATTAATTTTAATGGCTTGGTTGATAGCAAATTTACATTGTGCTGTATTTCCATTCTATTTTGTACTATTCTTACCATATATAGCAGAATATTTTTTAACAACATTTGTAGATTTAGATATAGATTTAAGAGCTGTTTCTAGATTTTTAAAAATAAAAAATAAATTTACTAAAAAAGAAGAAAATAAAGAAAAGATTTCTAAAAAAATAGAAAATATAGAATTTGCTAAATCAGAAAGAAAGAGAAAAAGAGATATAATAAGAGCAAATCCTTATAAAATAACAGTTCAAAAAAATCATATAGTATTGTTACTTATAGCAGTAATGGTACTATCTATATCAACAGGAATTTTTAACCCAGCAGGAGATGGAGCTTATACTTATTTGTTAAAAACAATGCGTGGAAATACAATGGATTCAATAAATGAACACTTACCACTTACTCTTGCAGAAAATTATGAATATGCAATTGCAATTGTCGTATTTTTACTAATTTTAATATTTACAGATACTAAAATAAAATTACCAGATTTATTTATGCTTACAGGTTTAACTATATTAACATTTTATTCAAGGAGACAAGAATCAATATTTGCAATTATTTGTGGACCAATACTTGTAGGTTTAATCGGTGCAATGGTTGAAAAATATGATAAAGAAACCTTTAAAAAAATTGAAAAATTTGTTACAGGATGGTTTGGATCTATTGTTATTATATGTTTATTTATAATACTAAGTACTAATATTATAAAGCCACATATTCATAGTGATTATATAGATAAGTCATCATACCCTGTAGATGCATCAGACTGGATTTTAAGCAATTTAGATGTAAATAATATGAAATTATATAACGAATATAATTATGGAAGCTATTTACTATTTAGAGGGATACCAGTATTTATTGATTCTAGATGTGATTTGTATTCACCAGAATTTAATGAAGATAAAGAAAATAATATAGATGGTAGAGATATTTTCTCAGATGCATTAAACATACCAGCTATATCTGTAAATTATGAAAACAAATTTAAAGAATATGGTGTAACACATGTTATGTTATATTCAAATGCAAAACTTGCAATGATTTTGGAAGATGATTCAAATTATAAAACAATATACGATGAAGGAAACTTCAAAATTTTTGAAAGATTATCAGCAAAAGAAAATAATTAAAATTAAATTTTAATAATCGCACTCAAAATAAAAAAGTTAGCGAGGGAATTAATGAAAAATAAAACAATAAAATTATTAGTTATTGTTGTAACAATACTAATTATAATTGATCAAGCAAGTAAAATATTAGTTACTAATATTTTAAATGGTGAATCAATTGGAAATGATAATTTGGGGATAATAATAACATCAAATACAGGAATGGCATTTGGATTTAATGAAGGAAATGGGAAAAATATATTTTTGACAATATGTATTTTAGCAGTAATTTTTTCATTTATAAAAAATCAATTAGAAAGAATAGATACAAAAACAGCTATTGCTCTTTCTCTTGCAATATCAGGAGGAATGAGTAATTTAATAGATAGAATATTTAGAGGCGGAGTATTTGATTTTATAAGAGTATTTACAATTACTTTTAATTTAGCAGATGTGTTAATTGTATTAGGCTGGATTTTATTAGTAATTTTCTTAATAGATTATTCAAGGAAAAATTAGAGGTGTATAATTTGCGAAATACAGTTAGAATATTAGGAATAGATATAGATAATATTAATATAGAAGATGCTGGAAATATAACAAAAAAATTAATTGAAAATAGTAATAAAAGTTGTAAAATTGTAGTTGCTCCTAATACGGAGTTTATTATGATGGCTCAAAAAGATAAAGAGTTTTTTGATATATTACGAAAAGCTGAGCTTGCAACACCAGATAGTGTTGGAGTTATGATTGGTGGAAAAAAACAGAAAACACCATTTAAACAAAGAATACCAGGACAAGCTTATTTTAGGAAAATTTTAGAAGTAGGAGAAAAGGAAAATTGGACTTTTTATCTTTTAGGTGGAAAAGGGGAAGTACCAAAACTTGCAGTAGATAATGTAAAAAAGAATTATCCAAATATAAACATAGTTGGATATCATGAAGGATATTTTGATAAAGAATCTGAAGAATATGTAATTGCTGAAATAAATAGATTAGAACCCAATGTATTATTTGTTGCAATGGGAGCACCACTACAAGAAAAGTGGATTGCTAAACATCAACATGAACTTAAAGTAGATATTGCAGCTGGTCAAGGTGGAACTTTTGACTATGAGGCAGGAAAAATCCAAAGAGCACCAAAAGTATTTCAAAAGTTAGGAATAGAGTGGTTATGGAGATTGGCTTTGCAACCATCCAGATTTTTCAGAATGCTTGTGCTTCCTATATATCTAATAAAAATAACTTTTACAAAAGATATAACAAAAGGAAAATTTGATTAGGAGTAAAATGTTGGAAAAAAATACTTATAAAATTGATGAATTAAATAAAGATTTAGTTGAATTAAGAATAGATAAAGCAGTTAGTCAAAAAGATAAAGATCTTTCTAGAGCAGCGGTGCAAAGAATGATAGAAGAAGGAAATATTTTAGTAAATAATAATAAAACTAAAGTTGCTTATAAAATTTCTTTAGGAGATGAGATTACAATAATTAAGCAAGAACCAAAGGAAGTAGAACTAAAAGCGGAAGATATTCCTTTAGATATTGTTTATGAAGATAATGATATATTAGTTGTAAATAAACAAAAAGGTTTAGTAGTTCATCCTGGAAATGGTAATCCAGATGGAACTCTAGTAAATGCAATTATGAATAAATGTAAAGATTCTTTATCTGGAATTGGTGGAGAAATAAGACCTGGAATAGTACACAGAATTGATAAAGATACATCAGGTCTTTTAATTATTGCTAAAAATGATAAGGCTCATATTAATATGAGTGAGCAAATAAAAAATCATGAAGTAAAAAAAACATATATTGCTTTAGTTAGGGGAAAAACTAAAGAAGACCAAGCTACAATTGATATGCCAATAGCTAGAAGTAACAAAGATAGAACTAAAATGGCTGTTTCAAAAAATGGAAAAAATGCGATTACACATTTTGAAGTTATCGAAAGATTTGATGATTATACATTGTTAAAGGTAAATATAGAAACTGGTAGAACACATCAAATCAGAGTACATTTATCTCAAATAGGTTATCCAATTGTTGGTGATTTTGTATATTCAAATGGAAAAAATCCATTTGGAGTAGAAGGTCAAATGCTTCATAGTTATAGATTAGAATTTAAACATCCTATATCAGGAAAAGAAATGAAGCTTGAAGCAAAGCTACCAGAGTATTTTGAAGAGGTACTAGAAAAATTAAGAAAGAAGGCATGAGATGGAAGAAATGAGACTTCAAAAATATCTTGCAAGTGTAGGAGTTGCTTCACGTAGAAAATGCGAAGAATTAATTGAAGCAGGAAAAGTAAAAGTGAATGGACAAGTAGCTATTCTTGGAAGTAAAATAAATCCTGAAGAAGATAAAGTTGAATATAATGGAAAAGTTATAAAACCTGAAAAGAAAGAGCATAAATACATATTACTAAATAAACCAATAGGTGTTGTAACAACAGCAGATGATCAATTTGATAGAGAAACAGTTTTAGATTTAGTAAAAGTTAAAGAAAGAGTTGTTCCTGTTGGAAGACTTGATATGTATACATCTGGAGCATTAATTCTTACTGATGATGGAGATTTTGTTTACAAAGTAACTCATCCAAAACATGAAATTACAAAAACATATACAGTTACACTTTCAGGAATTGTATCAAAAGAGGATATTTTAAAGTTGGAAAAAGGTGTAAAGATAGATGATTCTTATATAACAAGTCCAGCTAAAGCTAGAATAATGAAAATTGATGAAGAGAAAAAAGTTTCTCGTGTTGAAATTACAATTCATGAGGGGAAAAATAGGCAAGTAAGAAAAATGTGTGAAGCAATAGGAAAAAAAGTTATTGCATTACATAGAGCAAAGATTGGAAACATAGGAGTTAAAGACTTAAAATTAGGAACATGGAGATATCTTACTAAAGATGAAGTAAAACAGATATTGAAATAAATATTTAAATAAATTTACGAAAGAGGAAACGATATGGAATATCAAAAGGAGATTGAAGAGGGTTCTGTTGTAAAAGGAACTGTTAAAAATATTAGAAAATTTGGAGCATTTGTTGAAATAGAACAAGGACCTGTTGGGCTTTTACATATAGAAGATATTTCTGTTTCAAGAATAAAATCACCAGAGGAAAGATTTTCTATTGGACAAAAGATAGATGTTATGATAAAATCAATAGACAAGCAAAACAACAAAGTTGTTTTAACATATAAAGAACTACTTGGAAATTGGGATGATAATGTAAAAGATTACAATGAAAAAACTGTTGTAGAAGGAATTGTTAAAGAACCAGATAAATTCAAAAATGGTATTTTTATTGAATTAAAACCTAATTTAGTAGGTCTTGCAGAATATAAGGAAGGCTTGGAATATGGACAAAAAGTAAATGTCTATATTAAAAAAATTATTAAAGACAGAAAGAAAATAAAACTTTTAATTGTCTAAAAAAGGGAGGTTATTTAAAAATGGTAGAAGATCAAGAAATTAAAACTACCGTTTCTCCATTCGCTATTAGAGAGGGAGAAATAAAAACATTTGATGGCAAGGACGGATATGTATCAATAAATCAAATTATCCATAAAATTAACCTTGGTCATATTACAGATGTACATTTCAAAATACTAGATTTAGTAAATGAATTTGAATTTTTAACTTCAAGACAAATTTATCAAATACTAAAGTTTAAAGGAGAAGACATTAAGTCTCAAGACAAACTAAATACAAAATTAGAACAACTAGTAAAAACAAAAATTTTAACTAGATATTACTTTACTTCAGAAGAGGGAAAAGGAATATATAGAGTTTATTGTATGGAAAAAATGGGTAAATATTTACTTAATTCTAAAGAAGTAGAATGTAAATGGCAACCTACAGATAATACAAAACCAGTAGCTTTAATGAAAAAAAGATTAGCAGGAAATCAAGTAATTATTGCATATATGAGAAAATCTAAAAACTTTAATGGATATAAAGTAAAGACTGCAATTACAGCTAAAATGAACGGAAAAGCTTTTAAAGGACATGGAGAAGTAAGAATAGCTAAAGCAGGAAAATCTTTAAGTCTAATATTTGAATGTGTTAGGAGAGAAGATGACTGGAAAGCGAAATTTGTAGATAGAATGAGGTTATACAAAGACTTTCTAGAAAACTTCGTTCAATTTGATTCAGGATTTGAAGCAAGACCACAATTGATTCTAGTTTGTGAAGATGATAAACATATGGTAGAAACATTCAAAGAAGTTGTAAAAAATGGATTACAATTTGAAAAGATAAAGGTATATTATACTACAGACTTAAAACAAAATGCAGATTCACTTGATAAATCATTAACAGAATTTACTAAAAATGAAACAACAGGAAAATTTGAAGCTAAAAATATTGAGTTTAAAATATTAGAGTAATAAAAAAAGGACTTAGTTTTTACTAAGTCCTTTTTTTATTTTTTATTGTTGTTATTTGAGTTGTAAGATGTTATAGCATCTTCATTATTAAATCTGTATGGGCTATCAGATTGATTCATTTGAATTGGATCCATATCATTTGGATTGTTTGGTTTACCATTAAAGTTTATATGTTTTAAATCAAATCTGTTATCAGTTGATGAAGTATCTGAACTTTCATTAGATACTGAAGAACCCTTTGCAAATCTACTGAAATTATAAGTTTTAATTTTTTGTTTTTCTTTATATCTAGACTCTAAGAAGTCTATTTTTGCTTGACCAATTAAGCTCTTTCCTTTTAAATCTTTAGTTTTGTAAATTACATATTTGAATTTTAAAGACTGAACTTTACCAGCTTTATAATAAGGAATCCAAGCCCATTTGATACCTTTATAGTTATCATCATATTTTCCTTGATCAGTGTGATAATCATGTGTGAATGTCCAACGTCTTTTTTCTCCAAGTTCTTTTTCCCACCAATCATTATCTTCTGGTGTATTGTTACCAAATACAACTTTGGTTGTACAGTTAGCTAAAATTGTTTGTCTATAGTTTTCACCATTAACTGTACCAAATTGAGATAGGTTTTGAGATGATATAATAGTTCCAACTCTATATTTTCTATATAAAGTGAATATGTCTTCTGTTGCTTTACAAACAAATGGAGGGAATTCATCAATATATAAGAAATGAGGGATTCTGTTATTTTCATTACCTGGTCTAGATAAAACTGATTGTTGCATTAATAATAGGAAGAATAGACCAAAGGCTTTATGAACAGCTGCTCCTAAATCACCTCTACGTGTACATACAAAAGTAACTGCACCGTTTTCTAAAGCTTTATCGTAATTTATATTGTTTGTTCTATTACATAATATATTTCTAACACCTGGATATCTAAGAAGATTTTCAAGTTGAGCTGCAGATGCTTGTAAATATTTTTCTGTTTCAGCAATATTTGATGCATCTTTATAAAATGTTTTCTTGAAATATCCTAACTGAATTCTATATTTTTCTGCAAGATCAGGGAAGGATTTCATTTGTTCAGCCATTTCTTCGATTAAGCTGAAATCATTTAATAAGTCTAATAAATCTTCTAGGTTAGGTAGTAATCCATCATGTAATCTTGGATAAGTTTCTTTTAATAATAATACTAGATTTTCAATTGCTTGAGTTACTATGTTTCTCATAAATGATTCATCTTGAGTTGAATATTCTGAGAAATACATTCTTTTTAATATAGAAGATATAGCAATTGAAGTTTTTATTGGATCCTCATAAGTAAATGGATTTAAACCGATAGATGCATTATCATTAGGATCTATAATATTATATTTTACTCCAAAGTTTTCAGCAATATCAATAACATGAGAAATTGATTCGTGGTCTGGAGCTAAATATGTAATTCCTAAATTTTTATAAACAGATTTTTCTCCGTTGTATTGGTAAAGTAATTTTGAAAAATAAGTTTTAAATACTTTTTCTCTACCGCTTACAGGTGTAAGCATATTTAGTGTGAAGTTTTCATTTATATATTCATTAGAATAAGGTGAATTCAAAGTTGCAATATTTGTTTTTAATGCTGTAAAACCTAATTCTTTTGCAGATTCTTTTAAGAAATGTTTTTTCTCAATATCTCTAGCAATCATTGGCTCAAACATCATAGATGTTTTACCAGAACCAGATACACCGACAATTAAAGTTGCTTCAAATCTTCTTGTTTCTGGTGTTTTTATTGCTTTACCAGTTTCTCTATCTTTACATAGGAACATTTCACAAGTATAAGGACCCATACCAATAGATTTGTCTGATAAATCTATACCAGTATAATCCCAAATTGATTCTTTAATAAATAATGTATCATCAATTTTAGTATATAACCATTTAAACAATGGGAAGAATGTACAAACTGGAATGTACCATGCAAATGCTGAAAATGCAGGTTTTATTAAATCCATAAACTCTGTTATTATGTGAGAGTAGTTTGGTACTGAAAATAACATAAGCCATCCAAGTTGATTGATCCATTGTACAACCATTGATACTACAACTATGTATAAAATTATAGTATATGTATAGAAAAACTGTAATTTTGTGTTTTTATCTTCAACAAACTTTGAGGACGGTGAAAAATAGAAAGCAAATACTACACATGCCATTGCAGCAGTGTATTTTATTGGTCCCCAATATGACACAGAAATACCCGAGAACATTATAAATAGAATCTCCGAGATTCTATCTATAGTGATGTATACCGAAATTAATGTTAAAACATAAGTTGCAAAGGTATTTCTATCAGTTTTTAATTTCTTTAAAAACATATCTATATATTTCATAAAAATCTATCCCTTTTATAACAAAATTATACATCTTTATTATCTTACAAAATGCGAAAAAAATCAAGTCTTTTCACGAAAAAAGCTTGTAAAATTGGCAAAAAATATCTTAAGCATATAAATTCAACTTGGATAATACAATTTATTATTAAAATTTATAAAGATAGGATAATTAATATGAAAATAAATAAATTTTTAGAAGGTGTATTTTCTTTAATAATTTCTCAAATTTTTATAAAAATATTTGGTGTTGCATATAGCTTATATTTAACTAATAAAACAGGTTTTGGAGATCAAGGGAATGCTATATATATGAGTGGATATCAAATATATGCACTTCTTCTTACAATTTCTTCTATAGGGGTTCCAAACGCAATATCAAAATTAATTTCAGAAAAAAATTCTATAGGAGACTATAAAAATGAAAATAGAATATTAAAAGTAGCTATATTAATTTTTTCTTTTGTTGGTTTTCTTGGAAGTGTTTGCATTTTTTTGTTTTCAGAGTATATATCCGAAAATATTATACAAATTCCAGAAGCTAATTTAAGTTTAAGAATTTTATCTCCAGCTATATTTTTTGTTTCAATAATTTCTGTTATGAGAGGTTATTTTAATGGAAAGGGAAAAATATATATTACTGCAAAATCTCAGTTTTATGAGCAAGTTGCAAAATCTATAATTACAATTATTTTAGTAGAAATAATTTCAAAAATTTCAAATTATAATACAGAAGCAATGGCTGCTGTTGCAAATTTATCAACTACTTTAGCAACATTTTATAGCTTAATATACATATATATAAAATATATAAATGAAAAAGAAATAGAAATTGGAAATGATTTTTATAAAGAAAGAATTTTAAAAATTGTTAGAAAGATTTTGTTCATATCAATTCCAATAACAATAAGTTCTTTAGTAGGTAATTTAGGAAAAAATATAGATTCAATAACAATAGTAAGATTATTAAAAGATATAGTAGGAGAGGAGAATGCCAAAAGAAGATATGGGATTTTGAGCTCAAAAGTAGATATATTAGTAGCATTGCCACTTTCATTTAATGTGGCATTTTCAACAGCGTTAGTTCCTGAAATCTCAGAAAAGAAAGCCAAAAATGATTTGGATGGCATTGTAAATAAAATAAAATTTTCATTTTATAGTACATTTTTAATTGGAATTCCATGTACTTTTGGAATGTGTTTTTATTCAGAAAGAATATTTAAATTGCTTTTTCCTAATGCTATTCAAGGATATCAGTTATTATCCTTAGCATCTTTTAGTATAGTTTTTGCATTATTGATACAAACTATAAGTGGAATTCTTCAAGGATTTGGAAAAACAAAAGTGCTTCTAATTTCATCAATAATAGGAATAATTATAAAAACAATTTTAAATTTTATTTTAATTCCTATTCCTGAAATTTATGAAAATGGAGCAATTATTGGTAATATAATTTCTAATATAATATCATTTATTATATTATATATATCTTTAAAAAAATGCATAAATTTAGAGGAAAGTTTACTAAAACATTCTATAAAACCAGTTATTGCAAGTATAATAATGATTTTAATTTCAAATAAGATATATTTTTATTTTCTTATCTTAAAACTACCAGAAACCTTTTGCATAATATTATCAATTATAGTTGCAATAATAGTTTATTTTATTAGTATATTAGGATTTAATTTAAAAAATATAAAAAAAATCATAAAAATAAAAATGCTTAAAACCCTTGAAAAATAAAGCACTTGAAGAAAACGGGTTTTGAAATGCTTGAAAAATAAAGGTTTTTTCTAAAAAAAGAAGGATTTTAGCTTATTTTGGCGAATAAAAATATTGTAGAACAAAATAATAGATATTCTACATAACTTAAATCTATTAGGAGGGAAATTTAAATGAACAAAGCTGAATTAGTAGCAGCAGTAGCTGCAAAAACAGGAGAAACAAAAAAATCTGCAGAAGAAGCTGTAAACGCATTTGTAGACGTTGTTACAGAATCTTTAACAAAAGGAGATAAAGTTCAATTAGTTGGATTTGGATCTTTTGAAGTAAGAAAAAGAGCTGCTAGAAAAGGAAGAAATCCACAAACTAAAGAAGAAATAAAAATACCAGCATCAAAAGCTCCAGTATTCAAAGCTGGAAAAGCTTTAAAAGATGTTGTTAACAACTAATAAGATTTTTAAATTTTATTAAATAGAAGAAGATACGATTTTTAAATCGTATCTTTTTTTGTGTATTAAAATTGTATCTAAAATGTAATACAAATGATTTTGAAAAAAAATATTATTAATAATATAATTATAATGAAAAATTACCAAAGATAATAGGAGGGACTGCACTTGGAACAGTTTGAGGTTATATTTTTAGATGATGATAGAAAAACAGTTTTAGATCATCAAATGGTTAATGAAGGGCAACCTGTTAAATATAGTGGACAAACACCAACAAAAGAGCCAACAAATGGAATGTCATATACATTTATTGGATGGATTGGTGAAGAAAAAATGGAGGCTGTTAGTGAAAGATTAGTATTAATAGCCAAATATTCAGCAGAAACTATTTCAGCAACAAAAGATGAAAATGCATTGTTACAAGCATCTTTAGAGAATGCAGAAAATACAAATTTAAATGCTACAATTGAGGCTGGTCAAAAAGTTTCAGAACAACAAAAAGCTTTAGCTAAAGATACAAGAACAGCAGAACAAATTGTTAATGAAGTTTTAGAAAATGGAAAAGCAGAAATTGGTCAAGAAGCCAATAAAGATAATATAGAAAGATAATACAAAAGAAAGATATGGAGGATTACAAATGAGTGTTGTAATTACATTAGAAGATATTCAAGCATATGCAGAAGTTGATTATATTATACATCACATGAATCAAAGATATATAGATAAAGTTCCACCAAAAATGATAGAATTTTTTGATAGTTATAAGGATCCAAATCATGAAATTAATATAAATCCTTATGTTCCACTTCAAAATCAAGGTTTGAAAAGATATACATTAGAAATTATTGCTTTGTTACATTTAAAATATTGGTGTGAAGATGAAAAAAGAAAACAAGAATTATATAATATAATGCTTAGTAATCAACATAAATTAGAAGAACAAATGAGAGAAAAATATAGTGTAGAAAAATTGTTTGATAATGCATCTGCAACAGTTGTAACTAATGAAGAAGATTTAGAAAAACAAGATTTTTCAAAACCTAGAGCAGTACAAAGATATGAACAGTATACTCAAAATAATCCTGATATTCAAGATTATACAGATGTATCATATGAAGATACATCAAGCACAGATACATATTATTCAAAAAATTTACCAGCAAATGAAAATACAACACCAGCAGGAATTTTTCAAAAAATAAAAAATAAATTCCTTTCTATATTCAATAAAACAAAATAATATATAATATGAAACCTCTTTATCAAGAGGTTTTTTATTTTTTTTGTATTATAAGATATTTTGAATAATATATTTTAAAAATGAAGAATTCGAATGTAAACAAAGTATTTTATTAGTAGAATATTTTTCAGGAAAATAGGGAATCTCAAACTTGTCTTTTGAGGGCGCTGTTTTTTTGAAAAATATAATTCTACTATAAAATACGACGGAATACCGAGAATTTGTAATGATTAAAATATATTATTGATAAATAAATATATTAAAAATCTTGACAAAAGGTTTTAAATGTAGTATATTATTTATGTTTTAAGAAGAAGTATCCACTTCTCACCTTATCTTAAGCGTGAGCATAAGGTTAAATTTCAATAATATAATGGAATTTAAGAAATGTGGATTTGGCTTTTTAAAATAAGTCAAATTTTTTTTTTGGAGGTGTTTTACTATTAAACAAGAATTGCCTATAAACGGACAAATTAGAGAAAAAGAAGTTCAATTAATTGGTGCAGAAGGAGAAAAAATAGGTATTGTTCCTATTGAAAAAGCATTAGAATATGCTGAGGAAAAAAACTTAGATTTAGTTTTAGTTGCTCCTAATAGCAAACCAGTAGTTTGTAAATTAATGAATTACGGAAAATACAAATTTGAACAAGCTAAAAAGGAAAAAGAGTCTAGAAAAAATCAGAAAACTGTTGAATTAAAAGAAATTAGAGTTACACCAAACATTGGTGAACACGATTTTTCTTTTAAAAGTAAAAATGCTAGAACTTTTTTAGAATCTGGTAATAAAGTTAAATTTACAGTTAGATTCAGAGGAAGAGAACTAAATAATACAAAAGCAGGAGAAATTGTTTTAAATAAGTTTGTAGAAGACTTATCAGACATATCAACAGTTGAGAAAAAGCCATTCTTAGAAGGTAAAACAATGTTTGTAATTTTAACAAAAAAAATATAATAAATTAAAAAATGAAGGGAGATTTCAAAATGCCAAAATTAAAAACAAATAAAGCTGCAAAGAAAAGATATTCTTATACAGCTACAGACAAAGTTAAAAGAACAAAAGCTAATAGAAGACATCGTTTAGCAACAAAAACAACAAGACAAAAGAAATCAGGAAAAATCCAAGATGCATACGCAGACAAAACTGTAGTAGCAGGAATTAAAAAATTATTACCATATGGTAACTAGAATGAAATTTAGAATAGAAGGAGTTGAAAATAAATGGCAAGAGTAAAAACAGCAAGAACAACAAGAGCAAGACATAAAAAAGTATTAAAACTAGCAAAAGGATACTTTGGTGCAAAACACTACAGATACAGAAATGCTAAACAAGCAGTTATGAAATCTGGAATGTATGCATATGTAGGAAGAAAAGATAAAAAATCTGATTTTAGAAAATTATGGATAGCAAGAATTAATGCAGCAGCAAGAATGAATGGTTTAACATATAGCAGAATGATAGCTGGATTAAAAAAAGCTAACGTAACAATAAACAGAAAAATGTTAGCTGAAATCGCTGTTTCAGATAGCAAAGCATTTGCTGAATTAGCTGAAATTGCAAAAAAAGCTTAGTTTAAATAGAGTATAAAAGGAGAATATGTAAAGCATATTCTTCTTTTATTATAAAAAAACTTCATAAAACTTGAAAAAACTGAATTATTGATATATAATATTTTGCATTGAAACTAAAATAAGGGAGAGAAAGCTATGGGGTATAATTTTAAAGAAGTAGAACAAAAATGGCAATCAAAATGGTACAAAGAAGGTACATTTAATGCAAAACAAGATTTTTCAAATAAGAAAAAATGGTATGGATTAATAGAATTTCCATATCCATCAGGTCAAGGATTACATGTTGGTCATCCAAGAAGCTATACTGCATTAGATATTATTGCAAGAAAGAAAAGAATGGAAGGATATAATGTTTTATATCCAATTGGTTTTGATGCTTTCGGACTCCCTGCTGAAAATTATGCAATCAAAAATCATGTTCATCCAAAAATAACAACGGAAAACAATGTTAATCATTTTAGAGAACAATTAAAATCTTTAGGTTTTTCTTTTGATTGGTCAAGAGAAGTGAATACAACAGATCCAGATTATTACAAATGGACACAATGGATATTTATTCAATTATACAAAAAAGGTTTAGCTTATAAAGCTACAATGCCAATTAATTTCTGTACAGGATGTAAAGTTGGACTAGCAAATGAAGAAGTTGTAAATGGTGTTTGTGAAAGATGCGGAAGTCCAGTTGTACAAAAAGAGAAATCACAATGGATGCTTAAAATAACAGAATATGCACAAAGATTAATTGATGATTTACATGATATAGATTTCTTAGATAAAATAAAAGCTCAACAAATTAATTGGATTGGTAGAAGTGAAGGAGCAGAAGTTAACTTTAAAATAGAAGGTACTGATGATACTTTACTAATTTATACAACAAGACCAGATACAATTTTTGGTGCAACATATATGGTTGTAGCTCCAGAACACGAATTAATAAAAAAATATGCAGATAGAATTACAAACTTAGATGAAGTTAATGAATATAAAGAAAAAGCTGCTTTAAAATCAGATTTTGAAAGAGCTGAACTTAACAAAGAAAAAACAGGGGTTGAAGTAAAGGGAATTAAAGCAATAAATCCTTTAACAAATGAAGCTATTCCAATTTGGATTTCTGATTATGTTTTAATTACTTATGGAACTGGAGCTATTATGGCTGTTCCTGCTCATGATGATAGAGACTTTGAATTTGCTAAAAAATTCAATTTACCAATAAAACCAGTTATAATGCCTAAAGGTGAGACAAAAACAGATAGATTACAAAATGAATTAGAAGCAAAATTTGATTATTTAATGAATACAGATAATTCACATACTTATATGAAAGAAGCATTTACAGATGTTGACAATGGAATTGCTGTAAACTCAGGATTCTTAGATGGTTTAGAATCTAAAGAAGCAATTAAAAAGGCAATTGAATATATAGAAGAAAATAAATTAGGTGAGAAAAAAGTAAATTATAAATTACGTGATTGGGTATTTTCTCGTCAGAGATATTGGGGAGAACCAATACCTATGGTGTATTGTGAAGATTGCGGTTGGAATCCAATTCCAGAAACAGAATTACCTTTAGTTCTTCCTGATATAGAAGATTATGAACCAGGAGAAAATGGTGAATCACCACTAGCAAAACAAACAGAATGGATAAAAACAAAATGTCCATGTTGTGGTAAAGATGCAAGAAGAGAAACTGATACAATGCCACAATGGGCAGGATCATCTTGGTATTTCTTAAGATATATGGATCCACATAATAATGAGGCATTAGCTTCAAAAGAATCTTTGGAATATTGGTCACCAATTGATTGGTATAATGGTGGAATGGAACATACAACACTTCACTTATTATATTCAAGATTTTGGCATAAATTCTTATATGATATAGGTGTAGTTCCTACTAAAGAACCATATCAAAAGAGAACATCTCATGGTATGATTTTAGGTGGAAATGGAGAAAAAATGTCTAAATCTAAAGGAAATGTTATTAATCCTGATGATATAGTTGCAGAATTTGGAGCAGATACATTTAGAGTTTATGAAATGTTTATGGGACCATTTGATCAAACAGCTCCATGGTCTATGGAATCTATTCGTGGTTGTGGAAAATTCTTAGATAGAGTATGGAATATGCAAGAAATTTTAGTAGATGGGGAAGAATATTCTAAAGAACATGAAAAAATGATGCACAAAGCGATTAAAAAAGTAACTTCAGATATTGAAGAAATGAAATTTAATACATCTGTTGCAGAATTTATGAAAATGACAAATGAATTTTATAAAGATAAAAAAATAAATAAAGCAGAATATAAAACATTTTTACAATTATTAAATCCATTTGCACCACATATGACAGAAGAATTATTTAGTGTTTTAGGTGAAGAGAAAACTATTAATGAAACACCTTGGCCATCATATGATGAGGCTAAAACTATAGATGATGAGATTGAAATTCCAGTTCAAGTTAATGGAAAAGTAAAAGCTGTTGTTGTAGCACCAAAAGATGCATCTCAAGAAGATGTTAAAGTTATTGTTGATAGCAATGAAACTGTTCAAAATGCTATTAATGGAAAAAATGTTGTAAAAGAAATATATGTAAAAGGTAAAATTTATAATATTGTAATTAAATAATAAGTAAAAGAATCTATTTCATCAAATGGAATGGATTCTTTTTAATAGTGTTTACATAATGTTGACTTTTTAGATGCTTTGCTATATAATATTAGGCAGTTAAGTTTTATATTATATCCAATAGAAGAATAAATCTAGGATGATTATAGTTTTTATTTTGGCACTTATGTAACAAATTAACCGTTTATTCAATTAAAAAGGGAGAGAGATTATGGTTAGAGACTTTACAATTGGAAGAAGTGATTTTTCTGTTACAGTATATGTACCATGGAACTGTACAAATAACTGCAAATTTTGTTCTTCAAAAAAAGATTATGAAAGAATTAAAAGCGATTTTGAAAGATTAAAGGAAAGTTTGCGGTTAATACGGGATTCATTTTTACCTATAGTTGTTTTTACTGGAGGAGAGCCAAGTTCAGATATTGATAAACTGCGTGAGTTGCTTAAGATTGTTGACAATAAAGTAGTTTATATCAATACAAGTTTGCCAAAGAGAAATTGTAGGGAATTTATAGAGATTGTTAATTCCACAGAATGTATTAGAAGCATTAGTATTTCTCGGCATTGTCATACATTTGAAGAGGATTCTGAGATTCTATATCAAATTGCAGAAGATGAGGTAATTGCAACAATCAAAAAGCCTGTAAGAATTAATGTTGTGGCTCAGAATGAAGATTCTTTTTCTGCAGACAGTTTGAGAAAATATGTTAGCAGATGGACAAGAATTGCGAAAATGAAAGGTGGACCGAATTCACTGCTCTTAAATCTCAGAGGCAACTATATTATTCAAAGAAAGACAGATCTTCATGAGATGACTGATAGTAAAGAAATTAACGTTTTGGCAAGTAATTATTACTATCAATCTCATAGTTTTTGCAATGTTTGTGACACATGTACTTTTATCAAATTTGATGAAAATCGTCAGGAAGAACTGGTAATAAATTATCACCGTGGAGTAATGACGACAGCAGTTAGATTTGCAGACATTGTAGAAATCAATGACCTGATTATATTTCAAAATGGAGATATATGTTATGATTGGGATGGAAAGAATGAAAATATATCAACATTTTTGAATATGATAAACACCAAAAAACAATAAGGAGGTAAACATTATGTCATGTGGTGGTTCCCCAGAAATGAAAATTCCGATAAGCTCAGGTGGATGTGGAGGCTCAACCAGGTATTTGTATGTTTCTGAACGTAGAAGTGGATGCGGCGGTAGCGAAACGATTTTTTCTGTGGATTCAGGTGGATGTGGAGGAAGAGTTCCTGCATCTAATAACGATATCAGACGTGCTTTTGAGAATCAGAGAAGAAACCGTAAATGGTAAGTAAATAAAAACTGAATATTGGGAAGAGAGCGCTATAGTTAGCGCTCTTTTCCAATTTATATTTAATACTTTAAGTTGGCTATTTGTTTTGCTAGTGTTTCATAATTTGGTTTATATTTTTTTAACATATCATAAAAACTTTTTGTATGATTTTTGAATTTTAAATGGCAGAATTCATGGAAGATAATGTATTCTATGATATCTTTTGAATATCTAACTATATATGGGTTTATAATAAATGTTTGTAAATCTTTATTACATGTTGCTAAAGCTCCTGGAATTTTCTTAATTTCATAATCTTCAGGAGCAAAATCGAATTCATGTCTTGCTTTTTCCATGATGTTTTCGATTTCATTTTCTGCAATTTTTGTATACATTTTTAATAATATTATATTTATTAGTTCTTGATTATCTTTTTTTCTATAGGCGATAGGTAGATGAATATTTATACAATTTTTTTCTAAATTTAATTCTGGTGAATTTATTCTTAAATAATAGATATTTACATAGTAATTTAAACCAAATATTTTTGCAAATTTTGGTTGTAAAGTTTCATCTTTTCCAAATAAAAAATTATCATTACTTAACTCTACTTTTTCCTTTGTATTAGCTGCTTTTACTAGTTTTAAAATATTCATTTTTATATCCTCCTACAAAATAAATGTTCGCAAATGTTTGTTTGTTTTATTTTACAATTATGAATATAAAATGTCAATACTTTTTTCGAAAAAATGTTCGGTATTTTTGCGAACGCTTTTGCCTGTAAGGAAAAAAATTGATAAAAAAAGAGGGGCGAAGACGCCCCTCCCGATGAGTTTTGGGAGATTTGGAATGTTTACTATTGGGATTTGTCAGATATAGCTTTTACTCCTCAATCTATATAAAACTTTCTGTTAGGAAATTTTGGTGGTCTTGCCATTAGTCAAAACCACAGTAGTGATAAGCCCGACGTCATTCATGTTGAAAGTGCTTGCACCAGTACAGATACGAGTCCTGCTGGTAGGCGAGGTAAGGGTAGCTCGATAGACTTTTCCGTCCTTAATATAGCAGAACTTTGTTTCAGAAATGAATCCGAAAGCGGAAACCTTGTCGTTAACTTTTTTGCCATCCAAGGTCAGTACACCATCTGTGAGCATCAAGATGTGACTCTCAACAGTATTTTTGATGTACAAAGTAGCATAGGTATCTTTGTTTACTGCGTAGGTTTTGCTGGCTACCCACTTATCTGAAGTGGTGAGCTGCTTTACAGGATATGTCTCAGTTTCAGTTACGATCTGACTGAGGAATCCATTCTCATCAGTTTTATAAGTTTTGAACGCACTTCCGAGATAGACTTTCTCAGCAACGTACCAGTTTCCGAACTTGAAGCGGTACAGAGTACCATTAGTCTCATAGAGATAGACGTTGTATTCAGGGTCAATACCCATGAACTTCACGCCCTTCAAGATATCGGAGAGACGAACACCAATGGTAACATTCAGAATGTGTTTACCATTGGAACTGAGAACGATACTTACCTTGAGAGTAGTACCCTCATAGGCATCATATACCATTTCCTCAGCAGAATTGGTATACACTTCGACTCTGTTGTTCTTGCTGGTGCTAGGAACGTTCGGCTGATTGCCAGTGTTGTTATTGTTGTTGCTTCCCGGGTCAGAAACGTCTTTCCAGTCGGAAAGAGATTTTGTGCCGGAGGTTGTTTTGATACTTACTGCCAGATCATCTGTGTTGTAGCAAAGCTCGATAGCTCCAGAGCTTAGAACGGTGATTACTTTGTTGTTACCGCCGATTCCAAGCAGTTCACCTTTGCTGGTGATTGCGTAGAATACTCCTTCGGTGTTGAAGCCATTGTACCGATACCCAGAGCCTGCCGAAGAACTGGTTACCACAGTACCATTACTGAAGGAAACAGTATTCCCACTGCTGTAGAAGGTACGTTTTGCAACGTAGGAATCCTTCGAGTTGTTGTAGGAAAAGTACTTGTAGACAGTCCTGTTGCTTGCCGCATCATCGTATGTGTAGCCATACGGCGGATCACTCGTGGTAGCGGCGAAAGCAGTGGTAGTGCACCCGAGGATACAGGTCATGACCAGCACCAGTGCGAGGATTTTGCTAATGATCGAAGATTTTTTCATAATGTTTACTCCCTTCGTGTTGTAAAATCTCCAAAACCCATCTTGCTTGTCCAACTAGTGAATGGAAAACCACCCAAAATGTTGAACGCCAAATCCCATATGTTTATTATATCATTTGCATAGTGTTTTATCAAGTACACTATTGTTTCTTGATTTTTGGTTTTGAAATAAGAGATGCTATATATCCGAAGAAGATGGCAGCAGATATTCCGCCAGCAGCTGCTTTAATTCCGCCTGTAAAAGCACCAATTACACCATTTGTAGAGACTTCAGATATAACTCCTTTGGATAAAAGATTCCCAAAACCAGTAAGCGGAACAGTAGCACCACAACCTGCAAAGTCTATTAAATACTTATATATTCCTAAACCTCCTAAAATTGCACCTAAAGTAACATATGCAACTAAAATACGAGCTGGAGTAAGTTTAGTTTTATCAATTAATATCTGACCAATTACACAAATTATGCCTCCAACACAAAAAGCTTTTAAAAGCATCATCCAATCAATATTCATATAGAGCTCCTTTCTAAATTTCTATGCTTACAGCATGAGCAATTCCAGGTATTGATTCTCCTTGTTGAGAAGAGGTAGAATTCATTAATGCACCTGTTGCCATTAATAGAATTTTTTTATATTTTTTCTCTTGAAGCTGTTTATAAATATATCCAGAGAAAACACTTGCAATACATCCGCATCCAGAACCTCCAGAATGAGTATCCTGAGCTTCTTTGTCAAATATCATAACACCGCAATCATTATAATTTGATTTTATATTATATCCTTTACTAGATGCTAGATCGATTAAAATATCTTTTCCAATATATCCTAAGTCACCAGTAAAAATTGCGTCATAATAATTTGGAGAACGACCTGTATCTTGAAAATGTGTAACTAAAGTATCAAGAGCAGCACCAGCCATTGCTGCTCCCATATTATTTGCATCTTTTATGCCCATATCTATAATTTTTCCAGGTGTATATGCAGTTATATATGGACCAGTACCATTTTTTGTTAAAACAGCGCATCCAGAACCTGTTACAGTCCATTGACTAGATGGTGGTCTTTGATTTCCAAGTTCTAGTGGGAATCTAAATTGTTTTTCTGCGCTACAAAAGTGGCTTGATGCTCCACATAAAATGTTTGTAGCAAAATCGCCATCAATAAATGTAGAGCCAACTAGTAATCCTTCAACAAAAGTAGAACAGGCTCCAAACATTCCTAAAAAAGGAATATTAATTTCTCTTAATCCAAATGATGAAGCAATACACTGATTTAATAAATCACCTGCTAAGCAAAAATCAATTTCTTGAGTTGCAAGTCCAGATTTTGAAACAGCCATATTTGCAGTTTCTTTTATGATTTTGCTTTCAGCGGATTCCCAGCTTTTTTCTCCCCAAAATTCATCTTCTAAGCATTGATCAAAATATTGATGTAGGGGCCCCTCTTTTTCTTTAGGGCCTACAATAGCAGCTGTAGAAGTTATATTTACTGGGTTTGATAAAATATAACTTTGTTTTCCAACTTTTTTTATAATAATCACTCCTTTTATCCTAAATTAAAAATTAAATAAACGAATCCAACAATTATACTTGTAGATATTCCATAAACAAGTACAGGACCTGCTACAGTAAACATTTTTGCTCCAACTCCCATAACATATCCTTCAGATTTGTATTCCATTGCAGGTGATACAATTGAGTTTGCAAATCCTGTTATAGGAATTAATGAACCTGCACCTGCGAATTTTCCTATCTTATTGAAAACGTTTAATGCAGTTAAAAATGCACTAGTAAAAACTAAAAGCATTGATACTACTGCATATGAATTAGTTTCGTCAAGACCTCTAGAAACACATATTTCAAATATAATTTGTCCAATTGTACAAATTAGTCCTCCAACCCAAAAAGCATTAATACAATTTTTTAAAATAGGTGAATTTGGAGTTTTATAATCTACATATTCTTGATAATCTTCTTTACTTTCAATTGGTTTAATAATAATCATCTCCTTTAAAATATTTAAGAATTTATTTAATTGTTTATACATATATTTTCCATAAAATACATTAATTATTCATAAAATATTCATATAAAATCTATAATATTTTAAAGTAATTTATTTTAAGGAGTTAGTATGGACAAATATTTAAAACAATTAAGTAAAACTTATAAGAATATTCAAGAAGTGAGTGAAGAAATTATAAATCTTCAAGCAATTTTAAATTTGCCAAAAGGTACAGAATTATTTATGAGTGATATTCATGGTGAGTATGAAGCTTTTATTCATATTTTAAATAATGGTTCAGGAATAATAAAAAGTAAGATAGAAAGTATATATGATAAAGTTATGACAAAGGCTGAAATGAAAGATCTAGCAACTTTAATTTATTATCCAGAAGAAAAATTAAATTTAATAAAATCAAAAGAAGAAGATTTAAATGAGTGGTATAAAATAACTTTATATAGATTAATTGAAGTTACAAAAGCAGTAAGTTCAAAATATACACGTTCTAAAGTTAGAAAGGCAATGCCAAAAGGATTTGATTATATAATAGACGAATTGCTACATTTACAGGGGGAAGATGAAAACAAAGAATTATATTATAATCAAATAATAGATAGTATTATAGACTTAAATAGGGCTGATAGCTTTATTGTAGCCATCTCAGATTTAATAAAAAGAATGGCAATAGATCATTTGCACATTGTTGGAGATATATATGATAGAGGACCAGGTGCACCTATAATAATGGATAAATTGATGGATTTCCATAGTTTAGATATAGAATGGGGAAATCACGATATTCTTTGGATGGGAGCTGCAAGTGGAAATGATGCTTGTATTGCTAATGTTATTAGAATTTGTAGTAGATATGATAATTTATCTACCTTGGAAGAAGGATATGGAATAAATATAAGACCATTATCAATATTTGCAACTGAAGTTTATAAAAATGATTTATGTGAGAAATTTTTACCCAAAAACAAAGATGTTTCTAAATATAGTAATACAGATAAAATTATTTTGGCAAAGATTCAAAAAGCAATTTCAATAATTCAATTTAAAATTGAAGGAAGCTTAGTAAAAAAGCATCCTGAGTATAAAATGAAGGATAGATTATTACTTGACAAAATGGATTTAGAAAAAGGAACAATTAAAATCAATGGAAAAGAATATGAATTAAATGATACAAATTTTCCAACTATTGACAAGAAATCTCCATATAAACTTACAAAAGAAGAATCAGAAATTGTTGAAAGATTAAGAATGTCTTTTATGCATAGCGAGAAACTAAATAGACATGTTAATTTCTTATATGCAAAAGGGCATATGTATAAGACTTTTAATTCTAATTTGTTATTCCATGGATGTATTCCTATGAAAGAAAATGGAGAATTTGATAAAATTGAGGTAATTGGTAAGTCACTAAAAGGAAAAGAGCTTTTAGATCATCTAGAAAATGTTGCCCATAAAGCATATTTGGGTGATAAGACTGAAGAAAATCAAGAAGCGGTTGATTTTATGTGGTATTTATGGTGTGGTCCTAAATCACCACTATTTGGAAAAGAAAAAGCAGCAACTTTTGAAAGATATTTTATTGATGATAAAGAAACTCATAAAGAAAATAAAAATTCATATTATACTTTAATAAACAAGGAAGAGATTTGCAACAAAATTCTGGAAAATTTTGAACAGAATATTGAAGAGGGACATATTATAAATGGTCATGTTCCAGTAAAAGCAAAGGATGGAGAAAGTCCTGTAAAAGCTGGTGGAAAACTTATTGTAATCGATGGAGGATTTGCAAAAGCATATCAATCTACAACTGGAATAGCAGGATATACTTTAACTTATAATTCACATGGTTTAGTTTTAGCAATGAATGAGCCATTTGAATCAAAAAATAAGGCAATACTTGATGGATCTGATATAAAATCACAAACAATTTTAAAAGAAAATATCTTGACAAGAAAACGAGTTGCAGATACAGATATTGGGGAAAAATTGAAAGAAGAAATACAAGATTTAAAACAATTATTAGTAGCGTATAGAGAAGGAGTATTAAAGGAATCTGTATAAGAAAAAATTTGTTACATTTCTATTAAGAGTAGGCGAAATATATTGACTTTTTTGACATTTAAATGTATAAATATAAGTAGAAAAAATGGCAAAATATAAGTTTTTTCGATTTTAAAATACAGGGGAGAAAATCATGCTAAGTTGCTTAGGAATTTTTGTTGATAAAAACCTAATAAAATATGCAAAAGTAAAGAAAAGTAAAGATAATTATAAAGTTGAAGCTTTTAATGTAGAAGTATTTGATGATTTAGAAAAAACCTTAGAAAAAATTATTTTAGAAACAGATAGTATAAAAACACCAATAAGTATAAATACATCAAACGAACTTTATAATTATTTTGATGTATATTCTTTGCTAGAGAAAAAGGATATAACAAAATCGTTAGATATAGAATTTGAAATGTTATGTGATCAGAAAGGTTATGACAAAAAAGCCTTAGAATCAAGATATATTTTAATGGACAACAGAGAGGATCCAGATAAATTTAAATCTATGTATATTTCAGTAAATAAAAATGATATAGAACAAAAAGTAGAAAATTTATCTAAATATAGACTTGGATCAATTTCACCTGTATCAACAAGTATAACTAATCTTATTAATGGAAATGAAGATGAAAATATTGCAATTATAAATATTGAAAATGAAACACAAATTACAACAGTTATAAAAGGTCAAATTAATAGAGTAGACATTTTAGATACAGGAATGGAAAAAGCAGTTTCTGCTATAAATAAAGTAGAAATGTCTTGGAAAAAATCTTATGATGCATTTAGGAATATAACAATATATTCACAAGATGTAAAAAGCTTAAATGAAGATGAAAATGAATATATAGATGTAGTAATGCCAGTTTTATATAAAATAGCTGAAGAAACAAAGAAAATATTCAAGAATTCAAAAGAAAGAATTGATAAAATTTATATCTCTGGTACAGGAGCAATAATAAATAATATAGATTTATATTTCCAAGATTTCTTAAATGGAATAAGATGTGAAATTTTGAAACCATTTTTTATAGATACAACATCTTTAAAATTTCCAATAAAAGAATATATTGAAGTTAACTCAGCAATATCACTTGCTTTAGATGGGCTTGGATTTGTAAATAAAGATTTAAATTTTTCTCCTATATCTAAATTTGATAATGTGGATTTAGATTCTTTAGAAGAATTTGAAGTAAAAGATTGGAAAGAACTTTTAAAAGATCCGTTAAATATTAATGAAAAAGTTTTAGTAAGAATAATTGCAGTATTTATAATTGCGATTATTGGATTTTCTACTTTAGGTGGCAATATTATGAAAAGAATTCAAAGCCAAACTGAAGATGTAAAAGCCAAAATTGCTCAAACTGATGCAAATTTAGAAAATATGAATAATGAGCTTGAAAAGATAGAAGAGCAAACTAATATATATTCAACATTGATAGATAATGTTGATTCGCTAAGTGAAGCTAATAATAATGCGGCAAACAGTAGAGTAATAGCAAAAGATGCTATACCTAATTTATTAAATAAAATAATGTATATCATTCCTCAACAAGTTCAAATTATATCAATAGAAAATACAGATGAAAAGCATATTGTAATTGAGGTACAATCTGCTAAATATGAACAATTAGGATATTTTTCAGCTGCAATAAAAAATGATGAAGTTCTTACAAATGTTCAATCAACAATTGCAACAAAAACAGATTCGTATGTTCAAGTTACAATAGAAGGAGATTTACCATGAGAAAAATTATATTAGTTGCTTTATTAATATTATTAGCTGTAATATGTGTTATAGTAGTTGGAACTGGTATCAAAATAGGTCCATTCAAAGTATATAGTTATAGTGAAATAGAAAAAGCTAGTAGTGAAAGAAAAGTACTATTATCAGAATTAAATGAAAAAAACGGAAATGAATTTAGAGCAACACAAAAAATGTTATTATCTTCTACTGGAAAATATCAAGAAAAAAAAGAAGAATATGATTCTTTAGTGGAAAATGGAGAGCTTACAACAGAAAGTAATATATATAATTCAAGTTTATATGATGTTGATTTTTTATTAACTGTTGTTGGAAATTATGCCACTCAAAATGGTGTTACACTTCAATTTGATGTATTCAAAAGTTCATCATCATCAATATCATCAGAATATGTTATTTGTGATTTGAACTTTACAGTAACTGGAGATTATATTCCAATTACAAATTATATTTTTAATATAGAAGATGATGATACATTAAATTTTGAAATAAATGATTTTGTTTTAGAAAAAGGCGGAGAAAATCTTCAAGCTACATTTACAGTAAAAAATGTTCCAATAAATAGTAAAAACTTATCAGCAATTCCTACAACTTCTAATCCAAATGTTAAAGTAAATAATTAAAGAAGAGAGGTAAAATAATGACTAAAATTATTAGAGAAATATTTATAATATTATTACTTTGCATGATAGTAATATTTACTATTGGATTATTATTCTATGATTGTATTCCACATAAAAATGAAACAATAGAATCTATTGAATATGTTGCTGATAAGAAAGTAACAGAAACCATAAAAGAAATCGAAGCTAACAATAGTTCTGATGTTGTTAGTGATAAAGATGATTCTTTATTAAAATCTTACAGTATAGGAAAAGATGATTTAAATGAATTTGTTTCAGAAAACTATTATGAGACAGGAAAAAAAGATCCATTTGCAGAGTATTCAACCTCTGTTGAAGAAGAAGCTATAAAAACAGTAACAACTGTAACAACAGGAAATTCTACAAATGTACAAGCAGAAAATAAGAAAGTAGAAAATACTACAAAAGAAGAAGTAAAAAAATCTTCAGAGGGGAAATACACTGAAAATAAAAATTCTAAATAATTACCATTAGAAAGGAATGAGAAAAATGGCATTACAAAAATTTGTAGTATTAATCGTAGCACTAATGATGATAGCAGGAGTGTGTGTATATACAGCTTTAGATAGCGAATTATTTACAAAGGATACAGAAATTGTAACTAATGAAAATGCATCTAATACAATTAATAATAAATAATAACTTTAAAAGGCATATGCAATGTTTGTATATGCCTAAATTTATATAGGAATCGATTTTGTATGAAAAATAATAAAATATTAATTATAGAGTCAATTTTATCTTTTTTTATAATAATTACTATTTCTGCTTTAATTACTGTAGTTTGCTTAAAAATAAAATCTGAAAGTAAAAATGTAAATAATAGCACTAAAGAATCGATAATTATTACTAATATATTAGAAAATATGAATTCAAGAAGGTATGCAATAATTAAAGAATATATTGATGAACTTTCTGCTTTTGGTGTTACAAAAACATTTGAAGAAAATGAACAGGTAATAACTGTAAATGGAAATGAATTTCAAGGAAAATTTTTTGGAACAGAAATTCCAAGTGGATGTATAGTAGAACTTAGAATACGTGATTTAAATGATAATTTTGACATTCAAAAAAGTGTACATATTACTATAAAAAATAATAATCAAATATCGGAGATTTCTAGCATAATACAAAGAGAAATTGTTGATAATTGTAATAAGCCAGAAATTTCAAATGAGTATTTTAAAGATTTAGAAATAAGTTTAGATGAATATGAAGTTATTCCGATAAAATATTCTTATAAAACCAATTCTTATATAGTAACAACCAAAGGAGATAATGATTGGTATAATTATTATGCAAAAGAATGGGCAAAAGTATTAATATTTCCTATATATGGTGAAGATTTGAAAAATAACTTTATTGATTCTGCAGGAAATATAGCAAGCAAAATAAATTATAATGGATATACTTTAGATTTGAAAAATTATATATATGCTTGGATACCTAATTTTTCAAGAAAAGATAATATTTCATATTTTAGATATAAAAATGGGAAAAATTCTATAAAACAAGATTTATTATATAATAATGGAGAATATTTGTATATAAATACAATTTCAGAAGTAGTAGAAGATATTTCCGATGAATGTAATTTTAACGGAATATCTGGTGTATGGAGAAAAGTTGATAACCTAGATGACATTTATTTTAATAGTTTTAATTCTACAAGATTTGGACCAATAAATTTACATTAATTTTATTATTAAATGAATTCTAAAGAAAGGAGGAAAATATGTCTAGTTTTATATGTAAAGTATTAACACCACAAGGTCAAATTGTAAAAATAAAAATGACAGAAGATGATAAAATCACATGTTTAAAAAAGCTTAAAAAAAATGGGATGACTCCAATTAGTGTTGAAAATGTTCCAGAATTTTCTAAAATAAAAAAAGCTCAAATGACAGCTAATATTTATTTCAAAAGAAAGAAAAAAATAAATTTAGATTTGGAAAAACAATTAAAGTTTTCAGATAATATAACAACTGAAGAACTTATAAAATTTACTCAAGATTTTTTGATTTTAAAAAAATCTCAGTTTACAAATAAACATGCTTTAATGACTCTTGTAAATACTACAAATAATCAGAAATTTAAAGAAATCTTACATAAAATGATTAATAACGTAGATGAAGGAATATATATGTATAAAACTATGAAAGAGTATCCAGACATATTTCCTTACATATATAGAAATATTATAAAAACAGGTGAATTGAATGATTTATTAGAGGAGTCTCTACAACATGCAATTATATTTTTAAAAGACGAAGAATGCTTAAAGAGCAACTTAGAAAGAAAAATTATTCCTCATATAGCAATATTTTTGGCAAATTTAATAATGATATTCTTAGCTGTATTAATTGGAATGCCACTTATTGAAGATATATTTGCATCTAATGGAAATATTATTGGAATTCCTTTAGGAATAAAAATATTATCATATGGATTAAAATTTATAATTAAATATTGGTATATTATAATTTTAGCTATAGGATTAATTATTTTTGGAATAATTGGATATATAAATACAAGCAAAGGAAAAAGTAAATATGATTATTTCAAATATAATAATTTTTTATTAGGGAAATTATTATATTTGTTAGATTTTTCAAGATTTATTAGATGTTTAAATATAAATATTAAAAATAAAATAAGATTTCAGGATGCATTAGAAGTTAGTAAAAATGTTATTGATAATACATATATGATAGCTACAATTGAAAAATCAATAAGTAATATCTATGTTGGAAAATCATGGGTTACTCCTTTTGAAAAAGATAAAATATTAAACCCAATTATGCTTGAAATATTGAAAAAAAGTGAAAGATCAAATACACAAGAAACATTACAAAAGATAATAGAATATGTAGATTTAGAAATTGAAAAAGAAACGAAAAAAGTAATGAAATTGTTGCCAAAAATCTCATATAGTGTTATTGGAATTGTGCTGATATTGTTTTTAATAATAATATTAATTCCATGTATACAAGTTTATTTGGGAGGATTTCTATTTGTTTAATCAAAAAGGGGGTACATATGAATTTAGGAATTGATTTAGGTGGAAGCCATATAGGTGTAGGATTAGTTGAAGGTTCTGAATTGAAGTATACAGTAGATAAATTTTTTTCAGAGGATGATAGAAGAGATATAGAAAATGCAATTGTTAGAAATATAGATGAACTTGTAAATAAAATTTTAGTAGAAAATAATTTAACTTTAGATAATATAGAAAAAATAGGTGTTGCATCTCCTGGAACTGTATCAGGTGGAAAAATAACATCTGGAAATTTAAATATTAAAGAATATAATTTAAAGTCTAGATTAGAAAAATTATATAACAAAAATATAAAAATTAGAAATGATGGAAAATGCGCAGCATTAGCAGAAAAAAGATATGGTTCAATGAAAGATTATGATGATTGTGTTTTTGTAAATATAGGAACAGGGCTTGGAGGAGCAGCCTTTATTGATGGTAAATTATTAGAACCTAAAAGATATTCAGGTTTTGAATTTGGACATATGACGTTAGTAAAAGATGGAATAGAGTGTACTTGTGGTAAGAAAGGTTGTTTTGAGAGATATTGTTCAATAAAATCTTTAAAAGAAAGAATAACTAAAACTTTAAATATTGATAGTACAGATATTTCAGGACAATTCTTAAGAGAAAATTTAATGGTAAAATATCATGATCAAGTTCAAGATGATATTAATGATTTTATAGACTATTTAAGAATAGGAATTTGTAATTTAATAGATATTTTTGAACCAGAGATTATTTGTTTTGGAGGAAGTTTTTCCTATTATGAAGGACATCCAGTATTAAATAAATTAATAGAAGAGATAAATAAACCCAATACAACATTTAATGATACTAAGCCTAAAATTGTTACTGCTGTATTTAAAAATGATGCAGGAATAATCGGAGCAACAATAGATTAATAAATATTACACTAGTTGACATAAAAATGACAGAGTGATATAATAAAAATTGCAAATAAAAACAAAATTGTCAATTTTAGGAGGAAACATTATGGTAATTGCCAACAAGATGCTTGATAATTGCTTTTCTATTCGGTTTCAGAATGTGAAACACCACTATGAACCCAGGACGGCTGATTTTGTGGTTGATCTGAAACTGCGAAAGGAGTTTTTTGCTCTGGTGGAACAATTCAACCTGATTGCAATCTATGCGGAAAACGATGTATGGCACGTGAAGCCCGCAGTAGACACCAATCCTAATGACTTGAACGCTCATATCTCCACGTGGGATATTATGCTTCACAAGTACATGTCTGCCGGCAATGATTTCAAGAGAGCAAGTGAGGAGTATCATAGAAAAAAAGTGGAAAATATTCCATTGATGCTTCAGATACCTCTTGATTTGAGTGGCTCTATGGCGTAGACACAATTCCAAATGTTTAAAAGATGATGCGAAATTTGCATCAGGGCCTCACCGTAAAAAGTGGGGTCCTTTTCTAATTAATTGATTAAAAAAGCGAGTAGTTGACAATAATATAAAAAAATAGTATAATATTCCTTAGTATTAATGAGATTTATATAAAAAAGATTAGTTCGGAAAATATAAAAGATAAAATGTGCGGGAAAAATTAAATAATGTTAAATTTTTAAGAACAATAAAAAAGCAAAGAGAGATTAGCTTTTTTTGTTCTTTAGTTTTCTGTTTTCAGAAAACCTTATTTTGTATGCAATCTTTAACTATAAATTTTAAAATAGATACGAGAAAATAAATTTGTGAGAAAGGAGAGTATATTAAACGGGCGGTTTGTTTAATATACAAATAGAAATGGAAGAAATAAAAAAATCAAATGAAAAGGCAAAAAAAACAAATAATCAAAAAAACGTAAGAAAACAAAAATCAAACACTAAGAAAACAAAAAATGAAAATTTGAAACCAATGGTTGTAAAACATAATTCGAAAGCTGTTGTTAAAGTTGAAGATAAACCTTTAGCAATTAAAGAAGAATTTTCTTTTAAGAAAGAAAATTTAAAAATTATACCATTAGGTGGAATAGAAGAAATTGGAAAAAATATAACAGTATTTGAATATGGAAATGATATTATTTTAGTTGACTGCGGAGTTGCATTCCCAGAAGATGATATGTTAGGAATAGATTTAGTTATTCCAGATTTTTCTTATTTAGTTAAAAATAAAGAAAAAATTAGAGGATTAGTAATTACTCACGGACATGAAGATCATATAGGATCAATTGCATATCTTTTAAAGGAAATTAATGTTCCAATATATGCAACGAAATTAACTATTGGATTAATTCAAAATAAATTAGAAGAACATCATTTAACAAAAACAGCAAAACTTCATACTGTAAAGCAAGGGCAAATTATAGTACTTGGAAAAATAAGAGTTGAATTTATTAGAAGTTGCCATAGTATACCTGATTCTGTTGCGCTTGCAATTCACACACCAGTTGGAACTGTTGTGCATACAGGAGATTTTAAAATAGATTATACACCAATAGATGACCAAAAAATTGATTTAGGTCGTTTAGCTGAACTAGGTAATAGAGGGGTTTTAGCTTTACTTTCAGATAGTACAAATGCTGAAAGAAAAGGGTATACGATGTCTGAAAGTACTGTAGGAGAAGTGTTTGATAAACTTTTCTTAAACTGTAAAAAAAGAATTGTAATAGCAACATTTGCATCAAATATGCATAGAGTTCAACAAATAGTTAATTCTGCAGTTGCTAATAATAGAAAAATTGCAGTATGTGGAAGAAGTATGATAAATATGATAAATACAGCTGCAGAACTTGGATATATTCATGCTCCAAAAAATACTTTTATTGAAATAGATATGATAAAAAATTATTCAGATGATCAATTAGTAATAATTACAACAGGAAGTCAAGGAGAACCAATGTCTGCTTTAACAAGAATGGCTAATGGTGAGCATAGAAAAGTAAACATTAATTCTAATGATTTAGTAATAATTTCTGCTACTCCAATTCCTGGAAATGAAAAATTCGTTGCAAAAGTAATAGATGATTTAATGAAGATTGGAGCAGAGGTTGTATATAGTTCTTTAGCTGATGTCCACGTCTCTGGACATGCTTGCCAAGAGGAACAAAAATTGATGTTATCTTTAGTTAGACCAAAATATTTTATACCAGTTCATGGTGAATATAGACAACTAATTGCTCATAGAAATACAGCCAGATTAGTTGGAATTCCAGCAGATAATATTATTTTAATGAAGAATGGTAGAGTTTTAGAAATAAATGAAAATGAAGCAAAACTTACTGGTTCTGTACAAGTTGGAAAAGTATTTGTAGACGGATTAGGTGTAGGAGATGTTGGAAACATTGTTTTAAGAGATAGACAACATTTATCTCAAGATGGTTTAATTATTGTTGTATTAACAATGGATTCAGTTGGAAATGTTATTGCAGGTCCTGATATAATTTCAAGAGGGTTTGTTTATGTAAGAGAATCTGAAAATCTAATGGATGGAGTAAAAGAATTAATAAATATAGAAGTCATGAGATGTGTAGATAGTCATATTACAGAATGGTCTGTAATGAAATCTACAATAAAGGATTCATTAAGAGAATATATTTTCCAAAAAACCAAAAGAAATCCTATGATTTTACCAATATTCATGGAAGTGAAATAAAAAATAAAGTTCTGATTTAAATCAGAACTTTATTTTTTTATTCTATATGATATAATTATACCAAATAAAAAATAAGGTGATTAGAATGATTAAATGTTTAATTTTTGATTTAGATAATACAATTATTTTAGATGAAGAAGAAGATATAAATACATATAAAACTGTTTTGAAAAATTTAAATTATGATGTTGAAGATTATCATAAGATTTATGATGCTGTTGATGAATACGAAATTTCAGTAACAGAAGAAGAACTATATTTTACTAAGCAAGGTTTATTAGATTATTTAAATAAACATTTAAATAGAAATTATAATATAGAACTAATAAATGGATTGTGTGATGTTATTGGAAAATATTGGATACGAAAAATTCTACTTGATGAAGAAACTGTAAAATATTTATCAAGTAAATATAAACTATACATATACACTAATTTCTTTGGAGATGCTCAATATGAAAGGATAAAAAATATAGGATACGATAAATATTTTGAAAAAGTATTTGGACCAGAGGAATATGGATTAAAACCTTATAAAAAATCAATTGAAAAAGTATTAAATGAAATTGGATGTATAGCAAGTGAATGTATTATGATAGGAGATAGTAAGGATAAGGAAATACTAGCTGCAAGTAATATTGGAATGAAAGCAATATTATTTGATTATAATGGAAAAAGAGATAAATCAAATCTAAAATTAAATAATTATAATGTTATAAAAAATTTAAGAGAACTAAAAGATATTTTATAAGTATATTAATTATAAATAAGTATAAAGTAAAATATAGGTTTAAAATAGATATGTCACAAGTAAAATGAAAATAAAATATTGAAAGAGAGTACCAGAAATGATATTGT
>CAPOZU010000018.1 GCA_948676835.1 uncultured Clostridia bacterium
ATACACTGAGTCTAAAAAATATATAACTCTCTGGGAGCAACTTTTTGTTTAATATTAAATTTTTATATTCACGCAAATAACAATTTCTTTTATTTAATTTGATAATTTAGCAAATAAAACGACTTGAAATTTAATATAAAATGTCGAAAAACACTAGAGACTGTTGGATTTGGTAGATGAGATTTCCTAGACAAAAGCTTCCTCAAAGGGTAAAATTAATTTGTTCAAAAACACAAGATAAATTAAAATAATAGGAGGAAGAAAAATGGAAGTTTTAAAAATTTCATCAAAATCAAACCCAAATTCAGTTGCAGGAGCAATAGCAGGGTTAGTAAAAGAATCTACAAGAGCAGAGATGCAAGCAATAGGAGCAGGAGCCCTAAATCAAGCAATAAAAGCAGTGGCAATAGCAAGAGGATTTGTAGCACCAGCAGGCGTTGATTTAATATGCATACCAGCATTTGCAGAAGTTCAAGTAGAAGGAGAAGACAGAACAGGTATAAAATTAATTGTTGAGTCAAGAAAATAATTATATATAGATATTAAGAAGCATTAGAAATAATGCTTCTTTTTTATAGAACAATTTATAAATAAGTATTGAAAATGTAATAAAAATAATATATAGTATCACGTGTAGAAAGGTAAGAAAAATATGGGTGGTAATAATGTAATTAAATACATATTTTCTGTAGTTGTTGTGATTTTAATATTAGGAACTATGTATTTTATTGTGAAAAACAGATCAAAGAATGAAGACTATTCATTAGATCAAACATCAACAGTTAGTAATATACAAACTGATTTAAGATTTGCTATTGCAGAATATGATACAATAAATCCGTTACTTAGTAATAACAGAAATGTTCATGAGATTTCAAAAGTAATTTATGAACCTTTAGTTACTTTAAATGAAAACTATAAAATGCAATATTGTTTAGCAGAAGAAATTGGAAAACAAGATGATGTAACATATGTTATAAAATTAAGAAAAGGTGTTTTATGGCAAAATGGAAACAATTTTACAGCAAATGATGTTAGATTTACCATGGATATTATAAGAAGTGGTATTAATACAATGTACACTGATAATTTAAGATATGTAGCAGACTATGAAGTAGTAGATAGTACAACAATTAAAATCTATTTAACAGAGCCAATACCATTTTTTGAATATAATTTAACATTTCCAATAATGTGTGAAAGTTATTATGCAGAAGAAGCATTTGATAGTAAAGCTCCTATTGGAACAGGTCCATTTAAGATTTCTGATTTAAGCTCTAATGTTATCAAATTAGTTAAAAATAATACTTATTGGGATTCAAACAAAGAATTTATGGCAACAGAAATAAATATAAATTTATATGCTACAATTGGTGAAGTTTATTCAGCATTTAAAAATGGTGAAATAGATATACTAACAGTAAAAATTCCAGATGTAGAAAAATATATAGGATCATTAGGATATAACAAAATTGAGTATAAATCTAGAGAATATGATTTCCTTTCACTTAATACTACAAGTGAGATATTATCAGATCCTGCAGTTAGGAAAGCAATTAGTTTAATAATAGATAAAAATAACATTGTTGCATCTTGTTTAGGAAGTGGATATGTGTCTTCAAACTTCAGCTTAGATATGGGATTTTGGCTTTATACTAAAGATTTAAATGTTGGTGTAGATACAGAGCAAGCAAATAATTTACTAGCATCAAGTGGATGGCAACGTTCTAATAATGCGCTAATTAAAGATCATAAAAAACTTACTTTATCATTAGCTGTAAATACAAATAACGAACTAAGAGTTCGTGCTGCGGAAAATATAAAAGAACAATTAGAAAATTTTGGGATTCCAGTTACAATTCAATATTTATCTGCTGAAAGTTATGCAGATGCTATAAATAATAGAAATTATGAAATGGTACTAACAGGAATAAGATTAGGATATTCTCCAAATTTAAATACATTTTTTGGAGATGGAAATATTGCAAATTATTATAATCCAGAAGTTGCAGAAATAATGAATATAGTATCAAATACAAACGATGATAATACTCTATATGAAAACTATAATAGATTATATGATATATATCTAGAAGAGGCACCATATATAGGATTATACAGAGATACAAATGTAATTGTTTATCATCAAAGTTTAGTAGGAAATATAAAAGCAAATGAATTTAATATTTATCATAATATAGATAAATGGTACAGACAGTAAATACAAAAATATGTTTGCTTTTAGGTAACAAGAGAAAACAGGAAAATGTTTATATAACTGAATTTTAATAAAAAATAATTTTTTTTTTAAAAGTATTGACAAAAGAAAAATTAAGGATATAATAAGAACATAAGTTTTACGAACGAATATTTGTTAGGAGGAAATATAATGGGAGACAATTCAGAAAAAAGAAAAGCATTAGATGCTGCAATGAGTCAAATAGAAAAACAATTTGGTAAAGGTTCTGTTATGAAATTAGGAGATTACAAATCTATGGAAATCGAAGCAATTTCAACAGGTGCTTTAAATTTAGATATAGCCTTAGGAATAGGTGGTATTCCAAGAGGAAGAATTATAGAAATATATGGTCCAGAATCATCTGGTAAAACAACACTTGCATTACATGCTGTTGCAGAAGCTCAAAAGAAAGGTGGAGAAGCAGCGTTTATAGATGCAGAGCATGCACTAGATCCATCATATGCTAAAAAAATTGGTGTAGATATAGATAACTTAATAGTATCTCAACCAGATACAGGAGAACAAGCATTAGAAATAGCAGAAGCTCTAATTAGAAGTGGAGCTATAGATATAGTTGTTGTAGACTCTGTTGCTGCATTAGTACCTAAAGCCGAAATAGACGGAGATATGGGGGATGCTCATGTTGGACTTCAAGCGAGATTAATGTCACAAGCATTAAGAAAGTTAGCTGGAACAATTAATAAAACAAATGCAACAATTATATTTATTAACCAATTAAGAGAAAAAGTGGGTGTAATGTTTGGAAATCCAGAAACAACTGCTGGTGGTAGAGCATTAAAATATTATGCATCAGTAAGAATGGATATTAGAAGAATAGAAGCTATAAAACAAGATGGAGAAGTAGTAGGAAATAGAACAAGAGTAAAAGTTGTTAAAAACAAAGTTGCTCCACCATTTAGAGAAGCAGAATTTGATATAGTATATGGAAAAGGTATATCAAAAGAAGGTAGTGTATTAGATTTAGCTGTAGATTTAGATATAATTGAAAAAAGCGGTTCTTGGTTTAGCTATAATGGAGAAAAAATTGGACAAGGTCGTGAAAATGTAAAAAAACAATTAGCTGAGAATCCTAAATTTATGGCTGAAGTAGAAAAGAAAGTTAGAGATAATTTTAACAAAGCATTTGAAAATGCATTAGTTGAAGAAGAAAAAGAAGAAGAGGAAGATTTTGAAGAAGAGTAATAATTGAGATTTTCTAATTTAATTATAGTTTAACATAATAATATTAGGTGGCGATTAAGTCACCTAATATTGTTATATCAGGAAAGAAATATTGTTAAAGACATATACATAGTGGAGGTAGTTTATGGAATATATGAGCAAAGAAAAATTTGAACAGGCTGAGATAGTAGAAAAGTTCAAAAATAAAATGCTTAAATATATAGTATATAAAAAAAGAACAGAAGCTGAAATAAGACAAAAGTTTTCAGAAGAAAACGAAAATATGGTAGATGAGGCAATAGAATATTTTAAAGAGTTAAATTATATAAATGATGAAGTGTATGTTGAAAGAGCTATTAATGAATTTAAAGCATTAAAAAACATGTCGATTAAAGAAGTTGAATATAAATTAGTACAAAAGGGTGTAAGAAAGAAAATTATAGATGACTATATTTGCAAAAACAAAGAAACTATGTTAGAATATGAAATATCATCCGCTAAATCAATAATACTAAAAAAGCAAGGTAAATTAGAGGAAAAAGATATAAAGGATTATTTATATAAAAAAGGTTATATGACTGATAGTATAAATATAGCATTTGATGATTTAAACGAAAATTAAAGTAGGTAGGAAATGAATAACAAAATAATATCACTTGAGTCAAAAAAATATGAGTTAAAATTAAATAACTTTGAAGGTCCATTGGATTTATTATGCTATTTAATAGATAAAAACAAAATGGATATATATAAAGTAAATATATCTGAAATAACAGATCAATATATTAAATATTTAAAAGAACAAGAAAATATGAATCTCGAGATTGCCAGTGAGTTTTTAGTTATGGCATCTACTTTATTATTAATAAAATCGAAGCAATTATTGCCAAAAGAAGTTGAAGATGAAGCAGAGCTAACAGAAGAAGAACTATTAAGAAGAATTATAGAATATAAAAAATACAAAGAAATTACTAAAACTTTTAAAGAAAAAATAATGGTATTTTCTAAAAGACTATATAAATTACCAGATAAAGTTGAACTTCCAAAACAAGAACTAGAAAAAGAATTTACTAGTGAAGATATTATAAATAGATATAAAAATCTTGTTGAAAGAAATGAAAACAAAAAAAATGAAAATGCAATCAATATCGAAAAAATAGCTGTATATGATACATTTTCTGTGTCAGATAAGGTGAAGGATATATTTAGAGAATTAGTAAAAAGACCCAAGTTTATATTTGGAAAATTATTTTCTTTATCAGAAAAGCCAAAAGCAGAAGTTGTTACAGCCTTTTCTGGAGTTTTAGAATTAAGTAGAAGAAGTAAAATAAATGCATATCAAGAAGAAATTTTTGGAGATATAGTTATTTCGAAAAGAAAAAAAGAAAATATGCAAAATCAGGAAAATAATGAAGAATCAAATATTGAAACAAGTTCATTAGTATAAAAAAACACAAAATTTATTATTTTGTGTTTTTTGTTAGCCAAAAATAATTTAGTATGGTATTTTGGCAAGTATATTTAAGGAGTACTTTCTATATATAAAATTTTTGCTATGTATGGTACAACATCACTAAATTTATACCAACCAGAGCTTTTAGAATCATTTTTTAAACCATTTGGATTAGAAATATAAACCATATTTTCACCATCAGTTGCGAGTAATACCATATAGTGAGATTTTGTTGTCCATCTATTTTTTGAATTTTCATCCCAAACACATATAATAATAGGTCTTCCTGTTTCCAAATGCTGTTTTATATTTTTTTCAGAACGATTAATACTATCATAATAAAAATCAGAATTTTCTATACCAAAATTTTCGAGCTCGTGAGAAAGTCTATCATAGTTTAATTTTGGATAGTATTTATTTCTTAAATCTTCTGGAGTATAATTTTTATTATATCCGCTTAAAATAATAGAAAGAGAAGTTATTCCACAACCATTTTCTTCCATTGTTCCTCCCCAATAAGAGTTCTTACTCCATGAACTGTTACCATTTTGTTTATATTCTAAATATTTTATATTTGTATTAGTTGTAAATGTTGTAAAATAACCATCTTTATCCGAAATCTTTTCTTGTCCAATACCAAGATAATTTGGATTGGTATCTTGTTTTATTATTTTATAATCTGAACTAATAAAAATATTTTGTAAAAATCGATTAATTTTTTTACTGTATTTATTATATAAATTAAACATTAAAAATATTAAAATAATTAATAGAAATATTTTTTTAAAATTTAATTTTCTTTTCTTTTGCTTTCTCAAAAAATTTCCTCCAATATTTTTTTATGAATTACAATTTTATTCTACATAAAACATATTAATATTTATTTAACAAAATATTAAGTTTTTCTTAAATTAGTTAATATTAAAATCTCTTTACTTTTAATTGCTTAATAAATATAATGTAAATAATATTTCATTAAATAAATATAGGAGATTATATGAAAGAAAAAATAAATGAAGTTTTAGAAAAATTAAAAGAAATTAAATATGGATGGATAGATAATTCTGGAATAGTGCATAAAAAGGCTGGTAGAAATTTCTTTATAAATAATTATAGATTGCAAACAATAGAAGAAACTATAGAATATAAAGTTGGAACTTGTTGGGAACAAGTAGAACTTGCAAGATATTATTTAGAAAAAGAAGATATTCCAGTCCAAACGTATCTTATTTTATATAATCAAGAAAATAAAATTGCTAGACATTCGATTCTTATTGCAGAAAATTTTGGAGAATTTTGCTTAGTAGAAAATTCTTGGAAAATAGAAGATGATATATATACTGCTGAAAGAGTAGAAGATATATTAGTTAAAATAATTGATTTATTTCCTCAAATGTATAAAATTTATGATTTTGATATGTCTAAAATAGAAATATATAAATACGATAAACCAGAGTCAAAGCTGAATTATAATGAATTTACAGAGTATTGTAAAAATCAAGAAAGAATTTTACTAGATAAATATTTTCTAGAAAAATTAAATGAATTTTATATTTATGCAAATAAAGGACTCTATATAGATGAAATAATCGAAAAGCCATTATATAAATTGGCACATAGTTATTTTGTTAAAGATTATGATTGTAATTATGTAATAGATATAGAAGGCAGAGAAAATTTTTCTGAAATTGAAAAAGATGTAGAATTAGACATGAAAAGAATTGATGCTGAAGCATGTTATATAGTAACACCAATATCAAATATATATTCCAAAAGGGACATTATTTTTAACCCTAATAACTATAAACAAGTAAGTAAAGAAGTGTGGCAAATTTTTGAAGACTTTAATAACATAGAAAATATAGAATCAAAATGCAATCTAGATGTTAAATTAGAAAAAACAACTAATATGAAATTGTTAGCTGAGATTAATGAAAAAGCATTTAATACTGATGACCCAGAAGACCCATATAGAAATTTAGATCCAGGTTATAATCAAATATATGAAAATTATAAAGGCACTACAAATAAATATAAAAGAGATTTTTATTTTATAAAAGTAGAAGAAAAAATTGTTGGTATTACAATGGGAGTATATGATGATAGAATATATGGAATATATGGATTAGCTGTTTTAAAAGAATATAGAGGAAAAGGGATTGGTACAGAAGTTTTAAAGCAGCAGTTGAAGATTTGTAATAAAAAAAATAAAAAAATGGCTTTCCTTCAAACAGAAGAAGGATATTATCCAGCTAAATTATATAGAAAAATAGGATTTAAAGATGTATGTATTGCATACTACTATGTAAAAAAATAAATTATTAAGTATTGAAACTTAAAGTAAAACTTTAACAGAAAATAAATGACCTTAATAATTTATTTCATAAATTATTAAGTACTGAAACTGTAACAAGTAAAACTTTAACAGTTTCAGTATTTTTTTCCGAATAATTAATACAAAAAATTCACATTATAAAAATATAGAACAAAAAAGGAGGAATTTAGAGATGAAAAAAATAATTAGTTCTATTATTTTATTAATGATAGTTTTTATAATTATGTTTTCGGTAAATAGTTATGCAGTTTTATTAGATAGAGTCGATGTACAAGTAGATAAAACAACTGTAAGACCAGGAGAAAATGTAACAGTAAATATTAATTTTGGAGAAAACTTAGGTGCATATACTGCAAATATTTCTTATGATAATAAACTTTTTGAATATGTAAGCACAGATGGAGGAACAGCAAATAATCAGACAGATAAAGTAAAAGTTGTTTATTTTGATCAAACAGGTGGAGAAAATCCAAGAAGCAGTATGAGTGTTACATTTAAAGCTAAAGATGATATAACAACATCAAATCCTACTGAATTTACAGTAACTCTAGAGGGAATGGCAAATAACGATGCATCTATAACTTTTGATGATATAACAACACCAATTATTAAAAATGTAGTTGTGGAACCTGAGTTTTTAGAATATTTACTAAAATTAGAATATACAGGAGATGTTATAGAAAATGAAGCAAAGGATATGAAAATTTCATATTCATCTAGCAGTGGACGCTATTTTTCAAAAGCAAGATTAGTAGCAAGTGCAACAACACCAGATGGAGCAAGTGTACAACTAATAGGAATAGATAGTGAAAGTTTAAAACATGATATTATTCAAAGTGGGTGGGGAGATCCTCAAGGTTATGAAATAGGTGGAAAGGATTTTGCACAAGTTTTAGATGTTCAAGGTACTTTTTCTAAAAAAGGTGCTTATACTATTACATTAAAATTGATAGATAGAGAAAATTCAGATGCAATAATTGCTGAAAATACAGTTAATGTGACTGTTTCTGAAAAAGAAGGACAAGTTCAAAAGCCAGAAGAAAATGTTGGGGCATTAACTCCAGAAAATACTAAACCTCAAGAGCAAACACCAGAGATTCAAGATACAACAAAACAGCCAAACAAATTACCAAAAACTGGCACTAATATTTACATTCCATTAGGAATGATTTTATTTAGTTTAGTTGGGGCTGTTATAGTTAATAATAAAAAGTAAAAAATGCTTAGCATTGAAGCCGCAACAATATGAAACTTTGATTCTTGAAGTACTGGACCTGTAACAATATGAAACTTCGATTCTCGAAGTACTGAAACTGTAACAAGTAAACTTTAACAGTTTCAGCAATAGGTCCAGCATACATATAATAATCTATAGAAAGGCAAGAACGATGAGTAGGAAAGAAAGGAGAAAAATAAAAGAGAAAAGAGTTATAAATATATTTTTTATAATTGCAATTTTGGTAGTATTTTTTTATATTGCATTTGAGGTATATAGAGAAAAGAAACAAGAAAAAGAAAATAATTATCAAGTTAAAAGATTGTTTATAGATGAATATGAAAATAATTCTGATGAAAAAGAAAAATATCCTAAGGAAAAGATAGATGAATCATATAAAGGATATGATGTGCTTGCTAAATTAGAAATTCCCAAAATAAATCTTGAAACATATGTAATTAATTTCTCAGAAAATGCATTAAATGTTTCGGTTACTAAATTTTGGGGAAAGAAACCTAATGAGGTAGGAAATTTTTGTGTAGCAGGTCATAATTTCAAAAATAAAAATATGTTTCATAATTTAAAAAAGTTAGAAGTTGGAGATAAAGTAATTTTAAAGGATAATGATATTGGGTGTGTAGAATATGAAATTTATAATATTTATACTGTTGTTCCAGAAGATGTAAGTTGTCTTTCTCAAAATACTGAAGGAAAAAAAGAAGTTACTTTAATTACTTGTACAAATGATTCTAAAAGAAGAATTATTATAAAATCAAGAGAATGTTTAAAAACATAAAAAAATTAAAGAGGTTGCAAATGAAAAAAATAAAAATTTGTATAATCATATTTTTCTTAGAACTATTTTTTATAATATTGTATTTTAAAGTAAATGCATATACAAAATTAGAAGGAATAGAATGTTTTCCATTAAGTTATCAGGGATACCTACAAGAACTAAAGAAAAAACATCCAACTTGGAGTTTTACAGCTTTATATACAGATTTAAATTGGAATTATGTAATAGAACAAGAAAATGTTTTTGGGAAAAACTTAGTTCCAAAAAATTATTCTGATAATTGGAAAAATACAAATCCTAATGAATATAATTTAGACGTTGATTTAGGGTGGGTGGATAGTTCTAAGAGAGCTGTTGAGTATAGTATGGATCCAAGAAATTTTTTAAATGAAAAAAGAATTTTCCAATTTGAAGCTTTATCATATAATTCTAAAACGAATAATATAAATGGAATTGAGAAAATTTTATATGGAACAGAATTTTACAATAAAAAAGTAGAATACTTAAATAGTAATGGAAATACAATTAATATGAATGAAAAGTATTCTGCTCTAATATTAAGAGCAGGAAAAGTCTCAGGTGTTAGTTCATATCATTTAGCATCACGTATAAAACAAGAAGTAGGACCATTTTTAACCCATAATTCAATTAGTGGAAAAGTAGATGGGTATGAAGGATTATATAATTTTTATAATATAGGAGCAACAAGTTCAAGCCAACCAATGGGAGCAATAAAAAATGGACTTGAGTTCGCAAAAAATGGTAAGAATGCCGGAGATGATATAAAAAGAGCATATATGATTCCTTGGAATACAAAAGAAAAATCAATTACAGGTGGGGCAATATTTATAGGTTCTAGTTATATTAATAAAGGGCAAAACACTATTTATTTACAAAAATTTCATGTAAATACAGATGGAAATAATGGATTATTTTGGCATCAATATATGACAAATGTTTTAGCACCATATAGTGAATCATTATCCATTTATAACGGATATAATAAAAGTAATTTATTAGATATAGATAGAGAATTTATTATTCCAATTTTTAATAATATGCCTAATATTCCAGTACAAAATCCAAATATTAATTTAAATGAATTTATAGATAGTGAAACAAGATGCTATTGTAATTCTCAAAATGTAAATATAAGAACAGGACCAAATACGTCTTATGAGATTATTACAACAATTTCATATCCAGAAAAACTAAAAAGAATAAAATATGGAAATCAATCAGGAGAAAAGTGGGATATGGTAATTCTAGAAAATGGAATAATCGGATATATATATCAAAAGTATATTACAAATGATGAAGAAATATTATATGGAGATGTAAATGGTGATGGAAAAATTACAAGTATTGATTTATTAGTTTTACAAAGACACATTTTAGGATTAGAAATTCTTGAAGAAAGATATAAAAAGGCAGGAAACACTAGTAAAAATGGACAAGATCCAACATCTGTTGATTTGCTGGTAATTCAAAGACATATATTGGGAATAGAATTAATGAATTAATTTTAATAAGGAGATAATATTGTGAGTAATTTAAAAAATTTAAGAATTAATCAAGAGGGAATTTTACCAAGTTTTGATAAAGAAATTCATGATTATTATTTAACTATAAGCGAAGATATTTATAATTTACAAATTGAAGCAATTCCTGAAAATATAAATTCAAAAGTAGAAATTTTAGGTAATAATAATTTTAAAAATGGAGAGAATTTAGTAAAAATTATTGTTAAAGGAGAAACTGACGAAGTTTATAATATATATGTAAATAAAGTTAGTAACTTAAATTTATCTAATGCTAATCTTGAAAATTTAGCAGTAGAAAATGAATTATTGAATCCTCCATTTAATAGCAATATAACAGAATATTGTTTAGAAATATCAAATGATATTGATAGCTTAAATATTTTAGCTATTCCAGAAAATGAGAATTCTAAAATAGAAGTAGTTGGAGAAAGTATATTAAATATAGGAAATAATTTAATTAAAGTTATTGTAACTTCAGAAAATAATAGTGTACAAAAAATTTATGAGATAAATGTATATAAAAAAACTAAAAAAGAAACAGAAGAATACAACAAAATTCAACAAGAAAGCTATGAGAATGCACAGGAATTATTAAAAGAAAATTACAATATAGATAATGGCTATAATACAGAAAAAACAAGTATAATGGTAACACAATACAAATCGAATAACGAAATTATAAAGATAGTTATATTTATTAGTATAGTATTTATTTTACTAATATTTGTTATTTTAATAAAAGATAAAGTAAATAAAAGAAAATAAAAATTAGCTACAGAAATTAACATAAAGTGTAGACAACTTCACAAAGCTGTGTTATAATAATAGATGAGGTTTCTCAAATAAATAAAGGAGGTTATAAGTTTTTTGTACCTATCAACCAAGTTTCAAACAACATGAAAGGAAGGAACAATATGCTTTTAATCAAAATCTTTTTGGCACTAATCGTAATCGTGGGTGCGGTCTTCGCAATCCTCAAGAACACCGCTGCTGGTATGACTGTCGGCGATGACGAGAACATGGATTCCTACGAGCGTAGACGGATCAACGAAGCTAAGGAAGACCTTAGCAGGGTGCAAAAGCTCAAGCCCATCATTTTGGGCGTACTCTGCCTGATTTTTGCTGTGTGCTGCGTTTTCGGCTCTGTGTATTTTACAAGCGAGCAGGAAATTGGCTTCACCAGCATGTTTGGCCAGAACACCATGATCGATGGACCTGGTATGCATTTCAAGGTCCCGTTTTTGAGCCAGAAACACATTTATGATGCAACAACCCAGGGCATGCCGATTGGGTATTATGAAGAGACTGACGAGACTATGCCCGAAGACAGTCTGATGATCACATCTGACTTCAACTTCGTGAACATTGATTTCTACGTTGAGTATCGGATTACCGACCCGATTGAGTACTGCTATGGGAGCAACGACCCTGAAGGTGTGTTGAAAAATGTTGCTCAGGCATCTATCAGAAATACTGTTGGACAGTATGATGTGGATGCTGTTATGACCACTGGGAAGGTCGAAATCGAGGCTAAGGTCCGTGAAGACATCATCAAGGAACTCGAGGGTCACAACTTGGGTATTTCCATTGGGAATGTCACAATTCAGGATTCCGAGGCTCCTACCGCCAAGGTAGCACAGGCTTTCACAGATGTAAGTGATGCCAGGACTAAAGCAGAAGAGGATATCAATGCAGCTCATGCATATGAGAACAGCAAAATTCCTGCTGCTGAGGCTCAGGCTGAGGAAATTAAGCAGGCGGCAACTGCTGCTAAGACTGAGAGAGTGAACAGCGCGAAAGAAGAGGTTGCTCGGTTCGAAGCTCTGTTTAAGGAGTATCAGAACAATCCTGAAACTGTCAAAACGCGTCTGTATTATGAGGCAATGCAGGAGATTCTTCCTAACATGGAAATCATTATTGGTGAAGATGCCAAGGTTATCTATGTTAAGGACGGATCTGGTAGCAATGTTGGTACTTCTGCTGCTGTCTCTCAGGCGACAAGTTCTCCTCAAAGCACGACATCTGAAACTCCGGCCCAGTAAGAATAGTTTTTGCAACTTTTAACAATAACAACACTTTGGAGGGTAAAACAATATGAAAAAAAATGTGAGAACTGTCATTTTTTCTGTAATCGCCATTTTGGTGATTTTCATCGGCACAAGTTTCTTTGGTTACAACACCAAGAACAACAATGTGCTGATCATCCAGTTCGGCGAGGTGGTTGATACCAAAACTGAGCCTGGAATCTACTTCAAGATTCCTATCATTCAGACCACCAAAAACGTCTATGTTGGCGAGCGGCTGTATGATATCCCGTCGTCTGAGGTAATCACTTCTGATAAGAAGACCATGATTGCCAACTGCTATGTAACGTGGCAGATCACAGATCCAAAGAAGTACTATCAGACGCTTTCGTCTGAGGCTGTGGCACAGGGAAGAATTGACGTAGTTGTCTATAATGCCATGAAAAATGTCATCAGCTCTACAACGCAGGATGATGTGATCAGCGGCAAGGATGGCTCCTTGGGAGCAACCATCCTGAACCGAATCTCCATGGATCAGTATGGTATTGATATCACTGCCAACGAGATTAAGGTTTTGGATCTGCCGGATGTGAACAAAGAGGCCGTGTACAATCGGATGATTTCCGAGCGTAATGCAATTGCAGCCGAGTATAAGGCAAACGGCGAACGTGATGCCAAAAACCTCAGGAGTGCGGCTGATGCGCAGGCACGAACCCTTGTGTCTGATGCACAGGTTATTGCTGCCAATACTCAGGCAGAAGGTGAAAGTGAGTACTTCAAGACTTTGGCTGATGCTTATGGGGCGTCCGCTGAGCGTCAGGAGTTCTACAACTACATGATCGGCCTGGATGCAATGAGAGAGTCTCTTGCCAATGGCGGTACAATCGCAATTGATCAGAATTCTCCGCTGTACAGTATCCTGAACAATCAGAATTAAAGCAGACAAAAAAATAGCTTATAACAAGTAATCCTTTAACTCCCCAGTGTACTTATTGTACACTGGGGAGTTTTCCTGTTATTATAGTAAACTAAAGCTTTTTAAAATGTTAAAAACTATAATTAATATATTAAAAAATAAAAAAAATAAATTTTTTTAAAAAAGATTTACATAAACTATTGACATACACAAAGTAGTATGCTATAATTATAATTGTTGAAGGGATATTTATCCCTACATCATAAAACTGAATAAAGGAGGGAAATCTATTGACTATCAGAGGCAAGCCTATGGCTAACATTTTCTTCTCTTATAATGCCTAACGAGCAGCGCCGCCGGCGACCCATGATCGGGCCTGTAGCCAGCAGCCAGTAAAAGAAAGGAGAATGTATGCGGTATACAAGTGGTTTTGTCTAGTAACACCCAACCCTGTGTAAAGATATCACCGGCCACGCCAACAAGGAGGCCCGCGACTGGCGGACCCCAATAGGGCGACGAGCAAGGAGGAAAAGATCAGATGCGGCGGTTTACGAGTGGATTTGTGTAGTGCAAAGATTTACCAAAAAAGAAAAGATCGAAGAGCTGCCCCCGGATGAGGGGCCCTGAAGGCGCGGCGCGCCAAGGAGGAAAAGATGCGGTTTACAAGTGGATTTACCTAGTAGCGAAATGTGTATCAAAAACGATATAATCGCCGAAGAGGAGCCTGAAAATGCCGATTTTTACAAGCGGATTTGTGTAGTACCAAGTGTCTATCAAAAGCAATTTTGATCATTTCGGCCCCAGGGCATGCGCCGCAATGCGGCAGCGAAGCGAGGCCGACAGCAGTTTTATGAATACCATATACCGCCCCCAAAATGGGGGCGGTAATCTTTTTTTGTCTAGAAATTGTCCACTTTTGTTCTATAAAAATAAAATAATATAAATTATATTTGACATAATAGAAAAAAAATAGTAAAATAATAAATGTAGTATATATGAGCTATGAAAAGGAAAAGTAAAATAGAGGTTACCTCAAGAGAGAAAGTGTGGATGCGCTGAAAGCACTTTTAGGAAAACATATTTGAAAAACTACCTTGGAGCTTCCATTTGAAAAAGTGGCGTGTAAGATACGTTAAAATCTGTTAAGAGTTAAACAGTAGGGTGGAACCGTGAGAAAATAAACTTACCCCTATAGGTAATATTGCCTATAGGGGCTTTTTGTATAAAAAGCCCCTAATAAGACAAAATACCTAAATAAATTTTTATACGCTATAAAGCGAAGAAAGGAATTTATTATGTTTAAAATTAAATTACATGGAGGACAAACAAGAGAAGTTGAAGAAGGTCTTTATTGGCATACAACTTCACACATTATGGCGCAAGCTGTAAAAAGATTATTTCCAAATGCTAAACTAGCAATAGGACCATCAATTGAAAATGGATTTTATTATGATTTTGATGTAGAAAAGCCATTTTCAGAAGAAGATTTAAGAGCAATTGAAGAAGAAATGAAAAAAATCATTAAGGAAGATTTAGAACTTGAAAGATTTGAACTTTCAAGAGAAGAAGCTCTTAAATTAATGGAAGAAAAAGAAGAACCATATAAGGTAGAATTAATTAATGATCTACCAGAAGGTGAAGTTATTTCTTTTTACAAACAAGGAGATTTTACAGATTTATGTAGAGGACCACATTTACCTACAACAGGATCTGTTAAAGCTGTTAAATTATTAACATCTTCAGGAGCTTATTGGAGAGGGGATGAACATAACAAAATGCTTCAAAGGATTTATGGAATTTCATTTCCTAAAGCTAGCCAATTAGATGAATATTTAAATATGCTTGAAGAAGCTAAAAAAAGAGATCATAGAAAACTTGGAAAAGAACTAGATTTATTTTTCTTTGATGAAACAGCACCAGGTATGGCATATTGGATGCCAAAAGGTTTCAAAATGATGAATATTTTAATAGATCTTTGGAGAAAAGAACATGAAAAGAGAGGATATTTAGAATTTTCAGGACCACAATTAAATAGTAGTGAGCTTTGGAAAACATCTGGTCACTGGGATCATTATAAAGAAGATATGTTTATATTAACAGATTCAGATGGAAAAGAACAAGCATTAAAACCAATGAACTGTCCAAATGCAATAAAAATATTTGCTTCAAAATTAAGAAGTTATAAAGATTTACCATTAAGATTTAATGATATAGATGTTATTCATAGAAATGAAAAATCAGGACAATTAAATGGATTATTTAGAGTAAGAATGTTCCGTCAAGATGATGCACATAACTTTATTACAGAAGATCAAATTGGTTCTGAAATTAAAGATATAGTTGAGATAGCAAAATATCTATATGGAATATTTGGATTAGATTTCGAATTAACATTATCAACAAGACCAGATGATTATATGGGTGATATTGAATTATGGAATAAAGCAGAAGCCAATTTAAGAGAAGTATTAGATGAATTATGCGGAGAAGGACAATATAGAATTAATGAAGGGGATGGAGCATTCTATGGTCCAAAAATTGATATTAAAATGAAAGACTGCTTAGGAAGAGAATGGCAAATGGGAACAGTACAAGTTGATTTCCAATTACCACTTAGATTTAATTTATCTTATATAGATTCTAATGGAGAAAAGAAAACACCAATATTAATTCATAGAGCTTTATTTGGATCATTTGAAAGATTTATAGGTATTATCACAGAACACTTTGCAGGTGCATTCCCAGTATGGCTTGCACCAGTACAAGTAAAAGTTTTACCAATATCAGATAATCAAAAAGAATATGCAAATAAAGTTGTTGCTGATTTGGAAAATAAAGGACTAAGAGTTGAATTAGATGATAGACAAGAAAAGATTGGATATAAAATTCGTGAAGCTCAACTTCAAAAAGTACCTTATATGTTAATATTAGGAGAAAAAGAAGTAGAAGCAAATGCTGTTGGAGTACGTGCTAGAAAAGAAGGAGATATTGGAGCTATGAAAATAGAAGAATTTATCTCAAAAATTGAAGATGAAGTGAAATGTTTTAAATAAAATAAAAAGTGAAATTTAAGGAATATCCCTAAATTTCACTTTTTTATTATTTTATATTGTTATTTTTTTTATTTATATATATAATTATTTTACTAATATTAAATATAGTCTTTCTATAAAATAATCAAGAAAGGAGAATTAAGATTTTGTAAATCTTAAGAATAATATTAATGGCAGATAAAGGAACAAATAAAAATGTAATAATAGGATTGGTAACTATAGTAATAATACTAACAATAATTTTAGTGGTTTCGTTAATTCAAGAAAAAATTGAAACTAATCATACAGCACCAACAACTCCTACTTATAATTCACAAATAAATTTAAAGGATATGCTAACAGATATAAATATAGTTCCAACTATGCAAGATACAATTTCAGAAAATACAGCATGGTGTGGTGCTTTTCAACTTGTATGGAATGATATGCAAAACAATTTGGTAGATGGAGATGTTGAATTTGAAGAACAAAATCAGATGTTAACAAATTTAAATAAACAATCATTTACAGAAAACAGTATTCCAGAAGAATATTATTATAAAAAGTGGGGATTAATGAACCTTCAATTAAAAACTGAAATTGAAAGAGGTATAAGAAATAAATTTAATGAAACAAGTGATATTTTAAATTTATTTAGTTGGCCTTCTGCAGAAGAAATTGTTAAAGATAAATATTTCTTTTATTCTATTTTAAGAAGAAACTTTGGATTTGAAAATGAATTTTCTGTATTAGAAAATAATAACTTTGGTAATACAGAAAATGTTGAATTTTTTGGTATAAATGAAGAAACAGATGAAATTGTTAGGGAACAAGTTGAAGTATTATATTATACGGATAAAGAAAATTTTGCTGTAGTTTTGCATACAAAACAAAATGATCAAGTTATGCTTGTAAGAAATCCAGATGGAGATACTTTTGAAGATATTTATGCAAATGTAGATAAAAATTATAAAAAATATAAAGGAAGCAAATCTTTTGGAGAAAAAGATACATTGTCAGTACCAAATCTTAATATAGATATATTAAAAGAATATACAGAACTTGAGAATAACCCCTTTAAACTAAAAGATGAAGAAACTGCTTTTATTGAACAAGCATTTCAAACAATTCAACTGACATTGAATAATAAAGGTGGCTCTATTAAGAGTGAAGCAGGAATGGCTGTTACAAAAGGAATTAAAGAAAAAAATAGTAAACCAAGAGAATTTAATTTTAATGATAAATTTACAATTTTCCTAATAAGTGAGACGAATGAACCATATTTTGCTGCTAATATTGAGAATATTGAACTTTTTAAATAAAATACTTGAGATATAAAAATTATATGTTATAATACTAATTGTGTTTCAAGAAGATAATTAAGACATCTATAAAAGAAAGCTAACCCAAGTTTAATGGGAGATTTCAAAATAGATGTCTTTTCTGCGTCTTTTTGATTTTTCTAACTGAAAGTTCTGATTTGAAGAATTTAATTGTCTTGAAATTAGAAATCTATTATTTTAGGAGGTAAAAAATGGACGAAAAAGAATTTTTAAGAGAAAAAGAAAAACTAAAACAAGTGGTACAAAAGTTAAACCATGAAGAAAAAGAACTTGAAGAAAATTTTGCAAAAACAGATAATAATTATGAAAAAGATTCTTATGTAAAAGCACATATTGAATATTTAAATAATAAGAAATTATCTGATTTAAAGAAAATTAAATCAAAACCCTATTTTGCTAGAATTGATTTTCAAGTAAAAAATGAGGACAAAGAGGAATTATACATAGGAAAAATATCTGTATTAGATAGTAAAACACAAAATCCAATTGTTATAGATTGGAGAGCTCCAATATCGAATTTATATTATGATGGAAGAATTGGAAAATCTAGTTATAAATCACCAGAAGGAATAATTGAAGGTAAGATATCTTTAAAAAGGCAATATTTTATAGAAAATCAAATTTTGCAAAAATACTCAGATATAGACATAAAAACTAATGATGATTTATTACAAGTGGCACTTGAAGAAAAGGCTGATGATAGATTAAAAAATATAGTTGCAACAATTCAAGTAGAACAAAACAATATAATTAGAGCAGATATGAATAAGGCGCTAATCGTTCAAGGTGTTGCAGGAAGTGGTAAAACAACAATAGCACTTCATAGAATTGCATATTTAATATATAATTGTGAAAAGGAATTTGATCCAGAAAATTTTATGATAATAGCTCCAACAAAGTTCTTTTTAAATTATATTTCAAACGTACTTCCAGATTTAGGAGTTGAGAATGTAAAACAATATACATTTGAAGATCTGGCCTATGAGATTATAGGAAAAAAATTAAAAATTTCGGATAGCAATGAAAAATTAGTAACTATTGTAAATAAAGAATTTGATGAAATAAATAATGGTGATATACAAACAATAATTGATGAATCGAAATTTAAATCATCAATTGAATTTAAAAAAGTAGTTGATGGATTTTTAAATGAAGTAGAAGAGAATTATTTGCCTGCAAAAGATTTTATTATTGAAAATGTACGAATAATGAGATATGAAAATATTAAAAAACTTTTTACCCAAGAATATAAGGATTTTGACTTCCAGAGAAGAATTGGTGAAGTGAGAAAACATGTCTTTTCAAAAATTAGAAATAACAAAGATACAATAGTAAGTGCAATTACTAAAAAAAGAAGTTTTAAAATAAATAGAATGCTTCAAGATAATAGTTTAACAGAAGAAGAAAAAAGAGCAAAAAGGATAGAAATATTTGAAGAAACAGAAGATTTACTTAAAAAAATAGAAAAAGATGATATAAGAGTTGTTGATATTTATTTTAATGAAATCGAGAAGAAAGATTGTATAGAATATTACAAAGAATTCATACAAAATTATATTTATAATAAAATAGATAATAAAGTTTTAGCAGAATATTTAGTAAATAATACGCTAAAGAATTTAAACAAAAATGAAATTGCATTTGAAGACTTAGCTCCAATAATTTATATACATTACAAAATATTTGGTACAAAAGTAAAGAAAAATTTAAGACATGTTATTGTTGATGAAGCACAAGATTATGGTGAGTTTCAGTTTAGTGTTTTAAAAACAATTTTGAAGAGCAATTCAATGACAATTTTAGGAGATATTGCCCAAGGAGTACATTCATATAGAGGAATTGAAAATTGGAAAAAATTTATAGAAATTGAATTTCCAGAAGGTGATGCAATTTATACTACACTTGAAAAAACATATAGAACAACCAAAGAAATAATGCATAAGGCAAATGATGTTATAGATAAGCTTCCAGATTTTGAGAAACAATTTATAACTAAAGGTCAGCCTGTTATTGATGGAAAAGATTCAATACATATTAAAAAATTTGCTTCAGAAGATGAAATAATACAAAATTGTATTGAGAGAATTAACGAATATACTCAAAATGGATTTAAATCTATTGCAATAATTGGAAAAGATATTAATGAATGTAATAATATCAAAAAGAAAATTCAAAAATATAATAAGAATGTAAAATTAATTCAAAGTAAGGATTCAGAATATCATGCTGGAATTTCAATTGTTCCATCATATTTGGCAAAAGGACTAGAATTTGATAGCGTAATTCTATTTAATGTAAATAGTGAAAAGTATCAAAACAATGTGTTAGATATTAAATTATTATATGTTGCAATTACTAGAGCAATGAGTAAGCTAGATATTTTTTATACTAATGAGATTAGTAAAATATTAGAATAATTTATATAAAAAAATGGCAAAATTAAATGTCATTTTTTTTAAATTAGCTATTCAAAATAAAATTTATATGATATACTGGGCATATATTTTTAAAAGGGAGAAATGTAATTGTGGATAAAGTTACAAAAGGAGATATACAAAAGAAATTAAAATATTTAAATTTAGATTTAGATAAAATACCTGAACAAATAACAGAATTTAAACCACTAAATTATAATGTTTCTAGGTTAAATAATGATAAAGATCATAGAGTTTTTAGATATGTACCAATAGATAAAATAGAAATTCTATTTACTCCATGTTTAAGAACAGATCCATTAAAAGAAAAATATTCTAAAGCAATACCTTTATTTAAATATATTCTTCCAGCTGAAAAAGAAGAGGACATTGAGAAATATGCCACATTTTTAAAAATGCTAGAAAAAGTTTCTATCCCAGAAGTAGAAAATATAGTTAATCTTCAAAAAGAGTTAGATAAAAAGGAGCCATTTAGAGTTAAATATACTAAAGATCATATGTGGCAAATATACTATTCTGAAGCAACAGGAACATATTTTATGCTTGTTTGTACAAAAGAAGAAACATTTTCGGAATTCTTCTATCTATTAAAAACAAAATTAGAATTTTATAAAAAGAAATCTAGAATTGTTCCAAAAATATATGTGCCTATAAATGCAACAAATTATTCAGAAGAGTTCTTAAACAGAACAGAGATTGCAGATTTAGAAAATTATTTATGGCTTTTTACTAAAGATTGGGCATTAACTTTTGAAGTATATGATAAGAAAAATGTTTTATCTCTACAAATAATTGGAGATACATATGTATATGATAAAGTTAAAAGTACATATAAAATAAAATTAACAAGTAGAGAAGAAGCACTAAAATTTTATAAATTATTAAAAGCTTTATTTATATTACAAACAGAAATAAAAAATCATTTTAATTTCACAACCAAAATAGATAGTAATAATAGCTTAGAATTATATATAGGAAAAACAAGGCTTACATTTGATATGTTAACAGATTTTATAAAAAGTGAAGTTAAGATTGCAGAAGAAGAAATAAGAACTCAAAATGATGAAATAGAAAAATTAGAAGAAGAACTTTCTAATATAAAAGAATCAGTAAAAGAAAAGGAAGACGAATATTTAATAAAGCAAAAGGAAATTTCTACATACTTAGAATACAAAAAAACTTTTATTGGTAAAGTAAAATACTTTTTTAAATCATCAAAAATAAATAAAAAAATAAAAGATTCTCAAAATTTAGAAAATAGTTTATTAAGAAATGAAGAGGATGATAATACAAAAACAATTAATATAGATCCAATGAGTACAGCTTTTAGAGAAAAGAAATTTTACACAATTGAAGATTTAGTTACAATATATTCATTATATGAAAAAGGTGAAAAAAATTGTAAGAATTTAAAACAAGATTTAAAAGCTCAAAAATTGAAATTAGAAAATATAATTTCTAAAGTAAAAAATGCAACATTATATATTGAAGAAATAGATAAACATAAAAAAAGTATTTTCGATTTCTGGAAGTATTCAAACAAAGATGAGAGATTAAGTCTAGAAATGGGAAATGAAGAAGAAAAAAATGAAAATAAAACAGTTTTAAAAAGATTTTTTGATATAGAATCAGATTTTGAAGACTTAGGTATTAAAGTTGATTCTATACAAAGAAAAAAATTATCAAGAGAAGAAATGGACAGTATATTCTTGGCAAAAACTGAGGTGCTTCCTGTTTTAAATATGTTAAGAAATAATAATTTAGATAAAGATGCTATAGAGGAAGTATTATTAGATTTAAAAGATCAATTTAATAATAATAAACAACATATAGAAAGTGAAACATTTGATATATTTGGAAATATAGTTGATGATGCAACTGTATTAAAATATATTGGAAGCAGAAGTCATAGAGAAAATGAAAAAAGTAAATTTAAAATCTTAAATATAAATAAAAGAATTGATGTTTTTGATTTTACTGAAAAACTACAAAGCGTTATATCATACATAGATGGAGCTATTCCAAAAGGAAGAGCTGAATATGATTTCTCTTTATATAGAGTATCTCAAATAACAGAACAAATAGATAGTAATTATTTTGATATATATAATCTGAATGTTGAAAAAGCATTAGAGGAATTCGAAGATGATGGAGAAGGAGCATTAAATTTAGTAAAATTAAATTTTAAAGAAGGATTACCATTATTATATTATTCAAATATTATTTTATATGATAATATAAACCAAACTCTTCCAGTAGGAATGAATCTATCTTCTAGTGTATTAATAGATTGTAAAAGATTAGAATTTACATTGGTAGGTAAAAATAAATTTAGAACTAATAATTATTTTACAGAAAGTAAAAATTTAATTTTACCTAAATCTAAAGATGTATTTGTATATGAGTATGATGTAGATTTAAAAGAATAAATTATAAATATTATTATTTATAATTAGAATGAGAGGTAATTTCATATGATAAATAGAGCGATAATAATAGTTTTAGATAGTTTTGGAGTTGGAGAAACACCAGATGCTGTAGAGTATGGAGATTGTGGAAGTAATACTTTTGCAGGTATATATAATAATACTTCACTAAATATTCCAAATATGAAGAAATTAGGTTTATACAATATTCAAAATATTGGAATCAATAACAAAGAAGAAAATCCAACAGGAATATATGGTAAAGCAGCAGAAAAAACTAAAGGTAAAAATAGTCCTGTTGGGCATTGGGAAATAGCTGGATTTATAAAAGATGAACCATTTAAAACATATTATGAAGGATTTCCAAAAGATTTATTAGATGAAATATCTGCTAGAGCAGGAATAAAAGGTTTTATATGTAATAAAAAAGGATCTGGAACAGATTTCTTAAAACAATATGGAGAAGAAAGTGTAAATTCTAAAATGCCAATAGTTTATACATCAGCAGATAGTGTACTTCAAATTGCTGCTCATGAAGAGGTATTTTCAGTTCCTGAATTATATAAGATTTGTCAAATAGCAAGAGACGTAATAGATGAAAAAGAATATGGAATAGGAACAGTTATAGCAAGACCTTATATTGGAACTTGTAGTGAAGATTTTTCAAGAACATATAGTAGAAAAGATTATGAAGCAGAAGACTTTGGAAAAACAATGTTAGATGTTTTTACTGAAAACAATAGAAAAGTATTAGCTATAGGAAAAATTCAAGATTTATTTTCTGGAAGAGGAATAACAAGAAGCATCCATACAAATGGTAATGCAGATGGTATTGAAAAAACAATCTATGAAATAAAAAATTCAGAAGAAGATTTAATATTTGTAAATCTTGTAGATTTTGATATGCTATATGGACATAGAAATAATATAGAAGGATATGCTAAAGCTTTAGAAGAATTTGATAGAAAATTACCAGAAATTATAGCAGCATTAAAACAAGACGATTTATTAATTTTAACAGCAGACCATGGAAATGATCCAAGTACACCAAGTACAGACCATTCTAGAGAATATATTCCAATAGTAGCTTATGGCAAAAATCTAAAACAAAATGTAGATTTAGGAATAAGAGATACATATGCAGATATATCTGCTACAATTTTAGATATATTTAATATGCCTAAATTAGAAAATGGAATAAGTTTTAAAAACGAAATAATGTAAAAACAGTGGGCAGATGAAAGAATCATCTGCTCACTGTTTTTATTTCTGAATAAATTTTTAATTAGGAGTATGTTTTAAAACCATCATACCCTTGTATTCACCGTTTTCAAAACATTCTTTAATTCCATCTCGAACCATCAGTCTCCTAATAAATGTTGCACATTTACGACTGATTGAACGTTCATATCTGAAATTCTGGAAAAGAGTGTATCCATCATATGTTATTATGTTCTCTGCAGGTGTAGAGTGTAATTTATTAATAACATCAGGATATAATTCTTCTGCAAGTTTCTTTTCATTAGCACAGTATACAGAATAACTATGATTTATTTTCTTTACCCATTCCTGAGCAAAAGTCGGTTTCTCTCCTTTTTTATGGGAAGGAACAGAAATAGAAATTTTGTTTTCTGTGATAATAAACCCTAAATTGGAAAGTTCTTTGCGAAGAGTTTCTTCCGAAAAGTTTGGCCACACCAATTTAAATCCATAAGATTCCTGAATGGAAAAAGCAAAGTCACGATAAATCGGAATAGGTTTACACCTTTTATTTCCGATTATAGCTCTGAAAGGCTTATGCTTTCCAATAAATGCGGATTCAAAGTATTCGCTGAGTGTGGATTGCAAATTCTTTTCTCGTTCAGCACACAGACTGGAGCAATGTTTCCGAAGTGTATCCACAGTAGACATGTTTTTACCTCCTAAAATTTTTTCGAATGTGTTTTAGAGCTCCTTACAGTTGTTTAGAGTTTTTTTAATCTGCTATTAATTTACTTCGAATAGCACGAATAACGCGTATAGTATATCATCTTTTTATGTTAATTTCAACAAATAACATTATATAATTTCATAACGATTTAACTTTATTTGATTAGAAATAAAGTTTGGATTATTATCAATTGGTTTTGATAAATCAGTAGTTAAATATTTTTTATTATCATCTGCAAAAACTGTACAAATTGGTTTATTAATCTTTTCATTTAATAATATACTACCAAGTAAATTGGCACCAGAAGATATTCCAACACCTAAACCTAAAAATTTAGCTAATTTTCGTGACATATTTATTGCGTCATCATCATTTATTAGAAATATATCATCAATTTCGTTTTTATTTATTAAATCTGGAACAAAATCATCACCAATTCCTTCTATTTTGTGTGAACCTATAATTACGCCTTTTGAAATTATAGGCATTTTATCAGGTTCGATAGCAACTATTTTTAAATTTTTAAATTCTTCTCTTAATTTTATTCCATTTCCCATTAAAGTTCCACCTGTTCCAACGCCAGAAACAAAGCCATATAATTCTTCAGGTACTTGTTTTATAATTTCTTTAGCTGTTGTTTCATAATGGGCTAAGAAATTATCTTTGTTTGCAAATTGATTAGCTAAAAACACATTATTATCTTTTGACATTTCCTTTGCTTGTTCAACGCATTTTAAGAAACCACCTTCCTCTTTGGAATATAATGTTACTTTTGCACCATAGCTTTTCATTAACTTAACTCTTTCTTCACTTGCCCAATCTGGCATGAAAATATAAGTAGGATAGCCATAAAAACTTCCTAGTGCAGCAAGGGCAATACCAGTATTTCCGCTTGTGGCTTCAACTATTGACATACCTTTTTTTAGATAGCCTCTTTTTTCAGCATTTCTTATTATATAATAAGCTACTCTGTCTTTGATACTTCCAGTTAAATTATAATATTCTAATTTAGAATATACATATTTATTTTTTCCTTTGTATTCATAATTTAATTTTATCATTGGCGTATTTCCTATAATGCTATTTTTCATAATTTTCCCTCCTAAAAAAATAAACTATGTGGTAGTGCATACCACATAGTTATTACAATCTATAAAATAAAATATAATCACTATTGTAGGTATGCAAATTAATACTCATATCTACAATAGATAGAGTATTTTTACCTACAACAACAATTAATGATTATATTTTGTAAATTCATTTTATATTTTAAATCCTTTCAATATATTTATATATTATATGTATAAATTAAAGCTTTGGTGTAATAAAAAAGCAATAGTATAAATTAATATTTAAGACTAGCAGAAGCTAGTCTTTTTGGTGCCTAAGGCGGGACTCGACAAGCCGCGTCGGGAAAAAGGTCTACTAGACCTTTTTCTGATCCTCCTTTTCGAGTCTCAACTAAGCTTATATATTAAATCTGGTGCCTAAGGCGGGACTCGAACCCGCATGGTTTCCCGCACGATTTTGAGTCGTGTGCGTCTGCCAATTCCGCCACTCAGGCTTGCATTTCCACTCAGGCTTAGATTTCTACCAAGCTTGCTTAACTATATTAACATATATGAATTTAATTGTCTAGTTTTTTAATAAATTTTTGCTTTAGTTTTTGTTTAGGCCTTGAAAAATTAGTTGTAAAAAAGTATGAATAAATAGTTTTTTAAAAATAAAATATGATAAAATAAAAAAGTGAAAAAAATTGTAACTTTTTTTAAACTTACAAGTATATATTATTGAAAGTAGGTAAAAAATGGAAAAAGATTTGGATATGAAATTATATAATGAATATTTAAGCGGAGAAAAAAGCGCTTTTGAACTTCTATATAACAAGTATAAAGATAGAATTCAATATTTTATTTTTAACATAGTTAAAGACTATGAGAAAGCAGAAGACATAACTCAAGAAGTTTTTATATACATATTACAAAATAAAGCAAGGGAAGATTATAGTTTTAAATATTATCTATATTTAGTGGCAAAAAGTAGAGCATATAATTATATTAATACTGAAAAAAGAAGAACAGAGATAAATGATAAATACTCTTTATTAGAAACTGAGCAAATTCAAAAAGATATAACAGATATTGTTATAAAAAATGAAACAGAAAAAGAAATTACAGAAGCTATAAATATGTTAGATGATAAATATAGAAATGCAATATATTTAATTAAAATTGAAGAGCTTTCATATAAGGAAACTGCTGAGATACTTCGGACAAAGTATTGAAAATACAAAAGTGCTTGTTCATAGAGGGAAAAAAGAATTAAGAAAAATCTTGATAAAGAAAGGACTTGATGATATGAACAAAGTTTTAAAAGTATTGTTAATAATTGTTTCTACTACTGTTATTTTAACAGGAATAACTTATGCTAGTATTAAAATATATCAAAAAATTAAAGGACAAGCAACTATGACACCAATTTATACAAGCAAAATTTCAACAATAGATACGAATAAAGTTTGGGTAGGTACATTCAATTTAGTATGGAATGATTTCATGAATGAAGTAGTAGGAAGAGAAATTATATTTGAAGATGGAGATTCAGAACTTGCTAATGAATTAAATAAACAAACATTTACAAGTAAAGAACTATCTGAAAATTCATATTTTAAAATTCATGGAAATGCTAATATAGAATTAAAAAATAAGATTGAGAGTAATATAAAACAAAAATTTAATTTGGATAGTAGAATATTAGATAAAATTGACTGGAAAAATGAGAATGCATATGTGCTTTATGCTATTCTAAAAAAAGAATTTAATTATTTAGAAGAATTTCAAAGATTGGAAGATGGCACCTTTGGAAGTTCAGATGAGAATGTCAAATATTTTGGAATAATACCACATGTAATAGATGAAGCAAGAAAAAATATAGGGGTATTATTTTATAATTCAGAAGAAGATTTTGCTATAAAATTAAAAACAAGAGAAGGTGATGAAGTTTATCTTTTTTAAACATCAGGAGAGAATAAGACATTTGAAGAAAACTATCAAGAAATGTTGGAAAAAAGTTTTAAATATAATGGAGAAAAAGAATGTCAAGAATATGATACTATTAAAATTCCATTTATAAAGGTGAATGATGAAATAAATTATGATGAATTATGTGGTAGATGTATAAAAAATTCAAAAATCTACATTGGACAAGCTCTGCAAACAGTTGATTTTGAACTAACTAATTATGGCGGAAGTGTGATAAGTGAAGCGGCAATACAAACATATAGAAGTACTTCTATATTAGAAAATAGTAGGAAATTTATATTTAATACAGACTTTTTGTTATATATAAAAGAATATGATAAGCAAAAACCATATTTTGCATTAAAAGTAGATAATATCGATATTTTAGAAATAGATAATTAAAATTATCACTATAAATTGAAAAACGAGATTCAAGTCAAAATATTAACTTGAATCTCGTTTTCTATGGGACATTTTAATGTCCGCTTGGTAATTTTTTTAGTTCAATTGGAAATAAAATCCGTATTCTTTGTATTCGGAATCTCCAATTTTTGCTTCTTTGGTCTTCACGATTTTGCCACCCAGTTTCTCATAGAAATGGATTGCATTTTCATTATCGCTCAGACACCATACAATCATGTTTTTGCAATCAAGAGCAGACAGATGCTTACAGGTTTCCAAGAACAGAGCGGTGCCAATGCCTTTACCGATTTCGCTGGGCTTAATATAAAGACTTACAAGCTCAGAATCGAATTGGCCAATGTTGGGAATGGGGTTGAAGCAGGAATATCCGAGAACTTCGTCACCTCTTACAGCCACGAACACCAGGTCTTTGTATTCATCGAAACTTGCCTGATATCGCTTGGTTTGAGATTCATAGTTCAAGGAATTGAGGTAGCTGGCAGAAATGATAGAATCATATGCGTTTTTCCAACCATCTACTTTAATCCTTGCCATCTGTTCCTGATCCTGATACAGATTTTTGCGGATGATATAATCATCCTTGGGCTCAAGGAGAAGAATCGCATTGTGGATGTTTAAGATTGCATTTATCAGTTTTGCATCCTCAATTGCGAAGGTAACTCTCCCAACCAGTTCGCCCTCATAGGGCCAAGAAATAGATTGACCAACCAAAAATCTGGTGCGAGATGTTGCGTAGAAAAACTTGAGAAGGTCTTCATCAGTTCTGATGGCGTGACCCTTGTACTTCATGCCCTTTATTTTGGTAAAATCGAGGATTGCAAAGAATCCAGATTCAGGTTCAAGATTTTCAGGGAAGTCTACCATAGGAATTCCAGCCAGAACCTTTTTAGCATCCTCTTTTCCAAGGACATCAGTTACAGTTTTCTTAATTTTTGCTTTGAATCTACGATCGACAGTGTCAATTCCAGACACAATAGCCTTCAGCAAATTGAATTTGTACAGATACACTTTTCTTAATTTGCTAAAATAGGTATCATAGGCCTTGTATCTTTCATCAGTTGCGTTAAATGCACCTGCAAGAGCTTTCCCGATGATATCAGGAGCAGAGTCCATTTCCTGGAAAATCTTGTTGATGACTTCTCGAATAATGATTTCATCTGCAACTACAAATCCGGATCTCAAAGAAGCCATGGAATAGCTTTTGGAAAGCCCGAAAAGGGAAATTGTATTTCGGAACATTCCGGGAATAGTTGCAATAGGCATTGCGATATTGTCTTTATCGTACGAAATGTCGCGATATACAAGGTCGTCAATCACAAAGACTCCACGTTCCTTGCAGACAGTGGCAATTTCGCACAAAAGAGAGTACTGATTTTTGCCCATAACTTTTCCAGTAGGATTGTTCGGGTTGGCATTTAAAAATGCAACTACCCGAGGAACATAACCCTTACGCCTGTTGTAAACCAGCTGTAGGCTCTCATTGATTTGATCGATACGATCAGCCAACTTTTTGGGATTTACGAGGAAGTTGTCCTCTTTTTCGAGATTAAGAACCTCAACTTCGGCACCAGCTCGTTCAGTTCTAATAGTGAACAGGCCATAGTTAGGACCTGTAACCAGAACAACATCTCCAGGTTGAGAGATGATATTTATTATCTGGTTAAACAGAACAGAAGTGGATACGCTGAATGTGATATTGTGCACAGAAAGCCCATTTTCATCAATATCCTTAAAGGAGTAGGGCTCAGTGTTTACAAAACCTTCTCTTTCAACATATTCCAAAAGCTGCTTGCGAATCACATCAGAACCTTCTGTGTACGGGTAACGATAAAACAGGTCGTTTTCGAGGGACTGCTTCATTGCTTTGATGGATGGCGGAAAAGGTTTGAACTCGACAGGATTTCCACTACCAAGGTCTGTGTCAGGAACTTCCACAATATTTTCATCTCTGACTTCATAACCGTAGAAATCAATTGCATTAGCGATTGCCTGTACAGTCGGATTAAACCGCTCGCCATCGATGCGGGAACCGATGAATGGGAGACCAAATCTCCTTTCTCTTAAATAAGGCCGCTGTCTTAATAATCTATCGATTGCATGAGATTTGATAAGCATATATATTACCTCCTAAAAAAATTCTACATAATATTATATCATATTTTTAAAGAAAAGTAAATATTATGTAAACACCAATATAAATAACTTATTACATTATAAAACAAACAGTACAAGTTGACTTTTTATGTAAAGCTGTAGTATAATATTTACGTATATCTAAACTAAATAAAATTTAGGAGGAATAAATATGGCAAAACGGAAAAATTTACTTGTGGTAATTATCACCCTCATTCTCATGTGCATAACCCTTGCGGGGTGTGCAGAGATGGATCATGAAAGTAAAGACATTAAGGATGATGAAAAGGAGAAAATTGTATACGAAGATGTTAGCCCTTTAATTTTGATAAAGAAAGAAAAAGTCGAAGATTCAAGCAGTACCCAATATATCTTCTACGATCCAGAGACCATGATCATGTATAGTCATTTAACGGATGTAAATCACTATGGAATGCTTGAAATGCACAATAGTGACGGAACTCCTAGGCTTTATGATGGAAAGTCTGATGTAAAGACTCTGGTCCTAATTAATAAGCTCAAAATAGAAGAAACAGGATTTAAGGAATATGTGTATTTTGATCCAGAAACATTAGTAATGTATGTTCATTATACAGATATGAATGATAAATCGATTTCTGAAATGCACAATTCTGATGGTACTTTAAGAACCTATGACCCGCAAAAATAAGGAGGAAAACAAGATGAAAAAACGGAAAAATGTATTTGCAATGGTAATTTGTATCATTCTTTTGTGCTTGTGTATCGCTGGATGCAGCGAAAGCGAGGAAAATGATCACGAGAGTAAAGATATCAAAGTGGAAGCTCTACAGATTCCCGGGTTGGTTCTGATTGAAAAAGTTAAAGTAGATGGAACTGCTTTAACTCAATTGATTTTATATGATCCAGAAACCTTCATAATGTATTCATATGTTGAATGGATTGATGGAGGTGGAATCATTGAAATGCGTAATATAGATGGTACTCCCAGGGTATATGATCCTATTAAATGAGAAATTGTAAAAGCCGTGTCTACCTTTATTGGTAGGCACGGCTTTTGACATGCTTATACATTAATGTAACCGCAATCTGTGTGATCTTGGATTTCTCTTATCCAACAGTTTTTGGGATTCCTTTCATCATGGTACCATTCAGGCGTATAGTTAAACCATCTAAGCAGAATGGCCCTGAGAGCTGTTCCATGAGTGAAAACAAATAGAGTGTCAATTCCTTCATTTTCATAATCTCTTTTGACGATTTCAATAAATTGATACGCTCTGATTGCAACATCATAGGGGCTTTCTCCTAATGGAAGTCTTGCATAAAATTTGCCCTGATGTTTACGTTGCCGTTGATATTCCTCATACTCCAAAGGAAATAGTCGCTGCCTGTCCTCGTCTGTGATACAATCAAAGAGACCAAACTGCTGCTCAGATATGGAAATTTCTTCTTTAATATCAGAGATTTTGAGATATTGGTTGAATATCTCAGCAGTTTGACGAGTTCTTGTGTAAGGACTACTCCATATGCGAGCATTTTCAAAGCAAACATCATTATTTTTACAGTGGTTTGCAAGCCAAATGCCAGCATTATGAGCTTGCTCTTTTCCAGCATCACTTAAAGTGATTAGATGGTCAGGAAGCCGCTCTTCATAGTTTTGCCCGATATTAGCGATTGATTCGCCATGTCGGATAAGAAATAATCTCAACATAAAATCACCCTTTCTATAAAATTATGTAAACATTATAACATCATTTATTTATCAAATCAATACTAAAAATAAAAGCAATTTATTACATGTAATTATTCTTATTTTTAAATAATTTAAATAAAAATTAAGTAATGAGTATAAATTATACTCATTACTTAGAACAAAATTGTATAAAATAATTACATGATTTGTAATTGATTTTAGAGGAAAATAAAATAAGAATGAAAAAATATAATAATGAGCCAAATGTTATTGGAAAAATATTAGCCCAAGCAAGAAAAGATAAAGGGTATTCCAAAACAGCTTTATGTAGAAAATTAGAATTGCTAGGGATAGAATTTGATAGAAATGAGATATATAGAATTGAAAATGCAAGAATGAGTGTTAAGGATTTTGAATTAATAGCTTTTGCTACGGTTTTAGATATTGATTTGAATTCATTGAAAAAAATTCTATTAGATACTGAAAGTAATGTGAGTTAAAATTTAAAATAAAAAGAGTATGTTTTGAAGTGAACCCCATATAGTGGACACTAAATAAAAAGAGCTCTTTACTTGGAGACTACATTTTTATGTAGTCTCTATTTTTTATTCTTATTGTATTATAAAATAATAGCCAATCTTTTACAATGTCTATATATTCATTTAAATTTGTGATATTATTATTGTAGAGTGTTTCCTTTTTTAGAATGCCATGGAAACTCTCCATTGGTGAATCATCTATCGGTGTTCCTTTTCGGTTCATCGAAATTGTAATTCCGTTCGATTCACATATTTTTTTATATTGAAAAGATGTATATTGGTATCCTTGATCTGAATGTAAAATCAAGCCTTTTACATCTTTTCTATTTTTTATTGCTTCATTTAATGTATCTAAAACTATATTTATATCATTTTTATTGCTTATCTTATATGCTACAATTTTTCTATCATATAAATCTAATATTGTAGATAAATAAGCTCTTTTGTTATTGCATA
>CAPOZU010000019.1 GCA_948676835.1 uncultured Clostridia bacterium
GATATTTTTGGGAAGCTTGTTTATATGAATGCTTACCTTCAATAACAAAATTAACAATTTCGAGTTTTAACTCAAAAGGGTGTCTAAACATACTGGTGGACCTCCATTCATACTAAATTTTAGTCCAATATTTTTGGTTCACCTCACACTAAAAAAATAGTGTTTATCAGTTTGAATAAAAAGCATATTTGTTATAAGTAATGCTACGAAGAATAACCAAAATAAAAAGGAGATATTATATGGATATAAAAGAAAAACTAAATATTAAACTAGACAATGAATATAAAAATTTGTGTGAAGAGCTTAAAAGAAAATCAAAAGAAGAAATTATTGAGAGAGCTTATGAATTAACTGTAAAAGATGAACTAAAGGAAGAAATTAAGAATATGGATTTATATGATAAAGAGATACTTATAATGACAGAGCAAAAAGACTTATTAAATGAGTTTTATCATGACTGGTTAGATACTGATGTACCATTAGGAGAAGCCCTAAGAAATACTATAGAGGAATCAGTAGCAACTATTACTAGGTACTATAATAAACAAAATAGGTTTAATCCAGATAAGATGAATTCTAAAGAAAGATAGGTGAATATAATGTGAGTTATGCAATAATAAGAAATACAAATTACAAGATGAAAAATTTAGCAGGTATCTATAGGCATAATGAAAGAAAAAATACTAATTACTCTAATAAAGACATAAACAAACGTAATTCGACAAAAAATTATTCAATTAAAGCACCATATTCTACTTATGAAAAAATATTTAAAGATATGAGAAAAAAGCATAACTTAAAAGGAATGATAAAAAAAGTAAGCAATGTAATGTGTGAGTTTATAATTACATCAGATAAAGAATTTTTTGATAGTATTGGTGAAGATGAAACAAATAGATATTTTCAGACAGCATATAACTTTGTATCGAATTATCAAAATCTTGGAGAAGAATTTATTGTATCAGCTAAAGTACACAATGATGAAAGTACACCACATTTACATATAGTCTTTATTCCAGTAGTTCACAAAAAAGATAAAGAAGGAAAAGAAATAAACAAAATAGCTTGTAGTGAATATTGGAAAGGTAAAGACAGCTATAAGCGACTACAAGATAATTTCTATTCATATATGGCAAAATCAGGCTTTGAATTAGATCGTGGAGATACAAAAGATAACAGACATATTGACATAGAGCAATTAAAGAAAATTACAGATTATGAAACACAAAAATATGAGAAACAATCAGAACAATTAGAAAAAACAATAAACACAGATAATGTTGAAATATTAAAATCAGAAAATAAAAGAATTATAAGAAAATTTAATACACTAGCCAATCAATATATACGAATAAAAAATAATGTAGATACAATGAATATTGTAAATCAAAATTTAAAAATTGAAAATGAAAATTTAAAAGAAAAAAGTAGAAGACTAGAGAAAGAAAATAGTAAATTAAAAGATTATATCGACAAGACTTTTGAATACGTTAGCCTATTATTTGATTTTTCAAAAGAAAGATTAAAAAGGTTGGTTAATTCTTTTATAGATGAATTAAAAAACAGATGAAAGGTGGTAATTAATGAATAAAATAAAAATTGAAGATTTATATGATAATTTACAAGAAAAGATTGTAAAAGATATTTCAGAAGATGAAAAGTTAAATAGCTTATGGAAAGAAATTAACGAGTTAGATGAGTTACTAAAAAATAATATTTCGCAAGAAGAATACGAAATATTTGATAACTACTTATCAAAAGAGGCAGAACTAATTGATTTAGAACGAAAAAAGGCTTTTACATATGGGTATAAACTATCAAATGAATTAATGATTGATTCATTAAGATAATAAATTATAAAAGCAAGTAGAGATTGAAAACTGCTTGCTTTTGTGATATAAATAAGTTAGATAATTATTAGATGATGAAAGAGAAAAAACAACAGAATATAGTAATTGACTTGAAACAATATATATTTTAAAAATAGTTAATAAAGGTGTAATAAATGGAAAAAGAAAAGTTTTATAAAATGCTAAATAATAAAGAGTATGAAGAACTAGAAAAAGAATTAAAAAATGAATATAATGAAAATAGAAATCTTGAAACAAAATATCAATTGGGAATATGTTATGGGGAGCAATTTGAAAAAAGAGAAAATGCAAAAAAAGTTTTTAAAGAACTTATGAATACAGATTTTAAACCTCCTTATATATATTCATTTAATGCTAATTATACAAGTGGAAACATAGAAAAACTAAAAATTGTTAGAGAAGGTTTAAGAAATTGTCCAGATAGTAAAATGTTAAATAATCAATTGTTACTTTATTTAGAGAAGGATGAAAAAGAACAACAGTATAAAGAATTAGAAAAAAAACGGGATTTTGAATGTCCAAAGTATTATGGAAATGATAAGTTATTATTTTGAAAGAGGAGAATTTTTAAAATCAAATAACATTTTTGAAGATAAAAAAGCAGATATAGAAAATGAAAAGTTTAATATAGAAGATATTGGATTAATAAGGATTTTATCAGCTTATCTAAGTGACAAAAAAATAGATTTGAATAAGATTAGCTCATTAATAATTACAGATGACAATACTATTGGAGGGATAATATTAAGGTTAGTAGAGATTGATATAGTTTCAAAAGAAAATATATCAAAAGCGAAAGAATTATTAAGCCAAGTTAATTATAGATCTAAATATCCAGATGATTTTTTAGAATTAATCAATTTTTCAGATTATACATCTTCTAAATTTACAATAAGTAAAATTTTATTTGATATTATAGACAAATTAATTCTAAAATTAGAAGGTGCTGAGGAACAAAGAAAATTGAGATTAATAAAATCATTACATTACTTATATTGGGAAGGAAATAATGTAAAGAAAACAGAACTCAGATTAATAGAAAAGGATTTAAAAGAAGAACTAAAAGCTACTGAAAAGTCTGAATTATATGAATTCCTATTAGAAATATATGAGAGGCTAAATGATAATAAAAAATATTTTATTACTTTTATTAAGGCAGTAGAAAGTTGTAGAGATGAAGAAAAATATATAATTGAGTTTTCTAATTTTAAAGAATTAGAATTAGATTATGTAGTTGATTATATATGCAACAATATAAAAATATATAGTTTTAACCAAAAGAAATATCAGAAGCTAATAGAAACGATTATAGAAGAATTGTTTAAGAGGGAAAAATATAATGTAATCATTAGAATAACGGAAAATATTGATTTTAAACAATTGGATTACTTAGAATTTGGATTTGAACTAGCTTATTCATATAAAGAATTAAAAAAGGAAAAAGAAGCTAAAAAAATTTATGAAGAATATATGGATAAATATCCAAATAGTGATGCTACTATAAATAATTTAGGGGTAATATATGAAAAAGAAGGAAATTTAGAAAAAGCATTAGAATTATATGAAAAAGCTGAAAATATTTGCCATAATAAAATATATACTAACAATATTGAAAGATGTAACAATCTTATTGAAGAAAGGAAAAAAGAAGAAGATAAATTTTTAGAAGCATTAGCCTTATTTGAAAAAGAAAATATATGGGTTATAAATGAACTGAAATTATTTTATTTGGATAGTGATGAAAATAACAATGTTATCTGCTCATATAAAAGATTACCAAGCTTATTGAAATGTAGTGAGTCAAAGTCACAAGAACTTTTAAATATGTTTCTTGATAAGAATTATATTTTTAAAAATAAAAATCATAATTATAATACAAATTCTAATGTATATAGAATAAATATTGCAATTTATGAAAGAATAAAACAATTAGAAAAAGAAAATATATTAGTGTCAAATTTTATGGATAATCTTAATAATTTTACAATAGAAAACTTAAAGAAGTTAGATTATATAGAAACACAGCAAAAATTGACAGAAATAAATAATCAAAGAGTAAAGGATATATTTATTAGAGATTATAATGAATTAGTTTATAATTACTTATCAAATCAATCAAAAACTGTTGTTTTAATGAGTGGTACAATAATTGAACTATTATTGTTATATATACTTGAGTTGAATAGTATTTCAAAATATAATGTAGGTCCTAAAAGTAAAAATAAAAAAATTGAAGAAATGGATATATCGGAAATGTTAGAAGTGTGTACATCTGAAAAATTAATTCATAATGCACCTAAAAAATTTATTGACGGGATGAAAAATTTTAGAAATTTTGTACATCCAGGAAAAGAAATAAGAGAAAAGTTATTAGAAATAGATAAGCAAACTATTGACTTATTAATGTCAACAGTTAGATGGTTAATACTAACATTGGATTTGAAATAGCTAATGCGAAGGTGACAATTTCTTTTTAGAAGGTATTACCAACCCAAAAATTTAAGACACAAAAACTAGGCAAAAAGATATAAAAATAGAAATAACGAAAAAGATATAAGTTGTTATACAAAAATATTTGAAATTATTTAATCTGCACCCGTTTTGCTCCCATAGAGTATAGGAAAGTATATTAAAATCAACGTTTTTTATAAATAACACTTATCATCTCCACCAAAAAAACAGCTGAATTAGGATTCTAATTCAGCTGTTTTTTGTTTCATAGAAAATTAACCTTTTCTTGAAAAGTAAGTTTTAGGAAAAAATATTTTCAATCCAATCAAAGTCATGGCAAGATAGAGAAAGAATTTGATTTCTTTTTCCAAAGCCAATAACCGTATCTGGACCAGAATGAAAATCTGTACCGCCACCTATCAAAAGGTTATTTTGTTTTGCGAACTTGTACAAATAATCTCTTTGCTCAGGTGTGTGTGCAGAATGGAACACTTCTATACCAGCAGTTTTTGTGCTTTCCAAAACATTGTTTAAAAAATCTAAAACATCAGATGGATCTTCATAAATGTATAAGCAAGGATGCGCTATAATTGCAATTCCACCGTTAGCAACTGCCATATCAGCAACTTCACTTACATGTGGCAATTTTTTAGTAGTATCAATATAAAAATCACTACTAGGATGAATACAGAACTTTTTGAAAAATAACTTTGGAGAAGTATACACAATTGGATGTGTTGCATCAAAAAAAGCCTTGTTTTCAGGGTGTTTAATCAAATCTTTGCATAAGAATTCTGTGGCAAACATTCCTTCAGGTACATGCAAATTTTCAGAGTGCTTCAAATTATGTTTGTCGCACTGATGAATCAAAAATTGAAGTTGCTCATCTTGTGGAACCATACCATAATCATACTTATCAATAAATGCTTGTACATTTTCTGGATGTGGTCCATAATAAAGCAATTCAATTGGGATATATGCACCAGTTGCTTTGTCCAAAACTTTGCAGGCAATCTCTGAGCCTACAAAAACTTTAAGAGAACCTAATTCCTCCTTTGAAATAGATTTTAATTCATTGGCACAGTCTAAAATTTTATTGTGGTCTGTAATAACAATTCTTTTTAACTGTGAATTTTTTGCTAATTCAATGATTTCTCTTAAGGAAAAAGAGCCATCTGAATATGTTGTGTGAATGTGGTGATCACATTCTGTTTGGTGTCCCAAAGCTAAAAGTTCATTGGCAATACTAAGATCCTGATTGAATAGCATAAAATATTCCTCCTATTGTCTTACTAGAATTAAAAATGAAAATATACATCTTTAATAAAAGTTGACATAATTTCAAAATATTATATACTGAATTTTTTAGTATGTCAATTTTTTTGTTATAAGTATAGCAATTTGTATTAGTTTTGTTTAAAATATCTTTTTAATATTCTATAGAGGGGGAAAAATGATGATTGCAAATCAAAGAAATTTTACAAAGGAAATAAATATTTCTAACAAAAACGAGCTGGAAACCTAAGTTTCCAGCTCGTCTTCTTTGTTTTGCCCTTTTACTTAAATGGGGCTTTTACGTCCGCCGATTCGGTAATCCAGAATGTTGGCTGCCAAGATCCTGTTGGACGTGAGGTTAGGGTATACCTCGTGTAGGTACCGAAGTACCGTGGAATGGCACAGCCCAAAGTGCTTAGCTGTCTGCCGAGATGTTGACTCGTTCTCGTTGAAATACCTTACTACGCGTCTTGCCAAAGAATAATCCATATAGCACTACCTCCAATAAAATATTAAATTGCTTACCAAATATATTATAACATGTTTACATAAAAAAGTAAACGTGATATAATAACAAATATTTTCGTTATACCACAATAAATCATGGAGGTGCAAAATATGAATACAATAATGAATGCTCCAGAGCTTGAGTGGCTCAAAGGAAATGTAAATGGAACGCCAGATGGCAAAAGTGTTGCTGAAATGGAGTTTAAACGTACTAAGTTAAGCTTAGATTTGCTTCAGTGGGTTTTTGATGGAAACTACGAAAAATTCACTGAATGTCAATCAGAGGATGTAAAACTTAGTAGAGAAAGTTTTGATGAAATTCAGCAATATACTTGTAGCACATTGAAAACAGATGCTGATAAATATGCTATGGAAGCATATTTGATTATTAACGATTTAGGAAAAATTGTTTCTTTTGTAGAACAAATCGAAACCAAATTGCATATTCAATCTGTTGACCATGACGAACTTCTATATGAAGGTTTGAAAAGAATGCCTAAATTATCTCCAACATTTATATCTCTTTCAGATGAATATAAGGAGATTATTTTGGCAGGATTAAAAACTAAGTTTAACATGGGTCAATTTATCCAGTCAGAAAATCTTCCTGCCAGTTTATTACCACTGCAAGGTATTGATATCACAAGTCTGAATTACTATATGCTTCATGTATTTTATGATATTGCAGGTGCAGCAGGTCATGTGAGAAATAATGGAAGTATTATTGTTACAGAAGATTACTGGAGAAGTTTTAAATCGGCCAACAAAGCAATCTTTGATATGATAAGTGGTAAATTAAATGCACAAGAGGCATATAATACATACTTATCAAAGAGAGCTGAAATGGCAAATTTGCAGTTTGAAAGCAATGAAGATATTGCAATTGTTAAAATATGTAATCTTATAAGAGTGTATTCTCCAAATGAAGCGAAACAAGTTAAGGAAAGTTACTGCCATCTTCCTGTACAGGTTAAAGAAATGTTAACAAAAGAGCTTTCTAAAGATGGAATTACAGATAACGGAATTCTTCTTTATTATGCTCCTGCTACGCTTTCTAATGCAGTTAACTATTTCAAAAATAGCGGTGATGCTGATGCAATTCATAAGGCAATTACTATTGTTCTTCCGATTTTGGCTAATATTTATGGATTGGCTAAAGCAAAGATAAATAAAGCCAACAAATCTTCAAAGGTTTGCACAGTATTTATTGCAGATGTTGCACAAAAAGCTAAACATCCTATAGAATTGCCAAATTACAAATTTAATTTTACAGATGTAAATGGTGATTATAACGTTAGCTGCGAAGCTTTAGAGAAAATTTGTATTCCTACTACCCAAAAGCCTATTATTGCAGGTAGCAATGTATTATTGGTTGCTTTGGGTGGTGGTTCAGATTGCATTCAAGCAACAATGGTTGGAAAGTTTGTTCTTAAAGGTTGCAGAAATGTAATTTCTATTCGCACTCAAAGAACATCTTCACAGAACGAAAAGGGAGAAATGAATAAAGAAAGAAAAATTTATAATCCCAAAGAAGTTCTTGGTGATGGAGTATATCTTTGTGACATCAATACCAGTGCAGAAGGAAGATTTTTTGAAAATATGCCATCTCAAATAGGAATGAATTCTTATTTGAGTATTGATAAAGAAGATGGAACTTTGTTTCCTAAAATCCAAATGGTTATTCAACATATTGTGAAAAACTCTGGTGATGTTATTGATACTATTTTTGGTGTTGATACGGGTGGAGATTGTTTGTATCCAATTAAAAAGGATGCCACAAATTCTGAAACAACACCAGATCAAGATAGAACAGGCCTTGAAACAATATTGCAGTTTGAAAAATTAGGATTTAAAGTATACAATTGCATTGTTGCTCCTGGGATAGATAGCCCAAATGGAATTACAACAGAAATTTTAACTAAGGCAAATGCTATTTCGTATAAGCTATCTCAGAAGGAGAGAGAAGCTATATTAAAAATGTATTACAAGTGGAATATGACAGGAGATGATATCAAGAGATTTGGTAAAACATCACTTATATGGCAGTATGCTTTGAGAAAAAAGAGAGGAATGGTAACAGTCAGTATTCCTTTGCAAAATGTTCTTAGTGAGGACAATCCGTGGATTCCTACAGTTACAATAACAGACATTTCCGAAATGATTATTTTTATGAAGACATCAGATTGCTTGAATGCAATTAGATTGTTTGAATAAAGTTGTGCCCCCCACTGCTATTAATTAGCAGTGGGGGTTACTTGTAAATAATTTTTTGGAAAATACTTGAAATAAATTCAACTTTTTAGTATAATCTTAATAGAATATTTAAGAGGGAGTAACTTGAAAATTGCTAATCAACAATCTCGATATTAATCTGGTTAGTAAAACCTTTAAGGTAAGTGAGACTTTTAAAGAAATAAACTTATTTTAGCTTATTTCTTTAAGGGTCTTATTTTTTGTATAAGGAGGATATATGCACGCAGAAATTATTAATTTTAAAGCAACTGATGGAATTGAAAACGATGGATATATAATAAATAATGATTCAAAAAAAATAATTATTTCAGTTCATGGAATGAGTAGTAACTGTTTTAAAGAAAGAGATAAATATATTTCTAGAAAAGCTTTTGAAAGTGGTTTTGCATATTTGGCATTTAATAATCGTGGAAGTGAGCTTGTAAAATACATTAGAAAAACGATAGATGGAAAAAATATAAAATTTTTAGGCGGAACAACTTATGAAGATCCACAAGAATGCTATTATGATATAAAAGGTGCTATTTTAAAAGCTGTTGAGCTTGGGTATGAAGAAATTTATCTACAAGGTCATAGTTTAGGAACAACTAAAATTATTTATACTTATAATAAACTAAAAAATGAAAATTCAGAATTGGTAAAATATATAAAAGGTATTATATTATTATCTTTAGTGGACATACCAAGAACTTTAAAAATTTTCTTAAATCAAAATTTTGAAAATACTTTAAAGTATGCAGAAGAAAAGGAATGTAAAAATGAACTATTGGATTTGATGCCAAATGGAAGTTTTATTCATCCAATAAGTGTAAAAACATTTTTAAGATATGCTAAGTATAATAAAGAAATAGATTTTGCACAATATAGTAATAAAGAGTATAATTTTGATGAATTAAATAATATAGAAGTTCCATTATTTATGAGATGGGGAAATGCTAATGAAATGATAGAGCAAGATGCAAAAGATTTAGTCGAATTGTTAAATAAAAAGATAACTAATAAAAATAAAGATATTAATTTTGTAGATGGGGCAGATCATGGATATACAGGGAAAGAGGAAATTTTATCAACAGAAATAATAAATTTTTTAAATAGTTTAAATTAAAAATATATAAATTAGGAGGAATTAATATGGAAGAAAAATGGTTTTGTAAATCATTAAAAGAAACTGCAAAATTACTTGAAACAGACATTGAAAAAGGTTTATCTCAAGAAGAAGTAAACAAACGTTATGAAAAATATGGTCGTAATGAATTAAAAGCTAAAGCTAAAAAATCGTTGTTGCTTAAGTTTTTAGAGCAATTTAAAGATTTTATGATTATTGTTTTAATTATTGCAGCAATTGTTTCTGGTATTGTTGGAGTTCAGCAAGGTGAAGGAATGGCAGATACATTTATTATTTTAATAGTAGTTGTTGTAAATGCTATCATAGGAGTTGCTCAAGAAAATAAAGCCGAAAAATCTTTAGAGGCTTTGCAAAAATTAAGTAGCCATGTTGCTAAAGTAATAAGAGATGGAAAACTAACTGTTGTACAGTCAGCAGATTTAGTACCAGGAGATATTGTTGTATTAGATACAGGTGATTTTATTCCAGCAGATTTAAGAATTATTGAAGCTGTAAATTTAAAATCTCAAGAATCAGCATTAACAGGAGAATCTGTTCCAGTAGAAAAAACATCTGATACTATTGAAGATGAAAGTGTTGGAATTGGAGATAGAAAAAATATGTTATTTTCTTCTAGCTTAATAACTTATGGTAGAGGAAAAGGTATAGTTGTTGAAACAGCAATGAAAACAGAAGTTGGTAAAATTGCTGAAATGATAAGCGAGGTTGAAGATAGCGAAACACCACTTCAAAAGAAATTAAATGGACTAGGAAAAACTTTAGGAATTGTTGCATTAGTAATATGTGCAGTAATATTTGTTGTAGGATTACTTTATGGAAAAGCACCACTTACCATGTTTATGACAGCAGTTTCGCTTGCTGTTGCTGCAATACCAGAAGGGTTAGCTGCTGTATCTACAATAGTTCTTGCTATTGGTGTACAAAGAATGGTTAAAAGAAATGCTATTGTTAAAAAATTACCAGCTGTTGAAACTTTAGGTAGTGCATCAGTTATTTGTTCAGATAAAACAGGAACATTAACTCAAAATAAAATGACTGTAAAGAAAATATTTACAAATGGTCAATTAGTAGATTTAGATACTGTAAAAGACTTTAATGAAGAAAATACACTTTTATTCCAAGCAGAGATGCTTTGTAATGATACTAAAGTTGCAGAAGATGGAACTTTAACAGGAGATCCAACAGAAACAGCTTTAATAGATATGGGAAATAAAGTAGGATTTAAACTTGAAAATTATCCAAGAGTTGCAGAATTACCTTTTGATTCTGATAGAAAATTAATGACAACAGTTCACAAAATTGATGATAAATTTTACATTTTCACTAAAGGTGGAGTTGATGAATTACTTGCTTGTTGTACTTCTTATCAAAAAAACGGAGAAGTATTATCAGATTTAAGTAATTATAAAGAAAGAATTCAAGAATGCAATAAAACAATGGCACAAAGTGCATTAAGAGTTTTAGCAGCAGCTTATAAAGTTGTAAATCATCCTTTAACAGATGATGATATGAAAAAATTAGAATCTGGTTTAACATTTGTTGGTATGGTTGGAATGATAGATCCACCAAGAGAAGAAGCCAAAGAAGCAGTAAAAAAATGTATTTCAGCAGGAATTAAAACTGTTATGATTACAGGTGACCATAAAATTACAGCCACAGCAATTGCAAAAGAATTAGGAATTTTAAAAGATGAAAAAGAAGCTATAACTGGAGCAGAGCTTGAAAACATGTCTGATGAAGAATTAAAGAAAAGAGTTAGAAATATTTCTGTTTATGCAAGAGTTTCTCCAGAACATAAAGTTCGTATAGTAAAAGCTTGGCAAGCAAATGGCGAAATAGTTGCTATGACAGGTGACGGTGTAAATGATGCACCAGCTTTAAAGAAAGCAGACATTGGTTGTGCAATGGGAGTTGTTGGTACAGATGTTGCTAAAGAAGCAGCTGATGTAATTTTAACAGATGATAATTTCGCAACAGTTGTTGCAGCAGTTGAAGAGGGAAGAAGAATATACACTAATATTCTAAAAGCTATAGCTTTCTTACTATCAAGCAATGTTGGTGAAATTGTTGTGTTATTCTTAGCAATATTATTAACACCTATTTTTGCAAGTCAGTTTGGTATTACAAATGAATATATTAATGATCTTAATATATTATTGCCAGTACAACTTTTATGGATAAACTTAGTTACAGATTCACTTCCAGCATTAGCTTTAGCAGTAGATCCTGCTGAAAAAGGAATAATGAAAAGAAAACCTTTAAAAAATAAAGGAATATTTACTAAAGGAATGACATGGAGAATTATTTATCAAGGTGTTATGATAGGTCTTCTTACATTGGCTGCATTTGTATTAGGGTTAGCAACAGAAGGTGTATCTGTTCCAGAGAAAATTGCTATAGGTGAAACAATGGCATTTACAGTTCTTGCACTTTCAGAACTTGTTCATGTATTTAATATTAGAAATAATAAAGAATCTGTATTTAAAACAAATCCATTTAATAATGGAAAATTGATTTTAGCAATATTCGTATCAGCTGCTTTAATGCTTACAGTATTATTAGTTCCAGCTTTAAGAGACATTTTTGGTATTACAGTATTACCATTACACAAATTAGAAGAAACAATTCTTCTAGTATTTGCTCCTTTAGTTATTGTTGAAATATTTAAATTATTAAAAATAAATGGAAAAGATTAATTATTAAGAAATGCGATTATAACAAGTAAATATTTTAATAATGAACTTAATAATTTGCTTTGCAAATTATTAAGAACTGAGCCTGTAACAAGTAAAGATTTTAATAAGGAACTTAATAATTTATTTCATAAATTATTAAGAACTGTGACTGTAACAAGTAAACTTTAACAGTCACAGTTTTTTTTATCTTATCTTAAAATTTGATTAAAGTATTGAATTTTCGACAAAATAATATATAATAATATTGTTAGGAGAAAATGAGATATGCTATATGGAATGGAAGAATTCGATGATGAATTTGGTCTTATCCAAAAAGAGACCTTGAATGTAAAAAAAGTAAGTTTGGTAATAGCTATAATTGTTTTGTTTATTATAGTATTTTCTTATTTTGTAATTTCTAAAATCTCTAAAAATAAGGAAAATAATGTTTCTCAAGGTACGATTCAAAATCATCAAGAACAATTAAATAACGAAGTTAATAATGAACAATTAGCACAATTACCAAATGAAAATATACAGGTAGATAAAATAACTAATGTTAATGCTGTTCAAGAATATAATGGAGAGCATAAACAAATTGCTGAACATAGTATAGAATTAAATATACTTCCTGTTGCAAATATTGAAGGACATAAATTAATAAAAGATATATATTATTCTGAAGAAAAACAAGTTTATTTAACTTTTGATGATGGACCTTCCAAAGATATAACACCACAAATCTTAGATATATTAAAAGAAAATGATGTTAAAGCTACTTTTTTTGTATTGGGAGCAAGAGTAGATTTGTATCCAGAAACTTTAAAAAGAGAATATAATGAAGGTCATTATATAGCAAATCATGGTTATTCTCATGAGTATTCACAAATATATCAAAATAGAGATACAGTTTATGATGAATTTAATCAATGTGAAGTTTCAATAAAGAATGCTTTAGGAAAACAAGAGTATAATTCATTTTTATTTAGATTTCCGGGAGGTTCAAGAGGTGGACGTTACGAAAAAGTAAAGGCAGAAGCAAGACAATTACTTGAAGAATATGGTGTAGCATATACAAACTGGAATTGTTTAACTGGAGATGCAGCTGGTAAAAAAACTAAAGATGCATGTATACAAGAAATGTTAGAATCTAAAGGAAATCAAAATAGTATAATATTACTTATGCATGATGCTAATGATAAATCTCAAACAGTAGAAGCTCTTCCAGAGATAATTCAATATTATAAAAATGAAGGCTATACTTTTAAAAATTTTTATGAAATATTTAAATAATATAAAATACAATAAGACTACAATTGGTTTATACTAATTGTAGTTTTTTATTAACAATTGTATAAATTAATAATGTTAAATGAAAACTTTGCTTTTTTATGTAAAGTATGTTATAATGTCATCATATTTTTTTATAAATCCCTCGAAACACCCACTTTAGGTGTTTATATAGTAATAACGTAACTAAAAACTTTGCAACAAATAAGGAGGGCATGAATATGCTTAAAGGTATTAAAACTCTGGAAGAACTGATGAACATGGCAATAAAAATCAAAAACAAAGAAAAAGTGATTGTCTTTTGGCCACAGTTTAACAAACACCAGGAGCAGGCGTACACATTGGCTGATGATTATTTCGTGAGTGAGCGGACTTACAACACCAATAATGGCATAACAGCATTTTATATGCAGAGTGCCCTATATGTTATCCCACACTTTAACGAAATTGACAAAATCTTAGAAGCCGAAGGATTTGAACCCAGTGATATGTTTGTTCCATTTTCTAATCATGAGTATCCCATTGAATACAAAGAAAAATGGGAAGCTATGCTTGCAGAAGCACGTGAGCTGCAGGTGGAGAACTATCATAAAGAATGTTTGGAGTACGCAGCGATGATGGAAATATCTCCAATCGATCAGGAACTTCTGGAACAAAAATGCATAATGATTCCCGAAGAAGGAATATTGGTAAATCATCCAGATAAAGAGCCTGAGAGAAAGTTCCCTGTTATCTGCGGATACTGCTGTGATAATATGACTCTGGAGTATCTGGGAAGGTACTTTGTAAATGTCAAAAATGGTATTATCACATTTGTGAATGCAGATGGCACGCAGTATATTACCAAAAGCGAAGAGGTTCACAGGCAGCTGTTTGAAAAAAGATATCGATTCACAAGTCGGTTCGAAGAAATCATCAAAGAAGATGAAGAACTGGCAGAAGATGACTTCGCAGAGCGCTGGGATAAACTTACAATAGCATAATTCAAAACTGAATAACAACTGGAAATTCAGGTAGTAAAACGGGCTAAGCAAGGTTTGCTTGGTCCGTTTTTGCATGCAAAAAATAATAAATATTTTATATATAATCTATTGACAAAACAAACATATTTATGCTAATATAGTTATTGTTGATGAAACAACAAATGTAAAAACATTACATGTATGCGGATGTGGCGGAACTGGCAGACGCGCTAGACTTAGGATCTAGTGGGAGACCGTGGGGGTTCAAGTCCTCTCATCCGCACCAAGAGAAGTAGTAAATTAAAACTACTTCTTTTTTGTTTATGAAATTAAACTTATAAGAGGACTTGAAAAGGACGTGCCAAACGAAGTGAAGGCAAAAATAGTCCAGTGGACTATTTTTATATAAGCAAATTAAATATATTTATTTCCTGTATTCACTAATTAGTGGAGGAAATATCCTCTTACTTTTTGGTTTAACATATATAACCAAAAACAACAATAAGAGTTTTAAAGGAGGAAAAACAAATGCTGAACGAAAAAGACCTTCGGGAAATTAAGAAATATTAGGATGCTGGTATTGATGTTGTTGCTATTGGCAGCGGTGGAACATTAGATTACTCCACTAAAGGCATGGGCGACTGTGAATACTGCAATCAGTGTAGCGCTTTTAGGTTATTTCCTGACCCTGACCCGTATGATTGGTTCAGAGATGGAGACATGAAGGCGGTATGCCTTGCTGTTAATGGAGTTATTGAGAGAGGTCTTGAGAGACCTAGTGAATGGACAAATATTCGCAAACCTCTTTATTGTCCCAAGCTTGGATGCGAGTTGACTGAAGAAGAAAAGAAAAAAGCTGAAGAATTGCTGAAGCTGGCAAAAGAAAGAATGAAATGAAAAAACAGAAGAACCTGGGAAGTTTCCCAAGTGCTTCTGTTTTTGATTTCAGGAGCTTTTTATCTAAGTTCATTTTACTAGAACAGGTTGTTTTTACTAATACGCTTTTCCTCCCAAATATGAAATTAAGCGAAGATTTTAATTGTTACTTATCGTACATAAGGGATAAGCAGGATATAGTGCTCACAGTCCTCGGTTTTACCGAAAAAGTACCCATAATCAGCAACAGATTTTTTGATATCCTCGATTTTGAAAGAAGCCAGGGTTGAACATAGTTCCTTAGAACTGTTGAAATTACCACTAACCTTATATTCGCGGTCGTAGATATCTACTGTAACCAGCTCAAATGGGTCTTCAACACACTCTTCTTTTGGAACAGAATTAGATTCTTCCTCGTGGTTAGGATCGGACTTGAGCTGGCTTTCTATTAAAGCATACAACTCTTGATAATGCATTTCAAGCCCTGCCAAGGATTTAATAGTGTTTTCTATAAATGTATTGGTTGTTTTGTCGCAATCTTTTGTTATTCTTGTTAGTGCTTCTAATTGAGTCTGCATGATGGAATTGCTTGAGGTTAAGTTATCTACCTCAGCTTTGAGGCTAAGGTTAATGCTCCAAAGAGCTATGCAGCTCACAGTAGAGAACAGCAGCAGGACCACGGCGCTGATGGTTAAAATCTTCTTTTTCATGTTTGCATCCTCCAATTATTGATAAAATTTAATTGACTTATAGGGAAAACGCAAGATTCTAAAAGAAATCTCACTTATAATTATACCATATTTTACATAAAATTTCAAATTTCAATAGTAAATATTAAAAAATTGTATTGATAGTTATAGTCTTAATGGTATAATAGAATTATATAATTATAAAGAATAGGAAAAAATATATGGGAGTTAATTTAGATGGGCTTGAAAGCGTACCAAGAGAAGAAAGACAAGCCTTAAGTCAAGAACAATTTAATGAATATGTAAATTCTGTATTACAAACTTATTCGGAGACCATAAACTATTACATAATTGCGGAAGCTATGCAAAGAGGGAAAGCAAACTTTGAAAGTATTTATAATGATTATGGGGTTAGTACAAAGGAAGAATTAGCAGAAATTCTTGAAGAAGAAGTAGGATTTAATTTATTAACTTGTGATACAAAAGAAATAATAAAATATGTACCAGAAGAAGTAATTAGTAGAATAGGTGATTTAGATTCTATAATTGATAGTATTTATACATTTGAGGATTTTGAGAAAATATCTCCCCAAATAGAATCTTCTATACCAGACGAACTATATACTAAAAGGCTAATAGATATTGCAACAGAAGTTAGTAAATGTGATTTAAGTCAAATTTCACCAGAATCATATGCAAATGCTAATTTTCTAAGATATATCAATTTTCAGAATACAGGAGCAAAATTAGATTTTGAATATATAAGTCAAAATAGAGAAAATTATAAAAAATATATAAGTTCTGAAAACTTAAAAGGAACAGAATTAATTTCATTTAATAGTGAATTATACTGTAGAACAGAAGAAGAAATTCTAGAGGAAGATGGACTTTCTTTTATGGAAAAAATTCCATTAAATCCTGAGAATTTTGATATATCACAATATCAAACTGTAATTGATAGCTATAATGTTACAGATAGATGGGTTGCTTCTAAAATTGGATTATTTTTAGTAAATCAAGAATTACAAGATAATAGTAGATGGTTAATAGACTATGCATTTGGTAATTTAAATCGTAATTTAATCTTAGCTGAAAATGTATGGAAACAATTAACAAAAGAATCTCAAATTGAAAATAAAGATTATTTTAAGACTATACTAGAGTATGTTCAAAATTCTGGAAGTACGTATGTATTATTTGATATATTTAAAAATACTACTTCTGAAATTATGGATCAAAATTCAGAAGATATAATGAAATTATATCTAGGAAAAGACGAAGTACTTCAAGATTCATTTTATTATATACCATTCCAATATTTTAGTGATGAATATAAAGAAAGATATTATGAAGAAAATCAAGATTTATCTTATGAAACTAGAGGATTAATTCTGACAAAAACAAATCCTAAATATATTGATGACAAGTTTATAGATTTATTTACTGAGATGGTAAATAATACAGAGAGTAGGCTAAGTAGTCTACATTATGTAGATAAATTAATGAAAAATTTTACTGCACATGAATTTAATGAAACTAATATGCAATACTTTTTAGATATTACAAAAAAAATGACAACAGAGGCTAAATATAATTATGCAGAAGCTATAACTAATATATTTGCTGCATTAAATCCACAAAATCAAATAGAATATTATAAAGATTTCATGCAAATAGGAATTGATAATAACGTATCAGTAGGAAATATTATACTTGTTTTTGATGATTTAAAAGCAGGAGTTAAAGAAGAAAACTTTAATGATATATTAGAATTTTCACAAACACTTTCTCCAGAAATTGCTCATTATATAAGAGGTACTGGATATATCAATATGCTTCAGAGAATGTCCGATGATAAAAGAGCGGATTTTATAGATAAAAATTCTAAAGAAATATTATTATCTTTAAGAACTAAGTATACAGATAAAGAAGCTAATTTTGAAGATTCTCTTTCACCAGATGAAAGAGAAAAATTTGATAATAATTATTCAAAAGAATTGGTAGCTATTCTTTTAGAAATGGACAAAAAGGGAGATTTAAATTCTGATAATATTAATGTAATTATAGATAACTTACCAAAACTTGGTGAAGATGTTATTAGTAGATTATATAACTCTAATTCAGATATGATAAGAGCAAATTCAAGCCAGTTAATAAGTGCTGTATCAACTTTAGAAAAAGAAGATGCTATTGCACTAATTGAAGATACAGAAAGATTATTTTCAAAAGATACTATTCCTGATTTTGTAAAATTATATAAATTTTATGAAAATGTTGTAGAAATGCAAAAACACGTTTTAAAAAATGCAGTAAATAAAGGTGCCAATTATTCTCCTGAATTACAACAAGCAGGTTCAGAAAGTGCTGGTAAGAGAATTATATTTTCTGATTTATTAAATATTTCCTTAAAATCTAATAATAAGTCTTTGAAAAAATTTATAGGCTTACTAGAAAAGGGAAATGAAACATATGTTAAATATTTAAAAAGTGGTAAAGATTTAAGTTTATTAACTGATGATGAAAAAGATACTTTAAAAAAATACTCAGAAACATTATATACTATTTATGACGAATCTTTAGTTTCAAGGCATGACAAAAAAAATCCTAAAAGAAGAGTAAAAAATTCTAAAGATTATATGAAAACATTAGAAGATTTAACTAAAAGGTATATAGGTGATGCATTTCCAAAAGATTTATCAAATGAAGTCTTAAAAACTATAATTGGTAGATATGATGAATTACTTGGTGGAAAAAAGACACTTGAAGATTTTAAGAAGTACATGAGAGATGTTAATATAGAATCTAATAAACGTCATGCTAGACTAGAAAAAACAAAATTAACATTAGAGCCAGGCGATTTAATTAAAGGTGTCCAAAATGCAAATAATTTTTTACAAGATTTATTTTCAAATGGTATTAGAGCTGGTGAATTTTTAGGAACAGATACACATACAGATGCTACACCTCTTGATTCTGACCACTCTATAATATTGCCAAATACTGTAGGAAAATCTTTAAGTGATACAATATCAAACACTTCTTCAGGTAGTTATGGTTCTTTTTACTTAGTAATTAAAAAAGATCCTCAAAAGATAAAATATACTAGAGATGATCCTGAATATACTTTTAAATCAGAAAAAGCTCCTGAATATCAAAGTAAACTTGGAAAAAATGCTGATAGAGAAGCTATCAAAACAAGAATTAATAATAGAATTAATGGAACTTTTGAAGATCCGAAACTAGAAGCTTTTTCAAGTTATGTAACTGGAAATGACCATTATGGTATAAGAACTGGTATGTCTATTACAGATGTTGATTATATAGTGGTATCTAATTATGATAAACGTATAGGATATGAACTTGCTATGAATGGTACATTTATTCCGGTGGTAGATATGTCAACTAACGAGGTTGTTTTTGGGGCTCAAGATTATAAAAAAATAAGAGAACAAATGCAAGGTTTATCTTATTTTGGAACAAAAAAATTTGAAGTTGAACAATCAGCATATAATTTACAAGTAGAAAAGAAAGTAGAAGAATTATTTCCAGATGGTGATGTTAGAGAGTCTATTAGTGAAAAAGATGCAAAATTAAAAAGAGAAGCTATTGAAAAAAAGGTGCGTGAATCAATCTTAGAAAAATTAGGATTAGGATTTGAAAGTAAAATCACAGGTGATATTACTCCAGGATTTATAGAATTTATAGATACTGGTTCAACAGGAAGAGGTACTAATCTTCCAGGTGATGGTGATTTCGATTTCTCAGTAAAAATTGATAAATCAATATCTGATAATCCTCAAAAAATGGATGAATTTAGAAAGGCATTAAGAGACGTACTTGCTATTCGTTCAGATCATGAAGAATGTAAATTAGATGAATTTAATGGTAATTTTAGATATAAAAAAGTACAAATTGAAGGAGCTTCAATACCACTTGATATTGACGTTACATTTATGCAAAAAAGCGAAGAGGTTACATATTCAACAGATATGGCTGTAAAAGATAGATTACAAGGTCTTAAACAAAATGATCCAGAAGGATATAAACGTGTAATTGCAAATATTGTTGTTGCTAAAGAAATGCTAAAAAAGGAAGGTATTTATAAGAAAAAATCATCAGATAAGGCTACTCCAGAAGGTGGATTTGGTGGCGTAGGAGTTGAAAATTGGATTTTGCAAAATGGGGGGTCTTTTGTAAAAGCAATGCAAACATTTTTAGAAGCTTCAGAAAAAGCTTCGAATTTTGAAAAATTTATGGAAATATATCCGATATTCGATTTTGGACAAAATCATATGGCAAAAGGATATCAACATGATAGTTTTGTAAGAGGTTTATCTGAATCTGGATATGAAAAAATGCAAGAAAAGTTTAAAGAATTTATTGTAGAATTAACTCCAAAACAAATTCCAGAGCAAACCCCAAAACAAGTTCAAGGAGTTTCTATGAATGATTTAACTCGAAATGCATTAAAACAAGGAATTAGAACTAAAGAATTTAATGAAGCATCTAGAATTATGTTTCAAGAAGAATTGCAATTAGATACAGATAAAGATTTAAGAGGAGGAGAATAATGATAAGCTTAAGATATAAAAATGCCTATAAAGAAGTTTTAGAAATAATAAAGTATCTTCCTCCAAAAGAAGTTTATAAAATTCCTAAAGAAAAAATTGAATATTTAAAAAGAAATCAAAATGAAGATTATGATTTTAATTTTGATGTATCTATTCCATTGGAAGAACAAAGAATTTCAAGGGAAGCAAATGCAATTATTTTAAATTTGTTTAATGATTATTTTATTTCTGATAAACAAAAAGAAAAATTTTTGAAAATACTTGATATTAATGAAAATGAATATAAAGAAAAACAAAGAGAAAATTATAATCCAAATAATATATTTAATAATTCTGAAAAAAGCGATAACGAAAAAACAGATTCAGAAAATTTATCTAATAAAGTTGATAAAAAAGATACATTTGCCAAAAGAATTAAAAAAATTTTTAAATAAAAATAAAGAAATATGAATTTCGATTCATCTTTCTTTATCTTTATACAAAAGTTATGAAAATGATTTAAGCATTTTGGTCATCTTGTAAATTTTCTAATGCCACTCTAACAGCTTCTATAACAAATGCAGTGAATGTACATTCTTTTCCTGTAATTGATTCTTCAACTTGTTCTATTACATCATTAGGAAAACGAATACATTTATTTGTTGTTGATGGTGTTGATGGTATTTTAAATTTTTTCATAATTACATCCCTCCCGAGCATTACATATACATATATATGTATATAGTATAAACGGAAAATCGCAATTTATAAGCATAACATATGCGTTGCCAAGCAAAATAAAATAGTATATAATATTTTGCACTGAAAAAAATATAGCAAAGCGATAAGTTGCGAAAAAAATATTTATAAATAAATTTAGAAATATTTATTATAATTAATATTTTTTTAGATATATTTTTATGATATAATTTTTCAAATATCTTAAAGTGATAAGAAGGTGAAAACTTGGAAAGAGTAGATAAAATAATATCAAATCAAACTAATTATGCAAGAAGTGATGTGAAGAAATTAATAAAATCAAAAAAAATAATGGTAAATAATATTATAATAGATAAATCGGATATAAAAGTAGATATAGAAAAAGATGTTATTAGTATAGATGGAATAAATCTTATTTATAAGAAAAATATATATCTTATTTTAAATAAACCAGCGGGATATATTTCTGCAACAGAAGATCGAAAACTGCCAACTGTATTAGATATTGTCTCTGATGAATATGGAAATAGAAATTTATTTCCTGTTGGAAGGTTAGATAAGGATACAACAGGTTTAATGATTTTGACAGATGATGGTGATTTTGCTCATAATATTTTATCTCCCAAAAAAGATTCTAAAAAAATATATCTTGCAACAATAGATATTCCTATTACTACAGAAATGAAAATAGGATTTGAAAAAGGGATAAAACTTATCGATGGAGAATGTAAACCATCGAAATTAGAAATAATTGATAAATATATTGCAAAAGTAACTTTAACAGAAGGAAAATATCATCAAATTAAAAGAATGTTTGGCTGTTATGGAGCAAAAGTTACTAAACTAAAAAGAATACAAATGGGAGATTTTTGTTTACCAGAAAACTTAAGTGAAGGTGAATATAGAGAATTAACACAAGAAGAGTTAAAGTTAGTACAGGGAATAAAATAATTTAATTTGCAGAATAATACTTTTTATAGAACACAACAAAGTTCTAAATTTTAAATAAGAGGAGTTTGATATGTTAGATAAAAAGGAAAATGTTACTAAATATGGAGAACAAGTATGTTCAGAATTTGCTTGGCTTCCACTTGATAAGCAAAAAGAGAATGCCGAAAAATTTGCAAAAATAACGTCGAAAAAAAGCAATAATAATAAATAAAACCTTACGATTAATTTTATAGACAAAGAAATAAATAAATGATAAAATGCTACTATAATAAAAATATAGGAGAAATTATATGATAGAAATTTTAGGAGGAATAGAGCAAATATTAGCTATTCAAGAAATTGAAACTTTTTTAAAATTAGTTTTAATAGTGATTTTATCAGGAATAGTTGGTTATGAACGTGAATCTTGGAATAAACCAGCAGGTTTTAGAACTCATGTGTTAGTTGGAATAAGTGCTGTTTTGGTAATGATTTGTGGGGAATATTTATCAGAAAAAAGTGGTGCAGATCCAACAAGAATACCAGCTCAATTATTATCTGGCATAGGTTTTTTAGGAGCAGGAACAATTTTAAGAGATGGGTTTAATGTAAAAGGATTAACAACGGCAGCTGGATTGCTTGCAATTACTTGTATTGGACTTTTTGTTGGTGCAGGATATTACTTAGGGGCAATTATTGCAACAGCAGTTGTATATGTTGTTTTATCTTATTCACATAAGTTATCAACAAAACTAGAACATACAGATATTCTAGATTTAAATATTTCTGCTAATAATCCAAAAGAAATTATAAAAGAACTAAATGAAATATTTAAATTGAGTAATGTAGAAATTGTTAGATTAAAAGTAATTGAGAATGAAGATAGAGAAGACTATATAAGAGTGATTTTAAAATATAAAGAAAATACAGATAAAAATGAAATTTTGTCAAAGATTATTGAGATAGATAGGGTAAAGGAAGTAGTAGAAGGATAGAATGAAAAGTGTTAGTGAATGTGCAAATTATTGTCTAAATTGTAAATTAAAACCATGTAGTTTAAAAGGCTGTCCAATGCAAACTAAAATTCCAGAATTTATTATGGAAGTAAAAAATGAGAACTATGAAGAAGCATATAAATTGTTACAAGAAAATAATGTTTTTTCTCATATTTGTAGTATTGTTTGTCCACAAGAAGAACAATGTGAAGGAAGTTGCATAAGAGGTATAAAATCAGAACCAACTAATATTGGAATATTAGAAAAATTTGTTAATGAGTGGGCTATTGAAAATAAAATAGAATATAAAATTAATAAAAAGGAATTTAATGGAAAGAAAGCTGCTGTAATTGGTTCTGGACCAGCAGGACTTGAATGTAGTATAGAACTTTTGAAAGCTGGATTTGAAGTAGATATATTTGAAAAAGATGAAACGCCAGGTGGTATACTAATCTATGGAATTCCAGATTTTAGATTACCTAAAGATATAGTAAGAAATATAGTAGATAAAATAAGATTTTTAGGTGGAAAATTTTATACCAATAGGGCTTTAGGAGTAGATTTTGATATAAATGAATTATCTAAAAAATATGATGCTGTATTTGTTGGAATAGGTGCAGCAAAATCTTCTAAATATAAATTAGCTAATCAAGAGCTGGCAGATATTTATGATTCAGATGTTTTTCTAAGAGCTTATAGAGAAAATAAATATCCTAGAGATTTAGGAACAGTTGTGGTAATTGGTGGCGGAAATGTAGCTATGGATTGCAGTAGAGTAGCTGTTCGTATGGGAGCTAAAAAAGTGAAAATTCTTTATCGTAGAGATAGAGAGCATATGCCAGCAAGAGAGATAGAACTTGAAGAAGCAATTCAAGATGGTGTAGAGTTCAAAGAATTAACAAGAGTAGAAGATTGTAATATAGAAAATGGAAAAATAGTTAGTGTAAATTGTGTAAAAACTGAAATAATTGATGGAAAATCAACAGACAAAGATCCTCTAGAAACATTTATTGAAGAAGCAAATACTATTGTTTTTGCAATAGGGTTGAAACCAGATAGAAATCTTATACTAGAAAATGGAATAGAACTTGATGATTTGGGGTATATAAAAATCGATGAAAATGGTAAAACAAATCTAGAAAATGTTTTTGCAGGAGGAGATAATACAGAAAGTAAGTCAACAGTTTGTAGAGCATTAGCAGCAGGAAAGAAAGCAGCTAATGGTATAATAGAATATTTAACATAAATTTTTGGGGTTAATATATTTTACAGGAGACGATGTATAAATGAATTATAATATTGATAAGAATTTAGAAATGAATCAAATATTACAATTAACAGGAAATATATGTAATAGAGCAGATATCATATATAGAAATTATTCAAAAATGAAAGACTCTATTTCAAATTATGTTCAAAATAATGATACAGAAAATGTACAAAATATTTTGGAAACAATAGATGAAACAATGTTTATTGTAAAAAAGATGAAAAAATATGGTAATGAAATACTTACATCAATTAATACTGATGTAAGTAAAAATGATGTAATTTATCAAAAAATTGATTTATATAATAATTTCTTAAATAAAAATGAAAATCGTATATTATCCAACAGTTCTTTTATAAAACGTATGATAGACAATAACAATGAATTAGTTCAAAATACAGAATTAGTAAAATTTACTAGAAAAATAAAGGTTAAAAATAATGAAACAATAAAGCAAAAAATGAATTTACAATCTATAGTAGCGGAAAATGAATTAAATTCAGAAAATAATGTTGAATATTCAGACCTATCAAGAAATATAGCAATTTCTGAAGATGATAATCATTTTGAAGAAAATTATCAAGAAAACTATGAAGAATTAGAAAAGGAAAATAATCCCAAAATAGAAATTCACTTTAAGAAAAATAAAAAAAATGATGTAGCAGAAAGTAAAATTCTAGTTAAAGATAAGGAAGAGTTAATAGAAGAAAATCAAATATTAACTGATTCAAATAAGACATTATTTGAAGAAAATGAAACATTATTTAGCGAAAATGAGAAGCTTCTTAAAGAAAATCAAAAACTTTCAAAAAGTAAAGAAAAAATATTAAAAGAAAGACAAGATTTAGAAAGTAAAAATAGTGAATTGTCTAAAGATAAAGAAAAGTTGCAAAATGAAAAAGAAAGAATAGAAAATGAATATAATAAATTACTAACACAAAATAAAGAATTGCTTCTTCAAAAAGAAGATTTATTCAAGTTAAATAAATTATTAACAAAAGAAGTTCAAGAATTTGAATTACCTTATAAAAATAAAATAGAGAAAATAGAAAAAGAATATGATGATGTAATTAGTGCGAAAAATGAATTGGAACAAAATTGTGAATTATTAAAAAATAACACAGATAAATATAAAAATCTGAATGAATTACAAAAAAATGAAATAGATGATTTAATACAAGAAAAAAACGAATTGTTAAATGATAAAAAACTATTGATAGCTGAAATAGAAACATTAGAAAAAGAAATTGAAAACTTGAATAATGATAAAATAGAAGCTGTAAATGGAAATAAAGTATTAGAAGATGAGAATGAAAAAGTATTATTAGAAAATCAAGAATTAAAACATACTATAGAAAATAAAGACATAGCTTATAATGAATTGATAGAAGAAAAAGAAAAATTAAATATTATTTACAATAAATTAGCTGAGCAAAAAGATGAATTAAATAGTGCTTATAATGTATTAGCTGAGCAAAAAGATGAATTAAGTAATGTATACAATGAATTAGTGGGAGAAAAAGAAGAATTAGATTTTGCTTATAGTAAATTTGCAGATGAAAGAGAAGAATTGAAAAATGAAATCAAAACCTTAAATAACAATAATTTAGAAATTTCCATTGCTAATAAATTATTGGAACAAGAAAAAGAAAATTTATTATTAGAAACTCAAGAATTAAAAGATGCTATAGAAAATAAAGACATAGCTTATAATGAATTGATAGAAGAAAAAGAAAACTTAAATAATCAAAATGAAGAATTAAAACAGGAAAAAGAAAATTTATTATTAGAAACTCAAGAATTAAAAGATGCTATAGAAAATAAAGATGTTGAGTATAATAAATTATTAGAACAAAAAGACAACTTAAATATTGTATATAATGAATTAGTAGAAGAAA
>CAPOZU010000020.1 GCA_948676835.1 uncultured Clostridia bacterium
ATAGAGACTACATAAAAATGTAGTCTCCAAGTAAAGAGCTCTTTTTATTTAGTGTCCACTATATGGGGTTCACTTCATAAGTTGCCTTTCTTTTTTCATAAAAATTTTTGACTTGTAAATAATATTAAATAATGATAAAATAAATCAGTATATAAGGAGGTGAAAAAAGTGGAGGCTAATTTAAATAAGTTGCAAAAAGAAATTGGTTATAACTTTCAAAATATAAATCTTTTGAAAACAGCACTAACCCATACATCATATGCTTATGAGCATAAAGTTAAAAGTTATGAAAGGCTTGAATATTTAGGAGATAGTATTTTAGAGTTTATTAGTAGTGAATATTTATTTGAAAACTATGATAACCTATCAGAAGGAGAAATGACTAAAGTTAGAGCTTATAGTGTATGTGAAGATAATTTATACCAAATTGCTTTAAAGCATAATTTTAGTGATTTCTTATATTTAGGAAAAAGTGAAAAAGCAAGTAAAGATAATAAAAAGGCTATTTTAGCAGATACTGTTGAAGCAATAATTGCAGCTATATATATTGATTCTCAAGACATATATACAGCTAAAAGATTTATTATTGATAATATTAAAGATACAGTAGAATTTGCAAGTAAAAATGTTGGAATTAAAGATTATAAAACAGTTTTGCAAGAAAAGTTACAAGTTAATGGCGAAGTTCTTATACAATATAATATTATTAAAGAAGAAGGTCCCGATCATAATAAATTATTTACTGCAGAAGTAAAATTTAATGGAAAAACTTTAGCTAATCGGTACTGGAAGAAGTAAAAAAGCTGCTGAAATGGAAGCGGCAAGAAAAGCAATAGATATTCTAGAAGCTGGAGGTATATAAGGTGAAAAATAAAAGACAATATATTATACCAATATTTGTACCACATTTAGGATGCCCAAATGATTGTACTTTTTGCAATCAGAGAAAAATTAGTGGTCAATTAAAAAACGTAACAGAAAATGATGTAAGAGATACAATAGAATTTTACCTTAAAAATTTTAAAGAGAAAAATTCTTATATTGAAGTTGCTTTTTATGGAGGAAGTTTTACTGGAATTGATGTTGAAATTCAAGAAAAATTACTTTCTACAGCATACGAATATGTTAAAAATAAAAGTATAGATGGAATTCGAATTTCAACAAGACCAGACTATATAGATCGTGTTATTTTAAAAAGATTAAAAAAATATAAAGTAAAAACAATTGAACTTGGTGTTCAATCAACAAACGATTATGTTTTAAGTACATGCAAAAGAGGTCATACATATCAAGATGTTATAAATGCATCTAAATTAATTAGAAGATTTGGATTTAATTTGGGGCACCAAATGATGGTTGGATTACCAGAAAGCTCTTTTCAAGATGATTTGAAAACAGCAAATGATTTAATAAAATTAAAACCAAAAATGATAAGAATCTATCCAGTACTTGTTATAAAAGATACAGAACTAGAAAATGAGTATAAATCTGGAAACTATGAACCTTTAACAGTAAATCAAGCAGTTGAAAGATGTAAAGAGTTGTGTTACTTATTTGGTAAAAAGAAAATTGATATAATCCGTATAGGATTGCAAAATACAGATACTATTTGTTCTCCAACAAATAGTGGAAGCGAAGTTGTTGCCGGTCCATATCACGAAACATTTAGACAATTAGTAGAATCATCAATTTATTATGATACTATTATTCAAAAAATAAAAAAATTAAATACAAAAGCAAAAGAAATTACTATAACTGTAAATCCTCAAAATGTTAATAATGTTGTTGGATATAAAAGAGAAAATATTGATAAAATTAAAGAAATGTATGATTTAGATGTTGAAGTGAAACAAGATATAAAGCAACCTTTAGAAAAAATTGATATTGAAGTTTCTAAAAAATTCAAGGATTTTATAGATGATAAAGAAACAGTAGAATCTAAAAGAAAAAAATAGAACATATAGTATAAAAAAAAGAAAAACACTGATACTATTAGTATGAGTGTTTTTAAAATTTTTTTTGAATTTATTTTAATAGTAATTGGTTGCATACTTGCTGCTTTTGGCACTTCTGAATTTCTACTTCCTAATCAATTATCTAGTGGGGGATTTGCAGGAATTGCAACAATTATTTATTATTTATTTCATATTCAAATGGGAACAACTATTTTAATATTAAATATTCCACTATTTATTATAGGATATTTCAAATTAGGAAGAAAATTTATATTTAAAACGATTATAGCTACATTTTTATATTCAAAATTTATTGATATTTTTGAAAATTTTGGAGTATTTACAACAGATAGATTTTTATCTTGTCTATATGGCGGAATACTAATAGGGATTGGTTTAGCTCTTGTTTTGAAAGTGAATAGCTCAACAGGTGGAACAGATTTGGTGGCATATATAATTCAAGATTTTAATAGTAATATAAAAATGAGTAATATTATAATGATTGTTGATATACTAGTAGTTTTAGGCAATATTATTACATTTAGAGAAATTGAAATTGGTTTATATTCTGCAATAACAATATTTATTGTGGGTAAGATGCTTGATATTGTGTTTGAAGGTATAAATTTTTGTAAATTGATTTATATTGTTTCAGATAAATCAGAAGAAATATTAGAAGCAATTAATTTAGATGCCAATAAAGGTGCTACAGCTCTTTATGGAAGAGGAAGTTTTAGTAAGAAAAATAAGATGATAATAATGTGTGTTACAAAAAGAAGAGGGGTAGATAAAATAAAATTACTATCAAAAAAAGTTGATCCTAATTCATTTGTAATTATTACAGATGCTAGAGAAGTATATGGTCTAGGTTTTAAAAAATCCTAATTACAGGATTTTTTATCTGTATTTCCCACTATATAATCAATACTTGTATTATATTCTTTTGCGAGTTTCATTAATATTTTTAATGGAACTTTTCTTTTTGAAGACTCGTAAAGAGAATAGGATATTCGGGAAATTTCTAACTTTCTAGATAGTTCTTCTTGAGTTAGATTATTTTCTAACCTTAATTCTTTAATTCTTTTATACATATAAAAATTCTCCTTTAAAATATATATAAAATTATATATTCTAAAGGAGAATTTTACAATTAGGTATTTCGACATAATTTTTATTTTTGCTTTGATTCTGGATATTTTTCAAAAGTATCTGTTAATCCTACTATATAATCAATACTTGTTTTATAATATTTTGCAAGTGTGGTTAATAAATCTACGGGAATATCTCTTTTTCCAGTTTCATATAAACTATATTGTGGTCTGGAAATTTTTAGGATTTCAGATATGTTTTCTTGAGTTAAATCATTATCTTCTCTTAAATCTTTAAGACGTTTTAAATACATTTTATACCTCTTATTACTTTAATATAATTAATTCTAACATGTATGCAAACAGATACATACAATTGGTATGCATTTGAATACTAATTATATGGTTTAAAATTCTATTGATTATTTATTTAAAATATAATAAAATACAAGTGATAGATTGTAAAATGAAAGGCAATAATAACGTGAAAAAATATGTTATAGAAAATCAAGAATCATTCAAAATGGAAGATATATTTGATTGTGGTCAATGTTTTAGATGGAATAAGCAAGAAGATGGAAGTTATGTAGGTGTAATTAAAGATGCAGTAATTAAAGTTGAACAAAATAATAACAAAATAGTTTTTTCTGGAGAATCTGATAAAGATTTTGAAAGTACTATTAATTATTATTTCGATTTAAACACTAATTATTCAGAATATAAAGACAAATTATCTCAAATAGATCAATATTTATTTGAAAGTATTAAATTTGGAGAAGGCATTAGAATTTTAAGACAAGATTTATGGGAATGTATTATTTCGTTTATAATTTCAGCTAATAATAATATTCCAAGAATAAAGAAGATTATTGAGAGAATGTCTATTGCTTATGGTGAAAAAATTGAATTTAACGGAACAGAATATTATAAATTTCCAACACCAGAAGCACTTTCTAAAGCATCTGTTCAGGATTTAAGAAGTTTAGGTTTGGGGTTTAGAGATAAAAGAATTTATAATACAACAAAAATGATATTAGAAAAAAAAGTCGATTTAACTCAAATGGAAAATTTAGAAAACACTAGTTTGATGAGAGAAGAATTATTAAAACTTGATGGTGTAGGGCCTAAGGTAGCTGATTGTATTTTATTATTTGGACTAAAAAGATTAGATGTATTTCCAATTGATGTTTGGGTAAGAAGAGTTATGAATGACTTGTATATTCATAATGAAGACGAAGAAAAAGTCAATAAAAAAGAATTACAAAAATTAGCAGAAGAGAAATTTGGTGATTTGTCTGGGCTTGCACAACAATATCTTTTTTATTGGAAAAGAGAAACAAGTGCTTAGGAGAAAAGTATGAAAAAATTTATAGGTAATCTGTTTACGATTACATTATTAATATTTAGTATAATAATATTTGGTGTTACATTATATTTTTGTTTAGACGTATTTGAAATAATTCAAGTACCAGAAAAATATAGTTTAGTATCAATGTTTTATTCAAAAATAGAAGTTATAGCTTCAAATTCGAATATAATGGAAAATAATGTTTCAGAAGAAAATACTATAGAGAAAAGACCTAGAAAAACTATAGGTGTAGAAAAAGAAACTTACGCAAATTCGGCGGAAAGCACCGAATTTTGGGCTAAACTTGAAGAACAGCAAAAGTATCAAGAAAATGTAGAAATGGATGAAGGTACTACACCACAAAATTTCTATTATGAGCAATTAGATGAATATGCAAAAATAATTTATGATAAATTAAATTCAAATTTAGAAAGTTTAAAAACAGGTATGTATACAGCAGACTTTGGATTAACTTTTGATGAATTATTACATCAAGAAGGTGGAGATGTTATATTAAAAGATTCGTTTCAACTTGCTATAAATGCATTAACATTTGATAATCCAGATTTATTTTATTTAGATGTCACAAAGTTATATTTGTTAACAGAAGTTACAACAAGAGCTTTTTCTAAAAAATATGAAGTTACTATAGGACCAAATGAAGAAAGTTATTTATCAAAAGCGTTTCCAACTGAACAAGTAGTAACAAGTGCTATTAATATGATTGAGCAAGAAAAAAATAATTTAGTTAATCAATGTCAAAATAAAAGTACAGTAGAAAAAATAAAGATAGTGCATGATTATTTAGTTGATAATACAGAATACGACTTAGAAGCAGGAGAAAATATTTATAATGTATATGGAACACTAATAGATAAAAAATCTGTATGTGAAGGCTATGCTAGAAGTTTTAAATATATTATGGATGATTTAAATATTCCGTGTATAATAGCTTGTGGTATAGGAAAGAACTCGGAAGGAAAAGCTGAAAGTCATGCTTGGAATTATGTTCAAATAGATGATGAGTGGTATGCAATAGATGTTACTTGGGATGACCCAGTAATAACTGGACCAGGATATTTATCAGAAGCCAAAAAACAAGAATCAAAATATGAATATTATTTAAATGGATCAAATAAATTTTTTGAAGATCATTTTGAAGATGGAAATATAGTAGGAGAAGCTAACTTCAAGTATCCGACTTTAAGTGTATTAAATTATAAATAAAAGGAAAATCTATGAAATTAAATATAGTTTATGGTAGAAGTGGAACTGGAAAAAGTGAATATATTTATGAAGATATTTCAAAAAAAATTGGGAAAAACAAGATTTTTCTTATAGTTCCAGAACAATGTAATCTTTCAGCCGAAAAAAAACTTTTTGAAATATCTAAAAAGAATTGTTTAATTGATACTGAAATATTAACATTAAGTAGAATGGCATATCGTGTAGCAAATGAAGTAGGTGGCATATCTTGCCACCTTTCAAAAGCTGGAAAAGATATGCTAATTTTTGATTTAATTTCTAAAGAAAAAGCAAATTTAAACTTTTTAGGAAAATCAGAAAAAAATATAGATATTGTAAATAGAATGTTTACAGAATTAAAGAAACATAATATAGGAGTAGATGATTTAAAGCAAGCAAGTATTGAAGAAAACTATACTAGACTAAAACTGGATGATATAATTAATCTTTATGAAAAATATGAAGAAAAGCTATTAAATAACTTTATTGATGAAAACGATACTTTAACAATTTTGTGCCAAAATTTAGATAAGACAACAATGTTCGATAATACGCTAATCTATATTGATGAATTTCTAGGATTTACTCCGCAAGAATATAATATTTTTGAAAAATTAATAAAAAAGGCAGAAGAGATTACTGTAGGAATTGCTACCGATATTTTAGAAAATACTATTCCAAAAGAAAATGATATATATTACTTTAACAAAAAGTATGCAAATAAACTTATAGAGATTGGATATAGAAATGGTGCTAAATATAATGAAATTATATTAAATGAAACCCATAGATTTAAAAATAATGAACTAAAATTTTTGGAGGAAAATTTATATAACTCTAATAAGAAATATCCAGAAAAAACAGAAAATATTAAAATATTTTTGGCAAGTAATCCGTATTCAGAGGTGGAATATGTTGCACAAAGTATCCACAATTTGGTTAAAAATTGTGGATATAAGTATAGCGAAATTGGAATTATTTCAGAGGATTTAGATAAATATTCTGAGGATAGCAAAGCTATATTTAATAAATATGATATACCATTATTTATTGATGAAAAAAAAGAATTAAATCAAAATATTTTAATCAAATTTATATTGGCAATGCTAGATATATTTGCTAAGAATTGGTCATATGAATCTGTATTTAATTATTTAAAAATAGGTTTGTTAGATATAAAGAATGAAGATGTATATTTATTAGAGAACTATTGTATTAAATGGGGAATAAAAGGTAATAAATGGTTAAAAGAATTTGAATATGAGCAAATTAATGATAAACAAGAAAAATTAGAAACTTTAAGAAGAGAAATTGTAGAACCACTAATTCGATTTAAAAACAATATATCATCAAACAGAACAGCTGTGCAAATAACAAAAGAAATTTATAAATTTATAATTGATAATAGAATTAATGAAATTCTAGACTTAAAATTAAAGAAGTATAATAATGTTGAAATATCAAATGAATATAATACTAGTTATAAACTACTGGTTAGTGTTTTAGAAGATATAGTGATAGTATTTAAAGACGAAAAAATTACTTATGAAAAATATAAAGAACTATTACAAGTTGGGCTTAATTCTTGTGAACTTGGTAAAATACCAGCAACTCAAGATCAAGTTATTTTTGGAGATACAGAAAGAACAAGAAGTCATAAGCTAAGAGCAGTTTTTGTAATCGGAATTAATGATGGTACTTTTCCTAAAGTTAATAAAATCGAAGGATACTTAAATGATAATGATAGAGATGTTTTACTTAGTTCTGGAATTGAGCTTGCAAAGAATTCTAAAGATAGTTTATATGAAGAGCAATTTAATATATATAGAACCTTAACCACTCCAGAAGAAAAATTATTTTTATCATACTCATCATCAGATAAAGAAGGAACATCTATTAGACCATCGATTTTAATAAAAAAAATAACTAGAATCTTTCCAAAGGTCTGTGTTGAAAGTGATGTTATAGAGAAAAGATATATAATATCAAATGGAAAAGCGACTTTTGAAGAGGCTTTAAACATATATAAAGAATTTCTTGAAGGAAAGGAAATTTCTCCTGAATGGGAAAATGTTTTAAGATATTTTTATAAAAAGGATAGAAATAGGTTTAAAAGAGCTATATCTGGAATATATTATACAAATAAAGCTCAAGACATTTCATCTGAGAATATAGAAAAAATGTATGGTGGAACTTTAAAAACAAGTGTATCTAGACTTGAAAGTTACAGAAAATGTCCATTTTCATTTCATCTTACATATGGTTTAAAACTTAAAGAAAAAGAAGAATTAAAAATACAAGCAATTGATACAGGTTCTTTTATGCATGAAGTTATTGATGCTTTTTTTAAAGAAATAAGTGATAAAAACTTAAACTTAAAAGAAATTACTGATGATGAAATTTTAAAAATAGTTAATAAAATTATTAGCCAGTTACTTGAAACTAGTAGATATTATATTTTTTCTAGTTCAGCTAAATTTAGACTATTAACCAGAAGGCTGAAAAAAGTAGTATATAAATCAATTTGTTATATTGTTTATTCTTTAAAATATAGTGATTTTTCAGTTTTTGGAAATGAAATTGAATTTTCAAATACAGGAACATTTAAAACAATAACTTTGGAAGTTGATGGAAGAAAAGTTGAAATAACAGGAAAGATAGACAGAGCCGACACTGCTCAAATAGGAGATAATCAGTATGTTAGAATAATAGATTATAAATCATCTAGTAAAGATTTAGATATAAACCAAGTTATGTTTGGCTTACAAATTCAACTTATAACATATTTAGATGCACTTTGTGAACAAACAGATTTTGATCCAAGTGGAATATTATATATGGGATTGATAGACAACATAGTAAAAAATGCTAAAAATCTTTCAGATGAAGAAATTGAAAATAAAATTAGAAGTAATTTTAAAATGAAGGGATTAATTCTAGCAGATATTTCAGTTATAAGAACAATGGATAAAAAATTGCAAACAGGTTTATCAGATATTATTCCTGTTTATATAAGTAAAGATGGCGAGATAAGTGAAAAAAAATCGAGTGTAATTAGTAAAAAGGATTTTAATGAATTACAAGTTCAGGTTAAAGATATTATAAAACAAATTTCATATGAAATTTTAAAGGGAAAAATTGATATAAAGCCGTATAATTATAAAAAGAAAACAGGATGTGATTATTGTAAGTATAAGACAATCTGCATGTTTAATACTAATATAAAAGATAATGAATATAATTTTGTATAATGGGAGATGATTTTTTTGGAAATTACAAGACCTACAGTAATGGAAGTAGATTTAAAAGCATTCAAGCATAATATAGACCAAATAAAAAAATATGTTGGGGAAGATGTAAAGTTAATGCCTGTAATAAAGGCAAATGCATATGGAACATATATAAATAAAGTAAATGAGGAGATTAATAAGTTTGATATCGTTGCAGTTGCTACTGTCGATGAAGCTGTAGAACTAAGAATACAAGGTTATGAAAAAGAAATCTTTGTATTAAATCAAGCTTATAAAGAAGAAATCGAAAAAATAGTAAAATATAATATTACTATTGGGATTAGTTCAGATAGTTTTGCTGATGAACTTGGAAAAATAAATGATCCTGTAAGTGTTCATATTGAAATTGGGACAGGAATGGGAAGAACAGGAATAAATCCTAAAAGAGTAGAAGAATACATTAAAAAAGTTAGAAATTATAAAAATGTAAAAATTGAAGGGATTTATACACATTTATCATCTGCAGATTCAGATGAAGAATATACAAAAAAACAATTATATTATTTCGAAAACTCTGTAAAAAAAGCAAAAGAAATTCTAGGTGAGATAAAATATATTCATTGTAATGCTTCAAATGGAATTTTAAATTTTACAGAAAATTCTTATAATTTAGTAAGACCAGGAATGATTATGTATGGATATGAGCCATTTAATGGTGCAAAAGAAAAGATAGATTTAAAACCAGTATGCAAATTAAAATCAAGAATTACTTTTTTAAAAGAAGTAGAAGAAGGAGCATCTATAGGTTATTCAAGAACATTTATAACAAAAAGAAAAACAAAAGTTGCAACAATTCCGATTGGTTATGCAGATGGACTTAAGAGAACACTTTCAAATAAAGGTCATGTGTTTATAAAAGGTCATATATTACCAATAATTGGAAGTGTTTGTATGGATGGATTCATGGTAGATGTTACAGATGTAGAAGATATATGTGTTGGAGATGAAGTTTACATTTGGGATAATAAAAATATAACATTAGAAGAAGTTGCAGAAGCAGCAGGTACGATGAATTATGAAATGATGTGTACAATATCAAATAGAGTACCAAGAATTTTTATTCATTAGGAGGAAAAGATTGATTAATAGTAATGAAAAAATAATTTGCAAAGAGTATAAAGGTATTAAATATATACAATTTAAAAAGTTGCTTGATATGGGAATAAAACATGCCTATACTTTAAAAGGAGAAAATATAAATTTTAGAAGTGGTTCAAAAGAAGAAAAAGAATGTTATTCTAAAATTTACGAAGCAATTGGATTAGATGTTAATACATTAGTAAAGCCATTACAAAATCATACAAGTAATATTAAATGTATAGATAAAATTTTGAAAAAAGAAGAACTAGTAGATACTGATGGACTAATAACAAATAAAAAAGGAATTGCTTTAACTACAACTAATGCAGATTGTATATTATTATTGTTTTATGATCCATTAAAACAAGTTATTGCAAATATTCATTCTGGTTGGAAAGGAACATTTCAAAAAATAGGGGAAAAAGCAGTAATCAAAATGATAACAAACTATAACTGTAATCCACAAGATATATACTGCTTTATTTGTCCAAGTATAAGAAAATGTCATTTTGAAGTAGATGAAGATGTAAAAGTTTTATGTGAAGATATTTTTTCATTTACTGGAAGAACAAATGAATTTATCGAAAAGGGAAAAGTTTTAGATAATAAACAAAAATATATGATAGACACTGTTTATATAAATAGAATATTATTAAAAGAAATTGGATTAAAAGATGAAAACATTATAGATTGTGATATTTGTAGTGTATGTAATTCAGATGAAGTCAATTCATATAGAGTAGAAGGAAAAGATTTTAGATTAGCAACAAGTATAATTAGTTTATAAATAGGATGTGAAAAAAATGTATGAAACATTAAACGAAATAAATGACGAAGTAAAAAAATGTACCAAATGTAATTTATGTAAAAATAGAACAAATACAGTGTTTGGTGTTGGAAATGAAAATGCTGATATTATGTTCATAGGAGAAGGACCAGGAGCAGATGAAGATAGAGAAGGAGAACCTTTCGTAGGAAAAGCTGGTAAACTAATGAACCAAGCGTTTCAAGGACTAGGTATTTCTAGAGAAAAAATATATATTGCTAATATTGTTAAGTGCAGACCTCCCAATAACAGAAATCCAGAGAAAGAAGAAGCATCAGCTTGTCTTAATTATTTAAGGAATCAAGTTATTCTAGTTAAACCTAAGATTATAGTTTTACTTGGCAGTGTTGCTTTAAAAAATATTTTGGGTGACAACTATGGAATAACTGCTTCTAGAGGAAAGTGGATAGAAAAAAAAGGAATACTATATATGCCTACATTTCATCCTGCTGCTTTACTTAGAGATGATAGTAAAAAAATAGACTTTTGGAATGATTTAGAACTTGTGATTCAAGAAGCAATAAAACAAAAACTTATTATTTAATGAACTCCTATGATTTATTTCGCAAATATAGAAAAAATGAGACTGTTAAGCTTTAGCTTAACAGTCTTATTTTTTTAATTGATTTCTTTATTACGTATTCCTTCTTCAACTAGTAATTTTAATTTGTCAAATAATTGTTTAAAAAATTGGAATCCAAATTTTTTCTCCTCTAAAAAATCTAACTCATTTGTAATACAATCTAAAGAAGAAATATTTCCGAACTTTAAAATAAATTCCTTTTTCTCCTCAGCTTTAGCCATCATAGTAACGTAAAATTCATTATAATAATTATAATCTTTTGTAGAGATAATTAAATGTTTGAAATTATATAATTTATATTGAAATGCTTTAATATCGTCTAGCGTTTTTATTGAATTTAACTCAGAATTAAAGCAACTGTCTAATATTATGTTTTGTGTTTCAATTGTTTTTTCTAAAATAATTTTTTTAATATCATCAATTCTAGAATTAATTCTTTTTAGTTTTTTAAAATCTTTTATATCTTCTGAACATAATGATTGTTTATATATTTCTTTAGATAATTTTGTTTCATATTCAAAAATTAAATCAAAGTTTTTTTCTATTTTTGTATAAGCTCTAATATTTGATTTTGCTATAAATGTATTTTTAAATACATCATTACAATATAAAGTGCTATAGAATAATGGATAAGAACCAGTAAAATAAATCATTTCATTTAACAAAGCTGTTTGAATTGGATAATAATCTGGGCTTTCAGTAGTAAGCTCCATATTGTAATATTTAACACTATCTAATTCGAGTCCCATTGTAGTAGCTGCCATAAGTTGAACAGCTGCTTCATTTAAAGCCATTCCTGTACAAGGAGTAGTTTCTAAATTGTATAAGCCTAAACGTAATAATTTACCACGATTATTAGTATAAGTTTGTATGTAATGTAAACATTCATGAAATGCTAAAGTGCTTAAATCTTGAAGGTTCATATCTTTACTAAAATAAATAGAATTATTTTTATAAAAATATTTTGCCATAGCCATATCATTAGGCATATCTGCAATATACATATTTAATCTACAAATTGAAATAAATAAATCACTTTTATTTAAATTATGTTCTGGAAAAGTAGCGACTAATTTCTCAGAAATATTTGAAGCAATAGAATTTATTTGCATTGTATCTAATTCACGTATTACTGTAATACCTTCCTTTTTTAATGTTGAATTTATACTCATCCAAAACTCCTTAAATCTTTAGTATATATATTATTATACAATAAAAAAAACAAATAAACATATCAGTGATATTAAAAGAATATTACAATTTTATTACTTTATTAATGTTAATAAAATTTAATATATGGTTATACTAAAACTATGTGAAGTGTGCTTCCCATAAGTAAAAAGAACCTGAATGTATTATCAAAAGTGCGTTCTGGATTAAAATGGGGTTGATTTGAAAAAAAATAATATCTATACTTATTATATATTAATTTATAATGCTTGAAAGATGGTGATATATAATTTGAAAAGCGAAAAAAATAATAAAAAAATATTAAAGGCAATATGTGTTTCTACTTTTGCACTAGGAATAATGTTTTCAAGAAAAACATTTGCTACTGAATTTGAAGCTATGATTTCTGACGAATACAAAGAATGGATAAATTTACCTACAGAAGAAAGATTAGAGAGCTTTATGCCACAAACAGTATTTGGAGAAGTGCCAGAAGAAATTCTAGAAGAATATAATTTTACTACAGAAACTCCACGAGTTATTTCATTATTATTAGGTAATACTAAAAATAACCTAGAAAATGTTGCTGCTACAATTACACAACCAAACTATAGCCTAAATTCAAGATTAGATTTAAGAGTAGAAAATCAAGGAACAACCACAGAGTGTTGGGCTTTTTCAGCATTAAAATCTTTGGAAACCAATATCGCCATCAGTAATAATACAAGAGATTTAAAGAACTTTTCTGAGAGACATATGGATTATTCTACTACCAGGACATTTACAGATGGAGTTAATCCAATTGCATACAACAGAGAACTAGGTAATGGAGGATTACCAGTTGTTGCTAATGGATACCTAGTTAATGGAACAGGAGCGGTTCTTGAAGAGAATATGCCATTTGAAGATAATGAAAATAAAATTAGTATATCTGAAATAGATAAAAAAGTTGATACTATAGTTACAGATTATATAACATTACCAACGATAAATAAACAGTATACAAAGGATGAAAAAGGAAATACTGTATCTGTAAAATATACAGATGCTTCAGGAAAAGAATATACTCAAGATGCTTTAAAGGCTGCACGAAATATCATAAAAGAACATTTAGTTACCAAAGGTGCAATAACATCAATAACAGCTGCTAATCAGAGTAAATATTATGATATAAACAATATATTTAAAGCAACAGCTTATAATTGTAATAGTACTTCTGAAAGAAGAGATCATGCAATAACTATAGTTGGATGGGATGATAATTATTCAAAACGAAATTTTAAGGATGGTTGTAGACCTTCACAAGATGGGGCATACTTAGTACTAAATTCTTATGGAAGTGAAAATTTTGACCATGGATATATGTATATTTCATATGAAGATTTCTTTATAGAGAGCGAAATATATGGAATTCAATCTTCTAGTAAAGTAGATTACGATAAAATTTACCAACATGATTTTTATGGTGGAATTTTTCAGGTAACAGCTAAAGGAATTTCAACAGGATATTATGGAGCCACTTTTAAAAGAGATAATTCAAAAAATGATTTATTAAATGATGTTGGTGTGACATTATCTAAATATTCTAAGATTGAAATATATGTGAATCCAACTGGGACAGATATGAAATTAGATGATATGATAAAGATTGGAGAATCACAAGGTGTTTTAGCACCAGGATATCATAGAATAAAAGTTAAGCAAACAGAATTAACTTCTGATGAATTTGCAATTGTTGTTAAACAATATAATCAAAATGGAGATTTTTCTTTCCAAGTTGAAGCAAAAGTAAGTGGTACAGCATTTGGAAATGTATCTTCAGAAAATAGAAGTTATTTTTCATCAAATGGAAATTCTTGGAGAAAACTATCTGCACTTTCTGTTGGAGGAATTGATATGTCTACAGCAGATGTTTGTATAAAGGCATTTACAAATGAAAAAGAAAAGCCAACAGAAAAACCACCAGTGGAAGATCCAGAAGATCCACCAGTAACTCCACCAGTGGAAGACCCAGAAGACCCACCAGTAACACCGCCAGTAGAAGACCCAGAAGACCCACCAGTAACACCACCAGTAGAAGATCCAGAAGATCCACCAGTAACTCCGCCAGTGGAAGCCCCAGAAGACCCACCAGTAACTCCGCCAGTGGAAGACCCAGAAGACCCACCAGTAACACCGCCAGTAGAAGACCCAGAGGATCCGCCTGAAAATCCACCAGTAGAAGATATATTTAAGTCTTCAGAATATGTTATTAAAGATGAATATATATTTAACATCACACATGAAACAACAAAGTCAAAATTTATAAAAAATATCACAACAAATTTAAAAATGAAAATTTTTACAGAAGATGATAAAGAGGTAAGTAAAGATAATGATTTAATAAAAACTGGTATGAAATTGAATTTATCAAATGGAAAAACTTATAATTTAATTGTTAGAGGGGATATTAATAAAGACGGAAAAGTAACGTTAACTGATATTTCTAAACTGATTCTTCATTACAATGAAAGTAAAGCTTTTATTCTAAAAGATCCATATTCATTAAAGGCATGTGATATGAATTTTGATGGAGAAATAACTCTAACAGATATATCACAACTTATAATTTTTTATAACCATATATAATTATATATAATCGTGTTATGAAAATGTAATACAAAAGTAAACAAAGAGACTTGATTTTTAAATGCTTAAAAGTTATACTTAAGGAAAGGAGTGTTCAAATGAAAAAGAAGTTTTTAAAGATTGTTATTATAATGATAATGCTAGTTATAACATATTCTACAATTGTTAATGCTTTGAGTTTTACAGCAATAATGGAAACAAATACAACCACAATACCTGAAGCAACTGAGTTTACAGTAACAATTAAAGTATCAAACTTAGATGCTGGACCTAATGGTATAAATGGACTTAGTGGTTATATAAAATATAATAAAGATGTTTTTGAAACTATTAATGAATCAAGCGTTGAAGGAATAAATGGATGGAACGCTCAATATGCTAGTGATAGCCAAAAAGTAACATGTACAAAAACAACATTTGTTAAAACAGAAGAATCTGTTTTTAATGTTACTTTTAAAACTAAAACAGCAATTACTGGAAAAGAAGGATTAATACAATTTAATAATATAATTGGTACAAATAGTGATACAGATATTTCTACATCAGATATTTCTACAAAAATTATGGTTGGAACAGCTTCTGGAAATACAGCTAACAAAACAGGAAATACTAAAACAAATACAATACCAGTTATAAACACAACAACAAATAATACAGCTAATAATGCAACAAATAAAGCTAATAATACAGGGATATCTTTTGTAAATCAAACAAATACAACTGATGATGATATTCCTTATACAGGAGTTGAAGATAGCTTACCATTCTTAATGGTTGGAATAATAATATTAGCAATAGTATTTTATATAAAAATAGAAAGAATTAATAAAGAATTAAAATAATAAAATACAATAAAAACACGTAACTATTTGTTACGTGTTTTATTTTTATAAAAAAGTGAAGAAAATGCTTTAAAATGTTTGAAAAAAAATATATCATAATGTATAATATACGTACTATAAATATAAGGAGTGTTCAAATGAAAAAGAAAATTTTAAAATTAACTACTATAATTATGTTATTAGTTATAACATATGCTACAATTGCTAGCGCATTAAGTTTAACTGTTTCAATGGAAACAAACAATACTACAATTGCAGAGTCAACAGAATTCACAGTAACAGTTAAAGTATCAAATTTAGATGTTGGTGATAATGGTATAAATTCACTTACAGGAACTTTAAAATATAACAAAGATATTTTTGAAGAAATTACAGATTCAAGTGTTGAGGGATTAAATGGTTGGAATTCTACATTTGAAAAAGATACAGGAAAAATTGTATCAACAAAACAAAGCTTTGTAAAATCAGAAGAATCTGTTTTTAATATAACATTAAAAACAAAAGAAAAAGTTACAGGTAAAGAAGGAATAGTTGAGTTTACAGATATTAAAGCTCAAAACAGCGATACACAAATAGATGCTCCAAATATTTCTGTAACAATTCATGTTGGAACTGAATCAGGAAATACTGCTAATACATCAAACACAGGAAATTCAGCTACTATACTTCCAATATCAAATAACACAGCAAAAAATAATACAACTAATAATACTACAAATAATACAGCTAATAATGCATCAAAATCATATATTAATGCTACAAACGTATTAAATGATAATATACCAGAAACAGGTGTTAAAGACACATTATCAATAGCAATATTTGCAGTAATAATTGTTGCAATAATAGTTTTTATTAGAATTGAAAGAATTAACAAAGAAATGAATGATAAATAAGGACAATATAAATGAAATTATTAATAACAGAAAAACCTTCAGTTGCAATGGAGTTTGCTAAAGCATTAAAATTAAATTCTCAAAGAAAAAATGGATATATAGAGGATAAAGACTGGATTATAACATGGTGTGTAGGTCATTTAGTAACAATGAGTTATCCAGAAGTATATGATGAAAATTTAAAGTTTTGGAGATTAGATACTCTTCCTTTTATTCCAAAGGAATGGAAATATGAAATAATTCCAGCAGTTGCAAATCAATTTAATATTATACAAAAATTAATGCAAAGAGAAGATATTGAAGTAATTTATAATGCAGGAGACTCTGGAAGAGAAGGAGAATATATACAAAGATTAGTATTTATGATGGCCAATCCAAACCCTAATGCAGAAATGAAAAGGGTTTGGATTGATTCTCAAACAGAAGAAGAAATACAAAGAGGAATTAAAGAAGCTAAAGATATGTCTGAATATGATAGTTTATCAGACTCTGCGTATTTAAGAGCAAAAGAGGATTATTTAATAGGTATAAATTTTTCTAGATTGTTATCAATAATTTTTGGAAAAAGAATAGCAAAAGATTTAAATGAAGATAAAGTTTCTATTTCTGTTGGTAGAGTTATGACATGTGTGCTTGGGATGGTTGTATCAAGAGAAAGGGAAATTAGAAATTTTGTTAAAACAAAATATTATAAAGTAATTGGTAATTTTGGAAATGATGAGTCACAATTTAAAGCAGAATGGAAAGTTACAGAAAAATCAAAATTATATAATAGCCCAATATTATATAATGAAAGTGGTTTTAAAAAGGAATTAGACAGTAAAGACTTCATATTAAGTTTAGAAAACAAAAAAGCAATCATTGCAGAGATAAAAAAATCTAAGCAAAAAGAAAATGCACCATTATTATTCAATTTGGCGGAAATACAAAATGAATGTACAAAAGTTTTTAAAATAAAGCCAGACGAAACATTAGAAATTATTCAAGAACTATATGAGAAGAAATTAGTTACTTATCCAAGAACTGATGCTAGAGTTCTATCAACAGCAATAGCAAAAGAAATTGGAAAAAACTTAAATGGATTATTCAAAAATTTTAAAGATGAAGAAATAAATGGCTATATAAAAAAAATGATTGATGAAAAATATAGCACAAATTTAGTAAAAACGAAATATGTTAATGATAGTAAAATCACAGACCACTATGCTATAATTCCAACAGGTCAAGGATTTGAAAATTACGATAAATTAACTGATTTAAAGAAGGATGTTTATAAACTTATTGTAAAAAGATTTATTGCAATTTTTTATCCAGCAGCTGAATATAACAAAGTAAGCTTAAGTATAGATGTTGAAGGAGAGCAGTTCAATAGTAGTGGAAAAGTTTGCATAAAACAAGGATTTTTAGAAGTATTAAAAAATAGATTAAAAAATGAATCTGATGATGAAAATTTAAATATTTTATCAAATTTAAAAAAAGGTCAAGAAATAAAAGTTTTAAATTATGAAATAAAAGATTCAGAAACCTCACCACCTTCTAGATATAATTCTGGAGGAATGGTTCTAGCAATGGAAAATGCTGGAAAACTAATAGAAGATGAAGCACTAAGAGAGCAAATAAAAGGAGCTGGAATAGGAACTTCTGCAACTAGAGGTGAAATAATAAAAAAATTAGAAAGAATAAAATATATAGAAATTAATTCAAAAACTCAAATAATAACTCCAACTCAAAAAGGAGAAGCCATATATGATATTGTGTTTAAATCAATTCCAGATATGTTAAATCCAAATTTAACAGCCAGTTGGGAAAAAGGGTTAGACATGGTTGCCAAAAAAGAAATTGAGCCAGAAATATTTATGGAAAAATTGGAAAAGTATATTAATTCTAAAGTAGACAAATTAGTATTGCGTTAGAACATTTTATGTAAAATCCTCATAATATGTAACATAAAATTATGAGGAGGTTAAAATAATGTATGATTACATAATTAATGGCGGTAAGAAACTGCATGGTGAAGTTACAATATCAGGTTCTAAAAATGCAAGTTTACCTATTTTAGCAGCTACTATTATAAGTGGTAAAACTACTAAATTATATAATGTTCCTAATATAGAAGATGTAAAAATAACACTTAAAATTTTAGAAACATTAGGATGTAAAATTAAAAGGGACAAAAATAAAGTAGTAATTAATTCTAAATATATGACAAAAACAAGAATACCAGACGAATTAATGAGAAAGCTCAGATCATCTGTAATAATTGCAGGAGCAATTATTGCTAGATTTAAAAATGTAGAATTTTCATATCCAGGAGGATGTGATATAGGAGCTAGACCCATAGATTTACATCTTGAAAATTTTAAGAAAATAGGTGTTAATATAAATGAAAATAGTAGTTACATAGAATGTAAATGTGATAAAATATTAACTAAAAATATACAATTAGATTTTCCAAGTGTAGGAGCAACAGAAAATTTAATGTTAGCTTCTGTGCTTGGAAATCATGAAATAACAATAAATAACTCTGCAATGGAACCAGAAATTGTTGATTTAGCCAATTTCTTAAATAGAGCAGGAGCGAAAATTTATGGAGCTGGAACAAACATTATAAAAATAAAAGGTGTAGAACGATTAAAAGAAGTGTCTTATAAAATAATGCCAGATAGAATAGAAGCTGGAACTTTTTTAATTGCTGGAGCAATAACAGGAGGTACAATTAAAGTAAATGAGGTTGTTCCTGAGCACATAGCTCCGGTTGTTGCAAAGCTTAAAGAATGCGGATGTGAGATAATAACAGATAAGAAATCAATATATTTATCTGCTGGAAAGAAAATGAAAGCAGTTGATATAAAAACAATGCCATATCCAGGATTTCCAACAGATTTGCAACCTATTTTTTCAACACTACTTACAATAAGTAAAGGCACCTCAATTATTACTGAGAACATCTTTGAAAATAGATTTAAATTTATTCAAGAAATAAAAAGAATGGGAGCTAAAGCAACAATAGAGGGCAAAACTCTTGTTATAAAAGGAGTAAAAAAACTTCATCCTGCAAATGTAGAAAGTACAGATTTAAGAGGAGGAGCTGCTTTAGTTATAGCAGGTCTTTCTGCAAAAGGAAAAACAAGAGTAAAAAAACTACAGTATTTACTTAGAGGATATGAAGATTTTGATAAGAAATTAAGATTATTAGGTGCAGATATTATTCGAGAAGAAGGTGATTAGATTTGGAAGATGATGAAATTATTATTGGAATAACTCCAAAGAAAGATTCTAATAAAAATAAAAAGAAAACAAACAAGTCAAATTCTAAGAAAAAAACTACAAATAATTCTAATTCAAAATCTAATAAAAAAGTATCAAATAATAATCAAAAATCACAAACTAATAAATCAAAAAAAACTAGTAAAAATGTAACAACAAGAAGGAATTTATTAAAAGTGATTGGTGTTATCATACTCTTAACTTTTGTAATAATATTGTTGTTTAGTTCTAGTTTATTTAATATTAAAACAATCGAAGTTTCTGGAAATGTAAAATTATCAGATGAAAAAATAATAAGTTTATCATCTTTAGAATTATATACAAATATTTTTAATTTTAAAAAAGGAAATATTGTTGAAAAGGTAAAAGAAAATGCTTATATCGAATCTGTAAATATTTCAAGAAAGTATCCAAGTACGGTAAACATAGAAGTAGAAGAAAGGGAAGCAAAATACATGTTACAGTTTGCTGATAGCTATGTTTACATTAATAATCAAGGATATATGTTAGAAATATCTAATGAAAAATTAGAATTACCAGTTTTGGTTGGATTCACTACAGATTTAAGTAATATAAAAGCTGGAAATAGAATAAATGTAGACGATTTAAAGAAAATGAATACTGTAATAAAAATATATGATAGTGCTAAATTAAATGAATTGAATGAACTAATAACTAAAATCGATATATCAAATTCCAAAAATTATTCTATTGAAATGGCAAGCAAAGGAAAAATAATATACTTAGGAGAATGCTCAAATTATTCTGATTTAAAGACTAGAATGCTTTATTTAAAGTCAATTTTGGAAAAAACAGAAGGAATGAGTGGAGAACTATTTTTAGATATTGATTTAAATTCTGAAAAAATTCGTTTTAAAGAAAAAGTAGGATAGAAAGGAAATTTAATGAAGCTAGATAATAATAAACTAAAAATTGTAATAATTTTAGGTGTAATGTGTTGTTTTCTTACAGCAGGAATAATTACTCAGATAAAAACTGTACAGAATAGTCCTACAACAGTTGGAAAGACTCAAACCGAAAATGAATTAAGAGATAGTGTATTAAGATGGAAAGAAAAATATGAGAATGCTTATGAAAAGCTAGAAAAAAAAGAAAAAGAGCTAGAAAGATTAAGAGAGCAAGTAGCAAATTCTAATGAATCTGCAAAAGGACTAAGTGGAAAGCTTGATAAATACAACTTGATGCTTGGAAAATCAGATTTAGTCGGAAAAGGTATTGTTATAACATTAAAAGATGGAGAAGTTAGAAGTTTTGTTGGAGGAGATCCATTAGTTCATGCTCAAGATGTAATGAATGTTGTAAATGCCTTAAAAAATGCAGGAGCAGATGCAATTTCAGTAAATAATCAAAGAGTAGTAGATTCTACAGCATTTAATTGTATAGGAAATGTAATAACAGTTAATGGTGAGAAAATTGGTGTACCGTTTGTTATAAAAGCTATTGGATTACCTTCACAATTATATGGTTCTCTTACAATGAAAGGACACTACTTATCAATGCTCGAAGCTGGTGGAGTAAAAGTTAATGTTGAACAAGTTGACAAAGAAACAATTATAATACCAAAATATGAAGGTATTTATAAATTAGAATATGCGCAAAATGCTGAATAGAGGTGAAGAGTTTGAATAAAAATATAACAATGACTATTTCAATAGGCTGTGTTTCTCTAATTTTAACAATGCTTATGTTTACACAGTTTAAAACTGTTGATGAAACTGATATTATGGCAATTGAAACTATGAGAGAAACAGAACTTAGATCAGAACTTGCAAATTGGAAAGAAAAATATGATGCAATAGACAAAGAAATTCAAGAAAGAGACTTAAGAATTTCTGAGTATAAAAATGAATTAAATAATGATGCTAATTCAACTAAATTATTATCAAATGAAGTAAAAGAAGCAGAAACATATTTGGGATATTATGATGTACATGGAGAAGGTATTGTTATAACTCTTTCAGATTTAGATTCACCAGTAGATTACCAACAGCTTCTTGAGTTAGTAAACGAATTAAAAAATGCTGGAGCAGAGGCAATATCAATAAATGGTCAAAGAATTGTTTCTAATTCATATATATCATTAATTAATAGTTCTATAATTTTAATAGATGATGTAAAAACAGCAAGTCCTTATGAAATAAAAGCAATTGGTGATAAAAAGTATTTAGAAAGTGCATTAACTATAAAAGGTGGATATATAGATAGAGAAAAAGTATCTATAAAAATAGACTATAGAGTTGAAGATAATATAGTTATACCAAAATATGATGGAGAAATTTCATTAAAATATTCTAAAGAATATAAAGAGAAAGAAGAGGAGGCAAATTAGTTATGATATATATTTCTATAATTATTGGTTGCATAATAGGAGCTTGTATAGGAATGGCTTCTCCAGTTATTTCATATACATATTCAAGTTATCTATCAATTGCAATTATTGCAGCATTAGATACTGTATTTGGAGGAATTGCTTCTGTTGTAAGAGGAAATTTTGATTTAAAAATATTCTTATCAGGTTTTTTCGGAAATTCAATATTATCAATAGCATTAACTTATTTAGGTGAAAAATTAAATGTTGATATATACTTAGCAGCAATTGTTGTTTTTGTTGGTAGAATGTTTACAAATCTTGCAATTATTAGAAGACATTATATAGATAAATGGATTAATAAAATTGAAGTAAACAAAAATAAAATACATATTGAAAATGATGATGAAGATATAAAAGATAATGAAGATGTAAAAATTCCAGAAAATTAAAATATTACTCAAGTTATTAATTTAATAGCTTGAGTTTTTTTATGAACTAAATTGTTATTTGTATGAGTGAAATTTTGCTAATTATAATAATGACATAGAAATTTCCGATTTGATATTGTAGAATACTTATTAAAATTTATATTTAATATAATTCATAAAAATATTTTATATTATTTTCTTATACACCTTGGTGTCGCAACTTG
>CAPOZU010000021.1 GCA_948676835.1 uncultured Clostridia bacterium
TTACTTCTCTATTTTGATCTAGTTCTGGATATAATTCTTTTAATGCATTTATTGAAGTATCTATAATTTCTGACAATTTAGTTAAATCGATTTCAAGTTTGTTTAAATGTCTTGTCATTCTACGTAGTAATCTTCTTAAAATATAACCTCTATCTACATTGCTTGGTCTACCACCATCATTTATTATCATCATACTTGAACGTAAATGTTCTGCAACAATTCTTCTACTTTGAATATTATCTACTTTTTGTAATTCAACTAATTTTTCCATAACAGGTGCAAATAATTCAATTTCAAATGGAGTTTCTTTTCCTTGTAAAAGCATTGTCATTCTTTCTAATCCAAGACCAGTATCTACGTTTTGTTGTTTTAATTTAGAATAACCATTTTTATCTTTATAAAATTCCATAAAAACATTGTTCCAAATTTCTACGTATTTTCCACATCCACAAGATGGATTACATCCTTCAGAACATTTTGGTTTTCCTGTATCATAAAACATTTCTGTATCTGGCCCACAAGGTCCTTCTTCTCCTGCTATCCACCAGTTATCATCTTTTCCAAAGAAATAAATTCTTTCATCTGGAATACCTGCTCTTTTCCATGCTTCATATGCAACTTCATCTTTTCCACAATCTTCATCACCTGCAAAACAAGTTACAGATAGCTTCTCTGCAGGAATTCCTAATTCCTTTGTTAAAAATTCATAACTCATTGCTATTGATTCATCTTTAAAATAATCTCCAAGTGACCAATTTCCAAGCATTTCAAAATATGTTAAATGACGATTATCTCCAACTTCATCTATATCGTTTGTTCTAACACATTTTTGAAAATCTGTTAATCTAGTTCCAGATGGATGCTTTTGTCCTAAAAGATATGGAACTAATGGTTGCATTCCTGCTGTTGTAAATAAAACAGAAGGATCGTTTTCTGGAATTACTGGAGCTGATGGAATTACACTATGCCCATGATTTTTAAAAAAGTTTAAGTATTTATTTCTTATTTCAATTGCTTTCATTACATTCTCCTCTATTTATAACTTTATTTTTCTTCGTAAGATTATATTACATAATCACTTGTTTTTCAAGTGTTTAGGCTTAATTTAATTATAGTAAAAGCAAAAAGGTCAGAATTAAATTCTGACCCCTTAATTCATTTATATTTTATAAACTAAGTTCTTTTCCAAATAAATTTTTATATTCTGATAAAACTTTATTTTGTAATTCTCCAACATATTCTTTTGTTCTTCCTTCGAAATCATATATGCTATAAAATTCTTCAAGCCCTGCTTCTTGATTTCCATATATTGGTTTTCCTAAAACAAGTTTTTTATATTCTTCAGCTTTTTCGTTATTTTTTTCTACACCATCTCCCCAGTAATATAATTTACCAAGATAATATTTAGAAAATGTGTTATCTGCTTCTGCTGATTTTTCAAAATATTCTTTTGCTTTTAAATGGTTTGTTTGAACCCCATTTCCATTATAATAAATTTTACCTAAAAAATAGTTAGAACCAGAAGAACCTCTTTCAGAAGCTATCTCAAAATAATTTCTTGCTTTTACATAATCTAATTCTACTCCAACACCATAAAAATATCTTTGTCCTAATTCATAAATTGCTCCAACATCTCCACCTGCTGCTAAGCCTTCTAATTCTTTAATATTTTTAGTACTCATATCATTTTCCTCCAAAACTGTCTATTACAATTATTATTGTAAATATTTTAACACTTTAAGGAAAAATTTACTATAAATTTTCTATTACAATACTAATACAAATATAATACATAATAAGCAAAAAAGCTTAATCTTACTAGTGATTAAGCTTTTTTGCTTTGTTATTATTCTCTTGACAGATTAATATAAACATTTTAAGTATATTTAGTAATTTGTCAAGCTTAAATTTCTAAATGATTTCCTAAAAAACCTGCTGCTGATTGAGCAACTTTATCTTCTGCTTCTCCCATTTTTTTATAAGGTTCTTTAGATAAAAGTATAACACTTCCTATAACATCTCCATCAGAAATTATTGGATATATTACTTGTGCATTATAAATTCTTTCTCTACCTTCATTTTGAGTAATTGGAATAGCGATTTCGTTATTTTCTTTACTTTTGAATACTTCTTTATTTTCAATTACTTCTTCTAGTTCTTTACTTAATCCTTTTTCTAGGAATTCTTTTTTCTGTCCTCCTGAAACTGCAATTACAGTATCTTTATCTGTAATACATGCTATATGTCCTGTTGTTTTTGAAATTGTATCTGCATAGGTAGTAGCAAATTCTGTAAGTTCACCTATTGGAGAATATTTTTTTAATATTATTTCGCCTTCTTTATCTGTAAAGATTTCAAGTGGATCTCCTTCTTTTATATGATGAACTTTTCTTATTTCTTTTGGTATAACAAGTCTTCCCAAATCATCAATTCTTCTTACAACTCCTGTTGCTTTCATAAAATCCTCCTTATATTTGTATTTATATTTTTATTATGACAAATTAGGAAAATTTTATACATTTTTTTCATTAAAAGCTTTTCTATTTTTTTGTTTCTGTATATCTTCTTAATTTTTTGTATACTTTTTTTGGCGGTATATTGCTATAAGTATCTATTACTATTTGCAAATCATTTGCAAATTCTTTAATCATTACCATTTTTATACTATTATTTTTTCCTTTACAATGTTGTTCTAAAGCTTTTTTCAAATCAATAATAAATGGTAATTCTGAGCATAGTTCTCTTTTATATTTTCTTGCTCTTCTAATTAGCATTTCTTTAATTTTCATTATATCTTCATTACTTGCACAAGTTATTCTTTGAATCATCTTGAAAGTATCATAATATTCAAGTAATGGTTTTTCCATATATTCTTCTGTAAATTTCGCATAAAAAGTTTCCATTTTCATTGGAATGCATTTGAATATTTCTTCTGCTTGTTCTTTATACATTTTTACTTTCAAATCTTTATTTATTTCGTGGAAATGTTTTAATATTTCGTCCATTTCTTCCCCGACATCTATTCCAATTCTAGAAAGTTCTTCATCAATATTATCACAATATTCTGATTTATCAGCAATTAAATCCATTCCGTCAATAAAGATATTTTTTATTGTTTGCATATCATATGCAATTAAATTTTTTCTTGAAAAATAACTGAAATATGCAAATAATTTTACTATATCTATTAATTTTAAATCACCATTTCTGACATTTTCAACAACTTCTTCAATAACAAATGGAAATTGGTCATCAGATATTTTCCAATATTCTTCTGTAAGTAATCTTTTATATCCTGGCAATTTTTCTGTATCTATTGTTTGTATTATCATTTCCATATCATTTTTAAATATTTTCATATCAAAAATTCTTGTTCTAACATAAACTTCTATAAACTTAAAAAATCTATATTCTGATTTGAAATTGAAATAATAATTACTATCAAATTCTTTAATATAAAATTGCCTATTATCCATTAATACTCTTGAAGAAACTAATATTGATTTATATTCTTCGTTTGTATTAATATTTATAAATTTATCCTTTGTTATTTTACCTGCTTTTATTTCAAAAGAAACTGCAATTGTAAAAATAAGCATTGTTTGTAATACTCTTAAATTAGTATTTGGATAAAATTTATTTACTGTTTCAAAGATTTTTTGAAAATCATTTAAAGCATGTTTTAAAATTCTAAGATTTCTAGTTCCAGATCTTATAAATGTATTTGTAATTAAATTTGTTTGCTCTCTTAAAAATCTTATTAAATCTGGATTATTTTCATATCTCATTAATAATCCATTAATTATATAATTAAATTTAGGAGCATACTCAAATGTTTCTCCAATTAATTTTTCTTTAATTCTTTCATAATCATTGGCTTTATCAAAAACATATTCTATTTTTTCACCAATTTTTTCTACCATTGGTTTATCTGCAGTTAGAAGTGTTCCTTCTTTATCTAATAGATATGTTGCTATAAATGTTTTCATTTCCAAATTAGAACTTTTTAATTTTGTTGCAAGTTCTTTTTCGTTACATATAATAATTGTTTTAATATGATCATGTTCAACAAAATTATTAATATATCCTAATATATCTATAACATCAACATTTGCTCTTTCTAAATCATCAAAACATAAAACTTTATCATCTGTAGCAAAAAATTGACTATAATCTATTTTACCATCATTTTGTGTGGTACCAAAAAAATGTGCCATATCAAGCCCTGTTTTGGCATATTCAGGAATAGAAGATTTATCATGTGTTTGCATATATTTTTTCATGTTTTTATCCATTAGTTGAGTTGTTTCAATATATATTTTTTTACTTATATCTTCTAGATTTGATATACCATATAAAGACATATATATTGTTGAATATTTTTTACCATTAAATGTAAGAGAATCAATCTTATTTCTTATTTTATTATTCCAAAAATAAGTTTTTCCACTTCCCCATTCACCATTTATCATTATTGCATAATCTGTATAATCTGCTCTTACATAATCTAAAATGCTTTCTACTAAATCTTCCATATTTCCTCCCTTAATCTTTTGCTATTACTAAAACAAGAATTTTACTCACTCCTGCTTGTTTTAATTTTTTTGATATTTCATTAACCGTTGCTCCTGTTGTAAATATATCATCAAATAAAATTACTTTTTTATTTTTTACTTTATCTACACACTTAACAACATATGAATTTTCTATATTAATTTTTCTTTCTTGTTTTTTTAAAGTACTTTGTGTTTTAGTCTTTTTTACTTTTTCTAAAATCTTATTTCCTGATACAATTTCTCCTTTTTGAGAAATTATATTTGATATTAATTCTGTTTGATTATAGCCCCTACTAGATTTTTTTATTTTATCCATTGGAACTGGAATTATTATATCATAACTTTTTAATATTTCGTAAACTTTTTTATTTTTTAATATTTCATAAGAAAAAAATTTAGCTAAATATGATTTATCAAAAAACTTATATTGCAGCATATATTTCCTTACAATGCTTTTATAATCAAAACAATACAGCATTTTTTCCCAATATACTTTTTGACCTGCAATTAAATAATATTTTTGTTTTATATTTACATTTTGAATTCCAATTTTATCTTTAATTAATTTCTCATTATCTATAATGTTAAATTTTTTATATTTGTCAAATCTTTTTTCACAGTCTATACATACAAAATTATTATTTAGTTTTCCACAAATAATACAACTTTGGTGGATTTTTTTTATTTCAAATAAAAAATTGAGAACAAGCTCAAGCATAAATACTCCTTTCTTGCCCCCAATTTATTTAATTTATTTTAATGAATTTAGTCTTTCTTCTACATTTGCAAGCATTTGTTTATAGTTTTCAAGTTTGGCTTTTTCTTCATTAACTTTAGTTTCTGGTGCTTTATTAACAAATCCTGGATTTGAAAGCATTTTTTCACCTCTTAAAACTTCAGCTTCCAGTTTTGATTTTTCACCTTCTAATCTTTTTCTTTCTTCTTCAATATCAACTAATTCTTCAAATGGTATATAAACTTTTAGTTCATCTACTACAATTGATACTGCATTTTGTGGAATTTCTTTTTCATCTTTTACTATAACAATTTCATTTGCAAATCCAAGTTTTAGTAAAAATTCTTCTGCTTCTTTTATTTCATCATTTAAATTACTTGAAATAATTAATAATTTTGATTTTTTGGCAGGATGAACATTCATTTTAGTTCTTATATTTCTTATTTCAATAATTAATTTCTTTAATTTTTCAATAATTGCCTCTTCTTTATCAAAGATAAATTCCTCTCTTATGTCTGGCCATTTTGCAATCATTAAATCTGGTGTTCCAAAACATATTAATTTTGAATAAATTTCTGATGTAACGAATGGCATAAATGGTTGCAATAGTTTTAAAGAAGAACCAAATACATGATTTAATATATCACTTACAGCAACTCTTGTAGCTTCATCTTCACTATAAATTCTTGGTTTAACCATTTCAATATACCAATCACAAAATTCATTCCATATAAAATTATATATTTTGTCAAGAGCAATTCCTAAGTCGTAATTATCTATATTCTTGCTTACATCTAGAACTAATTTATCGAATTTATTTAATATCCATTTATCTTCTACTTTTAATAATTCTGGATTATATTTATGTTCTTTTTCAAATACTTCATAACAAAAGTCTCTAACTTTTTCTTCATCAGCTAAGTTCATAGTAATAAATTTTGCTGCATTCCAAATTTTATTAGCAAAGTTTGAAGCTTGTTCTAGTTTTTCTGGCATGAATCTAATGTCATTTCCCATTGTTGTTCCTGAAAGAAGTGAAAATCTTAAACTATCTGTTCCATATTGATCTATAATATCAAGTGGATCTATACCATTTCCAAGTGTTTTTGACATTTTTCTTCCTTGTCTATCTCTAACAATTCCATGTACTAAAACATCTTTAAACGGAACTTCATCTGTAAATTCCAAACCTTGTGTCATCATTCTAGAAATCCAGAATGTTATAATATCAAATCCTGTAACTAATGTTTGTGTTGGATAAAAATCTTTATAATCTTCTGATTCCTTATTTGGCCAACCTAGAGTTGAAAATGGCCATAATGCAGAACTAAACCATGTATCTAAAGTATCTGGATCTTGAGTTAATTTTGTGTTTCCACATTTTTCACATTTTTCAGGAGTTGTTTTTGAAACATTAATATGTCCACATTCATCACAAGTATAAGCTGGTATTCTATGTCCCCACCATAATTGACGAGAAATACACCAATCTTGTATATTATCTAGCCAGTGGAAATATTGTTTTTCATATCTTTGAGGAACAAATTTTGTTTCTCCATTTCTTACTGAATCTGCTGCTCTTTTTGCTAAGTCTTTCATACTTACAAACCATTGCTCTGAAACTTTTGGCTCAATTGTATTTTTACATCTCTCACATTTAGCAACATTATGTGTATAATCTTCTGTTCTAACTAGTGCACCAATTTCATCTAATTTTTTAACAATTTCGCGTCTTGCATCTAATAAATCCATACCAGCATATTCTGGTACTAGATTTCCCATTTTGAAATTCTCATCAAATACTTCTATAAATTCTAAATTATGACGTAATCCTGCTTGATAATCATTCATATCATGTGCAGGTGTTATTTTAACGACACCCCTTGGTACACAATAAAAAAATAATAGAATGAGTAGCATTATCGTACCTGTTCTAGTGGCTTTATCTTTAAATATAAATCTGCTGTTTTGTTTTCGTGTATTTCTACTCTATCAACTAATTTCAATATCAACTCTCTATCAATTTTCTTCTTTTTCTTTATGTACTCTGATGCAAGGCTTTTTGCCTCCAGTATATTTTCAAGAGAATTATCTCTTTGATATTGTTCATAAGTTGATTCAAGTTCTGTAACTTCCTTTTGCATTGTTTTTTTCTGTTCTTCAAATTTAGCAGAAATCTTTTGATATGTATCTACTGTAATAACCTCATCCAGTCTATCCATATATGTCTTTTCAATCTTTTGGTCTATCTTTTTTATTTCTGAATTAAGTTTATTGATTTTCTGTAATAAAGTAGTTCCATAAGTATTTATAGTTTTCTGCTTTTCTTTTGTAATCTTGTCAAAATCAACAAGTTTTACGAAAGTTTTACAAATCGTTTCTATTTCCTTTAATAAGTTATCTTCAAGTTTGAAATAACTCATTGAATGTAACGAACAAACATTGAGATTTCTATTTTTTCTGTAATAATTGCATTGTGTATATGCGTGATGATGAACAGTTCCATCTTTTGTAACTTGATCTCTTGGTGTAATAGATATTCTATGTTTACAATCATAACATATTAATAAACCTGTAAATAGCTCTGGTGGTCTTTCAGAAGATCTTTTAAAGTTTGCTTTTATTAAGGCTTGTACTTTATCATAAGTTGCTTTGTCTATTATTGGTTCGTGTGTTCCTTCAACAATTATCCAATCTTCTTTTTTGGTTCTGTATAATCTCTTATCTCTAAAACTCTTTTTTTCATACTTGTGTTGTTCCATATTTCCAATATACATTTGACTTGTTAAAATATATCTTATAGTTCTGGAAGTCCATTGATAAGGATTTTTTAACTTGCTTGTCATACTTACTAGATTTCGATATGTTGCTGGTGTAGGTATTTCGTTTTCAAATAGTAATCTTCTTACCTCTCCTTGTGAGCCAGTTTCTAAATACCATTGATATATCTGTCTAACAATTTTTGCCGAATATTCTTCAATAATCAGATGATGCTTATCTTGGGGATCTCTAATATAACCATACGGAGTATTATTACTTCCAACATATTCTCCACTTTCTTGTTTAAGTCTTTTTGAATTTTTAATATTCTTGGATAAATCTCTTGAATATTTTTCATTGATAAAGTTATTTAATGCTGCATATTCATTACTAGAATTATTATTAACTCCTGTATCTACTCCTTCTTGAACTGTCATATATCTAACATTCATTGAAGGGAAATAATAATCCATATAATATCCACATTCAAAATTACTTCTACCAAGTCTTGATAAATTTTTAGTAATAACAACCTTTATTTTTCCAGATTCAATTTGTTCAACTAAATCTTTCCATCCAGGTCTATCAAAGTTCGTACCACTTTTCCCATCATCTATGAACTCTTTGCACTCACTACCTTTATTGCCTTTGCTGTCAATAAATTGGTTTAAAATTCTTCTTTGATTTGTAATACTTTCACTTTCATCTTTGTCTTTATCTTCTTTATCTCTATCCTCTAATGAAAGCCTTATATATTTTGCTATTTCATCTGGCGAATAAATGCTTAAAAGTAAAGACATTATTCCGTTATCAAAATTCATACAACCTCCATCTGGTTGCTGAATTGATAACTAATTACTAATGATATTGAAATTATATCATAACATTTTTCATTTAGCAACCGTGCTTTTATGAAGAATCACGGATTTTTCTTTTATTGCATATAAAAAATAAGTGAGAATATAAAACTGTATATTCATCACTTATTTTCTTATCTTTATTTAACATTTTCTTTTATAAAATTACTTACAAAGTCTGAAAAATCTAATTCTAATAATTCTATAATTGATATGCCATCTTCATTGAAAAATACATTTACAATTTTTCGCTCTTTCTTTTCTACTGTCTGTATTTTGTTCATATATTGCCTCCATAAAGATGTATATATAAACCATAGTATTAGTATGTATATTAACGATTTATAATATACATCTATTTCTATTCTCTAAATATTCTTTACTTTAGTTTTTCTACATTTTAATAATCTTTATCACATTCATCCATATAATTTTCATTAAAATCTACAGTTTCTTTCGCTTTTTTGTTCATTAAGCAACATATATCAATATTGTTTTTTTCGCATCTACTTGCAAATTCGTTAAATTCTATTGGTTTTCTAAAAAGTGATTCTAACTTCAAATATAAAACTTCCTTTAATTTACTTGCTTCTATATCTTTTTTTAGAACTTGTAGTGCTTTTCTATCTGGATCTATTCCACTATACCCTATATCCATATATATAATTGTACTTTTTATATCACACTCTTTACAATGTCTTGTAACTTGCTCTAAAGTTTCATATTCATCCTTTTTGCTAGTTCTTATATATATTCCTGTAGGTTTATCTTCTACATTTTCAATATGAGTTATAACCTTACTATATCTTTCTCTATGGGAAATCTCTATTTCTTTAGTGTATTCTGGATAACGAATCTTAATTCCTTCCCAAAAGTATGGTGCATAAGAACAACAGAAAATTTCGCTTGGTGCATAAGATGTTGATATTTTTTCATTTTCTAAATCTTGTTCACTGTCATACATAAGATTATGATTCCATAGGTTAAATGCCATTCTAGTTACTTTTAATGATGTTGATGTTTGCCATCCTTTTTGAATAGAATCTAAATTAACTTCACTTTTTCTTATATTGAATATTTCATTAAAATGATCTCTAGTTGTTTCACAAATGCTTAATGTATAAACTAATGATTTATAGTACACATCTGTTTTTCCTAATTTTCTTAATTCTTTCATTTTTTCTTCAAAAAATTCTTCGTGTTCAATATCTATAAAATTCATAACAATTTCCTTTTCTTGCTTTTTAAATATCTTTGAGAAAGTCCAATTACTCCCTCTTTACCATACAAAGTTTGAAGTGGATCTAATTCTTTTATAAAATCTTCTATTTCCACATCCATATATTTGTTTTTATCTTTTACATTTTTGACTGCGATTATCAAATATGCTCTAACTTGATCCCAGTTGTATAGTTCTCTTGCCATTATAAAACCTCCACTTTTATATATTTTGGTACATCATAGCTGCGACCTAATTCTTCTCTAAATTCATACCTTTTCTTCTTTTCATTATAAGTAAAAGCACTTTTATTCCAATTTCTATATGCCATATTATTCAATCGTTTAGGTTTAGACATTTCCATACTCGCTTGATTGTGCATATTTCTTAAAACTAAATCATCAGCATTGTTTTTTTGTTGTATATTTTTCTTCTTCGTTTTATTGTAATCATTAGTATATTGTTTATGCTTTTCTTGATTTTCAGCCTTTCTCTCTTGCTTAATTTTTATATATCTGCTATCTTTTTGTAACACTCTTGTTACTGTACTTTTTGCTATTTCAAATTTTTTTGCAATATCAACTGGCTTTATTTTTTCAATAAAATACATATCTAATATTTGTTTGTTTCTATCTTCCATAGGTCTTTCTCCTTCCTATGCAACTTTTTGCTAACACTTTAAAGGCTTGACAAGACTAATAAGAAGTGAGCTCCTTATTTGCATTTTATATAGATTTTGGGTAAATTTTTTCTTAATTAGTTGTCGATATTTGTTTCTTAAAATTTGTGTAATCATATTTTCCTCCCTTCTATATATAAGCTCACTTCTCATAGTAAAATTATAGGCTCTTAAAAAATTTTTTTATTTTTTCTTGTAATTTTTTGAAATATTATTCATTGCTCTTTTTACACTTTCTTCTATTGCACCTACAGTAGTACCATCTTGAACAGCAATTATTACAAGAGGAATTTCTAGTATTTTATTTTTAAAAAATCTATTGCTTTGTTTCTCTGATAGAATTGAATCAAGTAATAATTTTATTTCTTCTTTTTCTATTTCATTTAAAACTTCATCTTCAAGGCTATAATCAGTATGAATATTAGTTATATCTTCTTGATTAAAATATTTATCTATATGCCTAAAATTTTCATTTCTTACCTTATTTTTTTCATACCTCTGTGAATTATATAAACAATAATAAATATCTTTATCTACTGTTTGTATCACATAAGTTCCTTCATTCTTATAGAATCCAACAGCATAAGTTGCGAATATTCTAATCATTGCTTCTTTTGAATTTTTTAATTTTTGTTTCAATTCACTATATTCTTTTTTGCTTATTTCAACACAATCTTCAAATCTAGTTCCAATGGCATAGTGCATATAATATTTTGCATAAAAATCATATTTATTTGCTTCATCATAATTTGTTATTTTCTCTTTCGATTCCTCATATTTATTTATTTCTTTATAATTATTTTTCATTTCTAAATCCTCCAACAATTAAATTTCTTTGAAAATTCAACTGTTTAGAGGTGGAGATTTGTTTCTCACAAGTTTAGTAGAAGGTACAAAAAAATCATCTAAAATAGGGCAAAAAAATCCTATATAGATGAATCTATTTGTATCTATTAAGTTATCATTTCTAATTCCCCCTACCATTTACAACACTCCAGAATCTGTCCTTCATTTTTTTGTCTGGAGTGTGTCTATAAAAAGCTTCTTCTGGAGTTAGGAGTTCTTAAAACTCAATTTACGGACACTATACTCTGGATTTCGTATTTTTGATTAAAATGGGGGAATAAAAAGAAAAATGGGTACAAAAAAAGATTTATTTTAAAAATAAAAAAAACTGTAGAATAAACTACAGTCTTAAACATTGAAATAATAAAAGCCTAAATCATTTCCGTTTAGACTTTTGATTCTTTTATATTTAGTTTTGTTTTAACTTTTCTTTTATGATTTTATAGTATTTGTTTGAAATATCTGTATTGAATTTTAAATCTATATCTATATTACTGTTCTCTGATCCTTCTAAATTTTCAGCAACCATATTGTTACGATATAAAATTTGTTTTGCTATTTCATCATTACTGATGCCATTAGCTTTTAAGCAAGTATATAGATATACATTATTGCAATAACATTCCAATTCAAAGTCTGAAATATTTTCAGCTTGCTTTTTTACATCCTTTTTAATTTCGTTTATAATTTCCCTTTTATAAGGATTATTTAGAATGTCATTATACTTATCTAATATTTTCTTTTGATTTTCATATTTTATATATTCTGCAATCAAATCATCTAATTCAACACTTATTTTGTAAATAACATCTCCATCTTTGTTATTTTCTATTGATGAATCTAATTCATTTCTTTTTTTTATAATTTTTTCATTTAATTCTCTTAATTTCTCTGTCATATTTTCTCCATTTCATACTAATATTTATTTTTATATGATTTCTTATAAGGATTTTAGATTTGTTTGTTTTATAATTTTTCTTATTGTTTCTATTTGTTCATCTGGTAATCTTACTATCTTTAGTTTAATATTATTTATTGATTGTCTAATATTTGATGAAGTACAATTTTGTAATTCTGCTATTTTAGAAGCATTATGGATTCTTTTTTGTTTTTTGTCTAAACCATAATATAAAACAAATCGTTCTTTTTGCATATCTGTAGCATCTTTCATATTTATTACAATTTCAAGTATTTTCTGTTTTTTATTATCTGTAAGTATATCTTTTTCTAATAAATACATTAGTTTATTTCTGATATGCTGCTTTTCTTTAAGCCATATATCTTTAAAAGTTTTTCTTCGATAGTTGCCTTCTAACATTTCTTCATATTTTTTATCAATTTCACTAAATCTATTAGAAAGATAATCAAATTCCTTTTTAGTAACACCATATTTTAGTGGTTTTATATATCTTTGTTCTCTATCAGCATCATAATTACTATAATATATTCCTAAATCTTCTTTTACATCTTCATATCTACTTTGTGTATAAAATCCATCTTCTATATTCACTTCTAACTTTTCTATTATAGCCAGGTCTTTATTAGTTAATTCCTTTTTCAAATCAATAATTTTAGACTCTAAATAATTATCGCAATATTCTTCAAATAACATTTCCTCCATCCCTATCTACTTTAGTTTTTACATATTTTCGTCTATTTCATCAATCCTTTTTATAAGTTCTTCAAACTCCTCCTTATCCACATTTTTTTCATCAAGTGATTTTGGAGTATATTCCTCCTCATCATCTTGTATGTATTCTGATAATGCACCTTTTAAACACTCATAGTCATATTCTGTATATATCTTGTCTTTTACCTCTATTCCTAATTTCTTTATTATCTCTAACTGATTATCAGTTAATTCTTTTCTTATATCAATCATTGGATTATTATGATATTTATAATCCCAGTTTTCAATATCCATTTTTTTCATTTTTCCTTTCTTTTCCATTCTTGCTAACTGGTACGCAACACATAGGACAAAAAAATATTATATTATTATTTTGTTTATTTTAGTTAAGGGGTGGAATAATAATATAATGAAAACCAAAAATTTAAATGGTCATCAAAACATTGTTGGCTCTAATATAAAAAAGTATAGAGAATTAAAAGGTTTATCTCAAAGAGAATTAGCTGATAAAGTTGCACTTCTAGGAGTCACTCTTTATAATTCTGATATATCTCATATAGAGAATCATACTTTATTTGTTAGAGATTATGAGCAAAAAGCAATTTGTAAAGTTCTAGGTATCAAAGAACAACAATTATTTGAGAATACTGACCAATATTTTAATTAAACAAATTTCTATTACTTTTGTAGTAGTTATTTGTTTTTTATTTTGGCATTTTGATATGTAGTACACATCAGTTACTGCAAAAAAATTTAATATTTTTTCTTTGGTATTAAAATAATCATATCTTCTTTAATACAAACTTTTAACTTATCATTTTCTACAATTCCAATTTTCTTTCTTATATCATTCCAGATTAAAATATTTCCAAACTCATCTATTGTAGTTATATTATGATTATCTCCAAAGTCAAGATTGCTTATTTGCACTTTTACCTCATACTTATTTTCTATAATCATTTTTGTTTCTCTTGTTGCACTTTTCTTAACATCTAGTTTTTTAATAATGATATTTCTACCACTAGCATATACATCTAATTTATATCCTGTTTTTATATTCATCTTATTCATAATACTTTGTGCCAATCGTATTCTGCCTATTCCATCAAGTATTACTTCATTTTCATTTTGTGTTTTCTCCTTTTTAGGATGTGGTATTACTAATCTAGCATTATCATTTACCTTTTCGTAAACATCTTTTCCAATTACAATAATTTTATCTCTGTTTACCTTTTCATAGATATTATTTTCAAGCATAACAATTTCTCTTGTTTTTTCCATAACAAAATCCTCTCTTTCACTTATTTTGTAAACCTTTTATAAAGTTTATTTTAAAAAATATTTTGTTACATTTATTACTACATATAAGGCATATTTATTAGTTGCTTTTTGTTAATTTTCTCTTTCTATACAACCTCCTCTTTTCAAGATTATCATATTATCTATTTCTCATTTATTATTTTTTCTAATTGTTCCACATATTTCTCCCATTTCGTTAAATCATCTTTATCTACTAAATAGCAATATAGTTGTTTTCTTTCCTCTGCAAACTTTTTATATTCCTTTTTGGTCTTTTCCAATAGAAGTATAGTTCTTTTATTTAGTTCTTCTATTTTGCTATTTTTCAACTTTGTTCCCTCCAATATGATTACGATATACATTATATAACATTTTTTTATCCAGTCAACTCCTAGATATTGGAAATTTGTTTTTAGTTCAGTAATACCAATGTAAAAAAAATTTTCCGACAAAATTCTACAAAATAAAAAGAAAGCCAATTTTCGTTAGCTTTCTCAATACATCTACTTATCAAAAATATTCTCATTATAGATTCTTCAAAACTTCTACAATTTGGAATAATGCTTCTATTTTACTAGACTCTAGATCGCTGATTTTCTCACTAATCTCTATCTTTTTCTTTAATGTTGGATTAGTGATAAAGTCCTTATATAAAATGTTAGGTGCAATTTCTAAATAGTTCATAAAATCTATATCGGTCTTTTTGCTTGTACCATCTTTTCCAGTTTCAATTTGAGAGATAGTTTTTGTAGATTTAGTTAGTTCTTCAGCAAATTTTTCTTGTGTTATATTGTTCTTTAGTCTATATTCTTGAAAAATTGCTCCAAGGCTTTTGTTAATTTGCTCATTTGAAGTTTCCATACCTACCTCCTTTTTTTCTTATTATATTGAATTTGCGATTCAATATACACAATGCACCAACTACATAATGTTCTGGTGTTTTGTTTAGAAAAAAAGAAGTATTTTGTTGAAAAATAAGTATTTTTGTTTTAATGTTGATTATTTTTTATATGTAGTCAACTACTAGATATAAGGATTTTATTTGTAAATTTTAGCAAAAATAATCCAGTCATCAACTACATATTTTTCATATTGTAATTCATAGAACTAATTTTTATAAAAATTGATATATTCTATAATTTTACTCGTAAATACGATTCCATTCAAATGATCAATTTCGTGTGATAAGCATTGTGCTAATATGCCTTTACCTTTAATTACAATTTTCTCTCCATTTTCATTTAATGCTTCAACTTCAATTTTTATTGGTCTTTTTACTTTTCCCCAAACATCTGGAAAACTCAAACATCCCTCATCAACAATTTGCTCTCCTTCTTCTTTTATAATTTTAGGATTGACAAGTTTTAATAGTCCTTCTCCAACATCAATAACTACTAATTGTTTTAATATTCCAACTTGACAAGCAGATAATCCTCCTCCACATTCAGTATTATACATAGTTTCTACCATATCATCTAATATTAACTTTATTTTATTATCTACTTTTTCTACTATTTTGCTTTTTTTTCTTAATATTTCATCATCAAATGTTCTAATTTTTCTTATTGCCATTTTTAATCCTCCTACTTGATTCTGCTCTCGATTTTCTCACACTTTCATTAAATAAAAAGACTTCTTCTATTTTTTTATGAAATACCTGTGCTATATCATAAGCCAACCAAATAGATGGCTCTGTTTCTTCCTTTTCAATATCAATAATAGCTTGTCTTGATGTTCCTACCATATTTCCTAATTGTTCTTGAGTAAGTCCAAGTTTTTCTCTCAATTCTTTTACTCTATTTTTCATTTTGCCTCCTGTAAGGTTTACCTTACATTATAATACTACTTTTGTTTTTTCTTGTCAATAAAAAATAGCAGTATTTTGTAAATACTACTATTTTATAAATTGTAAGTTGTCGAGATGATTATAACACAAAATATATCCATACTACAAATATCTTGCAATAGTTTTCACTAATCTTGCTGGTAACTCTTTTAAATCTGTAATATCTATATATCTATCATTACCATAAATATCGCAAATAGTTTCTTTATCTTGACCTATTGCAGCTGCCAAAAATGTAATTCCTTTTCGAGTATATTCTTTAATTAATTTCTTCATATCTTGAATAGCAATATTTCCACTATAATCTGGAAGGGCTTTCGGCATACCATCACTAATACTAATTAAAAGTTTTGTGGTGTGTGGTACTTTTACTAATTTTTCTGCTAAAATTCGCATAGCCATTCCATCTCTGTTATTACTAATACTTTTTATACACATTAAGGATGCTGCATCATTTAGTTTTGAATTATTCCAATCAATATAGGAATACATAGACATTTGTTCTTTTGGTGAACGGTCAGCAGTATCTCCATAAATTAGTATTGGAATATTACACTTTTTACAAAATTCATAAACACAAGTAGCTGATTTCTTAGCAATTTCTAACCTACCAAAAGCATTCATTGAAGCTGACTGGTCTATTCTTAAAGCAACTGCAAGTGTTGGCTTTTCATCTGGTGGACTTTTCTTTGAAAAGTATTTAAAATCAGAATAAACTACTTTTTCAGGATGAAAATTATTTCCATACATTTTATTATTTGACTGACTTGCTGCTATCTCATGTTCTAAAATTGGTTTTGTTTTATTTGAAAGTTCTTGAATAATTGGATAAAGCTCTGAAACAACCTTATAATATTCTTTTCTTTCTTCTTCATTTGGCTCTGGTCTATGAACTATCATTTTAATATTTTCATGAATAGAACCTTTTACTGCATTTCTTGCCTCACTATTTAATTTCTTGCGAAAGGACATTTTTTCATCTTGTATTTTTTTATCTTCTTCTTTGCTTAATTCATGGTAAATTGCCTTTCCATCTTCTTCTATATCTATTGTTTTTGTTTGAACAGAACTTTCCAAAGTCTTATTTGATTCACCTTCACTATCTGATCTCCTTCGTAATTCTACAGCAGGCTCTTTATTTTCTTTTTGTAAAGTTTGTTTCGTTTCAAAATTTCCATCTGCTTTTAATTCTAATACTTCTCCATTTGTTTTACCTTTTGGTATAAGAATTTCCTCTAGTTTAGATAAAATTTCTTGCTTTTTTAATGATTGATTTAATATTTCAATTTCTTCTTCATCTGTTGTTATTTTATAGATTACTTTATGATAAAGTGAATCTATCACAGCATTTCCTTCCATTACTGCATCTATCCAATAAAAATAAGAACGCATACCTGCTACACCTTTAATTGCATTTGCTTTTGCTGTTTGATCTAAACATACAATAGTTTGTGCAAATAAATTTAATACTTCCATATTGGTATATCCTGTTTTTTGTATAGCTCTTTCTACCATAACTTGGATAGGTGGTAAATCCATTTTTTCAACATGCCCTATTCTATCACGAAGTGCCTCATTTAATGGTCTGCATCCATTATATCCTCGATTTGTAGTAATTATCGCTATAAAATCAGGATGTCTATGAACGATTCTATCTGGTAAGTTAATACTTCCATCTAGCTCAAGTGCTGAATTAAGTGCCATTAAAACAGCTGCATCTCTAATTACTGTTGGTTCTTGAATTTCTAATAGCCATCCATTTTCATAAGCTCGTACAATTTCAGATGGATAATATTGATATTTTATTGCACTTCCATTTTCTTCGCTTTCAGAAACAGGTAGAATAGCACCTAAAATATCTGATTTATCCATATCTGCAAAACAAGTAATTTTTGTATAAGGTAATCCAAAGTCAGTAGATAATGCTTTTGCAAGCTCTGTTTTTCCAGAGCCTGAATCCCCTTCTAATAAAATATTAGTTAGCTTCATTTCACTTTTATTCCAATTATTCTTTACTGCCTTACATATACGAATTTCAGCTTCACTTGTAATATGAGATATTGGCTTTTTCCAAATTAGTGATTTTTCTTCTTTTGTTAGTTTTCTATTTGGATTTAAAAAATATTTTTGTTCCATTTTAGTACATCTCCAGTTCTTCTATAATTTGTGTTAATACTCGTAATCGTTCTCCTGTTATTTCTCCTAAATTATTCAAAGTTTGTGCAAATTCTTGTATATCTTTATTAATATTAGGGTTTTGCATATAAACTTCAATAGGTAAAGCCTCTCCTTGTATTCCAATTCGTTCTATTGTTGGATTTTCAGGATTATATAGTAAAGGCATACGATATGCTTCTTTAAAATAAAGGAGTGTTCGACTTAAAAATATCATTAAATCAAATATTTGGTGTATTGGAAGTTCTGTATCTATTTCCAATTCTCCTTTTCCATTTTCTTTCCAAATTTGTAAAGCTATTTGCATTATTTTATTTTCTTCTAAATGTGGCTTTCCTAAAGTCAATTTCTTTATTTTAGAATGATAAGCATTTCTTCCATCTACTTTATTATAATTTTCTGCACCTATTACAATATTTTCATTCATTTTCCAATCCTCCTTGCTTGTGGTTTATCTAATAAATATTTTTCTAAAAGTTCTTCCAATTCCTCTGTATAATCATCATTTGGATCTTCATATTTTAAAACTTTTTCTATAGCATATTCAAAGTTATTTTCTCCATATTCTTCCCATAACTTTGAAAGTTCTTTATTTGGATGAAGTTTTGATGATAGTTTAAATCTTTGACTATTAAATTCTTTTTGTAAATCTTTAGAAATACCTACAAATCCATCTCCAGTAATTTTACATTTTATAATAAATACTCCAATTTCAGGATGCCTATTTTTCCATTCGTTTAATAATTCTTTTTTTCTTTTTATATCCATTATTTATCCCCTTTCTATCTTATTTAATATTATTCCTCTCATTTACAATTATAAAAGGCTTTATTAGAATTAACAACCTACTTATCGTAGAGTTAGCAAGAATCAAATAAAGCAAAAAAATAGATGTAAATTTCTTTACACCTATAAAAAATATATTCTATATGACTTTTTTAATCAGTCCATCTCTATTGCAATAAATATATATAACACCTTTTCCTCTCTTTTGAAATCTTGTTTCTGCATTTTGCTCTGGATATAACTTAACAAACTCACATTTATTATCAGTAATATAAGCAATAAATGATATATAATGCTCTTTTGTCATTTCATGATTGATAGAAACATAATATTCATCATCTATTATTTCACAATTTATAATATGTTTGTCATTTTCTAACTCTGCTTCTAATTTTGGTAATGTAACACCACAACAAGCTATAAGTCCTTCTCCTATGGTATGAAAAACATTGCCACATACAGGGCAAACATATAAATTAGATTTACGCATATTACTTGATATATTTTTATTAATAATATGTTCGCCATCCATTAATTCAATAACTGAAACACTTAATGCTTTTGCTAATGATTCTAATAATGAAATATCTGGTAATCCTCGATATGTTTCCCACTTTGAAATAGTTTTATCTGTTACTCCTATTATATTTGCTAATTCTAATTGAGTTAGATTATTCTTCTCTCTTAATTCTTTTATAATTTTACCTGTTACATAGTTATCCATCTTAAGTTCCTCCTATTTAAAATTATAATGTATTTTTTTAGAATTAACAACCTACTTATCGTAGAGTAATAGAAATTGTAATTTAGCGAATAGTAACTTAATTTTCTTTTTTATTAAACATATGGCGTATTTTATCTATTCGATTATTTGGTCTGCGTGATTGAATAACTGGTTCACAAGTAGCAATTTGATAATCTTTTAATTCTGTCAAAAAAACTGCTTGCCCATTTGTATATAGAGTTAAAGTATTACGATATTCATTAATACAACGTACAGGAATATGTCCTGTAAAAATAACTTCATCATTTTTTGATTGACTTGTTTCAATTATTGCACAATGTTTTTGTGCATCTTTATATGCACGAGAAAAGTATCCCTGTGGTGTAAAAAGTATAAACGAAAGATATGGCTCTAATAATTGCGTTCCCGCTTTTTTCAATGCTTGTTCAAGTACAATTGGGGCAAGAAAGCGAAAATCCGAGGGAGTACTAACAGGGCTATAATAAACACCATATTCAAAACATATTTTACAATCTGTTACTTTCCAACCATACAAACCTTGCTCCAGTCCATAATTAATACCTTCTCTTACTGCATTTTGGAAACTTTGATTTAAATAACCGAGTGAAACTTTGCTTTCGTACTGTATTCCACTGCCAATTGGAAGTGGAGTTATTGATAATCCAATCGATGCCCAAAATGGATTTGGTGGTACTTCAATATGAATAGTATAATCTGCCTTTTGTAATGGCTTTTCCAAATAAATTACGGTTGGATCTTCGATTCTTATGTTTATGTGATATTTTTCAATCAACAGAGAACAGATAACTTCTAACTGCACTGTTCCTAAAAAAGAAATGATGATTTCATGTGTTATCGTATCAACATAATAACGTAAAAGAGGATCAGTATCTGCAATTTCTATAAGAGCATCCAATAATTTTTCTCTCTCTTCTATTTTTATCGGTTCAATTCTTGTTCGTAGTATTGGTACAGTCTTATCATTCCATACATTGCATGGCAAAATCTTTTCATTTCCTATAATATCGTTCAATCTTAATGTATTGTTAGGTATAATAAAAATATCTCCAGAACAAACTATTTTTGTCTGTATCATTTCCCCATTTGAAGGAATATATATTTCTGTAAGTTTCACTTTCTTTTTTTCTGGCAATATAATTGTATCTCGTAAGTGTAATGTTCCACTGTAAAGACGCAAATAAACTAATCTTTGCTTATGGTCTGTATATTCAATTTTAAAAACTCTTCCACATAATTCTGAATCATTCTCATTCATTTCAGAACAAAAAAGATTTGAAATAGCTTCGATGAGTTGTTGAGTCCCTATATTATTTTTAGCACTTCCATGGTATATAGGAAACAACGAACCTTTTTTAACACACCTATATTCTTCATACATTAATTCTTGTATAGTCAATTTCTCTCCTACAATATATTTTTCTAAAAGTTTATCATTTTTGGAAATTACAGGATCCCATTCATCTAAATCAATGATATTTTTAATTGATATTTCTGGAGTTAATGTTACATTTTGCATAACAATAATATCATTTGAAAGTTTTTCTTTGATATTTTGATAAATATTATTTAAGTTAATTCCATACTGATCTATTTTATTTATAAAAATAATTGTTGGTATATTCATTTTTTGAAGTGCATAGAATAGTATTCGGGTTTGTGCTTGTACACCATCTTTAGCAGAAATTACTAAAATAGCTCCATCAAGAACAGATAAGGAACGATACACTTCTGTTATAAAATCTGTATGTCCAGGAGTATCTACAATATTGATTTTGTAGTCATTCCAATTAAAAGAAGTAACTGCTGCCTGAATTGTGATTCCACGCTGACGTTCTAAAAACATAGTATCTGTCCTTGTTGTTCCCTTATCTACACTGCCTAATTCTAAAATCGCTCCACTTGTATAAAGCAGACTTTCCGTTAAAGTCGTCTTTCCTGCATCTACATGAGCAAGAATACCAATGTTGATTATTTTCATGAAATTTCCCTCCCTACAAATTTATCTTTTAACTTAAAATCAATATTTGCTAATTTTGTTCTTTTAAACTATTCTCAAAATCAATTATCCACTTTTCTAATGTTTCTACTAATGCTAATTGTTGTTTAAACATTTGTTTTCCAACATTAGGAATATGTTGTCTATGAGAATGTCTTTCATTTAGTAATTCTTTTAATTCTAATATCTTTGATTTTATATTAGAAACAAGAATCTTTTTTTGTTCATCATCTACTAAATCTAAATTCGTGATAATAATATTAAAATCCAAATATAGACTAACATCAGAATTTGAAATATCATTCATAAGTTTATTAAAATAATCATTACCTTTGTTAGTAATAGTATATATTGCTTTATCTGGCATATTTCCCTCTTTCTCTTTATGGCTAACAATATATTCTTTTGATTCTAATTGTAATACTTTCTTATAAATAGACTGTTCACTAATTTTTACCCATCTTGGTATATTACGATATTCTATATTTTTTTTAATATCATAAGCACTTTGTGATTTTTGTTTAATAAGTCCTAATAATACCAAATCTATATTTGACATAATCTCTACTCCTTACTTAATATAATCTGTAACGCCAAGTCTATTTCCAAATGGATCTTCAAACTCGACTGCATTACCAGTTCCAATTTTAAAAGGCTCACTCAAAAATTTTATACCATTATTCAACATTTCTTTATAGAAGATTGCAACATCTTCTACTTCAAACCATATTGTAGGCTTTAAATTCTCAAATTTATTTTTTGTCTTTTAAAATTATTGTAGGTTCTTCATTTCCAATATTATAAGCAACCATTCCCTTATCAGAGAAATCAAATTTCTTTTTTAACCCCAATATTTCCTCATAATATATTTTTGCTTCTTCCATATTATCTACAGGAAGAAAATAGTTGTCATAATTTTTCATATATTT
>CAPOZU010000022.1 GCA_948676835.1 uncultured Clostridia bacterium
TTTTACTTTATTTTCAGTTAAAAATTTTGATATAAATACTGGTGCAATGCTATGTCCTATTATAGTTGTATTCTCATTAATTAATCCTAAATCTAAATAATATTTAAGTAGTTTACTCCAATTCTCATAATTTTGATAACCAATTCCTATTGGAAATTGTGGTACATATACTTGTTTTCCATCAAATGATATAAACTCTTGTAACCAACTGAACCAATTTCCAAATGGACTTCCAAAACTTCCATGTATTATAAAATAATTCTCCATTTTTAATACCTCCAATACAAATTTATTCAACTTCAATGCTTTTTACTTAAGTTTCAAACTTGTAACACTCTCAATATAGCTAGTATAACGCCTTATTCATTACTACTTTCAATTAACTTATCAAAATCTGATTGATATAACCTATCTTGTATAACTCTATACTTTTCAAATTCAGAAATAGCTTTGTCGCAAGCTATTTCGTGAGATATTTTTCCTGCATCTTTTAATATATCTCTATCATCAGCAAGTAAAAAATTATCTATTCTGTTTGCCCAATCTTCCATAGTCATTGGAATATTCCTTTTCGCTCTATCTTCTGCTAAATCTAAAAACGCAGATACAATACGTTCCAAACTTTCTAATTCTTCTTTATTCAAATAGTTTTTTGCAATTACTACATCTGTTTCTAATATTTTTCCATCTGGTGCTTTTTTCCATGACGTTAATCCCATATGCTCCTTACTGCTGTCTGCTCTATTATAGATAGTCTCTGCTGCTGTCTGATGTGATACTGCATAATGCATTTTATTTTGAACTTTTTTAAAAAACTTTATTGTTGTTGGAGATTTAGAATCATAATCAATACTAGTTATATAAATATCAGTAACTTTCTGATAAAATCTTCTTTCACTTAATCTTATTTCTCTAATTTCTGCAAGCAATTCTTCAAAATAGTCTTCATCAAAAAAAGTTCCATTTTCCATTCTTTTTTTATCAATAATGTAACCTTTTTTTGCAAATTGTTTCAATATATTAGTCGCCCATCTTCTAAATTGAATTGCTCTATCTGAATTTACTCTATAACCAACAGATATTATAGCATCTAAATTATAATATTGGACTATTCTATTTACCTCTCTGTTTCCTTCTTTTTGAACTACCGAGAATTTCTCGGTAGTTGTATTTCTATCTAATTCTAAATCATTATAAATTTTTTTTAAATGTAATCCTATATTGTCTGATGAACAATCATATAATTTAGCCATCGCCTTTTGTGTTAACCATAAGTCTCCTTCTTCAAATCTAACTTCTACTCCTTTTTCTTTTGTTTGTTGCTCAAATATTAAAAATTCAGCAGAGCTACTTCTAATAATTAAATTTTTATTTTCCATATTCCTACTTTCTTTTGCTAAATGATGTCTAGCAAATTAGTCTTCTATTTTTTTATATAATTCTCTAAAAATATCTTCCTCATATAAATTATTTAATTCTTTATTTAGTTCTTTAATATATCCTTCTGCAATTTCAATTATTATCTGATTATTACTAGAATCATCTATACTTAATTCAAAGTTAAATTTTTCAGTCAATGCATTTTTTAACATATTAGAAAAAACTTCTCTTAAATTTGATTGTTCGTTTTTAGACAAGTTAATTTCTATTGTATTATCAAAATTTAATTCTATAACATCTGTATCATCTTCAGCCTTATGTTTCAGAATTGCTTTAATTATTTTATTTTCTTCCATATATTTCTCCCCTTTCATCAAATGCAATAGAACCACCTTCCAGACACTTTAAGCTAGTTTCTTTCCAATCTCTTCGATCATTTACATTCTCTATATTAATAAGCATATTAGTAAATGGATTACCGATATATGTATGATATTTGCCATCATACTCTTTATACACTGAAGTATATGGTAATGTTCTAACTGCTATATTAGCATTATGAGTAGCAATAATTACTGTTTTTCGTAATTTTGCTAAATTATTTATTATAGGAACTATAACATCATTTACATATGTATTTCCTAAGCTTTTTTCAGGCTCATCTAAAATATATATCTCATTTTCAGATTCTAAAACTTCTTGTAATATAAGCATAGTTTCTTCTCCTTTTGATGGAACATATTTCTTATATTTATCAGCATATTTTAATACTGTATTTTTGCTTATTCCTACCAATTGCTTCAATGAAATTATACTTAAAATACCTTCATCATTTATTAAATTTATCTTTTCAACTAAATTTTCTGAAAAAATTGCTTTTTTAATTTCATAAAACGCTTTTTTAAAAAATTGTAATTTTCTTATTCCATCTTCAAAATCATTCGTTGTACTATTATTATTTAAAATTTGATATGTCGTTTCTATATATACATTTTTATCATTATCTAAACTTCCCAATTTTTCTTGGTACTTCTTTGATTCTTTTTTCAAGTTTTTGTCAATTTTCATTATAGATTTAATTAATTCGAGTTTATTTTCAGCATAATTTTTAAAATTGCAACTTATAGGCTTAGATTTTGTTTCTGTGTTAATATCTACTAAATTTCTAATTGTCGCTAATGATTTATTTAATAATAAATTAGCTTTTATTTCTATAAATACATCTTTTCTTTTTTCGTATAATTCTTTTTCTGCATTATTCAAAGCATTATTAACATCTTCTACTGTTTTGTCAGATAAAAACTTACTAATATTTTGAGTAAAATTTTCTTGAAACTCAGTTAATCTAGCTAATGCATCACTAATACTTTTTAATTCATTATCTCGATTATTAGAATTAGTTATTTCTAATATACCTAATTTTGCTCTTATTTTACTAGCATCTTTAGTTTCATAATATTCTATATAATTTTTTATAGGAGTAGGCATTACATCTTCCCAATTTCTTATATATGAAATTTCTTCCTCGCAAAATTCAATTGAATATCTATCTAATTTTCTTTCTTCCTTTGAAACTTTTAATTTTTTTTCAAATTCTTCTTTCGTTTTATCTGCTTCATAATATGCAATATTTTTTCCAAGAGTAGAAAAATATTTATTTAGTATTTCTAAATTTTTAGATTTTCCACTTCCTTTTGCTCCAAAAACAATATTTATGTCATCATAAATAGATATTATCTGTGGTTTTTTACTAGTATATTTACAATCTATGTCAATTTTATTCTTTTTGTTCAATAAAGATTCTACAACAGAATAATCCTTTTTAGCCAATAATAAAAACTGTTCAAATGAATCTACTTCTAATTTTAATGTTGGTAATTCGCACTCATTATATTTGTTCCAATCTCGAACGTCACTACCTAAAATGGATTTAAAACCTTTATTCGTTAAAATACCCATCTTTCTATAATTGGTTGCTTCATAAAAAACTCTATGTTTATCTTGTATCATATTTTCAAAGCTTTTTATTATTTCAATATCTAATTCTGGTTTCTTATTATAATGAAAAGCAAATAGCACATCTAACTGTGAAAAATGAGTATATAATTCATTTATATTCATTGAAAAAGTATTAAAATTTATATTCTGAGTTATAGAATTAATTACTTTTTTAAACTCTTCAACTTTCTCAGGATTTGATATTACAATTACATGCCCCTTACTTCCGTTATCTACAATATCTATTTCGATTCCAGGCCAAACCATATAATTATCCGCTGCTAATGTTACTATTTCATCATATTGATTACTATCAAAGTAATTATGGTTTGTTATTGCTACAATTTTTATATCATTATCTATAATCTTTTGATTAAAATTCTCAGCAGATATTTCTCTTTCTAGTGGATCCCCATCTTTTATTTTTTTAGTATGACAATGCAAATCAATTTTCATATCTTTCTTCTTCCTTATATCAAATAATTATTATATACCATTTCATATTTTTAATAATTAAAATTTAATCTTATTTTTATATAGGTTGTCTGTTGAGTAAATCATTTTTTTAGTTTCAAACTCGTAACACACTCAATATGATGCGTAAAAGGAAACATATCGCAAATTGACACTTCTTCTAAATTATATGTTTCTTCTAAAATTTTCAAATCACGTGCAAGTGTTGCTGGATTGCAACTTACATAAACAATTCTTTTGGGTTTAATTTCCATAAGTGTTTCTAGTGCTGTTTTATCACAGCCTTTTCTAGGCGGATCTACAAAAACAACGTCTGGAATTATATTTCTTATTTTTATAAATTCTGGTAATGTTTTTTCTACATCACCAACAAAAAACTCAGCATTTTCAATATTATTTAATTTAGCATTTCCTTTTGCATCTTCTATTGCCTCAGGAATTGTTTCTATTCCATATAAGTTTTTTATTTTAGGTGATGCAAAAATTCCTATTGTTCCTATTCCACAATATAAATCAAATACAATTTCTTCACCTGTAAGATTAGCATATTCTACTGCTTTGCTATATAATTTTTCTGTTTGAATTGGATTTACTTGATAAAAAGACATTGGAGAAATTTTAAATTTAAAATTTTCTAAATAATCATATATGTACCCTTCTCCAAAAAGAATTTTGTTTTCTTGTCCTAAAATTACATTTGTATTTTTGTTATTTATATTTTTTACTATTGTTTTTACTTCTAAATATTTTGATGTAATATATTCTACTAATTCTTTTTCTTTATCTATTTTTTCTGTATTTGAAACTAAAGTAATCATTACTTGATTTGTTTTTTTGCCAATTCTTATAACAATATGGCGAATTGAACCTTTTAATAGTTTTTCATTATAAACTGGTATATTGTTTTTTACTATAAATTCAAATATATCATTTGCAATATTTTGACTTAATTTATCTTGTATCATACATTCTTTTGTAGGAATTATTGAATGTGTTCTTTCAGCATATACTCCCATTACAGGGTTTCCATTATTATCGATTCCTACTGGATATTGTAACTTGTTTCTATAATTATAAGGTTTATCCATTTTTAAAACATTTACAATTTTTATATCTCTACCTAATGCTTTTCTTAAAGTTGATTCTACTGCATTTTTCTTTATCTCTAAAGTGTAATCATAATCAATATGTCTTAAATTGCAACCTCCACATCTTGAAAAAGTACTACAATCTGTTTTTTTTCTAAATTCTGATTTTTCTATAATTTCGATTACTTTCCCATAAGCTAAAGAAGATGTTACTTTTAAAACTTTAATTTTAACTTTTTCCCCTTTGATTACATTAGGAATAAAAACTGTAATTCCATCTATTTTAGCAATTCCTTCACCTTGAAATCCATTATCTACTATATCTACAATATACTCTTTATTTTTTTCTATCATATCTATCTACTTCCTCTTGATCTTCCACCAGATTCTCTTGTTCTTTCTTCCCTTGCCTTATTTTTTTCTTTTTCCTTTTCTTTAGCTCCACCATTTCTTTCACGTTCATCTCTATTTAAAATTAAATCTTTTTCTTCTTTCTGTCTTGCTTGTTCTTTAAAATTCCTTAATACATTAGCAATTCTATTTAATGTTTCATTATCACATTTAATTCTATCTTCAAAAGATTGTCTTTCTAGTTTTCTTTTCTTCTTTTTCTTTAATTTTTCAAAATATTTACTATCAACAATCTCATCTGCTTCTAATTCAGAAATAACTTCTTCAAATTCTTTTGTAGTTTCAATTTTCTTTATTTTCTTTTTTATTTCTTTTAATTTTTTTATTTCTTCTTTACTCTTCTTTTTTCTTTGAATTTTATCAATCAACATTTTATTCCTCTTCATTATCTTCATCTTTAAAATACATATCATATTCAACAACATTTTTGTCTGCTACTAATTCAAATGCTATTTTTCTTAGTAGTTTATTCGCTTCTATTACTCGTATTTTTACTTGGTCTCCAATTTTGAATCTTCTATTTGTTCTTTCGCCTGTTAATGTTTTTCTGTTTTCGTCATAAATAAAGTATTCATTACCCATATTTTCGAATCTTATTAAGCCTTCTACTGTACTTTCAAGTTCAACAAACATTCCAAAGCCAGTTATTGAAGATACAATTCCAAAATATTCTTCACCAATTTTATCTTCCATAAATTCAGCTTTTTTAATATCTTCTGCATCTCTTTCTGCCTTAGTTGCATTTTTTTCTGCTTCTGTTGAACTTTCTGCATATTTTTCTGCTTTATTTTCTAATTCTTCAATTCTTTCTTCTGATAACATATAATTATTTTCTAAATATTCTGAAATAACTCTATGAATAAATAAATCTGGATATCTTCTTATTGGTGATGTAAAGTGGCAATAATATTTGCTTGCAATTCCAAAATGCCCTTTATTTTCACTTTCATATCGTGCTAGCTTTAATGTTCTTAAAATTAATGTTGATATAACCTTTTCGTATTCAGATCCTTTTAATTTATCCAATACATCTGCAAATGCTTTTGGCTTTATATTATCTTTATTTGCTTTTATTTTTTCTCCGATATTAAATAAAAATTTATTTGTTTCTTGTATTTTATCATAGTCTGGCTCTTCGTGAACTCTATAAATAAATGGTGCTTCAAGCCAATAGAATTTTTCTGCAATTGATTCATTTGCTGTTAGCATAAATTGCTCAATAATTTCATTTGCAAATGTTGTTTCATATTTTTTTACTTCTATTGCTCGTCCATTTTCATCTAAAACAATTTTACTTTCTGGAATATCTAAATTTAAATATCCTTGAACAAGTCTTCTGTTTTTTAATATTAATGCAAGTTCTTCCATTAATTTGAAATTACTTATATATTTTTCATATCTTTTAGAAACTTCTTCATCTAATCCATTTATAATTTTATTTACATTTGTATAAGTCATTCTTTCTGTTACTTTTATTACTGATTTATAAACATCTGAAGAAATTACATTCCCTTTATTATCTATTTCCATACTACAAGATAATGCAAATCTATCTTGTCCAGCATTTAAACTACATATTCCGTTCGAAAGTTCAAATGGAAGCATTGGTATAACTCTATCAAACATGTATACACTAGTTCCTCTTTTAACTGCTTCTTTATCTAATTTACTTCCATCTCTTACATAATAACTAACATCTGCAATATGAACATCTAATATATAATTTCCGTCTTCATTTTTAGAAACAGCAACTGCATCATCTAAGTCTTTTGCATCTTCACCATCTATAGTAAAAATTATATTATCACGTAAGTCTTTTCTATTTTTTATATCTTTTTTATTTATTTCTTGAGGTATACTTTTGGCTTCTGCTAATACAAATGATGGAAACTCATTTGGTAAATCAAATTCCTTTATTACAGAAAGCATGTCTACTCCTGCTTGATTTATATTTCCAAGCACTTCAATGATTTCTCCTTCTGCATTTTTTCCTCTTTCAGGATACTTTGTAATTTTAGCAATTACTTTATCATTACTTTTAGCTTCTTTACATTTACTTTTTGATATAAAAATATCTGTACCAAATTTTTTATCATCTGGAACTACAAATCCAAAATTCTTAGACTTTTGAAAAATTCCAACAATTGTTTCTCTTTCTCTTTTAACAATTCTAACAATTTTAGCTTCTGCTCTTTTAGTTCCTTCTTTTTTCTTATAAATATTTACCTCTACGGTATCTCCATCTAATGCTTTGTTTACACTGTTAGGTGGAATAAACAAATCTTCTTCTAATCCTTCAACTTCAACAAATCCAAATCCTTTTTCATTTGCTCTAAAAATACCTTCTATTTTTTGTTTTTTCTTTTTACTCATTATTTTATCTCCATACAACAAAAAAGGCAGCACAAAAAAATGCACTGCCCCTTAATCTTTTATTTTTAAACAACATATATGATTCCTAATGCAATTGATAAAACAGCAAATACAACCATTAAAACTAATGTAGCTGTTTTTATTCTACCTTCTGTTGTTTTTCCTTTATTTTTTTCATAAAAATTATTTGCAGAGGCACCAACAATTGTTCCTGAAGCTCCACTATCTTCTTTGTTTTGTTTCATTACTAATACTATTAATGCTAAACAAACTACTGCATATATTCCCATTAATACATATCTTAATATTTCCATTTTCTGTATAACCTCCAACTTTCTTCCGTTATTAACTATTTAAGTTTAACATAAGAGAATTTAAAAATCAACTATTTTATAAAATATTTTTATGAAATTTAGAGGTGCTCATTAAATTTCGTTTTACTATTTAATTTAATTTCATAAAAATAGTTTATATTATTTTTAAATACACCGCGTAAGCGATCAAACGAACGCAGTGAGTGCGATTTGGAGCAACTATTTTATGTGTTTTCTTATATAAAAAATGAAATTTAATAAACATCTCTAAATTTCATATTTTATTGTAAATGTAGAGCCTATATTAACTTCTGAATCAACTATAATATATCCATTATTTTTTTCAATAATTGATTTTGATAGTGCAAGTCCAATACCAACACTTTCACTTGAAGAATTTTTTCCTTTATAAAATCTTTCAAATATATGTGGTAAATCTTTTTTTTCAATTCCTCTTCCGTAATCTTTTATTACTACTTTTGAATACATTTTATTTTGCTCATAAAATATATCTATTTTAGAATTTTCATAAGAATATTCTATACAATTTTTTAAAATATTTGTTATAGCTTCTACTTGCCATTTAAAATCACAATAAATCTTACTTTCTTTGTTTCCATTTAAATTTATTTTAACATTCTTTAAATCAGATAAAGCACTAACATTATTTATACTATAGTTAATTATTCTTTCTATATTTTCCTCTTTATTTATAAAATTTATACTACAAGCATCTAATTTAGATAATTTTAATATGGAAGAAACTAAAAAATTAATATTTATTATTTGCCTTTTTATGTCTTTTATAAATTCTGTTTTTGTTATTTCATCCATATTAGGTGTTTCCAAAATATTATCTAACATAATTGTTATAGAGGTTAAAGGCGTTTTTAGTTGATGAGAGATATCAGATAAAGAATCTTTTAAATTTATTTTATCTTGCATAGAATTTTCTGCTGATTCTTTTAGCATTACTGTAGTTTTATAAATTTCATTTTTTAATATAGATAATTCATCTTCTGTATTCTCATCTATATCTAACTTATAATTTTTATTATTTATTTCTTCAATATATCTTGTTATCTTTTTTAGCTGTTTATCTTTTGAACTATTATATTTTAAAAATATGAATAATAAAGAAACTGATAATGCAAGTATTAATGTCAAATTCAAACCTAAAAATTTCAGAAAATAATTATCATTTTCTAAAACAAAAGAGTCTTTGTTTAAATCTATTCCATATTCAGAAAATAAATAATCACTATTTTTACTTTTATTATTCAATATTTCTACAATTTCTGTTTTATCTATATCAGGATACTTCTGTCTTATAGCTAATGCAATCTGATTAATTTTTTCATTAAAGGAGTAAGTATACTTTCTATATTGATAATTATAAAATCCTAAAAATATTAAGTTAAAAATTACTATTACTACAATACTATAAGTTATTGTTTTTTTAAATTCTATTTTATTCTTCATCAATTCTATATCCAATTCCCTTTACAGTATAAATTATATCACTTGATAATTTTTCTCTTATTCTTTTTAAATATACGGTAACAGTGTTGTTATTTACATCATTTCCTGTCCATTCCCAAATTTTATCTATTATACATTCTCTTGTAACAACTTTATTTAAATTAGTAAATAATAAATGTAAGATTTTTAGTTCTAAACTTGATAGAAAAACTTCATTATCATTTTTATAAACTACCATTTTATCTAAATCAAATTTTATATCTCTAACTTTTATTACTAAATTCTTTTTCTCTTTAAGTAATATTTTATTGATTCTCGCAACTAACTCTCTTGTAGAGAATGGTTTTGTCATGTAATCATCTGCTCCGCTTTCTAGTCCTTTAACAATATCATCTTCATCATCTTTTGCTGTCAAAAATATTGTTGGTATCTTTTTATGTTTTATCGTATTTTCATAAATTTCAAATCCATTTCCATCTGGAAGAGAAATGTCTAATATTACTAAATTTATATTTTGATTTTCTAAAAAAGCTACTGTTTCTTTTTTATTAGTTTTATGAATTACATTATATCCATTTGACTTAAGAGAATATATTAATCCCTTTGCAACCATGTTGCTGTCTTCAACTAGTAAAATATCCATTTTCTCCTCCTCATTTTGAATATTATATAAAATTTTTACTTATATTTCAAATAAAAGTGGAGACTATTTATATATTCTCCTTCCTTATTGTTTCAATTGTATTTTGTTTATTAATTTTTCCTAAAGAGTATTTCATAATTGCATACACTAAAATAAACACACCTATAGCAGATATTATAATTGGAATAATTGGTATATATATACTTTCATTCATTTTTACAGCAAAAGCTTTATATATAGCAAAAGTACCAAGTAATCCTAACGCCACCCCATATAGCAGTGCTTTTACAGAATAAAATATTGTTTCCAGATTAATCATTCTACTGAATTCTTTTTTAGTCATTCCAATACTTTTAAGCATTGCAAATTCTTTTTGTCTTAATTCCATATTTGATGTAATTGAATTAAATATATTTGTAACACCAATTAAAGTAATTACTGTTATAAAACCATATAAGAATATTTTTACAACTAAAGCCATTGACCTTTCTTCTCTTACTTGTGCATCAAAATTTGATATTCTTACATCACTACAAATCTTTTGAATATCTTCTTCAGTTTTATCTGGATCTTTAGAATCTATGCAAACACATCCCATTCTAAAATCTATATTTTTATATTCATCCTTATTTATAATTAAATAACCATCTGTATAATAAGAATTTTCCAATCCTTTTGGTCTAGCACCTTCTTCACTAACAAGTATTTTAGCTATTTTTATATTAAAATCTTCTCCTTTAAGTTTTCCAGTTATAATATCATTTTCATTATATGTGTATCTTCTAGTTTCTACTAAGTTTCCTTCTCCATCATAATTATAGCTATTGTCAAGTAAAATCCCATCTTTTTTTACATTTCCATAGTTTAATTCAAGTTTTTTAACATATTCTTTAAATTCTTTATCATCTAATGCTTTAAAATTTATACGAGCAATTGGATTTTCACCACCAATATTAATTCTTTCTATTTCTCCATTCTCTTGTTTTATATAGTCAACACCTTCAATTTGAATTATTTTACTTGAATCTTGAATTTCTAGATAATCATCATTATTTTCATAAAGAACAGATACAGATTTTACTTCTTCCAAATTTTCTATTTGTTTAATTACATCATCAGTTAAGCTTTCTTCACCTGTATATGTTCTTAAATTGTATCCAACATCTTTATAATAGTTACTTGTAAATTGGAACGAATTTGTTATAAATGCGTTCATTGTTATAAAAATAAATATACTTACAGTTAAAGACATTACTGTTGTTCTATATTTTTTCTTACTTCTTTTTAAATTTTTATATGCTAAAACACCACCTTGCTTAAATATTTTGCTTATTATTTTGGGAGTTTTTAACTTTTTGCTTTCTAATTTTATTTTATCTGAATTTCTTAAATTTTCTATTGGACTTACTTTACTTGCTTTTCTTGCTGAAGACATTGCAGATAAATATATTGTAAAAATACCTAATAAACAAGATACTATTATTGGTAATATTGCAATCTTCAATACAATTCCATCAACATGACCTAATAAATATTCTCCTATCAAACTATTTACGATTTTAATTAATACAAAATCTGCAAATATTCCAGATAAAATTCCTAGTGGTATTCCAATAAGTCCTAAAGTCATAGCTTCAAAAATTACATTTTTCCTTATTTGTTTTTTGGTTGCTCCAACACTTGCAAGCATTCCATACATCTTGATTTTTTCTGATGTAGCTATTTCAAAAGAATTCTTAATACAAAATACACTTGTAAAAACAATTATAAAAATAACAACTCCACATACTGCAAATAGCATTACAATAGTATCATCAGAAAAGGCAAAGCCTTCCCATCTTAATAATTCTTTATTTACTTTATAATCTTCATATTGAGCCTTTTCATTTTCTCCTATATTAATATAATCTTGTACTCCTAAAATTGATGAAATTGCTTCTTTACTATCTTTTGGATTTTTTAAAGCAATATATATATCATTTTTCCCAGCACTCATTTCAGTTGTAATAGTTGTATATCCTGGATCTGAATATCCTTCAAAAGCAAAATCTGGTCTTTCAATAATTCCAACAACTGTAAATTCATGTTTACTCGTATCTACTAATTTTTCGCCTTCCTCCTGATAACTGTTAGAATCATATAAATCATAATCATCTAATGTTTTTCTTTTTCCAACATCAAGTTTTATTTTATCTCCAATTTTATAATCTACTTTTCCATTAGTACTAATATGTTTACTAATTAAAATTTCACTATTATTTTTTGGAAATCTTCCTTCTAATAATTTCCTATCTAATTTTAGATTTTCAAATACATGTGAGTCCATAGAATATAATTTTAAATAGGGTTTATATTCATTTTGACCACCATTTAATTTAGAAAATCCAATTGTTTGTGAAGTATATATTTCTTTTATATCTCTGTTGTTTTGAAGTTTATTTATATCTTCACTATCAGTATCGCTAATTTTTAAATGATAATACCCAGTTTCATTTATAGCATTTTCTATTAAAGTTTCTTGAAAACTTGTAACCATTGTTGATACTGCACATATTAATGCAACAGATAAAATTATTCCAATAATAGTGCTTATTGTTCTTTTTTTATTTAATTTTAAATTTCTTATAGATAATTGTTTAAGTATATTCATAATTTCCTCCTTAAACTATCTTTCCATCTTCAATTTTGATAATTCTATCAGCAACTTGAGCTATTTCCATATTATGAGTAATCATTATTATTGTTTGGTTATATTCTTTATTAGACTTTTTTAATAACTCTACAATTTCATTACTAGATTTTGAATCTAAGTTTCCTGTTGGTTCATCTGCTAAAATAATTGCTGGATTTGTTATCATGCTTCTTCCTATTGATGTTCTTTGTTGTTGTCCACCAGATAATTCATTTGGAAGATGTTTTCTTCTATTTTCTAATCCTAATAAATTTATTAGTTCATCTAATCTTTTTTTATTAACTTCTCTGTTATCTAAATTAAGTGGTAAAGTAATATTTTCTTCAACATTTAATATTGGTATTAAGTTATAAAATTGATATATAAGGCCCACTTGTCTTCTTCTAAAAATGGCAAGTTCATCATCATTAAATTTGTATATATCTTTCCCGTCAATAAATACTTTTCCACTTGTTGGTCTATCAACTCCTCCAATTAAATGTAATAGAGTTGATTTTCCACTTCCGTGAAGCTCCAACTATTGCAACAAATTCTCCTTTGTCTACTTTAAAAGATACATTATTTAAGGCTGTAACCTGTGCAGTTCCCTTTCCATAAATTTTACTTAAATTCTCTACTCTTAGAATTTCCATAAAAATTTCTCCCTTCATTCATAACAAATATATTTTATCGTTTGCGAATAACTTAATTTACATTTTCATTATATCTAATTTAAAGTGACAAGTAAGTGACAAAATTCAATATTAAGAATCTCTTAATAAACATTATTATAGTTTCACTTTTTCAAATCATATTCATATACTACTATAGGAGGGTTTATAAATGAATACTATTGAAAAACGTGAAATAAAAAATGAGTTAAAATATAAAAATACAGTTATTTTAACTTATAGAATTGAATATCCTGCAATAATTTCTTCAAATTATTGCAATGGAAAAAATAATTTTAACAGATATAATAAAGAAAAAGCTCTTATGTTAGAAAACTATATAAAAACCAAACTATATGCAGATGCAGTAAGCACTTATGAATATAATTTGAGTAATGGGTATCCTATAATGGTTTTTGAAGTAATTTCAGAATTTAATATTACTTATAATAATGATTTTTTAGTTAGTTTGTATGAAGATAAATATGAATTTACTGGTGGAGCTCATGGAAATACTATAAGAACATCTCAAAATTGGAATTTACAAACTTCTTGTTTTATTCCTCTTTCTGATTTCTATTTAAGTAATCCATACTATTTGATTAATATAATAAAAAATATTAATGCTCAAATAAAATCCCAAATTGATAGTGGAAATAACTATTATTTCGATAATTACTGTGAGCTTGTTTTAGAAACATTTAATTTGAATAGTTTCTTTGTAACACCAAACAATATTGCTATATACTTTCAACAATATGATATAGCACCATATTCTAGTGGAATACCTGTATTTTATATACCATATTAAATCATTTTGCAATGCACTCGTAATGCCTTGCATTCAATTAAATTCAGGATTTTCCGTTATATTTCATTTGTATTTCATTTTAGTTATATATATTATACATTTCTTGATAACACTATCGCTTTGATATAAAATATATGTAAATATTGGAATAGAAAGGACGACTGATAAAATGGCTTTTTTTAAAATCGCCACTATTGGAGATACTAAAGATAACGTTTATTTTGAAGTTGCTCAACAATTACTAGCTCAAGGTTATTCTGAAAATGATCTTAATGAAATAGAATTTGTTGATATAACAGGAATGACCAAAGATGATATTGAAGAATTAGGTCCTGTACATGGTGTTATGTATTTTTCAAACACAAGTCAGGATAATCCGGACAAGCTAAATAAAGATGAATTATTAAAAACATTATTAAGTCTGCATACTGTACCAAGTGATTTAAAATTATTTGCTTTATCACATGAGCCTGTTACTAGCGAAGAACAAAATAAAGAAGAAGAAAAAATTCAATCTTATATTAAGGAAGAATTCCCAAATATAAAAAATACAGAAAATCTATCAATGTTTTTATCTCTTGCTAACATTGATACCCCAGAAGCTATGGTAGCTTATACTCATGGAATTATTGAAACTGCATTTGTACCAGACTTTGAATATATTGATTCTATTGAGAGTCAAACAAAGCAAAAAGTTGATAAAATGCTTGAATTAGTTACATCATCTCTTGAATTAAAACATCCTTATACTGCAGGACATGTTGAAAGAGTTTCTGTGTTTGCAGAAGCAATAGCAAGAGAAATGGGATGTAATGATAAAGAAATCGATGATATTGTTATTGCAGCAAAATTACATGATATAGGAAAATTGATAATTCCAGATAGAATATTAGCATCGTCAAAGGATCTTGATTATAATGATAGAAAACAAATGGATATTCATGATAAAGCTGGAGCTCAACTTTTAGAAGCTCTTACATCATACGATACCAATTTGACCGAAAAATTAAGTCCTGAAGTATTAAAAGGTATAAAGCACCATCATAAAGACTGGGATGGAAGGCATGATAAAAAAAGTGAAATACCAGATCCTATTCGTGGTAAAAAAATTGGAAAATATGCGACTATCATTGCTGTTGCAGACTGTATTGATGCAATGGTTTCACAAAGAGCTTATAATAACCCAAAACATATATTAGATACTTTTAGAGATCTTTGGTCAAATAGAGAAAAACAATTTGAACCAGCAGCTGCTGAAGCTGCTATTATGGTTCTTGGTAAAGAAATTGCTTCTTTAGGATATGATCCAGTTAAAATGTTTTCAGAAGTTTCAAGCAATCCTTGGTGGGGTAAATTTGATTTAGGATTACAAAACTTTTTTAATGCAAATGCTAATGAATTTAAAGTAAATGAACATCCAGAACCTGGCACTTATAGCTCATTAGGATTTAGGCTAACTGAACAAGGATATTTTGAATTTAACGGAAAAAATGCTGCTCAACTTGATCCAGAAATAAGATATGAATCTGAAATTAGATTTCTAACAACTCATCCTGATAAAATTGGTAGTATACCTAAAGGTATCACTCTTTCACCTGAAGAAATAAAAAAGGCAGCTATTGCTCAGGCTAAAGATAAATTTATAAAACAAGATGAAGGAACAAGAGCTCTTGATAGATCTAGAGTTTACCAAATAGAAAAAGATATTCATCAATAGTTTTCAGAAGAAACTATGTCTAATAATATTCGCTCTAAAACAGATATAATTTCTGTAGAAGCTCGAAAAATAGCAGAACCTGATATTCCTAAACAAGTTCATGATATTCAAATAAAACGTAATGATTGTCAAAATGCTATTACTACAACAAAATCTTTGAGAGAACAAGAAAATCAACGAGAATCTGGAATTGGAGCTCTAGTGACTTCAGTTGATGATAGATAATATTATTTATAGAAAGGTAAGATTATGGAGAAAAAACCACTAAAAGTTGGATACGCTATGTCCACATGGAGAAAAGTAAAAGAATTTCAAGATGGTTTAAAAGGTATTGAAGATAAAATCCCTATGTCATTAATTAGAAGATATCTTCTAACTGGTGAAAAAGCTGACGATATTTCTAGTGATATTTATGATGAAATAGATAGATTACAAGATGTTAGATCTGCCGGAATTCAAGGTGAAATGAGATATGCAATTGCTCAGGCTCGAAAAAATGGAATTGATTTAAAAGAAAACATTACTTCTGGAAAGGATATACGTCCTGGATTTAGTAAAAAAGTATTAGAAAAAATTCCAAGTTTAGGTATTTATACTCATTTTATGTGGTATACAGAAAAAGAATTAGAAAAATTAAATAGCGATATAGAAAAAACACAACAATCATCATCTGCGCCAGATAAAGATGATGATGATGAATATTATATTTAACCTATAAGGAGTAAATTATGCTTGTTTCACAATATCGAGAAGCATTAGTTGAAGTATTAGAAATTTTAAAACATGCAAAAAAAGAAGATGTTGATAAGATTCCTAAAAATCTATTATTATTTTTTAAGCGAAATGCTTCTCCTACTTATAAATTCACTTTTGATGAGAATAAAGAACTAAAAGACTTGAATTTGAAAGATGAAACTAAAGGATTACTAGCAATGATTTATCGTAGTTACTGGTGTACTCCAGAAGAACGCTCCGAATATGATAAGCTATTAATCCATAACCAAAAACTATATGATGAAATGCTAAGAGAAAAATACAATCCTGATAAAATTTTTGAAAATAACTTTTATAAAAATCCTTTTGATAATAAAAACGAAAAATCAGAAGAAACTTCACAAATTGAAAATTCTAATCAGGAAACTCAATCACTTATAATTTATCCACAAAATATTCTTTCAAAAATATTAATAAAGTTACAAGAATTTTTTAATAAATTTCATTTTAAATCAAAATCAATATAAAAAAGATACTTATTTGCTTTTAAGTATCTTTTTTATATCTCATATTTTATGCCATAAATAAACAAAGCATGTATTCTACATACATAAATACATAGATTGCTCCATTCACTCTGCTCATTTTATTTTTAGGAGGTATTATTGTAAATAATTCAAGTATTAATGTTGCGCATATTAAATATAACAAATCTTTATTATAACTTAAATTATATATTATTGGTTTTATTATTGATGAACTTCCTATTATTAATAACATATTAAAAATGTTTGATCCTAAGATATTGCCAATTGCAATATCACATTTTCCTTTTATAGATGCTGAAACACTTGTAACTAATTCTGGCAAACTAGTACCTATAGCAAGAATTGTTATACTTATTATTTTTTCACTTATATTAAAGTATTCAGCCACATTAACAGCATGATTAACTGTTAAATCTCCCCCAACTTTTAATGCTATAATTCCTAAAATAATTGAACATACATCTTTAAAAAGAGTACCTTTTTCACTTTCTTCAATCTGTTCTTCTTTACCATTTCCTTTAATTGCCATAACGATTGTATAAATTATAAAAAGTACAAACAAGAAAATTAAAATAATTCCTTCAATTTTTGAAATTCCATGTTTTATATTACATATTGTCATAAATATAATTGTAACCACTAAACATATCGGAATTTCTAAAAGTTTCGTTTCTTTTTTAAATTCTATTGGATTCATCCATGCTGATAAGCCTAAGATAAAAAGCAAATTAACAATATTACTTCCAACAACATTACCAATTGCCATATCAGAATACCCTTCTAAAGATGAAGTTATACTAACAAACAATTCTGGCATTGATGTTCCTATTGATATAATAGTTAAACCTATAACAATTTCTGGTATATGAAATCTTTTGGCTACGCCGCTTGAACCATCAACTAAAAAATCTGCACCTTTAATTAAAAATACGAATCCTATAATTATAAAAATTGCTGATAAAATCATTATTACTTTCTCCCTATTTCTTTTAATTAAATATATGCTTATAATATTAGCTTATTCTATATTGATTTCATTTCTTCTTCAATTTTTTCTTCACACTCTCTCATAGCAAAAATTGTCTTTTCAAATAAATCATTTAATTCCCAACCTAATTCATCAGCTCCATTTTTTATAATATCTCTAGAGCATCCTGCTGCAAATTTTTTATCTTTAAATTTCTTTTTCAAACTTGATACTTCCATATCTTTTGTACTTTGTGATGGACGCATTTTAGCAGCTGCCCAAATTAAACCTGTTAATTCATCTGTTGCAAATAAAATCTTTTCCATCAAATGTTCTGGTTTTATGTCACTACAAATTCCATATCCATGACTACAAATTGCATGAACCATTTCACTACTTGCATCTATTTCTTTTAATAGTTCTGGTGCTTTTTGACAATGCTCATCTGGATATTGTTCAAAATCAGCATCATGTAATAATCCAACTAATCCCCAAAATTCTTCATCATATCCATTTTCTTTTGCAAAATATCTCATAACATTTTCTACTGTTAAAGCATGTCTTATATGAAAATCTTCCTTATTATATTTTTTTAATAATTTAATTGCATCTTCTCTATTCATATTAATTCCTCCTTAAAAACATAAATCATAAATTTTATTTTAACACAAAAAAAGGTAGGTATCAATACTTTGATATCTACCTAAAGATCTATAAAATTATTTCTTTATATTTAACATTCTTAATGCATTTAATATTGCAATTATTGCAACTCCAACATCAGCAAAAACTGCTTCCCACATTGTAGAAATTCCAAATGCACTTAATACCAAAACTAAAATTTTTATAAAAATAGCAAATATAATATTTTCTTTAACAATTCTCATATTTTTCTTAGAAAGTTTTATTGCATCTGATATTTTTGAAGGTTCATCTGTCATTATTACAACATCTGCTGCTTCAATTGCCGAATCTGCTCCCAAACCTCCCATTGCAATTCCTATATCTGATAAAGCAAGTACTGGAGCATCATTAATTCCATCTCCTGCAAAAATAAGTTTTCCTTTTTCACTTTTTTCTTTCATTAATTCTTCAACTTTTTGAACTTTTCCATCTGGCAACAATTCTGTGTAAACACTATCCATATTAATTTTTGAAGCAACGCTTTCTCCTACTTCTTTTTTATCTCCAGTAAGCATTACCGTTTTAATTTTCTTTGATTTTAATTGTTCTATTGTTTTTTCTGAATCTTGTTTGATTTTATCTGAAATTAAAATATAGCCTGAATATTTCCCATCTATTGCAATATATAAAATTGTACCAACTTCATTGCAACTTTCAAACTCAATTTTATTTTCCTTCATTAATTTTTCATTACCAATTAAAATATTTTTAGAATCTACAATTGCAGATATACCTCGTCCTGATAGTTCTTCTGTTTTTGAAATCAAACTTTCATCAATATTTCTATTATAGGCGTTTTTCAATGATTTTGATATTGGATGATTTGAATAATTTTCACTATGCGCTGCTATTTTTAGTAATTCTTCTTCTGTAATATTTATTGCATTTATTTTTTGAACCTCAAATACACCTTCTGTTAAAGTTCCAGTTTTATCAAAAACAACTATTTCTGTATTAGATAATGCTTCTAAATAATTACTTCCTTTTATTAAAATTCCCATTTTTGAAGCTCCACCAATTCCTCCAAAAAAGCTTAAAGGAATTGATATTACTAAGGCACATGGGCAAGATACTACTAAAAATGATAAGGCTCTATAAATCCAGTCCGAAAATGTATCACCTTTAAATATAAGTGGTGGAACAATTGCAAGGAAAACAGCTATTATAACAACTATTGGTGTATAATATCTTGCAAATTTTGTTATAAAATTTTCAGAATTTGATTTTCTACTACTAGCATTTTCAACTAAGTTTAATATTTTACTAACTGTAGATTCTCCAAATTCTTTTGATACTTCTATTTTTATTACACCATTTAAGTTAATACATCCACTCAAAACTTCTTCATTTACATTTACTTCTCTTGGAACAAATTCACCAGTTAAAGCTTTTGTATCTAAGCTAGATTTTCCTTCAACAATAATTCCATCTAGTGGTATCTTTTCTCCTGGTTTTACAATAATTATTTCACCTATTTTTACATCATCAGGATTAACTTTTTCTTCTATATTATTTCTTAAAACATTAGCATAATCAGGTCTTATATTCATTAAGCTTGAAATAGACTTTCTTGATTTATCAACAGCATAACTTTGAAATAATTCTCCAACTTGGTAAAAAAGCATTACAGCTACAGCTTCTGAAAGTTCTCCTACTGCAAATGCTCCAAGTGTTGCAAGTGACATAAGAAAGTTTTCATCAAAAACCTTTCCTCTAAAAATGTTTCTAAACGCCTTTTTTAAAATATTTAACCCTACAATTAAATATGAAATAAAAAACAATATATTATTTATCCAAATGCTTGGAAAATGAATCACAATTGCTAATATAAATAGAATAAAAGCTATGATTATTTTAATTGCTCTTTTTTTCATTTATAACCTCCTATGAAATTTATGTAGCTTCTGCATTATTTCATAAATGCAGAAGTTCACCAACTGTAACAGGCATAGCCTTAACAGTTAGTGAAATTTAGGGACGTTCCTTAAATTTCATTAAAGGTACAATCAGGTTCTTCTCTTTTTATAACTTTTTTCACTTTTTTTATAACTTCATCTTTTTCTGATTCTTCACAATCTATTATCATTTTTTCTCCCATAAAATTGATAACCGCTTCTTTTACTCCATCTACTTTGTTTATTTCTCTTTCAAGCTCTGCTGCACAGTTTGCACAATCTATTCCTTTTATTTCAAAATTATATTTCATAAAATACCTCCAAAATTTATTTTTTATGTTCAACGTGTTCCATACCTACTTCGAACACCTCTTTTACATGTTCATCATCTAACATATAAAACACTTCTTTTCCAATCTTTTTACATTTTACAATACCACTTCTTCTAAGTGTTCCTAATTGATGTGATATTGATGACTTACTCATATTTAAAATATTTGCAATATCACATACACACAATTCGTTTTGATCTAATGCAAATAATATTTTTACTCGTGTAGTATCTCCTAATATTTTAAAAAATTCTGCCACTCTATTTATTGTATCATCATCTTTCATCTTACTAATTGTATCTTTTACAAGCATTTCATGGATTATATTACAATCACATGCAAATTCATTTTTTGACATAATTCTCCTTTCTTTAGTTCAAAATTAGTTGAGTACTTATTCAACTATAATAAGTATATATATTATTTTATTCTTTGTCAAGAAAAAAATTGCTATTTGTGTGAATAAATTTAACTTTCTATAGTATTGCTTAGAAGTAAATATGAATTTTTTAAAAGTTTTCGCCCATTATTTTTGAAATA
>CAPOZU010000023.1 GCA_948676835.1 uncultured Clostridia bacterium
CATTTTATTCCAAAAGAAAAAGTTTTAAATTCATTAGGTTTTTTATTGTCTTTTTCACTCATTATCTCTCCTCCTTTCATTTGGTTAGCTTCTTTCTAAATTTTTATATGATTTGCAATATTTTGTAGAGTTTTAATATATGTTTTTAATTCTTCATTTTCTCTTATTAAATTTTCTATACTTTGATTTATTTGCTCATTTTTAGAAACTTTAATTTTATATTGTAAACCTATTTTTTGGTATTGTACTTTTCCACTATTAATTAACTTTAAAGCTGTTTCATATCCAATATGGTTTCTTCTCATAAATTCATTCAAACTTATCCATTCTGCTTCCATTTTTCTCCCTTTCTATTTGTAAATTTTTTTCACAATTAATTAAAAAAAATATACTTTTTATAATCTAAATTATTATTATTGCAATATTTTATTATTGCTCCACAAATAGTTGCTCCTGCTCCTTTGCCATTATTATTAAATATTTTATTTAAATGTGTTCTTTCAACTTGAAAAGCCCTTGCCATTTCTGATTGATTATTATCAAATTGTGTTTCTAATAATTGTATTAAAGCTTTTATATTGGGTGTCATATTTTCACCTTCTTTCTTTGTGTGAATTTTATTTACAAACACATATTATCATCCGTGAAAAAAATTGTCAATAGTTTTTTGTAAATTTTTTTCACATTTATTAAATTTTATTTTTCTGTTGCTTTTTTTCACAGATTATTATATAATATTGTTAAATAACTTCACATTGAAAGGATTGATTTTATGTTTGATAAAAAAAGATTTTCAGATATATTGCAAAAAATAGCTAGCACTTATTCATCTATTAGTGAATTTGCCGAAAAGTCAGAAGTCAATAGAACCTATATATCAAAATATATAAATATGAAATTAGATAACCCCCCTACACCAAAGATTTTAGAAAAAATAGCAATAACTTCTAATAATATTATCTCCTACAAAGAACTGATGTTGATATGTAATTATATAGATGAAAATTTAGATAATATCTCTGGAGAAATTATTAGTGTTTTCTCTAGTCCTTATGTAGATAATTCTAAATGTACACCATCAGAAGATTATATTTATAGCATAATTTATACCTATGAAATTCTCGATACAACTAACTATAATGATATGGAAAAAAGAAAAATTATAGATTCTTATAATTATATCAAAAATGATATAGATTATTGTAAATATATTACTATACATAATAAATTAAAAAAACACTACTATGACAAAGATGAACAAAAATTTCGCTTTGCATATCATAAAGAGATGGAAGGTTTAACAGATGAAGAAATTGCAGATGCTTTAAGATTTTATAAGCAGATGAAACAAAAATATGGCGAAAGAAAATAATTTATGGAGGCTAAAATGGAATTAACTAAATTATATGATATTGCTGAAAAAGAAAATATAGATATAATTAACTTTAAAATGAAAAATAAGGCAATTATAGGTTGTTTAGATAATAATTATACTATTGGAATAAATTATTCGATTATAGATAATTATAATGAAGAAAAAACAATATTAGCAGAAGAGCTTGGGCATTATTATTGTAATGCTCTTTATAATTATAGTAATTCAGACAAAGAAATTAATAAAAAAGAATTTAGAGCAACAAAATGGGCTTTTAAAACTTTAGTACCATACTCAAAATTAAAAGAATTAGTAAACAACGGATATAGATATTATTATGAGATTGCAGAAGAATTAGGAGTTACAGAAGATTTAATTGAGAAAGCATATAATTATTATTCGGAGGGAAATTATGGCTAAAAAAACTAATTTTGAAGTAAATGGAAATAAATATTTTAGAGTAACTCGTACAGTTGGTAAAAAAGCTGATGGCACTTCTATTAGAAAAACATTTTATGGAAGTGGTATAAATGAAGCTAATCAAAAAGCAGATGAATATATGAATAATATAAAAAATGGTTTAATTGTTAATTTTGAAGATATCACATTAAATGATTTAATGCATTCATGGTTATTTGATTTTTTACATGACTCTTCAAAAATAAAACCTTCTACTTTTCAAAGATATGAAAGTATTTATAGAAATTATATTAAAAACAGTGAATTAGCAGGAATAAAAATCTGTAATATAACAAATTTAAAACTTCAAAAATACTACAATAGTTTAAGTGAAAATAAGTATACTTATTCTCAAATAAAAACATTAAATAAAGTTTTAAAGACCTTCTATAATTGGTGTATAGATAATGATTATGTCTTAAAAAATCCATGTACAAAAGTTAATATAAAAGGAAATAAAAATGATATATTAGCTCAAAAAAATACAGATATAGAAATATTCTCAGAAGATGAAATAAGAATTATTAAAAATAAATTAAAAGGAACTAAATATGAATTATTAGTTCTATTAGCATTTGCAACAGGTCTAAGGCAAGGCGAATTACTAGCTTTAGAATGGAAAAATATTGATTTAATAAACAAAAAATTAAAAGTAATACAGACAGTAAAAGAAGTATATATATACGAAGACAGTGACCATAAACATATTGAAACTATTTTTCAAGTTCCTAAAACTACTAACTCTATTAGAGAAGTTCCAATTCCAAACAATATTATAATTATGCTTCAAAATAAAAAAAGAAAAGAAGGTCTACTTTTTTGTGATGATTTAAATAACCCCTTGAAAGCAAAAAGAATTTTTGATTTTTGGAAAAAGCTACTAATGGAATGTAATATTGATTACAAAAAATTTCATTCAATTAGACATACATATGCTTCTATGCTATTAAAAAATGGTGTAGACATAGAAACAGTAGCTGAACTTATGGGACATACCGCTATAAGTATTACTCAAATATATTTACATAGTAACAATGACCAAAAACAAAATGCAGTTGATAAATTAAATTATCTTTTTTAAAACTAATGTGATAATTATGTGATAAATATAATAATAGCATATAATAAAAACCTTTATTATATGCTACTTTTTTATGTTTTATTGATTTTTGGAGGCGACACCCGGATTCGTCTATAGTAATTTTATACATTTTTATTTGTTTTCTTTTTCCTTTTTTATTAGCTTTTTCTGTATTTTTATTTCTATTCATTTCTATCTAATTTAAAACTAATGTGATAATTATGTGATAAAATTTTATAATGTATTTTTTACTTAGCTATAAATTTTTTTATTTCCTCTTCGTAATTTTTAACCTTTAAATCTAAACATATCTTTGTTAGCAATTTAATAAAATTTTTATTATTATTTAATTCTTTTTCTTTCATACACAATCCCTCTCTTTCGATTTTATTCGCTTTCAAGGGGTTATAATTTTTCTTAATTATAATATCTCTTACATCATTTGTAAATACTTTTTTAACATTTTCGACAATCATGTTATCATACTCTCCTATATCAAATTTCAATTGAGCTCTTTTGATATAAAAATTGTACAATATTTTTTATGAAAATGTTTAAATGTTTTACGAAAAGGGCAAAATCTTTTATGAAAGTTGTTTTTTGTCGATTTTTCGGGATTGCATTTTTTCAATAAAAAAAGCTACATCTATTGTAGCTCAGTCATCTTAATTACAAACAAATCTTCTATGCGTTTCCCGAAGACTATCTGCTATTAAAAACATTTCTATAAATAATATATTTTCTATATCTACTTTATTATTTTCTAATTCTGATAATCTTTTTCTATTTATTCCTGTATCTTCTTCTAATTCTTCTAAAGATACCTTTAATTCCTCTCTTATCTGTTTTATGATTATTTCCATACTAACACCTCAATGTTAGTATTTGTAATTATTACATTTTTATGCAAAAGAAAAAGCCCCATTTTAAAATGAGACTAATTCCAATCTTTTGATTTTGTTATACTTTTCATACAATTATATTATACCATTATTTATTTAAAAAGTTTGTCGAACTGTGTAAAATATATTATTTTTTTATTTTAAATTAAACTCTTTTTTTAATTCATTATATTTTCCTGTTTTTGCTTTTTTTTGTATAGATTTAAAATAACTTTTCTTCTCATTACTATAATTCTCTATAATTAAATCAATATATATTGATGCTGAATAATAATCATTATGTTCTATACATACTTTTATTCTTTTTATATCTAATTTAAACATTTTATGTATACCTCCTATTTAATTATACTGGTTATATAACCAATAGTCAAGTGTCATACTAAATATATATAATTTAAAAAAAGGATATAGGTATAAAATATGAAAAATTATAAAAAAATAAATATAGAAAATGGTTTTTATTTGTTCAAATTAAAGCAATTATTGGAAGAGAAAAATGTTAGTATTAACAAAATAATGAAAGATACAAATACGGATTTTAAAGTATTAAAAAGAATAATGAATGGCGATTTAGTAAGAATTGATATATTTGTCATAGCTAGACTTTGTGATTATTTAAAATGTAAAATTACAGATATAGTTGAATATTTTCCTAATCAAAAATAAGAGACAGACTGAAATTATCAATCTGCCTCCTTATATTATCTCACTCCACCAGTCCATTTAGCGAAACCAATTTTATAATTATTACTTCCATCTATTTTATATCTTACCATTGGTCTATTATTAAATATTCCAAAACAATCACATTCCTCATATGGGCTTAAACTTCCTATTTGTTTTGTTAGTGCTGTATCTGCATATATTATCTCTTTTGTTGAACCATTTTTATATCTTCTCACTGGCTCATCACTTCCTTTCATTTCTGATACTGCAACATTTGTTGTTGCTTGTCCTATTTTATTAGCTACATCATTTTTAAATTTAATCCATTCTTGTTCATTTCTTACATAATAGCGTGGGCATTCTTTTCCTGTTACATCATAGTGTCTTATTATATTATTTATTGATAAATTATGTCTTTTACAAATATCTACACATAATTCTACCAGACTATTATATGTATTTTCATTAAATTTTCCATCCCAGTCTGGATGACAATTTTCTATACCTATTGATTTTCTATTAATACTATATGATCCACTATGAAATGCTACTTCATCTTCTGGTATACATTTTATTATTTCTCCATTTAATCCTATTACATAATGTGAACTTGCATATATATGCTTATCTTTTAAGCTTTCAAAATAGTTTCTATTTGCTATTCCTGTACTATTTGCATTTCCGAACATAATGAATTACTATTTTCTCTATTTTATTTTGTTTTTCTCCACTTCTTGAATATGGATTTATTGTTAATAATCTTTCTTCTATATTCATTCATTTGCCTCCCCTCTATTGTCCTGTTCTGCTAGTTCCATTGTTTCTACTATTTCATCTTCCATAACTAATTCTCCTTTTCATTATTTAACTTTTCTTTTAGTTTTTCTGGAATTTTAACTCCTAGTTTATCACAATTTTCTGCTAAACTAGATATTTCCATTAAACATATATATCCTACTGTAAAATACAATATTAGTTCTGTTCCTAATGCAAATTTTGTTAATATTCCTACTAAAACGTATACAAGCTCGCCAAATTTCTTTGACAAGCCTGTTCTCATTATTGAACTTTTGAAATCTCCATTTCTCCATGCAATTACTAACCCTGTAAAAATATCTAATATCATTAAAATTAATGGTACTGCTATTGCCCACCATATATTTGTAAAATGTATATTTTGTATTATTTCTTCCATTATTCCACCCCATTTCCTTGTATCATAATTTCTATATCTTTAAAATATTTAACCTTCATATTAGGACTTATTTTATCTGTACTGTATATGTGGGTTACTCCTTTGTATGTTTTAGCTTCATTTTCTATTTTGTCTAATATTTCACTTTGTTCTTGAGTACATAATATTTTTTTTGGAGTTGATAGTTTGTACCATATATTTAAGTTTTTTTCATTAAGTAAATTTTGAACTCCTGTTAAATCATAACTTGTTAAGTTCGATTTTGATATATTGCACACAACATTGTTTGGAAATGATGAGCTACCATTTCTAATATGTTCTGTATCACTTAAATCTCCATATTTTGAAATAAACAAATTCGATTTTATTTTATTTTCATTAATAGCTAAGCTATTAGTTAAAACATTCATCAAATTACATTGAACAGTATTTGTTTTTACCTCAATACTGCAATTAGTACTTGTTAAATCAGTTCCACTTATTGTTACTTTCTCCCATATATGTATTTCTTGTTTGTTTCTTAAATTAAAGTAATCATCTTCTAACATTGGCTGTTGTATTGGTATTGTGTAGGTTTGGCATTCATGTTCAATATAATCTTCTTGACTATTTTTTAAGTTAATCATTATCTTGTCACTATCTGTCTTAGTTCCCCAAATAACAAAATATTCTCCTTTATTAAAATCATATATTGCTGAAAACGTTGCATTTGTAGAACCAATTAATGTTGTAGCACTATTTATATTACTAGATTTTCCAAAATACATTGTATTAGCTGTATTTAATATTAAAGAATATTTTCCTGTTTTTGGTATCTTACAATAATATCCATTTCTACTTTCATTATTTTGATTTTTTACTATTTTTATAGTACTTGTATCTAATATATTCCTATTACACACCTCAACATTAATATTACCTTGTCCGAATTTTGAATATGGAGTTGCTACTGAGCCTTTTTCAATCTTTATTGTATTTAGCATTTCTTCACTTGTTATTTTATCTTCAACATTCCAATAATACACTACTAAATATTTATAATTTGTATTTTTTAATGTTAAGACATTGCCATTATGATTTGTTACTTTTTCATATAATTCAATACCAATTTGAGGTTGTTGATTAGTAAATGCTACTGAAAACACTTTTCCTATTCTTTTTGTAATTGTATATTCTGTATTTATATTTATTGGTATCCATAAGATTTTATTTGTTGAATTTCCATATATTATATCTGAAAAATAAGCATTTATTATATTGGCATTATTCTTATCAAATAAATTCACATTATCTCCACAGCTTTCAACTTCACTTGAATACTCTGGACTTGGGCTTGCTCCATATGGTTCAAATTCTGTTTTTACTCCTTTTTCAAGTTGAAACTCAAATGTTAAATTATTACATACCGCTCCTTCTTTAATAGAAAAAGATATTTGTGTTATTGATTGCTCTTCAAATTCAAAACTTTTCCCTTCACTCATAGTATCTAAATACCCTATTTGTGTTGTTCCATTGTATATATTAATCCAAGTATAATTTTCATTTGGTATTACATTTTTAACATTTGTTGAGAAATAATAATTTCCATTAACATTTATTTCTTTTTCATTATTGTATATTTGTATTTGTGTTACTTCATTACAAGTTCCATTTATTACAATTTTACCATTCTCAACTATAATGTCTAAACCATTTTTTATCTCTGAAATCTGTTTTAACTTCAATAAATTCTTCCCACTTCTAGTCTGTTGCCTACTATTCCCATCAACCTCAAACTCCAACACTCTCATCTCTGCACTATCATTTAAGTCTATGCTTTCTCCTGAAGCTTGTCCTTTTGGTAAGCCTTTTAAATCTTCTTTCAGTTTTTGGTTTTCGGATTTTAAATATTCTAATTCATTTGCATTGTTATTTACTACACTTTTTATTTCATTCATATTGCTATCAGTAACTTTGTTTTTTTCTGCAACTTCTTCATTATTTTGTATTGACACTTTATTCTCATAAGTTATTTTTTCAATCATCTAACTCCTCCTTATCCACATATATCCCACTACCTCATATGGTTGCATATTTGATACGGTTGTACTTTCATAATTTGCACTAGCAACACCATCTTGTGAACTTGCATCTACAAAATGACAACCTGATTTATTCATTGCATAACTTCCTCCTAAAATAGATGTAGTATGCTTATGTGATTTACTTCCTCCTGTTTTTCCTATTAAGTTAAATTCTGTATCTCCTTCATCTAATCCCAAACATACTTTACCTTTTAGTCTTTCCCATGTACCAAATCCTAATATTTCGCTAGGATTAGTATTTGTTTGTGTTATATATGTTGAACCTATTGGAAATACTAATTGCTTAAAACTACTAAATTCATCTTCTACATAACTTTGCATTAAATTAAGATTTTCTGCTGAAAGTGGTGTATTTCCAGCTTGTCCATTTATCCAATTTATTTTATTCATTTTTTTACCTCCATCAAAAAAGAGAAGACTTAGTAGTCCTCTCATATTTTACTTTTTCTTTTATTTTATAAAGATTTTGTTTTATAGGTACACTTAATATATAATACTCATCTAATGCTTCTGGAATCTGCGATAACCCACCTATAACCTGATATATTTGATATTTTAATTGTATATATTGATAAGGAACCTCCGTAGGATATTCTCCTAAACCGTGGATATATATTTATATCTGGATATATAGGCTTCCTTATAATTCTTTCTGGATATATTTCTTCACTAGGATAAATACTTTGTTCTGGAAATAATCCTTCATTTAAATGCTCAATTGTAAATTCTCTATCTATATCAAATCCAAAATCTTTAATAGTTAATTCATTATTATAATTATTAAATTCATATTCTTCTACAATCTTATTTGTAGAAATACCTAATCCTACTGACTTTAAAACACCCCATTTATAATCAGTATTCGCTCTCCAACCACTTGTCATCAAAGGAAACATATGCATTATGCCATCAACATTTGAACCATAAAAAATTCCATCTGTAGAAAAAATATCTCTTCTTGACACTTTTATTTCATTCTTTTTATCAATATATATATTATAATTTCTTGTATCAACAATTGCTCCTACTTTATATCCACTTCCTGAAATAAATCCAAATCCTATAGCTGTAATTTTTTTCCCTATATGTATACTTAAATCTTCTAACAAATATGTATAATCAACTACTATTGTACTTCCTTTATGAGATGAACTTCTTGTTGTATGAGAAGAACTATAATCAAAATCAGAAGTTTTCACAATCATATCTGGCTTTACATCTATATCAGTATCAAATTTGAAATAAATCTGACTTAAAGATATATCTGTTGGAACTTCCTCTCTCTGAAATTGTATCTTAGGAATCTCTTTAAGATATGTATCTAATATTGTATTTTGAATTTTTATATTTCTTTGTCCACTACTAATCTCAACATACTCATTTTTAACTTTCATTATAAACCTCCTATAGCACTTGATTAAGATTAAAGTTTAATATATTTGATGCAGTAGACTCAATTTCATGAATTTCCTCTACTCCTTCAGTAACATATTCACTAATTATTAAACTATCTTGTCTTTCATCATTATTTAAACTTTCATTAGGTCTAAAAATATTAATATACAAATCTAAAAGTTCTGATTTCTTTAATGTAATTTCCCATAACTGGTCATATTTGGAATTATAAATATACCTTATTTTAGTAATCGCATATTTCCCTGATATATAAAACTTTGGAAGTTCTATTTTTACTATATCCCCTACTTCTAAATTATAATCAATATCATATGCTAAATTAACAGTATTAATATCATTAGTATTTTTTATTAATAAATTTCTAGCATAATCTAATAAACTCTGATTTGTAAACCAAGTCTCATGTGCATCTACTGTTTTCTCAATTTGACCACTCTGAGAAATAACCCCTTTTAACTTCTCAATCTCTTCAGAGTTCATAAACTTAACCTTTGAATATCTTAATGCTGAATATGAACTAGCATAAGTTATTATAGCCTGTTCACTTCCATTCCATTTAAACCCAGTAATCAAATTAGTAAAGAAACTATCCCTTTGTAAAACAATATCTCCTTCTTCACCATCACTATCGGAAAAAGTAAAAGAACCATTATACTCAAAAGTTTCATATCCAAGATTATAATAAATAGAAAAAACTTCATTATTTATTGTTAAATATATTAATGGTATACTACTTGCAGATTTATGCTCTTCCTTTAGCATTTTTAAATACTGTAAACTCAAAACTATAGGATAATTAAACTCAATAATATCCCCCTTTTTAATTGTCTTCGGCAAACTCAAAACTTCAAAATCATTAGACACTTCCTCTGAACTATATACACTATAAATAACCCTTGCATTTTTTATATTAATCACATTAGCATAATCAGTACCTTCTATTAAAGGCTCAATCTTTAATAAACCTTCTTCACTTGCACTAACAATCTCCTTACTCACCTTTTTATTAAATAAATAATTAATCGAATTAACATATATCTTCTTATTCTTATCTATTCTCCAAAAAATACTTTTCTTTAAACTTAAATCATTCATACAAGCCTCTATAGACTGCATTATATAATTTACTGTCATTCTCCCTTCATCAACATTAATTTCTTCAATCTTAAATCCATCATTTACTAATGGCTCTAAAACTCTTAAAATTAAATCTTCAACTAAAAATGTTCCATTAACAGAAACTGTTCTTAGTGTTGCTAATTTTAAAGGACTTAATAATGTTATTGTAAGTTCTCTATCTTCCTCCTCCATTTGCATTTTTCCTAACTCTATACTATCAACATAACCAAAAAACAAGACATCCCCTTCTTTTAAGATATCTTGTTTTTCTCTACATTGTTTAATCTTTATTTCTTGATACTTTAATGGCATATCTTCAAGAGTATATCCAGTAAAGTCAATAGTTATATCATTAAATGTAACCTCATTATTTGAACTAGTTATATCAAATCCACCTAATATATCAAATGCTTTATTATTATATATCAATTTAATCATATTATACCCCCACCGTTCTTAACGTTTTTGTCATATATGGTGTAATTATTCTTCCTGCTCTTTGACCATCTATATTTACACTTCCATCTATATTGAAACTAGCTTGTATTACATTTAACATACTATTGTTGGATTTTATACTTGCTTTTGCATTTATTGAACCTGTTTCTAGGGCTACTGCATTTTGCATTTTTCTATATATTTCATCATTTATTTTTTCTAAATTAAAACTATCATTCACAGAATTTGCAAGTTTATTAGCTGTATCGGTAATTTGTCTTTTCCTTTTATTCATTACATCAGAAATTGGCTGGATATAGTTTTCAGCGAATTTTTTCATCTTTTTAGATGGAGAATGTTCATCCCAACCATCTTTACCTGTAAAAGATTCATTTACAGCCTTTGCTAATCCAGATGCTACACCTAATATTTTTCCTTGCCAGCTATTATTTTTTAAACCTTTCCATAATCCTTCAAGAATATTTTTTCCATTATCTTCCGATAAATCTCCTCTATTTAATTCATCTAATACTTTGTCAACATCTTCAATTCCTGCTTGTCTTAAAAACTCTCTTTTTTCCTCATCTGATACACCTTGTAAATATGAAGTTATTATACTTAATCCTTTTTTCTTTGCATCTGATGACTTATCAAATGCTTCTACTGTTTTTCTTCCAAGTTCTTCAGCTTTTTCTTGCATTTGTGGCGTTCCTGCTGCTATTATTCCTGTGGCTTCTTGTATCTTTGCTCCGCATTGTTGGCCCTATTTCATTTACTTTCATACAATAATTTTCATATGAACCTTCACCTAAAGCTTTCCATGCCTGTTTTTCATCTTCTCCTAATTCGCCTATAGTTTTAGTTCTAGCCAATAATTCATTTGCAATATTTTCTATGTTTTGTTGTGCTTGTTCTGCATTTTGTTTTGCAATTTCATCTCCTGTATTTTTATATATTTCTTTGTATTGTTCCATTGCATTGCTTTGCTCTTGAATGGATTTATTAATTTCATCTAATGATTTTGATGTCCAATCCTCTGTTGATACAGTTACTGTCTTTGCAATTTCATCATATTTTTCTTCCATATATTTAGCATGTTTATCTTCATAAGATTTAATATTATTATTATATTCTATAACTTTATCTTCCGCATCTTCATAAGCTTTTATTTTGTCTTTTAAGCCTTTCATTTCTTTACTCTGTAATAATAATTCTAATTGTTTTTTTTCATTCATATTTTTAAATGCTTCATCTGAGGCTATAATATAATCTTGATATTTTTGTTTTGCTTCATCATAAGATATTCCTAGATTTTCTTGTGATTTTCTTAATTCTTCCACTGCTTCTTTCTGATTTTCTATTGCATTCTTGTATTTTTCTTCTTCTCCTTGCAATATAATCTCTGCTTTTTTCTTTATTATAAGTTTATCTATTTCGGCTTGCAAATCTTTATACTTTTCTATTACCTCACCTGTTCTTTTATATTCTGTTCCTAATGCTTCATTTAATTGTTTTAAAATAAAATCAACTCTACCTTCATATCCTTTTTTTACTTTTCCGTTTTCATCTACTAATTGAGTCAACTCACTTCTTAATTTTTCTGCCGATTGAATATGTGACAAATTTGCATTTGTAGTTTTATCTATACTTTCATTATATTCTAACATTTTTTGTTTTGAGTTTGCCATTTCATCAGCAAATTTTTTAGCTTCTTTTTGACTATCTGTTTGTTTTAAAGAAAAAGAAACTAAAGCCGTTGTTAAAGCTATGACTCCAGCAACAACTAAACCTACTGGATTAGCAGAAAATGTCATATTTAAAAGCAACATTGCATCTTTAGCTGACCTTATTGTTGGAATAAGACTTAAAAACGCAGTAGTAGTTGATATTATATTTTTTGCTGTTTGAATTGCTTTTATTGCAACTAAAGTTTTTTGATAAGCAATATAACCAGCTGTTAAAGAAGCTATGACTATTATTAAATTCTTTACTAAATCTTTATTTCTTTTTATCCAGTCATATACATCTTTTAATGATTTTATTACCTTTTTTATTAAAGGTGTAATCTTGTTCATTGTTTTTTCTGCCTGTTTTCCTATCTGTGAAATCATTTCACGCATTGTCTTTAATCCTATTGATTTTAAACCTTCATCAATAGCATCTATAATATTTGTCATTCCCCTAGTTATTGCTGCCTTAAAGTTGTCAAATGTAGCTGTCCAACTTGCACCTGCCTCTTTTGCTGAACCAGTTATTGATGCGAATTTCTTTGTTCCATTATTAAATGCCTTATCTAAACCATCTAAAAATTTATCTGTAGAAATTTTTCCTTTAGATAAATCCTCTTGAACTTGTGTTACACTTTTTCCAACACTATCTGCATAAATCTGTACAGCTGGTATTCCTGCATCTGTCAGCGTATTTAATTGGTCCATCTCAACTTTACCTTTAGCAACCATTTTCGATAAAGCATCTGTTACTCCTTCAAAAGTAGCATTTGTTCCATCTCCATAAAATGCCACTGCGTCAGCCCAAGTTTGTATTTGTTTTGTTGATTTATCTAATTTCATACCACTTGTTACAAATTTCTGCGTTGATTTTGAAGCTACATCCAATCCATAAGCTGTCCCTGTCACCGTATTTTTTATACTTTCTAGTGCCTCATCTGCTTTTTCAGCAGAACCAGTCATAACTGTCATAACTCTAGTAAATTGATTCATTGTATCAATTCTATCCATAGCACTAGAAATACTGCTTTTTAATGTATTCATTGTTGTTGATATTATCTTATCTATTCCTAATGCTGTTACTATATCTTTTATTTTTGTTCCTGTATTTTTTGTTGTATTTTCTATATCTTTAAGTCCTTTATTAAAACCATTTCTATCTATTTTTGTATCATAAGTTAATGAACCTGCTATTGCCATTATTATCACCTCTTTTATCCATAATAAAAACACCTACATTTCTGTAAGTGTTCTTATAATTATATTATTTCTGTAGCACTATATATTTAGCCTCAATTAAAGGCAATGTTATTCTTGAACCTATCGTACTTGTATAAGAATAATCACCTTTTGAGGTACCATAAATAGTTATAATATCATCTTCTAAAATTTTATCCTCTCCAATAATTGGTGTGTATGTAACATATACTGTGTCTGTATAATATGTTGAATAATTACCTTTTTTTGTAATATTAACTCTTAAATCTACCGTATTTGTATCATATAAAGCTTGTACAACTTCACCTGTTAATTTTATATTTGTTCCTTTGAAATTATCAGGATTTCTCGCAATTTGTTCAAAGGTGTATGTTTGACAGCTTGACATAAATATTTGTTTTTCTTGTTCTTCTTTGGCTTTTTGTTCTGCTTCCTTCTTTTGTTTTTCTTGTTTTAAGACTTCATTATACACACTTTCTATATCTTTACTATCATTTACATATATAAAATCTACATTTTTATAATTTGTATAGGTTAAGGATTCGCATAATATATTTTTATCTGATTTTATGCATTTAAATTTTCGTATTGTCTCATAAGAACTATTCATTATTGAAATATAAAATGTTGTGTTATCTTCTTTACTTAACCCACAAAAGCCATTATATATTGGTATTGTTAAAGAATTATCTATACTGCTAAATTTAGTTTTTAGATTACCACTATCTATATTTATAGCCCCTACAATTGTATCTTTCCCATCATTAATTGTAAATTTATATGTTCCATCATAAATATTCGTTATTTCATACGGATTTTCTTTTAATTCACTATTATTCTTTATACTATTATTTTGATTTACTGCATTAACCGAAGTTTCTTTATTACTATCTCCGTTTAAAATATTAAGTAATATAATACTTATAATAATAACAACAATAATAACCCAAAACCACCATTTTTGATATAACTTCTTTTCTTTTTCCATAAAAGTACCTCCTAAAAATAATATTCAAGATACTTTTCTGTTATATACAACCCTATATAAATTATAACACTGCCCTTATATCAAATATTGTCAAAACCTGTCGAATGTTAATTTTTTTTATATTTTATTGTTTCTAAAATCATAAACTACTTCAAAACCTCATACAACTTATCTAATCTCTCTTGCTCACTCACTGGTTTTGGTAATTCCCAATAATCTCTCAAATTCTTCATACTTTCTTCTTTTCCTTCATATGATCTATATCCCTGTATCTTTATAAACTCTGTATCATCTTTTAATGACTTTAATAAAGCTTTAAATTTCCACCAATGTACTCTATCATAAGCTAAATCTATATTATATTGTTCTAAAAATGCACCATAAATATATTCATCATCATATTCATAACTATATATTTGTTTATTCTTTCCTTTACTATTTCCACTTATTTTATGATAATCCTCTCTACCACATTTATAAAACCATATTAATTTATCACACGCCTCTTTATATAACTCAGGATTTATTAACAATTTATTATAATTTTCCTCATAAAAAAAAGCAGGATAAAAATGTTTTAATCCATACTCTATCTTTTTTGAATTATCAACACTCCTATCCTGCAATTTATTTTCAAAAGATATTAGATTTCTAAAGTCTACATTTATTTTATATTTCTTTCCTTGTAGCATTACAAAATAAGGTAGTCTATTAAACATTATCATTTTAATATCTCCTATATCCTCTTCTATTTCTTCTATACTGATTTTTATTATAATTTCTTCTTTCTTCTCTATTTATATTACTTCTATCTTTCATCTTCATTGCTCTAGCTTCTATTTTTTCACTAGCACAATTTATATCATCCATCATTCCATTTGTTGTATAGTTCATATATGTTATATACAAAAAAGTTAATACTTTAACTTCTTCTGCTAATGTCATTTTTGAATATCCATCACTTATAGCTTTATTATTTATTTTTTCTATTGCTCCTAATCCTATTAAATCTTCAATTTCTCTTTTTACTATATCCTCATCATTTTCATTTATAATTTTTATATCTTTATCCTCTATCTTTTCTTTATTAATTTCAAATATTAATCCAAAAATTTCTACTTCTATTTTTTTATAAATATCCTCATATCCAAAACTTAATCTTTTATTCTCCATTATTTTTATTCTCCTTTAATATACTACCTTTTATATTTAAGCATTCTCTGTAAATGTCTTTGTACTTACATTAAATGTACCATAAACAAAGTCCCCACCTTTTAATGAACCTGTTATTTGTTTTTGTTCACCTGCTGCACCATTACATTCTGTTATTGAACATGTTTGTGTTATCTTTCTTGCTTTATATGTATTTTCTTGTTCTGCTACTGGTTGCCATAAATTTACTATATAGTGATCTATATCTAAATCAGAACCCACTTTTCTTTCATAAAATAAATTATACATATATTCAAATACTTTATCTCCTTTTACCATATCCATTGTTATTGGAAACTCATTTGAAAATCCTGTTACTTTTGTTATTTTTGATTTTTGATGTATATATTGTTTTTCACTTTCTGTTGGATTTGCACTTTCTGTCATTTCTGTTATTACTCCACCTAGTACTATTTCACTATTTATTCCAAAGTAATGTCCTTCATCATATTCCATTACATCTTTTAAAACTTCTACGTTTTCTGCCATTTTTTAATTTCCTCCTTTTATATCAAAATAAAGTTGTATATAATACGTACTTATTGAACCTTCTTCATTTGTTTCATATGTTATCGCATTAGCACAACTTACTTTTTTTACTTTCATATTTTCTATTTCTGGGTATTCTCTAGAAATATTTTTTTCATGTATCCAATTGCTTAAATCATCTAACCAATCTAAATTATTTAATCTTTGTATATCATCTTCACTATTTGATTTTAATAGCAATACATATTGATATTGTTTATACCAGCCTTTTTCATTTATATATCTTAATGGTAAACTTTCGACTCCACTTCTTTGTAAAGCTAGTGTATCTGTTTCGTCTGGAAGTTCCTCTGTATGTATCATTTCTGCTATTTCTTTAATTTTTTCATAACCTAGAAGCCAATCATTTATTACTTTTTCCATTAATTAAACCTCCTTGCATATTTTGCTGTTTGATTCAATATATTTTGTGCTTTATCTGCTTTCATTCGTTCAAATGGGTGTGCTCCTCTTAATTTATCACTATGATATTTTAATTTTGTATCTGTAACTATTTTTCTTTCTCCTTTTTTTGCCCATGCTCTTTTACTTTGTACACCAATCATTACTTTTTCTTCAGCTTGAAATCTTGCATATGGTACATTTATAATAACCTTTGTTCCACCTTCTATACTTCTTGTACTTCCTTCTTGAACTCCAGTTTTATAAGACACATATTTCTTTAGATTATCAGCTGTTGTTTTTCCTAAAAATTGTTGTACTTTTCCTCTATCTTCTAATCCTAAATTATTATAAATTGTTTGTAATGGTTTTGTTTCCAATATAACTTCCATTATATACACCCCAATTTCACATGGTTTAATCCTTCTATGTCTTTATCATCATAAATTAATACATTTATACTATTTACTTTATGGACATTATCTTTACCATATTTATTACTTAATTGTGTAATCGGTGTATTTTCTTCAATTACATCTTCTACCTCTTTATTTACAATTACATCTTCCTTTTTTACAAACCATTCTAAATTATATTCTTTAATATCAAATATCCTAATTAAAGCATTCTCAGAAGAATCGGAACCATTCTTATTATGATTTAGTATTGATGTATTTCTATAACTTGCATTTACTACATATCTATCCCATTGCTTTTTATTTTTATGGTATATAGTTATTTTTTGTATTGGAAAATCTGACATAATACGCCTCCTACAAATATCTTGTCAATTCATCTGGTAAATAATTAATAATTTCCTTTTTATTATTTATATACTCTTGAGATGATGCAGTTTTAAAGGTCTTACTTACTCCATCAATTGAGATAGAACTAACTTTACTTTTACTATCATTATTTTTATCATATATTAAATCAATTAAAGCACAAGCAGTATATTTCAACTGTTCTTGTGCTTCTTCTGCTAAATTATCTATTACTGTTTGAGTTAATCTAGTATTTACATTTTTATCAATTTCTCTACTTGCTTTTAAAATTAGTGAATTAAAAGAGTTTTCTGGCAATGTTCCATAATATTTATTTTTATAATATTCATAGTCTGCATATACCATTTTTATCAACTCCTATTTTACTTTTATATTTCTTAATACACCTGACTTTAAAGTATTTTTTAATACTACTGCTGCTACCATTTCGACATCACCTTCTTTAATAGTTCCCGGTGCTTTCATATCTGGTAAACATGTACTTATAACCCCTGTACCTGTTGGAGATACTCCATGGAATGCATCTTTTGCAATCTGAATAGCATATAAATCAGTTGTTCCATCTTCTGATATTTTTACACATGGTGTTGTACTTGTACCATCATAATATTCTTCCAAATCTACCAATGGTATATTATCCCACATATCTATACTTCTACCAAATGCGTCTTCTGATTTTGAATAATATCCAGCTCTTCTTGCTATTCCTTTTATTTTTGTTATTAATTTATTGTTACCTAAGAACATTGTTGGTCTACCTTGCATTATAGATACAAACTCATCCATTTTATCTAAAAATTCTTGATAGTTTTCATCCATTTTTGCAGATGTAGATAAATCAAATAAATTAACATCTTCATAATATGTAGCTATGTCAGCTTTAGCTGGAGTTGATACTGCTGTATATTTACTTCCAGATTTAGTATAATATTTCTTTCCTGCTACAATATCAGTATCTTTTGTTAATTCATATGATGGAGCATTATATTCTGTACTAGAACCTTTTAACATAACATCTAATCCATTGAACTCATCTTCATTTACTGTTTCATTACCATTTATTACTGTATTATGGAATAAATTAATAGCTCCTTTTATTTTCTCTTTCATTTGAAAATCTAACTCATCTACAGCTCCAGATGTATTAATTAATACACGGTCAATCTTAAAGTTTCCACCAAATATTTTTAAATCAGCACTTGCTTTTTCTCTTTTAGCTTCATTATTTGTATATGTTTCATTTATTTTTCTAAATCCTGCTGTAGATGGTGTTTTTAATTTAGTATATCCATATGTTAATGTACTTCCCCCTGTACCTGGTGATACGGCATTATCAAATACCAATTTATCTAATAATAAAGACCCTCTTCTAAATTCATCAATGACTGCTTGGTCTACTTTGTCAGCCATTCCTACTTTTGCTTCTGCTAATGTTATCATTTTAATTCCTCCTATTATTTATATTTTTCTTTTAATGCTCCATATAATGTTTCTGGAGCTTTTGGTGTAATATTTTCATGACTTCCGCCTAAGTCAATAAGACTATCCTGTCTTTCTTCATCTTCAAACAAAAAAGAATACTTTTCTTTGACATCTTTTATTTGTTCATCAATGCCACTTACTATGTACTCTCCTTTATCATCTTTTTCGTATTTAATTTTTTCTTTGTCTAGTTTGCTATAAACTAAATCAAAATCTTTAGCTCCTTTTATAGAACCTTTTAAAGCATTTGTTTTTTTGAACTCATCAACTTCTTTAGAACCTTCGGCAAATCCTTCTTCTCTAGCAACTCTTTTGATTTCTTCTATATCAACAGAACCTGCTTCTTTTATTTTTGTGTTGAGTTCTTCGATTAATCCTTCTTTTACTTTTAAATCATTTTGAGCTGTTAAAGTTTTGGTTTTCTCTGTATTAATATCATTACCATTTTCGGTCATAATGCTTTCGATAATATTTTTCTTAATACTTTCCTCTACTTCTAAATCTTTTAATAATCCTTCTAAAAAACTTCTTTTCATAATATTTCTCCTCCTACGATTTTCTACGGGTTTCTCTTCCCTGAATTTGATAATATTTGCTATTTTTAACGTCGTATGCCCAACTACTCAATTTCTTTTATGCCTAATTGATAAAAGGCATAAAAAAAGAAGCTCGTCAGCTTCTTGTATATATTAAAAATTTAATAACTTATTTAGTAATTTTAATTCTTGAATAGTCTTTTTCCAAACCAGTCTCTTTACAAAAATTCTTATACTTCTTCTGTATCTGTGCCAATTGACTTTTTGATATTGTTACATCTTTATTAGCTTTTTCTAATGTTTGTATAGCTCTTTTTTTCTTTCTTATTTCATTTTCTATTTGTCTTTGTTTCTGCGTTGCTTCATAATATGGTACTTCTTTACCATTTAAAGTTACAGTTGCATTTTTCATTTCTTTTAGTTCATCTTTTTCATATACTGGTTCAGATATTCCTAATATTATTCCAAAATATGTATGTCTACAATTATATTCTTCCCATAAACTTGAAACATCTGACCATAAAGGATATTGTTTACTAATCTTTGTATTATGATTTATGGCATATTGTTTTCCTTGTGCTTCTGCATGTGTTGGTCTTGCTCCTATGTGTGCTGTTACTTCATAACCATCACACCCTAAATAATCTTCAATTTCTCTATTTATATTATTTGCTGTATTTTGTATGCCACTTAATACATTTCTTCTTACCGCAACTTCTAATTGTACATTTCTTCCTAATTTATCTTTTAATGTTATTCCTTTATCTGCTAACTCCTGACATGTACTGTTTATTGCTGTTGCATAATCAAAAGCACCACTTACTACTTCCATATAAGCTTTATCAATAGCTTCTACATAAGCTTGTTTACTTTGAAAAGCTATTGTATTTGTCATATTTTTTAATAATCTATTTGTTTGCTTTAATCCTTGATTTAATATTTTATACTGGTTTTCACTTAATTTAAATGGTTTATTACGATATTGATATAATTCCTTATATCCTTGTATATCTTCCTCTGCCATATCATTAAATAAATCTTTTAATGCTTTTTTTGTTTCTGCCGTTAACATTGATGTTTTTTCTAATGTTTCATTAAATATTTCTATACCATTTGTTTGTTTTAATATTTCTAGTTGCTTTTTAGTTGTTTCTGTAATGTCTTGCATTTGTGAAACTCTTTTTATTATATCTGACATTATTTCTATATTTAATTTATTATATATTTTTACTACATCATTAAATTCTATTAAACTTAAATATTCTGGACTAAGCATATTATTCTTCCTTTATGTTTTCTATTTCTTCATCTTTTA
>CAPOZU010000024.1 GCA_948676835.1 uncultured Clostridia bacterium
CAAAGAAGTTAGATAGATGCTATTTTTTTATAAAAAACTGGAGTTTTTTGCCACCCCAACTAAAATTATAGAACCTAATATTTTTAGTATCTTTCTAAAATTATTATTTATTCAAAATTTCTTTTATTTTTCTATTAAATTATATGGATCTCCTATCATTCTTTCTTCAGTCTCTAAATCATTTGAACGTTGTCCACCAATTATCTCTCCTGTTGTACAATCTACATAGTATGTAAATTCAGCTGATACATATTCTGTATTTAAATCATACTGAATAACAACACACCACACTTTTCTAACTCTTTCATCTGTTTTATAAAATACAGCATCATCTTTTCGTTTATATAAATTATCTCCTATTTTTTCCAAACCTAATATAGGATTTTCATATTCATCTTTATAGTTTTCTCTCAAATATACATTTTCATTCATTTTTCGAATTCTAATTTCTGCTTTTGTATTTATTATTTCTTTTTCCTTTTCAATTTGTTTATCTTTTTCTATTGCAATTTTAACAGCTTGTTCTTTTGTTATTTTTTCCTCATTTTCTTCATAAACATTTCTTGAAAAACCTAAACTATATAAAGCATTTATTGTTGGTATCCACCCTATATGTACTGACTCATCAAAATTATATAATTCTCCATATTTTTTATAAAATTCTGCATACCAAAGATATGAGCCTTCATCTGTCTCCATGTTTCCTCTTAATTCTAAAAGTTCATATTCACCATTTTCATCTTCATTATATTTTTCAAATAAAGTTTGAGCTTCTCTTCTTGCTTCCTCTCTTGTTACTCCAAAATTATATGGTGTTTTATAGCTTTGTCTTGGTATATTTAAAGAATTTAGTTTTCCTGTTTCTGCATTTATCTCAATATTATATATTTTATTAGAAGATAATTTCCAAACATTCTCATTTTCCCAATAATCTTTTGTTAATTCTTGTTCTTTTATTTCATCATCTGCAAATCCAATTTTTTCTAAATAATAATTTGCTATTTTTTCTGCCTCATCTTCTGAAATACATTTTGCTTTCTCCTCTTCTGATATTTCAGTTGTAATTTTATAACCTTTCGGTTCCTTCCAAATATTTTCATAAACTATGGTTCCTGTTGCATATACTAATCCACTTGTAATTCCAATTGCAAAAATAAAACTAGCTACCATTTTTAAAATACTTTTTTTCGGAGTTTTAAATTCTTGTTTTTCGAAATTTGATATAGCAATATTTAATTTTAGTTTTTCTAGTAATTCATTATTATCCATAATCTTATATCTCCTTTATTTTAAAACTCTTTTTTAATTTTTTTCGTATTCTAAATAATCTTGATTTAACCTTTGCTTCAGAAAAATTAAATATTATAGCAATTTCCTTTATACTTCTTTCATCATAATAATATGATAAAAATATTTCTTTATCTTCTTTATTCATTTTAGTTATTTCTGCTAGTATTGCTTTATTTTTTTCTTTTTCTGCAAAATCCAATTCAATATTATCTAGGCTAACTAGCTTTTCATCATAGTCATCTATATTTTCAATATTCTTTATTTTTTTATATTTTTTCTTAATTAAATTTTTTGTAATTCCACCTATATAAGCAGACATATTACATTCTCTAATTAATTTTTCTTGATTATTCCATAATGCTAAAAACACATCTAACATTATTTCTTCTATATCTTCTTCTGATAATGTAATACTAAAATTTCTAATTATTGTAAGAATATAATTTGTATAATCTTTCATTAAATTCTCTATTTGTAACTGATTATCTTCAAAATAATCTCCTATATTACGATTTTTTACTAGCACTTTCTATTCCTCATTTATTATATTTTCATTAATATATTACCTAAAATTCAAAATAAGTTGCAAAAAAGTTAGCAAAATTGCTAACTTTTTCACTTATATTTATTCAAATGAAGCTTTAATTTTAATTATAATTTTTATAATTCCATATCCAATCATTGCGCCAATTGTATTTAATATTATATCATCTATATCAGCTGAGCCTGTAAAAGTAATAAATTGCGTAATTTCAATTATTATTACTAGAAAAATAGTAAAAACAATTATCTTCCATAATTTATTAAATTTTTCACTAAATAAAACTGGTAATGCCATCCCCATAGGCACAAACATCACTAAATTTCCAAGTAAATTAGTAACTACAATATTAGTATTTATTGTAGAATTATATAGTCTTTCTAAATAAGAAAAAATTGTCCTAAATGGAATAAAATTAGGCATTTCAAAATGTTCTTTTGAAAAAACTTTTAAATTAAATTGATTCCCTGTTCTATATCCATATAAAAATAAAACATATATCAATGCTATACAATAAATTATAAATAAATATTTTACTATTTTTAGTATAGATTCTTTTTTCATAAATCCTCCCCTTTATTCAAATGAAACTTTAATTTTAAGTTTTTTACCTGTTTCAATTTTTTTAGTTAAAATATCTTTTCTTCTATAAATTGATAATATAAATGCAATCATCATCATATTAACTAAAAGTCCATTAAAACCATAAGAAACAAAAGGTAAATTTAATGCAGCTATAGGAACCAAATTGAAATTCATTAATATATTAAGTATTGCTTGTAATAATATAAAACTTCCAAAACCAATTATTAAAAGTCTTCCTTCTTTATCCTTTATATTTTTACAATCTAATATTATTTTGATTCCGAGTAGCATTACTACTCCAATTACAATTGATGAATAAAAAGTTCCACAAAACATACTTATTGATATTAATGAAAATTCAGTTCCATCTGCTAGTAGACCTATATATTCATTTGCATTTTCTATTCCTGAAAATGTATTCGAATTATCTAATATGTCGTTTATAATGTTATTAACCCAACCAACCCCATAGATATCTGAGCCATTATATGTTGCTTTGATTCTTTCAATAATTCTATTGTAATTTCCACTATCTGTTACTCCTACAATTAGCATTAATATCACTACCAAAAACATTAAAGTTCCAAAAAATTTTATTAAATTTATTTCCTTATTTTCTTCACTTGCAATATATGCAGTAGTAATAATTATATAAGATAAAAGTAATATCATTGATATAGATATTCTATTTGATATCATTAAAAAAAATATTGAAGTTGTACTTAGTGCCACAATTTTTAAAATATCTAGTCTAATTTTTAAGTTAAAATTTCCTATACTTATATTAATATTTTTTCTACTTAATTTATTTAAAAATCCAACAAATGAAATAATATACAATAATATACATATATTACTTGAATCAACTGTTTTATGAAAAATTGATAAATAATTTCTACCTTGTATATCTCTTCCAAATAATACTGTTACAAGAAGTAATATACTAGAAATTACATATATTGATGTTGAATAATTCAAAACATTTCTGTAATCTAAAAAATAAATTCCTACACTAATAATTAATCCTAACAATAAAAAACTAATAGGACGCCAGAAATAATAAATTGAAATTTCATCTACTTCCTGTTTTCCTCTTATTGTTATAATTAAAAATCCAAATCCTATTAATATTGCAACTAATAAAGTTAATATCCAATCAAATTTAGGCTTGTGTATTTTGTTTAGTTTTTTTCCAATTTCCTCTGCTTCTCCCATATTTGAAACAGCTCTTTCTTCTGCTACATTTTCTTCTAAACCTTCTTTTATATATTCTTCTTTTTGTTCCTGAATATGTAAACTTAATTCTTCTGAAATGTCTTCTCTTATTGGTTTATATTTTATTTCATTACAAACATTTTCTAAAAATTCCTTAATAAGCAAAAGAAACACCTCCTAATACGGCATTTATTCCATTGCTAAACACTTTCCATTCTGCTTTTTTATCTTCTAAATGTTTTCTTCCTTCTTTTGTAATAGAATAATATTTTCTTTTCTTTCCTGTGGTTTCATCCCAGTATGAAGTTATTAAATTCTTTTCTTCTAATGAATGTAGAATTGGATACAATGTTCCTTCTTTTAATTCAAATACATTCTGAGATTTTTCACTTAAAGTTTTTATCATTTCATATCCATACATATTTGAGTTTGACAGTAAATTTAATACCATCATTGTTGTACTCCCTTTTAAAAGTTCTTTGTTTACTTTCATAAAAGTTTGCCTCCTTTTATTTATCCACATAGATACCTGAGCTTATTGGAATAGCGCTTTTTCCATATATATGAATGTGCACTTTCATATATAAAAATACCTAGATATGCTATGTATTTTTATACATTGTATATCTAGGTATATTTTTTGTCAATATTTTTTTACTTTATTCTTAATACAAACTTTTTGCTATTATTTTTGATAAATTAAAATCTCTAAAATCCATTTCTTCTTTTTCTAATTCTTCATAAAATATAGCTAAATACTTTGAAACTCCATTCTTTACTTCTTCCTCTTCTGGAGTTTCAGGTTCTGAATTTTTTATTCTAATTAGTTCTTTTATTGCATCAGCTCCTGTTTCTTTCTTTAGATAATCTACATCAAAAACTCCTATTTCGAAATATCTATCTACATTACTTTTTGTTATTATATTATCTATATTTGCCATATTAATTCCAACATACATAACAATTATAATAGCCATATATACTTTTGGAAGATTTATTTTTTTATCTATTACATATGCAATTGTAGGAATTAATAATATAGCTTCTGTTAATAATGCCACATACACAAGTAATCTTAAGCGTGTATATCCATAAGCACTTTCATAAAAGAACATTCTAACTCCTGATGAAAGTAATATTACAAATGTACATGCAATCATTACTAAACACATAGTATTTATATATTTGTTTTTTTCACATTTTTTAGATATTAAAATTACTACTAAATTTATGAATGAAACAAACATTAATTGGAAAAATCCTTTTCTTGCATATTGTGAATAATTGCTAACATCATCTTTTCCTAAAAATAATGCTTTTATTTGTATAAAACAAAATAGTATATATACTACATTTAGCGCTGTTAAAACCATTTTTGTAGTAGTAATATCTTTAATTTGAAGCTTTTGAAATTCTTCATCTTTTGGTTCATATTCATATATAATATGACTGAAAAAACTTGAGAAATATATAAATAAAGCTATTATAACTGCCACTTTTAATATAATATTTGTTAAATCAAATTCAAAAATTATATTTGAAAGCCTAAAAATTCCATTTAGAAATATTTGTCCAAATATCTCATCTGCTGATGAGAGTAATATAATAACAATTATTACAAGTGGAATTGTTATTAGTATTGCTTTTCCTATACTGCTGTTTTTTTCTTTTTTTTCCTTAATCTTAAACATTGATAAAATACATTTTTTTAAATCTTTCATTGTTGCTTCAATATAAGTTAATGGATCTAATATTAATTCTATAAATCTTAAAAAGAATTTATCTATATCTAAATTTTTTTCCATAAGTTTTATTATCATTAATATTATTAATACTGGTATAACAACAAGATTTAACTTATTGAAAAGTGAATTATCAAATATAAAATATGTACTTGCAAGTACTACTATTGGAACTATTAAAATTTTTGCTTCTTTATATTCAATTTTATTTTTCTTTTCCAATAAGCTTATTAAAAAATATACAAATGGAGCTATAAAAAGTAACATTGAAAGCCCGATATTTTTGCCCCAGAATAATATTACTGTCCATATACTAATTAGTAATGAACCTAAAAATATCTTTTTCATTTTTATTCTCCTTTAAATTTTAATCTTTTTGATATTCTAAAATATCTCCTGGGGTGCATTCTAACACTTTACAAATTGCATCTAATGTTGAAAAACGAATTGCTTTTCCTTTATTTGTTTTTAATATTGATAAATTTGCTTGTGTAATTCCAATTTTCTCTGCTAGTTCTCCGAGAAGATATCTTTCGTTTTGCCATCATAACATCTAAATTTACAACTATCATTGTAATTTGCCCCCTATTTTTATTTTAAATTGTTAAGTCATTTTCGTTTTTGTACTCTAAAGCTTGTTTAAATAATTCTGCTAATATATATAATGCTATTGTAACCCCAATAAACAATATCATCATAAATGCTAGAACTAAACTAAAAGAAAGATACATTCTTACTAAAATAGCTTCATATAAGAAATCTAAAATCCAAAATACTGATGAAATTGCACATATTTTTTGAGCATTTTTTAGTTTCTTTACTGTATTTTCACAAAAAGGATTACTCATTTTTAATGAATCAAATAAACCAATAAATTGATATATTATAAACATTAAGCATATTGCGTTTGGATAAAATAATATTATATTAGGGTTTATGTCTATATTTGTGTATCTTAAAATAATTGGAAATGCTATTAATATTAAAATTCCTATTACTAATACTACTTCTAACATTATTTTTAAAAAATTTCCCAATCCTTTTTTTCCTAAAATTTCCATATAAATTTCCTCTTTTTCTATATTTAATAAAAATTTATAATTATAAATTTTTATATTTTGATGCAAACAATATATCATCTATTTTTATGAAAGTCAATATATTTTTATTGTTTTTCGATAAAAATATGTTATTTAAATTATTCTAAATAAACTGGAAAAGAGGTCCTAAACTTAGGACCTCCCAAAAAACAATTACATTATTTTATTTTTACTTTATAGTTAATTTGTAAGAATTCCATTCTCACAAAAATAATACTGTATTCCGTCAATAGTCTGCCAACCTTTCAGCAACACACCTGCATTAGGTTCTACATATCTCCATCCATTCTGATATACCCAACCAGTTTCCAATTTTCCGTCTGTTTTCATGTGATATGCAAATGTTCTATCTGCTGAAGGAATGTAGGCTTCTCTTGCCATAGCTCCGCTTCCTGGATAAAAATAATACCAGTTTCCATCAAGTTTATGCCACGCTTCAAGCATTGCACCTGATGAATTTAAATAATACGTTTTTCCTTTATCTTCAAACCATCCAGTTTTCATTACTCCATTACCCTGAAGATAATACCAAGCTCCATTCTCCAAACACCATGTATTAGACAGCATATAACCATTGTGATCAAACATATACCATTTTCCAGAAAGTTTCTGCCACCCTGTTGCCATTGCTCCGTTATTGAAGAAGTAGTGCATTTTACCATTTATTGCCTTGAATCCATCATTATAAGTCTTTCCATTTTCATAATAATACCATACTCCATTTGCAAATTTCCATCCATCATTATACCCTGGATTATATGGCCAATCTGGTATGCACCCATCAAAGTCAATATATTCATCATAGATATCGTCCCAATCAGAAAAATCGTCAGATTCAATATAATCCGATTCTTTGATGTAATTCTCATAGGCTTTTTTAGGAACTGCTTTTACTTTAAAGTATACTTCATATTCATCATAATAATCTTCCAATATTAAATATTTTTTCAAATCGTATCTATTAGAAGAAATATTTTCAGCAACTATTTTACTACGATTTCCTTTACAGATTTTTAAGGTGTAATTTACCTTGTCGTTTACTTTGTCCCACCGAGCAGTAGTACCATCCCAATAAACACTATCAGGAGTTTCTGTTTTTCCTCTAACAGTATAAGTGAATTTTAAGATAATATTTCCATCTTCGTAACTATGAGATTTGTACTTACCATTAGTTACTTTAAAATTATTCTTTTTGAGAGTATCTTTAAAAACATATCCTTGTTCTGTTATGATTTTTACTGTAACTTCAATATCTTCTCCTGGATCGCAATCACAAATATCAGATGAAAACTTGATACTAGAAGGATCAACCTTATAGCCTTTTCCATCAACTTTTACTTCAGGATTAGAAGTTTGTTCCCAACTGTTCTTGCTTGCAGTAACTTTTACAGTCGAAATCTGTGTTTCAGCAAATGCTGTTACAGTGCAAAACAAAAAGAAACATAATGCAAAAACTGCTGTAACTAAGTTTGCGAGTAACCGTTTTTTTGAATTTCCCCTCATAGAAATTCTCCTTTCTTGGCAATTCTGCCGACTCTTTTCCTATTTGTTACAGGAACATTTTATCACATTATGTTAATCTTTTCAATATTTTATTTTTATTTTAATCTGCTATATACTCAATCATTTTTGCAGTACCTTTAATATTATCAATGTCTGTTATTTTTTGATCTAAAGTAATATCACATATTTCATGTTCATGATATCCATAATTCGATTGTAGATGCCTTCCCATTCCCAAATAATGTTCTGTTTTAGAATTAACATTCACTTTAACTGGATAAATAAAATGTCTTCTATCTTCGTATATTCCTAATTCTAAAATTATATATCCATTTCCAGAACTATCTATATCAACTTTTTGAAAACTATATCCATCAATTCTATATCCATCTTTTAATTGAGCTTCAAAATATTTTTTTATATTTTCTTTTTTAAATACATATAAATCTGTAGCATCAATCTTTGGATATTGATTATCTGATTCTACATTGTTTCCTTGAACATATACACTATCTCCAACTTTTATATCCAAAAATTCCATTTCTTTGTCTTTTTCTAAAGTATAATTTATTGTTCTAGTTTCACTATTTACACCAATTACATATTTTGTTTTTCCACATACATCAGCTATCTCAATTATATTATCAAAAATATTTTTTACAATACCACTCTCATAACTTGTATAATTTACAGTATTTTCATAATAATTATCATAGTTATCTGTATTTTCAACATTGCAATAAATACAATTAATATTAGGAATTTTGCTTGTTACATATAAGTTAACATTATATATTCCTACCATATCTTTAAAATAAAATCTTAAACTTCCAATTTTCTCTTCAATCTTATTAATATTAAAATAAGATACTATTACAACAACATTCTTTTCATTAAAGTTTATATCTGAAATTTTAATATTCTCAGAATAAAAGTCAAATTTTTCACATATCTGTCCTAGTTCCTCTTGATTATCTATAACTCTTTGATAAATACCTTCTCTCTTACTTATGAATCCTTCAAGTTGTTCATTTTTTAAGTCCAAAAACGTATTACTTGAAATATAATTTTGTCCTTTTTCAAATTTATATGAATTTAATTTTTTCTTATTTTTTTCAAAGACATTTATAAGTTCTTTTTTATCTACTAATCCTTTTTTTACTATTTCTCCACCAGATTCTTTCATGTTAATCATCCCTATTTCACTTTCTTCTAGTGGAAATATTTTATTCTTGCTTTTAGTATTGTAATCTAGTTCAATATATTTTTCTTTATTCTTAATTGCCTCTATTTCTTCATCAGTTATAGCTTGGCTTGTACTTATCATGTCTACTCTATAAGAAACTTCTGAAAATAATGTGTTAAATTCTTTATCTTTTGGTGTGATTATATAATAATTAGATTCACCATCTTTATAAATAATTCTATCTGCTATTGGTAGTAAATCATTTTGTGGAACAATAACTTTTCTTTCAGAAATACATCCTCCATTTTCTTTATAAAAAATATATCCACAAAATACTAAAATTAAAGCGAATGTTAATATTCCTAGCTTCTTCATAATCTTATTATGTTTTATTATTCCTACTATAAATACTGTTATTCCTATTGCAATAGCAATTGATATATAAGTTAATATTGTCATTTTTACTCTCCTTTACTATGAATTCAAATCTTTTAATCTAAAATGATATGAAATTTCCTTCCAGTTTTCATTATAAAATTCTAATCCATCTTCTTCTCTCCTTGGTTGCGCTGCATTATGAATTATATATGGAACTCCTCTTTCATTCCTTTTATCTGAAATTATACCAACATGATCATTTGAAAAAACAACAATATCTCCTGGTTGCCACTCAGCAATTTGAGTTAAATCTATTGTAAGTGATATATGATTTCTTTTAAAATATACAATTAGATTTGGAACTCTTCTAAAATCTATATTTGGATCTGGCTTTCCATCAACTCTTGGATATAAAGAAACATTATTTTTTATATCTTCATCTACCATATCTTTTAAAATATATCCTGCATTTTTTAAAGCTCTCCAAATAACATCTGTACATACCCCTTCATCATCTGGCGGATAACCACCAGAATAATATGCACTTCTGTAATTTGGTTTATTTTCAGCTTCGATTCTTGCCCCTTGAAGAATATCAGTATAATCATCTATTCCATCATTATCAAAGTCTGTATTTGATTTTATTGTTTCAATTCCAAAGTCTTCTGCTGTATAGAATTTTTCTTCTAGTTTTACTTCTTGTATAATTGAGTATGTAAATGCCTTATATTTTAAAGCCATTATTGATACTACAATTGTTAATAAAATAAATATTACTACAAATATTATAAAAAATTTTTTCAACATATAATCACCTTAATTCTATTTATCTAAGTTTACTATACTTTTTATAATATATTTTGTCAACAAAAAAAATTTTATCTTAAATAGAATAAAAAAAGGAGCTTGTCCCTTACGGGACAAACTCCAATAAATCTATTCCAAAGAAACAGAATAGTACCAGCCATAGTACGAAAAGTGCTCCGACCACGGCAATTGCATAACCTAAGAACCGAATTACTGCGTTTTTGTCTTTTATCATGTGGTTGATTACATCAGTCATGAAACCACAGAAGATACAGATAACCACGAGCAGCCAAAACTTCATAGTCTACCTCCTTAAGGTGTGCAATAAAAAATTTAAGTTACTCAAATATTCTATCACGATTTACATAATATTGCAATATTTTCGTTTCTAAAATTTTAACAAAAAATATGCAAAAAATTTTAAAATTGTCTTGACATATCAACAAGCTTCGTTTATAATTAATCTTGCGTTAAGCAGTAGACCATATGCGCCCTTAGCTCAGTTGGTCAGAGCAACCGGCTCATAACCGGTGGGTCCAAGGTTCGAATCCTTGAGGGCGCACCAAAACCTCTAGTAAAACTAGAGGTTTTATTTTTTTATAAAAATTTATAAAGTCTATGAAAGGCTTGCCTAGAGCTAATTATAGTTTGAAATATTTTTAAAACTCTCTCAAAATTTCTCAAACTTTCACAATTTATATTCCCAAAAACATTCCCAAAATACAAAAAAATCATTTTTGGGTATGTAATTTGCATTCCCAATGACACTTTCGGGAATGTAAAATTACAAGAAATAAGACAGGAGCTGTATTTGCACCTGTCCTATTTTATATTCCCAAATTTTATTTTAATGAATTAAATCTTCTTTAATATCCATATTTTCATTTTCTTCTTGTAATAATTTAACTGCTTTTAACATATTTTCTTCTAAATAATATTTATTAACTTTGTCTATTTCTTTTTCTTTAAATTTATCAAATACAGAAGTATATGTATTAAGTGTTATTGTAACATCTTTATGTCCCATTAATTTTTGAACAACTACTGGAGCCATACCACTTTCAATACATCTTGTACCATACGTATGTCTTAAACTATGAGTTGTTATATCTTCTATTCCAAAGTGTCTTTTTAAAAGTCTTTTAAGTTCATTATTTACATTTTCTCTATCAGTATATTTTTTATCATCAGGTTTAAATAACAAATTTTCATCATTATTTATTTGATTTTCTGCAATTATCATTTGTTCCATAATAGAAGATAACAAATAATCTGGTATTGGCAACGTTCTTTTTCCAAAATATGTTTTTGTACTTTTTCCCATTATTGTATGACCTTCTAAATCTTTAGTTAAGGTTTTCTTTATATTTAATCTTTTATTCTGTAAGTCTATATCACAAGTAGAAAGTGCCAAAGCTTCACCAACTCTTAATCCCATAAACATTTGAATTAAATATACATTCTTGTATTTACAATTTGAAATTTCTTTTGTTAATAAATAATCTGTAATAGCTTGTTGTTCTTCACAAGTCAAAGCACGAACTTCTTTATCTTCTTTATTGCTTTTTGGCTTTATAACATTTATCATTGGATTTCTAGTTAAGTATCCTTTATTAATAGCACTTTTAAATGTGCTTCCTAATTGATGATAAAGCTTATCTATTGTAGAATTACTTAAATATTTATGATAATTCATAAATTCTTGAAGTTCATCAGAAGTTATTTCATCAATTTTTTCATTTCCTAAAGGAAATTTCTCAATTTTTTTTATTGTTTGCATTGTTCTATTATAAGTAACTTCAGAAACTTGGTTTGTGTCAAATTTTAAATTCAAATTTGCTTTCATTAATTCACACAATGGAATTCCGTTATTTTCTATATAAATGGGATTTTCTTTTTGATACATAATTGAAGTTAGATATTTTTCAGCTTCTTCACGTGTTTTAAATGTTTTACTTTTTATAATATTTTTATTGCTTTTTATATCAAATTCATTATATCTAACACACCAAGTTTTTCTATCATTTCTAAAAGTTATATAAGCTTGACTATTACTTGTTTTATTCATCTATTTTATCCTCACTTTCTCTGTGTTTCATTTTCCAAATATAATAGGCTAACTTCATTACAGTTTTTGTTTTTCCAATATTTACAGAAGGGAAGTCTCTTCTTTTAAAAACTTGATTTGCTAAATTTTCGCCCATTTTTAAATCTTTTGCTACTTCTTTAACAGTTAAATTTTCAAAAGGGTTAATCATATCTTTTATTACTTCCATAATAATTTTATCTTCAATAGTTAATATTTTATCTTCTGTGCGTTCTATATTTATAATTTCGTTCATTTTCTTCATTCCTTTCAATATAATCATTTATCAATTTATTTACTCTTTCAAAAGACCAGTTTAATACAATAGATACCCATTCAATACTTTTGTTTATGTAATTTTTCAGATTTTTGTTTTCTTGTTTTAATTTAGTATTTTCAATTTTTATATTACGATATGCTATTTCCATATCTTCATATTTTTGATTAGTGTTATCTGTTAAAGCTTTTATTCTAGTATATTGTTTTGCTAATGTATTAAATTTACTCACTATTCTTTTGTATTCTTGATTTAGTTCTTTTGTACCAATTAATTCTCTTTCTTGTTCTAAATTAATTGAGTTCATTTCATATTTTTGGACTTCATAGTTAGTTAATCTTTTCAATTTATCAGTTTCAAGATGAGTATTACCGTTCAAACCTCTTTCCAAATTAAAACCCGATTTTGTCATATAACTATGAAAATTATCTTGTAATCGTTTATAACTGTCTTTACCTTTCCAATATTCAGAACAAGCAATTTTACTTATTTGTTTTCCGCTTTTTGTATCTAATTTGTGTACAACTGGCACAAATACTATGTGCATATGAGGACAAGCCTCATCCATATGTACTTTAGCAGAAACTATAAATTCTTCGCCTAAATTTTGATAGTTTGCTACAAATTTATATGCAGTTTTAAAATATCTTAAAGTTTCATCTTTTCCGATTTTTTCAAAAAATTCTTTATCAGAAGTTATTACATATTCACAAAAAATGTTTGTCGTACTTATTATTCTTCCTTTTAAATCATATTGATTTTGCAAGTTTTTAAAAGCGTTATAATATGTTGTATTACACTTTTTTAAAGAATAATTAAGATTAAATTTTGACCTATCAATATTTTTATTTGAATAATTTGTATTTTTACGTTCATTATGCTTATATAGTCCTGCTAAATTATCTTTCTTGTAATTACTATTTCGTATAATTGCAAAACTCATATTTAACCTTTCTTAATAATATATTTCACTTTCTATAAAGCCTCACTTCGCAGTTTTTCTTAAATAATAACTATAATTTTATACAGAAAATATGAAAAACTAATTTCAGTTTCTAACACACTAGAAACTCATAGAGTTTCTGTGCGATTAGGGAGTACCCTAATAACCCCTTAAAATTATTATTTAATATCAGTCTTTATAGAAAGTGATAAATAATAATTTTGTTTGTGTTTGAGCTTTTATAGAAAATGAATCTATAAGCTCAAACATATTGAAACACCATTAATGGTTTTTCAAACTTTTCCTTAAGCTATCTTTCAAAGTCATCTCTTTTTGTGCAAGCAAAAGTTCTTCTAAATTCTTCTATTGTAGTTTGTAATAATGTTTCAAAATCTTGAGAATTTAATAATTCATTCATAATTAACTTTTCTGCTACTAAATCTCTATTTCTATCTAATGAATAAGATTTATTATTAGTAATATTTTCTTTATTTATATTGTTCATTTTATGCTCCTTTTTTCTAATATTTTATGAATTGTTTTGTATATACTTTAATATAGTTCTTTGTATTTCAAGTATCATATTTAATATTGAAGTGCCATTGTTTTTAGATATACTGGAATTTTGGCTTTTTTGCATTTGTCTTTTTAATTCTTTATTTGATAAGTATTTCCCGTTTTTATCAAAATGTTCATATTTAAAGCTCTGGTCTACAAGTAGCTTTGCATATTTAAGAGCTTGTTCTTTTGATAATGATTTAAAATTATCATTATCTTTATTAATAATTAGTATATTTCCTCGTATAGAAAAAACAGCATTTTCATAATTAATATTTAAGCTAATATTGGGTTTTAGACTTTCTCTATCTTTCTTGCAAACTATAAATACATTTTCATAGGGGAGAAGTTCAATTTCTCCACCAATAAGAACTTTTAAAGTTTCTGGATTATTAGATATTTTCATTAAAAGAGGACTTTTACCAACTTCTTTATAGACAACAATTATTTCCTTATTTTCCATTTAATCCACTGCTTTCATTATTAGTAGTAGAAAGTTTTTTTACATTACTTAAAAAATGTTTAATAGAGTTGTTTTCTAATTCCAAAGCTTCTTTTTTAGAAATATTTAGAGTTTTACAAGAGTATTCTAAAGTATCATTTCGTAGTATTGCCATTATGAACATACTTCGTTCTTTTTTTGGTAGCTTTCTTAAAGCATTTGTGTAGATTTCGTTTTTAAATATTATTTCAAGTCTTCTTTTGTATTTTTCTTCATCAAAATAATTCATTTTATTTTTACTCCTTTTAAATTATTTTGATTATCGATAATCAATTTGTCGTTCGAACTAATTTCATTTTAGCAGATATTTTTTCAAACGCTTTATTATAGGAGAACATAGGATATAATGGGAGAGTATGGGAGAAAATTTTGTTTGGTAATAAAAAGCCAAAAAAATAAAGCTAGATTTCTCTAACTTTATCGTTATAATAGTTATCTTAATATATTTTATACACCTTTAAAACCTGTATTATTTGAAATATCTGGATACCAAAATCCATTTTTTAACAAGGTAGCTCTTTCATTATCGGTTAAATTTAATCTTTTCATAATTTCGTTTTTTTCTTCATCTTTTATTTTTCTTTTAGATAGTATAAATTTTTTTATAACTGGTAAATTAACATCTTCTCTTAATGCTAAAAATACACCTGTATTCATACCATCTATACTAAATTTCATATTTATTGTAAGTTGTAGTTTTTCAAAACATTGATTTACAGCATAATAATTTTTTAAACTTATAAATGATATATCTGAATTAGACTCAATAGTTCCAGTATAATATACTTGATTATCAGCTAACAAAAAATCGACTTTCATAAAGCCATTTTCTGGTGTTATTTTTAATCTATATTCAGCTAAACTTCCAAAACCTAGATAATACATATAGAGAGTATCTGTTGTAAATGGGTTTACAGAAGTTTCTCTATTTACTTCAATTCTATCTTTTACAGTCAAATCATTAATATCTATTCCTAAAACATTGCATATTTCAAGGATAGTAATTAAATCGGGAACAACTTCATCTCTTTCATACTTATAAACAGTAGTTGTTGACTTACATATTCTTTTTGCAAGTTCTTCTATACTTACTCCTTTAGATTTTCTTACTTCACGTATCATTTTTCCAATTTTATAGGCATCTAAATTATACATATTAGAAATCTCCTTTCAATTGTTTACATAATTATAACATTTTCAAAGCACTTTTGCAACTTTTCTTACAATTTATAAAGATATAATCAAATTGCATTAATGAGTAAAATATGTTATAATATACTTATCTATTAAGGTAGATAATCGGTTATGCTTTTATAGTATATACTTTAATCCGATTGCTCAAGTAAGCTTGAAACAAAATTCCAAGCTTTACGAGGGCTTGGATTATTTATATATTATACAAAGGTCATTCGATTTTCCGTATAGTATATTTTGTTAATATCTTATTAGAAATACTTATACGGGGTAAAAATCAATGATAGAATTTAAAACAATATCTCTAGGAATTCCGGGAGGATATCCTATTTATTAATTAAATCTCATAACTAAAACAAGGGGAAATTTTCCCCTTTCCCTTCAGGGGAATAACTAAATATGCTTTAAACTAAACTACTCGTAATAGTTTGGTTTAATATAAAAGCCATAGGTTCCGTATAAAATATCATTGATACCTATGGCTATTTTTTTGTCATAAAAATACAATAATTATGATTTTTTTCATTTTTATTATGTATATAGCATTGTTTATTGAAAAAATAATGTATTTTATTATAAGTTTTCTTACAATTTGAAAGTTTTGTTATAAAATATATAATATCTTTTATAACATTTCTTATAGTTTCTTAAAATTGATTTATGTAAACATAAAATGCTATACTATAATCAGAAAGGGGGTTATATATGAAGTGTTTATATGATTATACAAAAGATGTTAAGTATAAATCATTTGAACAACTTGTTAATAACTCTCTTATCAATTTAGGTTTTAACATTAATATTTTTGGAACAAAATTACTAAAAGATTTAGTTTTGTATTCATATTTTAACCAAGATTATGACATTTATTTTGATAAAATTGTATTGGAATTTTTTGAATATAATTCAATAAAAAACATTTCTGTAAATACTGCAAGTCATAGAATTTGCTATGCGATACAAAATATCAATAATAAAATGTTTAAAGATAATTTTTATATGATATTTAATGTAGAATATGATTATTATTTTAGAACACCTAAAAATTTATTAATATTATTTATAAATATTTTAAACAGTAAATAAAAAGTAGTATAATTATTTTTTATAATTTATACTACTTTTTATTTGGTACATATTCAATTATATCTTTTATAGAACAATTAAAATAATCACATAATCTTGCAAGAACAAATATATCAATTCTAACTAATTCGCCAGTCATCAGTCTTTTTATAACTTTGAAATCTGTATTTGTATCTCTAATAAGTTTATTAATACTTATATTATTTCTTTCTATTAAATCTTCTAATTTGAAAAGATAATAGCCACTTTCAATTTTTACTTTTATCATACTAATTACCTCGACTTGATTATATAATTAGTATTTGATACTTGACTATTGGCTATACGACCAGTATAATATTTTTACTATATTTCTATTATAAAAAGTGAAAGGGGAAAATTAAATGAGTAAAAAGATAGATAGTGAAATAAAAGTAATAAAAAATGAAATAGATAATATTGTATCTACTTATAATATACAGGATTTATATATTAAACTTGATTTTTTATTTAGGTAATAGATAGTTCACATTGCGAACTATCTATTTTTATGATATAAATTAGTTAGATAAATAGTAATTTGTTGAGGAGATTCACTTATGGAAAATATAGAAAAAGAAGAACTTGAAAAATTAGTTGGAATTGATAAGGTTAATATTTTTAATGATATTGTTGATGAAATAACAAAACTTTATGATATGGAACAAATATGGAATAATGGTGGCAAAAAATGGACTTATGAATATAAGTTTAGAAAAGGTGGAAAAACTTTATGTGCATTTTATTTTAAGGATGATACATTGGGATTTATGATTATCTTTGGCAAAGATGAAAGGACTAAAGTTGAAGAAATAAGAAATGAACTTTCATCTAGTGTATTGGAAACCTATGACAATGCTGAAACATTCCACGATGGAAAATGGGTTATGTTTAATATAACAAATAATTCAATAATAGAAGATTTGAAAAAATTACTGTTTATAAAAAGAAAACCGAATAGACAGTAATTTAAATTACAAGTTATAGTGGAGAGTATATTATGGTATGCCAAGAATGTTATAGTGATAAAAATAGAATTACACCTTTGTTAAAAGCAAGAGAATGTTTAGAAAATCATTTACAATATGTTTGTGGAACTTGTGGTAGGTGTATTTGCATTGATAAAGATAAAATAAGAGGTTTGCAAAGATGGAATTTTCCATTTAAGAGTTTAGATATAGCAAAACTATATCTAAGAACAGCAAACTACACTAATAAAAAGTGTTGTGGTATTTATGAAATAGAAAATTCAAAAGGTAGAAAATCATATAAAATATTTACAAGTGATACAGACCTTAAAGAGTATTTATTAAAGAATAAAGATAAAGTATGTAAAGAGAATAAAGCAATTTTTATGATGGGTGATTATAAAGAATATCCAAATACTAAAATTAAACATTTATCAAAAAAAGAAGTAGAAAAATATTTAAGTGAAATGTAACGAGAAATTTGCAAAGGAGCATAAAGCTATGAAAAAAGAGAATATTTATAAATTTTTGTATGTTTATAATACCAAGCATTATCGTATTTATTGTTGCAAAAGTAGTGAAGAAAAAATATAGTAAGTAATACACAAATTACAAGTTATGTTATGGAGGAAAAAGTAATGAGAGAAATAAAACCAGAACAAACTACAAGAGCAAAGGCTTATGAATTATGGATGAAAGCACCTAATCCTATGGTAACATTTTTTAAAACTTTAGATGTAACACCACTTGTTAATAAAAGCAAGAAAAGTAAATTAAAATTTAATATGTTATTAGATTATTGTATTGGAAAATCAGCTTCAACTATTAAGGAATTTTATATACTTCCAGTAGGAGATAAGTTAATTCAATATGATACAATTGCAGTAAATACGATTGTAAAAAATAAAGATGAAGAAGTAAGTTCGTGTGATATATTATATACAGATGATTTGGATAAGTATAATGCAGATTATTTAAAATATACACAAGAAGTAGCTAAAACTTGTAATGATAGAGATTTGACTGATAGTATGGTTATTGGTACATCTGCTATTATAGATACAGAACTTGACGGAGCAGTTGGGATGAATAGTGGAATTTTCAATAATCCATTTATACTATGGGGGAAATATAAAAAGAAATTTTTAAAATATTATCTAACAATTTCATTTCAATATCATCATACTCAAATGGATGGAGCTCACGCAGGTAAATTCCTAGCAAATTTACAGAAAGAAATTTATAATTTAAAATAAACAAATTACAATTTTGAAAGTAGGTATAGTATGAAAAAGAAAGTAATAATAGTAATAACAATTTTAGTTTTATTGATTTTATTAGTTCCAATACCAATGCACTTAAGAGATGGTGGAACAGTTGAATATAAGGCATTATTATATAAAGTTTCAAAAGTTCATTTATTAACTTCAGTAGAAGAAATGGAAAATGGCAAAGAATATAACGAAGGTATTATTATAGAAATATTAGGATTTAAGATTTATAACAATGTTAAATAACTTACAATTTGTCAATAATATTTTAAATATTTTCAAATCAATAAATATTAAGAGCTAAAAACATAAGTATAACTCCAAGTGCAAATGATATAAGAGATATTATAGTATGAGCTGTTTTAGTTATTTTAAGTTTTTCTTTTATCATAGTATTATGTAGTTTTATAAGTAGAAATTCACTTAATAATAAAATTATAAATGCTATAATGTAACCTATTATTATATTATCAAATGTTAATATACCACCAAATATCATTGAAAAAAAGAATATAGGATAAGTTAAAAATCCCAAGCATATCTTATATGCAATATCTAATGCTAGAGTACCTTCTATGTCCTTACTCATTTTTGATATTATAAGTATAGTAGGAACTAATAAAAAAGCAATTAAAATTAAATTCATTTGTGTCATAAATAATCTCCTTGCATAAAATTTTAGTATGTATTAATTATAGCATATATTATTAAAACTTATAATATTATTTTGTGGTGTTTGGAAACTTACATTCCCATATACAACTCCAAATATCAAAAAGATATTGGAATATCAGCAATGCCAACCGTCAGGGCGCACCAAACACCAGTAGAAATGCTGGTGTTTTATTTTTTATAAAATTAGAAAGGAATTTTCATGAAACTTATTTCGTATATTTTATTAATTCCATTTTTCTGTGCTTTATTAATAACTATATTTTTAATAGTTATTAATGAAAGTATTAATTTATATATAATGTTTCCCACATTAATATTGCTATTTATTAATGGATATGGCTTATCTAAAAACAAAAAAAGTTGGAATATAATTAGTACTATATCAATTATCATATTTACAACTTGGTACAGTATAATGGGATATTATGATTATTATAAATGGACTAGTACAATAATTGCAATATTTTTATCAGTATTTTACTGCACAGTTTATATTATAAAAATAAAAAAGAAGTAACAATTAAGGTTCTTTGTCAATAGTTGGGGTGGAATATTTGTAAACTAAGATGAGCGTAAGCTTTATCTAACTTTTGATTATTT
>CAPOZU010000025.1 GCA_948676835.1 uncultured Clostridia bacterium
GCCTGAATGGCGGGAACCGTTATTTTTGAAATTTATTTCAAAAATAATGGGCGAAAACTTTTAAAAAATTCATATTTGCTTCTAAGCAATACTATAGAAAGTTAAATTTACTCACACAAATAATAATTTATAAAAGAAAAACGAATAGATAAATCTATTCGTTTCAATTATATTATTCAATTTTTAAAAATATTCTTTAAGTATTTCTCTAAACTCTTCTTTAGATTCAACAGAATTAATTCTATTTCTAATTTGAGTAGCATTTTCCATACCTTTAACATACCAAGAAATATGTTTTCTTATTTCACGAGTTGAGGTATATTCTCCCTTTTCTTTAAGAAGTAATTCAAAGTGCTCTAAAATCACTTCATATTTTTCTGAGGACGAAATTTCAGGCATTTTTTCACCAGTTCTTAGGAAATATTCAACTTCTTTAAAAATCCATGGATTTCCAAGCGAAGCTCGTCCTATCATAATTCCATCTACACCTGTAGTTTCAAACATTCTCTTAGCATCTTCTGGAGATTTTATATCTCCATTACCTATTACTGGAATATTTACTGCTTTTTTTACTTCTTTTATAATCTCCCAATCAGCTTTTCCTGAATAAAATTCCTCTCTTGTTCTTCCATGAATTATAATTGCGTCTGCTCCTTCTTCCTCTATTATTTTGGCTGCATCTACTGCAACAATGTGATTATCATCCCATCCTTTTCTTATTTTTATAGTTAATGGTTTAATAGTATTTGCTCTTACAGCCTTTACTATTTCTCTTACTAATTGTAAATTTAATAAAAGCTTACTACCATCTCCGTTTTTCACAACTTTGGGTGCAGGACATCCCATATTTACATCTAATATATCACAATATTCTGAAACAAATTTTGCTGCTTTTCCCATAGAATCTGGATCACTTCCAAAAATCTGCATTGAAATTGGTCTTTTTTCATCATTTGATGAAATCATTTTTAAAGTTTTTTCATCTTGATAACAAATTGCTTTACTACTAACCATCTCATTGCAAACAAGTCCTGGATTGCCATATTTTTTACATATTTTTCTAAACGGTAAATCGGTGACACCTGCCATTGGTGCAAGTATTATATTATTTTCTAATTCAACATTTCCAATTTTTAGTGGTTTTAAATACATATTTTCAAATCCTATCTATTATTTATATTATACAAAAAACGGAATTAAGATTTTATATCTCTAAAAAATCTAAGTTCCGTTTCATTTTTATTCTACAAAAATTGCTTTTTGTCTTCTACTACTAATATTAAGTAATAAACCTATACAAATAAAATTTGTTACAAGTGAACTACCACCGTAACTTACAAATGGTAATGGAACACCTGTAATTGGTAATAATCCAATTGTCATTCCTATATTTTCTGTCATGTGGAAAAAGAATATTCCAGCAATTCCTATAGCAATATAAGATCCTATATTATCTTTTGCTGTTTTAGCAACATAAACAGATTTTGTTACTAATACTATATATAAAATTGTTATAGTTCCTGTTGCGATAAATCCCATCTCTTCTCCTATAACAGAAAAAATAAAGTCTGTTGTTTTAGGGTGTAAAAAACCAAGCTGTGTTTGGTTTCCTTTAAACAATCCCATTCCAAATATTTCACCAGCTCCTATTGCAAGTTTTGATTGAATAATATTATATCCAGCACCTCTTGGGTCAGAACCTGGATTTAAAAATACTTCAATTCTCTTTAAAGCGTGTGTTGGTAAATTAGCATAAATAATTGGTGCTGCAATTACAAGAGCTGTTACTGCTAATATAATATATTTTTTATCTATTCCTGAAACGAATAACATAGCTAAAATTGCTATCATATATGCTAAGGCTGTACCATTATCTGGTTCTTTTAATATTAATGCCACTGGAAGTGCCGCAAAAATTAAAACAATTAATAATTTCCATATTTTATTGATTTCTTTTCTTCCACGTATTTGCATTTTATTTATTAAAAACGCTAAAAACAATATTGTTATAACTTTTCCAATTTCAGATGGTTGAAAAGAAAGTGACTCTGTAATTTTAAACCAGCTACTGGCACCACTGATTGGCTCTGTAAATAGAACTCCTATTAAAAGCCCTATAACAACTAAATAAGCTAGTGTTGAAAATCTAACAATTATATTGTAATCAATTATAGAGGCAAGAACTAAAAAAGGTATACTTATTATAATCCATTGAACTTGTTTTCTAAACTCCGCATGTTCTGTACTTTGAGTAGCAGAAAACAAAGCTATTAAGCCAATAACTGCCAAAATTACACTTACAATAAGAATTGCCCATTCTGTATTTTTAAGTAATTTTTTTCCCATTACATACTCCTATTATTTTTTCTTGCGTTTACCATTATTATTTTTTTTTGAAGATTTATTTTTATTGTCTTCCTTTACATCATCTTTATTTGTTTCAGAATTTTCATTATTGCTTTCTTCTTTTTCTTTATCTGTTAGTTCTACTTCGTCTTCGTTATTTTCTATTTGCTCTTCTTTGCTTTCATCTTTATCAGACTCTTTCTCTTCATCTAATTGCTCTTCTGCCATTTTTTCAGCAGCTTCTGCTGCTTTTAATAAGTCATCAAAAGTAACATCGTCATCATCTTCAGCATCATCAATCTCTTCAAACATTTCTTCTGCTATTTCTTGTTCATTTATTTCTTTAGCATCATTTTCGCTTTGAAGTTTTTCTTCATTATTTTCTGGTAAAGTTCCTGTTTTTTCATTATTTGCAGGTAGCTCTATAACTTCTGGAGTTTCTTCTTCATGTAATTCTTCTGTTTTTTCTTCAACATTATCTTCACTATAAGTTGGTATTCCCATTTCTTTATTAAAATCTACACCCTCAAAATCTTTTATTTTTTCAGCCATCATATCATTTTTAATATTTACAATTGGTATGTTTGCATATAATGATGGTGCTCCATTTGTTCCATCTTCTTTAGTTTGATTTGTAAGTCTTACATCTATTGAATCCTCATCTACAACAATATACTTTTTTATTACATCTATTATTTCTTGTTTCATAAGTTCTAGAAAATCAGCAGATACATTTGCTCTATCTTGCATAAGAACTAAATGTAATCTCTCTTTTGCAGCATCTTTTGAACCTAGCTCTTTTTGTGGTTCTTTTACTATTTTTTTGAAAAAATGTCCTAAATTTTCAAACATTATTAATTCTTACCTCCAACTTTTTTATCCTATTCCAAATAAGCTTTTTAATCTTGCAAAAAAGCCTCTTTCTTTTCCTGGTACTGTGACCTCAATGTTTTCTCCTAATAATCTTCTTGAAATTTCTATATATGCTTTTCCTGAAGGAGCCTTTTTATTAGAAATAACTGGTTCACCTTTGTTGGTTTGTGTAATAATATTTTCATCATCTGGTACAACACCTATTAAATCTATTGCTAATAAATCAACAATATCATTAACATCCATCATTTCCCCTCTTCTAACCATACTAGGTCTTAACCTATTAACAATTAATTCAGGATTTTTAATGTCAGAAGCTTCTAATAATCCAATTATTCTATCAGCATCTCTGATTGATGAAATTTCAGCTGTTGTAACAACTAAAGCTCTGTCTGCGCCAGCTATAGCATTTTTGAAACCTTGTTCAATTCCTGCTGGGCAATCAACTATTATGTAATCAAATTCCTCTTTTAATTTTCCTACTAAGTCTCTCATTTGTTCTTCATTTATAGCTGTTTTATCTTTAGTTTGTGCTGCTGGAAGTAAGAAAAGTTCTTTAAATCTTTTATCTTTTATAAGAGCTTGTCTTAATCTACATTTTTCTTCTATAACATCAACCAAATCGTATACTATTCTATTTTCAAGTCCTAAAACAACATCTAAATTTCTTAATCCAATATCAGTATCTACTAGTACAACCCTTTTTCCTGCTAATGCTAATGCAGAACCAAGATTAGCTGTTGTTGTTGTTTTACCAACTCCACCCTTTCCTGATGTAATAACGATAACTTCTCCCATTAAATTTCCTCCTTCACTTTGTTTTGTTATAAAATAACAAAAACAAAACATCTATTATGTGATTATTATAGATTATCATTTTTAAACATATATATATTATATGTTTTTTCATTAAAAGTCAATCGATAAATAATATTTTTGTAATATTCTTGTAATAAAATAAGAACATCCTTGTATATTGACTTTCCTTAGGAAAAAATATATACTGTACATGAAAAAAAGTAAATTATTTTAATTACAAACATCATAGACAACGATCTTTAGTATAAACATAAAAATATCTTAAATAGGAGGTTACAATGAGTAATTTAATTGAAATCAGATGGCATGGTAGAGGTGGTCAAGGTGCAAAAACAGCTTCACTTCTTCTTGCAGATGCGGCATTCAATACTGGTAAGTATATTCAAGGTTTTCCTGAATATGGTCCAGAAAGAATGGGGGCTCCTATCACTGCTTATAATAGAATAAGCGATGAGCCAATTACAGTTCATTCAAATATTTATGAACCAGATTATGTAGTTGTTGTTGACGATTCTCTTTTAGAATGTGTAGATGTTACTGCTGGTCTAAAAAGTAGTGGAGCAATAATTATTAATTCAACAAAAAACGGAGAAGAATTAAGAAAATATCTAAAAGGTTATGAAGGAGATGTCTATAAAATAGATGCTAGAAAAGTTTCTATGGAAACTTTAGGTAAATATTTTCCTAATACACCTATGCTTGCAGCAGTTGTTAAAGTTAGTAACATTATGTCTGATGAAGCATTTTTAGAAGACATGATTGGTTCTTTTAAACATAAATTTGCAAAAAAACCTGAAGTTATTGATGGAAATATGAAAGCTTTAGAAATGGCTTTAAAAGAAGTAACTAAGGTTTAGAAAGGGGAACATTATGACAGAAAACGAATTAAATCCAAAAACACCTATGGAAGACCTTACAATAGGTGGAAATATTTATACAGCTGGTAATGCAAAAGAGTTTAAAACTGGAGATTGGCGTTCTACAACTCCAAAATATATTCCAGAACTTTGCAAACAATGTGGACTTTGCTTCCCTGTTTGCCCAGATGATGCAATTCCAGTAAATAAAGAAGGAAAAAGAGAAGATTTTAATTTTGATGCTTGTAAAGGATGTGGCGTTTGTGCTAAAGTATGCCCATTTAAAGCTATCGAAATGGAATAGAAAAGGAGAAAAATTATGGGAATTAGAGAAAGATTAAGTGGTAATGAAGCTGCTGCTATAGCTATGAAACAAATAAATCCTGATGTTGTTGCTGCATTTCCTATCACACCTTCAACAGAAATACCACAATACTTTTCAAGTTTTGTAAGCAATGGTCAAGTTGATACAGAATTTGTTGCTGTTGAAAGTGAACATAGTGCAATGAGTGCTTGTATTGGTGCACAATCTGCTGGAGCAAGAGCAATGACTGCTACTTCAGCAAATGGTTTATCTTTAATGTGGGAAATGATTTATATTGCTTCTAGTTTAAGATTACCAATTGTTATGTCATTAGTTAATAGAGCTGTTTCAGGACCTTTAAATATACACAATGATCACTCAGATGCAATGGGTGTTAGAGACGCTGGTTGGATTATGCTTTTCTCAGAAAATAATCAAGAAGCATATGATAACTTACTTATGGCTCACAGAATTGCTGAGCACAAAGATGTACAACTTCCATTAATGGTTTGCCAAGATGGATTTATAACATCACATTCAATTGAAAATATTGAATTATTAGAAGATGATATAGTTAAAAAATTTGTAGGTTCTTATAAACCAGAACATTATTTATTAAATGATAAAGAACCTATAGCAGTTGGGCCTTTAGATTTACAAGCATATTTATTTGAACATAAAGCACAACAAGCTATCGCTATGAAAAATGCGAAAAAAGTTATTAAAGAAGTTTCAGAAGAATTCAAAAAAATATCTGGAAGAAAATATGAATTCTTTGAAAAATATAAATTAGATGACGCTGAAATGGTAATCGTTTGTATGAACTCAACAGCTGGAACAACCAAAGCTGCTGTTGATGAATTAAGAGCACAAGGTATTAAAGCTGGTTTATTAAAAGTTAGAATGTTTAGACCATTCCCAGCAGAAGAAATAGCAGAAGCTTTAAAAAATGCAAAAGCTGTTGCTATTTTAGATAAGGCAGATTCTTTAAATGCTGCTGGTGGAGCTTTATATGAAGATGTTACTTCTGGAATGTTCATAAATAATGTTAATGTTCCAACAGTTAATTATGTATATGGAATTGGTGGTAGAGATACAACAGTTGCAGATATTAAGAGCGTTTATAAAGACTTAGAAGTTATAGCTTTTGAACAATCAAAACAAGTAGATGGAACAAAAATTAAAGTAGAAAATCCTTACAGATATTTAGGATTAAGAACAAAATAAATTTAAAAATTGTATAACAATTAGAAAGGATGGATTAATATGCCATATAATCATAAAGAAGTAATAGCAAATAGACCTTCAAGATTTACTTCTGGTCATAGAATGTGTGCTGGTTGCGGTGCACCATCTGTTGCTAGAATGATATTAAGAGCAGTAAAACCTGAAGACCATGCAGTTATAGCTGGTGCTACTGGATGTATGGAAGTTTCTACTTTCATTTATCCTTATACATCTTGGACTGATTCATTTATTCATACAGCTTTTGAATGTGCTGGAGCTACTTTAAGCGGAGCTGAAGCTGCATACAAAGCAATGAAAAGACAAGGAAAATTACCAGAAGAAAAAAATACAAAATTTATAGCCTTTGGTGGTGATGGAGGAACTTATGATATAGGTCTTCAAAGTTTATCTGGAGCTATGGAAAGAGGTCATGATATGGTTTATGTATGTTACGATAATGGTGCATACATGAATACAGGTATCCAACGTTCATCTGCAACACCAAAATTTGCAGACACAACAACAACACCAGCAGGTTCTGTTGTTCCTGGAAAAATGCAACCTCGTAAAGATTTAGCAAAAATTATGGTTGGACATCATTTACCATATGTTGCTCAAACAATTGCTCTTGCAAATTACAAAGATTTATATGAAAAATCTGAAAAAGCTATTTATACTGAAGGAGCTTGTTTCTTAAATGTTTTAGCACCATGCCCAAGAGGATGGGGATATAACACAGAAGATTTAATGCAAATTAATAAACTTGCTGTTGATACATGCTACTGGCCATTATATGAAGTTGTTGATGGAGTTTATAAAATAACATATAAACCTGCTAAAAAACTTCCTATAGAAGAATTCTTAAGACCACAAAAAAGATTTAAACACATGTTTAAGCCTGGAAATGAATGGATGATTGAAGAATTCCAAAAAGAAGTTGACGCTAGATGGCAAGAATTATTAGACTTAGAAGAAATTACAAATAAAAAGGATTAATTATTTTATGGAGAGTAACTATTGAAAAATAGTTACTCTTTTTGTTTACACCACTTTTCAATGTATGTAATTGATTTTTAAAGTATCTATGCTACAATTTATATGTTTTGTTTCATAATTCTTAGCATGTTCATGCAAACTTTTCACAAAACACAAAAAAATATTTAATTCTATTACAAATGAAAATCAATATTTTTTATTCAAATAAAGCACATAAGTAAAATTTGTACAAATTAAAAACAATCTTTTAAGCTTGTAAAAGATAATACAAAATGCGTGTGTGATTTTATTTCTTTTTATTTTTAACATACACGTATTTTGCTTTCATATTGAAATTCAAGCTTATTTGTAGTAAAATTAGTACGATAATCAAGAAAGGATTTTTTATATGAATTTATCCAAAGAAACTAAATATTTAATGAACAAATACAATATAACTGCAAACAAAAATTATGGTCAAAATTTTTTAATTGATGAAAATGTTGTCAATCGGAATTGTAGAAAAAGCAGAAGTATCAAAAAAGGACCTTGTAATCGAAATAGGACCAGGTCTTGGAACTCTTACAGCTATTCTATTAGAAAATGCTGGAAAAGTTATTTGTATAGAATTAGATACTCATATGCTAACAATATTAAATGATAGATTTAGATTATATAATAATTTTGAATTAATAAATGATGATGTTTTAAAAGTAGATTTAAAACAATTAATTTCTAAAAATTCAGAATTTGAAAATGTAAAAGTAGTTGCAAATTTACCTTACTATATTACAACACCAATAATTATGAAACTTTTGGAAGAAAAACTAAATTTAAAAAGTATTACTGTTATGGTTCAAAAGGAAGTTGCTGAAAGATTAACAGAAACACCAGGAGGAAAAAATACAGGTTCTATAACATACAGTATTCATTATTATACAGACCCCAAAACTGTTTTAGAAGTTCCTAAAGACTGTTTTATACCTAGTCCTAAAGTAGATTCTTCTGTAATAAACTTAGAAGTTCTGCCAACTCCTAAAATCAATGTTTTAAACGAAGAAATATTTTTTAAAGTTATAAAATGTGCTTTTATGCAAAAAAGAAAAACTTTAATAAATTCATTATGCAATTCAGGAATTTCAAATAAAGAAACTTTAGAAAAATTTTTAATTGAATTAGGATTAGATTTAAGAGTACGTGCAGAACAACTAACTCTAGAACAATTTGGAAAGCTTTCAGACAAATTGACATAAAACCAATTTTAGGTTATAATAATACTTATCCAAAATAAGGAGGTTTTTCCATGGATTTGAAAGATTTCTTTGCAAGGGCTATTGAACTTCGCGAAGAATACGCGAAAACATCTCAGCATCGGTTGCAAATCCTCTCCCAGATCGTAGGTCACGTTTTTGCCAACGGCGAGTTTACTCGCTCCATCTCCATCGAGCATCCTTTCAGCCATTTCTATGACCTGATTTCTGAAAAGGATTTCCAGAAGGTATTCGATGATTTGAGCATTAACTATCACCTCGATCATTATGGAGAAATTCCCAGCAGTTGTCAAAGATACTATCGCGCTACAATCATTAGAAATAATGATTAAAAAACAGATGCGCCCACTGGATAGTGGGCGCATCTGTTTTTCTATATAAAATTTTGCAATTAAATTCCCCAATTTAATTTTTTAAATTTTTTTACTATCATAAGTAAAACTATTATTCCCAAAACAATACTACTTGAAATAAAAATCATATTACTCATTTTTTCTATTTGGCTTGTTTTTAAATCTTCTGTTTTTTCAGCAGAAACAGCTTGAACTTCAACTATTTCTTCTCCATTTTTTTGATATTCCTCAAATCTTTCTAAAAATTTATCATAATTTTCTGGTTCTAATGATACGGTTTCTAGTACATATTCCCCATTAACAATTGAAAATTTCTCAAAAGCCATATATCTAAAATCCTTTTTCCATTTAGAATTTTCTTCCATATATGGTGTAACCATAAAATCGGCTGTAGCTTTAAAAACACCTTGATCTTCTTTCGAAAAATCATATCCTCCACCACACCAATTATAATCCATAATTCTTTCTTCTTCAGGAACTTCATCTGTTTTATACTTTTCCATAAGTTCTAGTAGAGCATTTTGTGATGCCTCTTGTCTTTTTTTATTTAAAACATCATAATCTTCAACAGCTAAAACTTGAGTAGAGAAAATTAATAATATAACTATTAATGATATACATATTTTTTTCATATTACTCCTCCCCCACTTTCTCAAGTACAATTTCTGCCTTTTCTCCGTTATAATCTACATATAATGTTATTGCATCTGTCATATCATATTTTGTTAAATCAAACATACCAGTAAATTTAACATATCCATTTTCATCTGTACTTGTATTTCCATTTTCTTGATTATTTATAGTTTGTTCAAATTTTTCGCCCTTTGAATTTACTACATATTTTTCAAATTTATCTTGATCCATTATTTGTTGTATATAATTATAGTATTCTTCTGTTTGCCATAATTCGTTGCGTAAGTATGAATCAATCTCTCCATTTCTTAGTTCATCATCTTGTGGTAATGAATTATAAAACTCCAATTCAGGAGATGTTGGACTTTCTGGTAGTTTTTCACCTTGAAATTCCAAACTGATATTCATTCCAGCATCATATACTGTTGCATTTGTTAATTTGAATTTACTATTTGTTGTACTTTTTTGTGTATATTTTACACTTGTTCTGCTATACATTTTCTCTGGTACATCAACAGAAAATTTCCAATCACCTTTTAAAACAAGTTGTTCATCCCCCTGCATAGTTTCAACTTTATTTGAAATTCTTATTTTAGTTAATTCAAAATTAATTTGTTTACTCTTAGGATAATATGGTCCACCTATATAAATATTAAACATTACTTTCAAATGATTTCCTGTTTTATCCATTACTAATGGTCCATTTTCACCACTACCAAACCATTTTTCTTCTTCATTAGGTTCAGTATTTTTTTCTTTGCAGAACTCTTCATATTTTTTTCCATATCCAAGACGTAAAACATTATAATCTTCATCATATACAACTAAATCTGGGAAAGAAACATTCCAAATGTCTTCTATTTTTACTATATCCTTTATTTCATCTGATAAAGTAATATCTAATGTTGCGCTTAATGAAAAATCATCCATCAAAAACTCTTCAACTTTTATTTTAGTTTCTAAATCCTCTACTATTTCGCCAGTTTCTTCGTTTTCAATAGTAGAAACAGAAACTTCATCTTCCATATCTGTTTTTTCTATGTAGCCTTCTTCAATTGCTTTTCCATATCCATAACCGCCACCATAAACATTATCATAAATTTTAGTTGATATATCTCTAGCAAAGACCATTCCTGTAACTGATAAAGCACATATTGAAAGTGTTAAAGTTTTTTGAAGAGCGTTTTTTATTTTCGTATTTCTTTTATCAATTTTTTTGAAATTTTCTAAACCTATATTTTCTGTTAAATTTCTATAGATTTTTTCTTTTTCCATTTTAATAAAATCCCCCTATCTTTAAAAATTCTTTTACTTTTTTTCTTGTTCTATGCAACTTTGTTTTTGCACTACTTACAGATATTCCGAGCTCTTTAGATATATCTTTTATTTTCTTGTCTTCAAAATAAAATTTTGAAAAAATTAAATACTCATCTTCTCCAACAGCTTTTAAATTTTTAATTATGCAATCGTTTAATTCCTTTTCTTCTAATAATTCTTCTATATTAAAATTATCTTGAAAATCTTCATCAAACTCATCATAAAGAAATTTAGAATTAATCTCTTTATACTTTTTGTATATTACATTTTTAGTAATTCGAGCAATATACGGACTAAGCCTAGATTCTTTTTCTAAAACATTTTTATTTTTCCAAACTATAAAAAACACATCAGACAAAATTTCTTCTTCATCCTCTATACTTAAATTAGGAAAGTTTTTAATTATAGTTCTTATATAATTATAATAATCATCTACTATATCCTGCATATTTAATTCGTTTTTCAAGAAATATGTTTCAATTATTTTTTCTTCTACCATAATTCCCACCTTAAATTGATTACTTACATTTATATATTTCTCAAAATATATAAATAGGTTACAAAAAAATATAAAAAAAATACCTACGAATAGGTATTTTAAACTGTTTGTTCTTTTATTTCTTCCAAAGCTTTAGCCAATTGATCTGGACAAGAAGTTCCTTTTCCAGCACAATCAATTCCTTTTAATCTTTTGATAGCTTCATCTATTTTCATTCCGGCAATTAATGATGCAACTCCTTGAGTATTTCCAGCACATCCTCCAAGGAAATGTACTGATTTTATTGTATTCCCTTCTACTTCTATGGTAATTTCCATAGAACATACACCTACTGGTCTATATTTATATATCATTTTTTCCTCCTCTTAAAAACTAACTATTTCATTATAAATTCTGACTATATATTGATCTGTCATTCCAGACATATAATCTATTATTGCTCTTAAATAATTATTTATATCATTTAAATCATAAATAACCTTATTACAATAATTGTCTTCATTTCTATCTATTGAATTTGAATATGTTTCAAGCCAATTAGAAAATTCTTCTGAAAGAAACGGATAATATCTTTTCATTTTTCTGATAGTTTTAACTGTAGAAGTTCCATTATAAGCCTTTTTTAAAGTATAAAATATTTCATTCATAACTACTTTAAAATATCTTGTTGTTGGTTGGATCTTTTCATTATCATATATTTTATCATAATTGAACTTCTTAATTTTTTCCATTGTCTTATATGCAGATTCTGAAAATTTCAATCCATCCTCTATAGTACTATTATTGCATAAATCACTTATTAAAAATCCTATAATACTTGAATTATTTACTCTTATTTGCTCAATTGATTTATCTATATTATTTATATCTCTATCTGTTATAAGTTTCATTTCTTTAGCATCTTCTAAATCTCTACCTAAATAAGAAATATTATCTGCTATTTTTACTACACAAGCTTCCCAAGTGTATGGAGAAAATTTATTTGAATATGTAAAATCTTTTAAATCTACAAATTCATCTCTTGGCTTTTGACCATTAGGATTTGGATTTCCACAATGTCCTGGAATTCCATCTCTTACAGCATAAGTTAAATTTAAGTTTCTTTTAATTCCAGCCAAATCACTTAATAATTCTAAATCATCTACTAGATGTAATCCATTACCTCCATGCCAAAATTTTCCGCCATATTCTCTTTGAGCTATCTCAGATAAAATATTTTCGCCTTTGTGACCAAATGGACTATGTCCAATATCATGAGTAACTGCAATTGCACTTGTTAATTCTGAATTTAATCCCAAATAATTTGCTATTGTATTACTTATTGAATCAACTAAGTTTACATGCTCAATTCTAGTACATATGTGGTCATTCTTAGGTGCGAAAAATACCTGAGTTTTATGCTTTAACCTTCTATATGCATTACAGTTTATTATTCTAGTATAATCTCTATCAAATTCTGTTCTCATTGGAGCATCTCCATAAACTGGATCATACAATTTTTCTACTCTTGAAATTGCATTTTCCCATTTAGGATTGCCTTCATACATAGCTACACTTTCAAATTTTTTCATCTTTAGTTTATCACCTTTTCAAAAAAATATTATATTTTCTTAAGTAAATCTTCTAATTCTTCTTTATTGAAGTTATATTTTTTATTGCAGAACTGGCAAACTATTTCAGCCCTGCCATCTTCCTCAATAATTTTTGTTAAATCATCTTTTCCTATTGAAATTAAACCTTTTTCAAATTTTTCTTTGCTACAGTCGCAATCAAATTTAATTTCTAAGTTATCTTCCAAAAGCTCTATATTTTCATCTCCAGTAACTATTTTAGCAATTTCTTCTAAAGTTTTATTTTCTGATAATAGTTCACTTATGCTTGGTGCGCTTTTTAATGCTTCTTCAATTTTAGTAATTTCATTTTCTGTGGCATCTGGCATCAAGTTAATCATATATCCACCAGCACTTTGAGTTCCATCTTTATTTACTAAAACACCTAATGCAAGAACTGTTGGTTTTTGCTCAGATGTAGCAAAATATTCTGTAAAATCTTCTGCAATTTCTCCTGAAACTAAAGGAACTAATCCATTATATTCAGAATCTGTAATAGCACTTTGTTTTATTATATTTAAATATCCTGCATGTCCAACTGCTCCACCAACATCAATTTTTCCATTTGATTTTAATGGTAATTCCACTAAAGGATTTTGCATATATGTTTTAATTTTTGAAATATTATTTTCACGTTTTACAATACCAACAATAGAACCAACTGGTCCATCACCTTTTAGTTGAACTGTAATACTATCATCATTTTCTTTTATACTAGTTAGCCCCATAATTCCACATATTGTAGCAAATCTTCCCATTGCTGCTGTAGTTGTTGGAGTTAAATCATGTATTTTTCTAATTTCTTCTATTAATTCTGTTGTATTAGCACATATTAAACTAACTTTTCCATTATATGCTAAATATTTTTCTATTTTGTCCACTTATATTTCACTCTTTCTATTTTAATTTTTAAACGCCTTAAATACATCTTTATAACTACTCATTAGTAACTCATACTTCATTTCCTCAGATAAATCTTCATTATACATTGCATTCGTAATTGGAATTGTATAAGAATTGTATTTTGGCATGAAAAATCTAGTTTTTACTATATAATCTATTAAGCAATCTTTTTCATTTAGTTCTACTTCATGCCTTTCAAGAAATTCTTTTAACATTCCTGTATATTCATCATGGAAATAATTAAATACTTTGGTATATTCTTTTTTATTTGCTAATTCTTTTATTTCGGTTTCTACTAGCATTATTTTCACCTCATATGTAGTATAAATTTCCAAGATTATTTTATAATATATTGATTTTTTTTACAAGAGAAAAAGTGTTATTTGTGTGAGTAAATTATTATACAATATTTAATTAATAGCATTATTTTGGGATAATATATGCTATTGTAGAATATTTATTAAAATTTATATTCACGCAAATAACAATTTATAAGAGTAACTAAATTATCTAATATTTAATATTATATTTTATAAAATAATTGAAAATTTTAGAAAGGATTTTTTATATGAATACATTAAGATTAAATTCAAGAGGTCCTGAGGTGGAACTCTTACAAAGTACATTATTGAAACTTGGCTTTTATAATGGAGCTATTGATGGAATATTTGGATATCAAACATTTAATGCTGTTCAAAGATTTCAAAGACAGTTTGGTCTTCAAGTAGACGGTATTGTTGGTACAAATACCTGGAATGCACTTATGCCTTACATAAATGGGTACACAACATATACAATAAAAGAAGGAGATACTCTTTATGCCATTGCCCAAAAATATTCTACAACAGTTGATGCAATAATCTATGCAAACCCAAATATTGAAGCTGATAATTTATCTATTGGTGAGGAAATAACAGTTCCTTTTGGAAGCATAGTACAAACAAATATCAGTTATACATCACAAATTCTAAACTTAAATATTAATGCATTAAAAACAATATATCCATTTCTAGAAGTTTCAAGTATTGGAACTAGTGTTTTAGGTAGACCTCTTAGAGCTATTAAATTTGGAACCGGTAGAAAAGAAGTTCTATATTGTGCTGCGACGCACGCAAATGAATGGATTACTGCTCCTTTACTAATGAAATTTTTAGAAAATATATCAAAAAGCTATGTAAATAATTTAAATATCTTTGGATACAACGCTCGTGAATTATTTAACAATGTTTCTTTATACATTGTGCCAATGGTAAACCCTGATGGAGTTGACCTTGTTACAGGGTTCTTCTCTGAAAATTCATGGGCATATACAAATGCAAAACGAATTGCAAGTAGCTTCCCTGATATTCCGTTCCCAAGTGGCTGGAAAGCTAATATCGAAGGGATTGACAATAATCTTCAGTTCCCAGCAGGATGGGCTGATGCCAAAGAAATAAAATATGCACAAGGATTTAATAGACCTGCTCCTCGTGATTTTGTTGGATATGGTCCTCTTACTGCTCCTGAATCTGTTGCCCTATATAACTTTACTTTAAGACATAATTTTAGTTTAATGATAACTTATCACACTCAAGGTAGAGTAATTTACTATCAATATCAAGATCAAACTCCGCCTAACAGTCAAAAAATTGCTGAAGAATTTGCTCGCATCTCTGGATATACTGCTGAGGAAGTCCCTAAAAATTCAAGTTTTGCAGGATTTAAAGATTGGTTTATTTTATACTATAATAGACCTGGATTTACTATTGAAGTTGGTTTAGGTGAAAATCCAATTCCTGTTTCTCAATTTGCTGGAATTTATAGAGAGAATTTAGGTATTTTAGTTACTGGATTGATTCAATAATAAAAAAAGCTGTCATCATTTACAGATTGGCAGCTTTTCTTTTTATTTATTATTTTCAATTATTCCATAAACCATTGAAATATCTGTTGGAACTATGTATTTTGCTCCTATGCTTTCTGCAACATTTAAAACTACAGCACACATTGCTCGTGTTGCATCCCACCATTTTGGATTATCTACTCTTTCTCTTATTTCATCTAAAGATATCTCTTCAAAATATCTTAAAGTATCTTTTTTTCTATCTTCTATACTCATCATTATAGGTTCAACATCATCTTCAAATAATGTATTTTTTTCATAATGAATTCCTGAGCCTAAAGCAAATACTTTGTGTCCACCACCTGCTAAAATTAAAATATCTGCTTTTTCTTTTGGCAAGTTTAATCGTTGTTTTACAAATTTTCTTACATCTTCTAATTTTGTAGTTGGTAAATCATTACTTAAATCAGGAAAATTACTTGTTACATCTACAACACCAAAAGATGAATTTACCATTTCTTTGATTCCATTTTCATAAATTGCAATTTCTGTTGAACCTCCACCGCCAATGAATACAGCTACTTTTTTATTTATGTTTCTAACAGCTCCAAAAACAGTTAATTCATTTTCTTGTTCTTGTGAAATTATATTAAATTCAAAACCTGTTTGCTTTGAAAATTCATTTAAAAAATCATCTCTTTGATTTTCTGTTAAATTTCTAAAAATACTTGTACCACAAATATAAATATTTGTATAAGATTGCTTATAGTTTAATACTAAATTTATAAGCTTTTTTACATCTTCTGGCAAAAGTGTATTTTCTTTTTTATAATTTTTCTTAAATTCAATTGTTACTGTTTCTAAATGTTCTATTTCTTTTCCATTATATAAATCTACTTTTGTATTAGTTGATCCAACTTCTATTATAATCTTTTCCATTTTTCTCCTTTTTATTTCCATAATTCTCCATTTGTATGGCTAATTAGTGCCATTATAAATGCATCTCTTGTTAAGTCTATTCTAGAAATCTCGTCATGTGTAAGATAGCTTATTCCGCCTTTTCCTTTACTCAGTTCTTTTCCTTTAAATATACTATCCATAACTTTCCCAAGTTCTGTTTCTAAAATATCTTTAATATATTTTTCTGGTATTTGGAATCCCTGGCTCATTCCAACACTTTGAAATCCTTCTTTATTTTCAATAACTGCTGCATTAAAATCTATCCATTCCCCTAAAAGATTTGTAATTCCTGCTTCTGATGAAATATAGTAATCTGCATCTATATTATTTTCTTTAGCATATTTTCTTAAATTTTTTACTCTATTTTTAGCTCCTTGCAATATTTCTTCATTTACTGGCTGATTTCCAACATCTGAACTTACTGAAATTCCTTCAATTTCTACATTAGTAAAATATTTTTCAAAGGCCTGTTTTGCACCTTCAATTTTTCCTGGATTTTTTGTTCCCATTAATATTTTCATTACTTTGGCTCCTTTTTACTATTCTTTCCCTTCTTTTCTTTTTTGCATATAATATGTGCATTTTGCAAGTATTGATGTTGGTACTATTTTTGAAAAGAATTTAGCACATTTTATTTGAAATCCTGGCACAATATAGAATTTATCTTTTAAAAATTTATCTACTGCATATCTGGCTACATATTCGCTTGATAGCGAACTTATTTCAAACTTTACATTTGCTACATTATTAAAATTCGTTCTAACTGGTCCTGGACATAATATACTTAATTTTACATTTGATTTTTCTTTTCTTAGTTCTTCTCTAATTGCTTCTGAAAGTCTTACTACATAATTTTTGGATGCATAATATGTTGCCATTAATGGTCCAGGCAAGAATCCTGCTATTGATGCAACATTTAATATCTTCCCTGAATTCTTTTCTTTCATATCTTTTAAGTATAATTTTGTTAATATATGCATTGCTGTTATATTTGTATCTATGATTGAAAAATCTTTTTCTAGTTCTGTTTTGCTAAAATTTCCGAAATCTCCAAGCCCAGCATTATTCACAAGAATATCTATATCTTTTGCTTTATCATGAAGTTCGATACACTTTTCTCTGTTTGATAAATCTATACTTAGATATTCAGCATTTACTTCATATTCATCTATTAATTCTTTTTTTATTGATTCTAGTTTTTCTATGTTTCTAGCAACTAAAACTATATCATATTTTCTTTTAGCAAATTCTCTTGCTAAATCTCTTCCTATACCAGAAGATGCTCCAGTAATTAAAACTTTCATACTTTCCTCCATTTATAAAAGTATTATATTTCATTTTATAGTTTTGTCAAGAAAAAAAACAGCGCGGTGGAGATTTCTCCACCGCGCCGAAAGGTATAACTTTGGTTGTTGCTTGATTGAATTGCTTAGGACTTCTTGATGCCCTTGACAATGGCCTTCAGGAAGTAGCTGACAGAGCACTCCTCCATCTCCACATTGTGGTTTTCACACCACGCCTTGAACTCCTCGTTCATCTTGTTCTTGATGGCGCTCTGGCTGAGCCGTCCATAGGCCTTCTCATACTTGGACTGCAGAACCGGAATAAGCTTCTTGACATTGCTTCGCCCGGTCTCGATGCACTCCTCTGCCGCCTGCAGCAGGATGTCGCTCGCAACTTCCAGCTTGGAAAACAGGTCTTCCAGAGTCTCGGAATCCTCGATGGCTTTCAGGAAATTGATCACCTTATTCTGGTCGTCCTCAGAAGCTGTTGCCTCCGCATCACCCGTCTCAGAATTAGGCTCTTCCTGAGGTGCATCCTCGGGGATAGTTCCGATGATGTCGATAACCGGCTGGATGAGCTTCACATTGGTCACCTTGCCGACAATCATGCCGCCAGAGCCTTTCATGAAGTCCGTCCACTCCAGGTCATAGGCGATTTCTCCAGTGAGCGTCACAATATCACGGTAGGTCATGTTCCGGTAAACGATATCCCGGCCCTTCTTCAGGGGAACCATGACTGTTCCATCCGTGCGTGCCTTGATGGCCGAAAGCACCAGCTTGGCAGCGGTATACTTGTTGCCATTGATGGCAATGATTACAGCATGCTCCGTCCCCTTGTCGGTCCTTACCCTGACAACAGAGCCGACCTCCAGATTGTAGCCGATGATCCTGTTGCGTTTATCCAGATCATGTTCCGCAGCAGCCGGTTTCTCCTCCTCAACCACAAACTCATCATAGGGCTTATGATTGACGTTGTCGATACCGAACTTCTCGGCCAGTTTCTTGACGCCGTCCTTGGCTTCGACTTGGATAATGCCGGTCTTCAGATTGATTCTGCCGTCATCCAGTCCAACCAGGGTCCGCAGGGTCTCGATAGCATAGTTAGAAAGCTTTACGTTATACATACATTTTCCTCCTAAATTTAATGTGTGTTGGTTTGTTGGTAGTTACAAAGGACTCTGTTGATTTACAACTGGCTTTCTTTTCACTCCTTTCACAAGTAGATTGTTAAAAAAATGTTATCACTCCCTTGGTTATACTTTTTGTAGTATTATGCACGAAGTTTTTTGCATAATTGCTACGAAAATATCACTTATTATTATAGCACACTTTCGTAGTTTTGTAAATATCTTATGTAAATTATTTTGATGACAAAATGTAGGTTAGTCAAACATATGTCACACTTTTTTGAAAAATATATACTTTGAGTACCTTATATTGTTAATAACGATTC
>CAPOZU010000026.1 GCA_948676835.1 uncultured Clostridia bacterium
GATATTAGTATAATTTGTGAAGAACTTGGAATATATGAAGCTGATTTATACGAAAATGATAATATTAGAACAATGCAACATAACAAATCTAGAAATCCATTTAATACAGATAAATTGTATGTATATTTTAATGCTTATAATTTTAGAACAAAGAAATTTGCACCTGATAAATACATATTAGAACTAGAGCAAAAACAAAATATTTGTAAAGCAAAGTTTGTAGATTATCACGATAAAAGAATATACTCAGAGGGTTACTTAATATGTAATGATGAAATTGTATTTGTTGTGATGGAAAATTATAGACCAACAAGCACTCGTATAGATGTTCCTGTTATTGAAATAAATATTTGCAATGGCACAGATGGATTAATGCTTGGGGGATATTTTGGAACAAATGCAAAATGTGAGCCAAGTTTAAGAAAATGTTATGTTTCAAAGAAAAATGTTGATTTTACTGATGAAATGTTTGAGCAATTAAAATTAAATGAAAATGAACAAGAGATATTAAGTAAGCAAAATGCTTTGTATTTAGATATTTTTAATATATAATAAATTAGAGGTTATAATTATGGGATTATTAGATATTTTTAAGAAAAGAAAACAGACCAAAGAAAATGAAAATACACAAAAAAAGCCGAAAGTAAAATTTACAGGACCATTTGTTAATTCTAATACTATATCAGCAGATGAAAAAAGTTTTTATCAGCCAGATGAATATTATACTTTGGAAGCATATGCAGGAACATCTATGGCTGAAAAAGTAATTACATTTGAGGAAAGAAAAAAAACTACTTATCCTTCTAAAAATGGATTATATATTGCTGAAATAATGTTATTAGAATATTGTAACAGTGGAAATTATCCTAAACCTACAAATGGATATCCAGGATTTTGGTGGTTCAAATATGGAATTAGAGATATTGGTCATACTTTAGAAAGTCTTGAAAATAGAGGGTTTCTAAAATGGGCAACAAAATTTGAAATTCTAAAAAGCCTAAAAGTAAGTGAATTAAAGGATATTGCATCTACATTAAATTTGAAAGTAAATCAAAATAAAGAAAAATTAATTGAAGATATAAAGAAAAATGCAAAAGAAGCAGATTTACCTGATGTATATTTTTCAAAAAAATATACATTAACCGAGTTAGGAAAAGAAGAATTGAAAGAAAATGAATATATTGTATATATGCACAAAAATAAATATAAAACAAGAGATGATGCACCAGAGAATTTAAGTTTTACAGTATGGGATATAAATAGATTACTTGTAGATAAAGATATGTCAAATTGGAGAACAATAGTGGCAGATATAGAACAAAAACGCATAGGAATTAGGATAGCAGATAAAATTAATAATAATAATGAAATTTATCCCAATAAGATAAAAAGTGAAAATGTATATACTGGAGAAGAAATTTTATCTTATATATATTCTATAATGCCAAAAGTTAAAGAGGCATCAAAGAAAAAGGGGGATGGATATAACGAAGAAATAGAAGGATTAAGTTATAAAGGTATAGATGATAAAAAAGCATTATACTATTTATATATATCAATGGAAAAGAAATTTGATGCACCAGCACTTTACAAGGAAACAGCTAAAATCTTAAGAAAGTATAAGTTATATGAAGAAGAATTAAAAGTTATAGAAAATGGATTAAAAAACATAAATGCTAATAGTTCTTACACAGAATTGATAGAAAGAAAAAATAAAATAAAGAATATTATAGCCAAAAACAAAGGTGTGTAAAATTTATAATAATTGAAAGGATTAAAATATGGACTGGAGATATAGAAAAAGTATTAACCTTGGTGGTGGATTTAGAATTAATTTAAGTAAATCAGGTATAGGATATAGCTGGGGAGTAAAGGGATACAGAGTTACAAAAACTGCAAATGGGAAAATAAGAAGAACCTATTCTATTCCTGGCACAGGAATATCTTATGTAGAAGATACTCCAAAAACTAAAAAAGTTATTCCAAAGCAAACAGATGCTAGGACATTGACTATTGGAGATACTACTTATTTTAAAAGTGAAAATTTGGACGAAATGTCTAAAAACGATATTGTTCTTGAAAAATTAGATAATATACATAAATTAAATTATATAGCCAATATTTTATGTATGTTAATAGTTTTCATCCCAATAGGATTGATAATAAAGGGAATTATTGCATTATATGGCAAAATTTACTTAGATTATGAATTTGATGGATATAGTGAAGAAAAAAATAATGTTTTAAATACCATAATAGAAGAAATGAATAAAAATCAAAAAATCTGGAGAGTAAATACATCAGTAAAAAATGCTGACCTAAAATATTCTTCAGGTGCTACTAATTCTATCACAAGAACAAAGATAAAAATATATAAAGGTACTCCGTGGTATCTTAAATCAAATGTTGATGTTTATTATATTTCAATTGGTAATGAAAAAGTATATTTAACACCTGATAGAATAATAATTTTTAAGGGGTTTAAAGTTAGAGGGTGTAAATACAATAATCTTGATTTTGATATTTCTAATTCGAGGTATATTGAAGAAGAAGTTGTTCCAAAAGATGCAAAAATAATTTCATATACTTGGAAATATGTAAATAAAAATGGTGGACCTGATAAAAGATTTAATAATAATAGACAATTACCTATATGTGATTATGGTAGATTATCTGTTACTTCAAACGAGGGTATTAATTTTAGAATACAATGCTCTAATATATATATTATGGCAGAAGTATCAAAGCATTTAAATAAATTTGTGGAAATAATTAATAAAGAAATAAATAGTGAAAATACATATTATAATTTTGAAGAAGATGAAACTATAATATATAATGACAAAGAAGAAAAAATAGATAATAACGATAAAAACTTAACACAGGTAGAAGATAACAAAATTCTTGAAGAAAACGAAAATATTATAGATGAGCCAAATTTAAATAATACAGATATAGTTATAAAAAAAATTAAAAAAGGATTGAAAATGATTGGCTTGGGGGTAGAATTGTTTTTTGCATTTATATTTGTCATAATAAGTTTGGCAAATAATATGTTTTTTGCAGGAATTTGCTGGATTATATTTGGGAGTTTTTCAATTATAGCATATAAAAAACATAAAGTACAATATAGAATTATAAATATTATAATATTTTTTGTGGCTTTTTGTATTCTTATATTATGTGCTCCTAAAGCATATAATGGAAAATACAAGTCTAATTCAAATAATACGCAGATAATATTAAATAACAATAAAGCAGAAATAATATTAGAAAACGGAGTAAAATTAAGTGGAAATATTACATATAAGATTAAAGATAATAAAATCGAAATTAGTGTAAATATAAAGGAAAATAATACTAATTTTTACTACATATTTGATAGAGATAATGAAAACCTTCTTGAAAATGAAAATATATATTATATGATAGAAAAAAATTAAATTATGCAACAGATATTAATTCATTCATTTGACAATATATAAAAAAGTGTGTATAATAAAGATAGGAAGTAAACATACAGAAATGTATGTTGCCAATATAATTAGCAAAACACTACATTGCCGTGCAAAGCAAAATGTAGTGTTTTTATTTATTCCTTATTTATCCACATTATGTATATAACTGTCAATAAGGCTACGTTTATAGTGGCTGAAACCATAAATCCTATAATTAGGAATAGTAAAAAATCTACCATAAACACCACCTCACTTTCTCATAGCAAAGGCTATGTAGTAAAGTGGCAACACACATCTGCTTTTTATTCACTTCCTATGAAAAGCATTATACAGTATAATTATACAAAATTCAATAAGACAAACTTATTTTTCCATATTTTTTACAAAATTATCAACTAATCTTTTAAAACTGTCTAAAGGAAAATTAAAAAGGTGTTTTACAACTTCAAAAGTTTTATTTATGTAATTCTTTAATTTATGATTTTCTCTTTTTAATTCTTGATTTTTATATTGCAAATCAGTATTTTGCTTTTGTAATTTATTCACGGTTTCTATTGCAGTATAAGACTTGCTTAAATGCAATTTTAGTCTATTTACATATTTAACTAATTCTTTATTTTGTGCTAAAATTAAAGTTGTATTTTTAGTTTCTAATGGTTGTATTTCTTCTTGCATTAATTCATATTTTATATTTTCATAGTTGGTAATCTGCTTTAATTTTTCCGTGCTTAAATGTTCGACTTCTTGTTCTTTTCCTCTTTCTAAATCAAATCCATTTTCAGTAATATATTTATAGAAATTATCTTGTAACCTTTTATAACTGTCTTTACCTTTCCAATATTCGCTACAAGCAATTTTTTTGACTTGATTACCGTTTTTATCTTTAGTTTGGATAACTGGAACAAATACTAAATGCAAATGGGGTGTACTTTCATCTAAATGAACTTTTGCAGATAAAATATATTGTTCTCCTAGATTTTTATAATTTGAAACAAAATTATAGGCAGTTTGAAAATATCTTTTTGTTTCTTCTTCGCCAATTTTTTCAAAGAATTCTTTGTCAGAAGTAATAATAAATTCACAAGCTAAATTAGTATAACTTGTTATTCTACATTTCAAATCGTTAGCTTTTATAAGTTCGTTAATAGCTTTTGAGTAAGTAGTAATGCATTGTTTAATCGAATAATTTTTTATAGAATTACTTTTGTTAATGTTTTTATTAGAATAGTTTATATTTTTTCTTTCGTTATGTTTGTATAATCCTGCAAGATTATCTTTTTTGTAGTTAGCATTTCTAATTATTGCATAACTCATTTTTTATAATCCTTTTCTTTTAAGATAGCCTTCGAAGGCTTAACAAAATAAATACCTCCTTTGATTTTGCTATGTCAAACTTTCTTGAAGTTCTAACACACTAGAACTTCGCAGAAGTTCTGTGTGATTAAGGACAACTAAAGTTTTCCTTAATAATCCTTTTTCACGATTAAATATTCATATTTGTTGTGATCTTTTTACAAAGAACAACAAATAACATAAACTTTTAAAGTTTATTTGAATATTATAATCGTGTTATAACAATATTGGCATATTGTTATAATGCAGTTTAGCTTAACAGCTAAACTGATGAGAAACCTTACTCGGTTTCTCAAACTCTTCCACGATAACCCATAAAAATATCAAAATAAAATTTTGACATTTTTATAGGTTTAGCCACATATAGCAAAATATATTAGCAAAGTATTACTTGAATAAAATTATTGATTACTGTATAATAGCTATAATATATTTTGTAAATTCTAGTATCACTCATAAAATTAGAGTAAATTTATATGCCTTTAAGAGTGATTAACTGCAAAATTGTCAACATTTCTGTCAACAAAATGAAGAAAACTGTTGATATATAAAGGAGAACTTTTGTCACCTCCACCAAAAACTGATGAATTTAAAGATAATTCATCTTTTTTTATTTTTATTCAAAAGTATTTGTAAGTATTGATACAGTTGATATATAAGCAATATTTCTCATTCAATCATATTTCAAAAATATTTAACATTATTGATTAATTTTTACTTTCTGCTCTCAAATTGCTCCCCAAAATTGCTCCCCTTATTTAAAATAGATTTATATATACTAATAAGCTAATTTGTGATAATATAAATAATTAGATAAATAGTAATTTGTACGAGGAGGATATACAATGAAAGATATAATCGAATTTGCTAATAGAGAAGAATTTAGAAATTGGTTATTTGAAAATTGTTTATCAAAAGATGGTGTTTGGCTTTTATTTAGAAAATCTGGAGAGCCAAAAACAATAAAAGCAAATGAAGCACTTGAAGAAGCTCTATGCTTTGGATGGATTGATGGGCAAATGCAAAGTATTGATGATAAAACTTATAAAAAATATTTTTCTATGCGTAGAGATAATAGTAAATGGTCCGAAAAAAATAAAGCATTAACAAAAAGCCTTGAAGAACGAGGATTTATGACTGAATATGGTAGAAAGAAAATAGAAGAAGCAAAAAATAATGGGCAATGGAATGCTCCAAAATCTATGGAAATAACAGAGAAACATATTTCAGAGTTATCTACTATATTAAAAGAATATGAACTTGCTTATACAAATTTTCAGTCAATGTCCCCATCAGTGAAGAAAACTTATGCTAAAGCCTATTTTGATGCCAAGACTGATGATGGAAGAAAAAAAAGAATTGCTTGGATGGTAGATAGACTTAATAAAAATCTTAAACCAATGTAGTAAATAATAAATTACAATTTTATAGTTTGAAAGATTTATAGTAAGTTGTGGGGAGAGGTAATGTATGGAAAAATGGATAAAATGGGCTATGGAAATACAAAGTTTAGCACAAGTAGGATTAGCATATACAAACAATGCCTATGATATAGAAAGATATGAAAGATTAAGAGAAATATCAGCAGAAATGATAGAAGAAAAAAGCAATATAAGTTTAGATAAAGTAAATGACTTGTTTTGTAGCGAAACAGGTTATCAAACACCTAAAATAGATACAAGAGCTGTTATTTTCAAAAATAATAAAATATTACTAACACACGAAAATAATGGTACTTGGTCACTACCTGGTGGATGGTGTGATGTGTTAGAAAGTGTTAAATCGAATACAATAAAAGAAGTAAAAGAAGAAACAGGATTAGATGTAGAAACTATAAAAATAATTGCTGTTCAAGACAGAAATAAACACAATAAGCCTATATATGCTTATGGAATATGTAAAATTTTTGTATTATGCAATGTAATTGGTGGAGAGTTTATCAAAAATATAGAAACAACAGAAATTAAATATTTTTCAATAGATGAATTGCCGTTATTAGCAGAAGAAAAGAGTAATAAAGAACAAGTTGAAATGTGTTTTAAAGCATATAATGATAAAAATTGGCAAGTACAGTTTGACTAACAAATTACAATTTGTTAAAAAAATTAAGATATTCTACTAATTATTATAATTCGAGCAACTTCTTCAATTATAATTTTGTTTGTAAAATAATAATCATCATATTCAAAACCAAATATACTTTGGAAATGTTGAATTGATTTTTCATACAATCTATTATTTAAAGCATATGTAATAGCATTTTTTACTTGTTTTGGAGTTATGCTGTAATATTTTGCAATATTGCTATAAATATTTTCAAGTACAATAATATCACTATTTGATGCAACTAATAGTTGTATAGCTTTATTAATATACTTAGTGCCTTTAAGAGTAGTATTTAAACCAATACTGCGAAGAATGTTAAAAATAGTTATTATATCTTTAGCACTAATAGTAATATTAGCATTTATACCTTTCATTAATAAATTCCCTCCAAAACTAATATATTTAGTACAATATCAATATAGCAAAATTATGTAAACAAATCAAAAATATGAAAACTGCATATTACGCATTGAAAATTGCGTGATATGCAGTTTTTGCTTAATAAAATAAGAATTTTATGCGAAATATTTTAATATAATTGCTAATTTTAACTATTTTTCATAAAATAATGCGTATAATGCAGGTAAATAAAAAAGAAACACGGGAGAACAACAATGATAAACCCCGTGTTTTGATTAACTAAAACTATTGCGACTAGTTCTAATTAACTAATTCAATTATACATTAAAATAACTTAATATTCAAGTAAAAAAGCATTAGGGGGAAATTTCCCCCTTTTTAAAGCTGAATGGTTACTACATAATGTAATCTGTAATTGGACTACCACCTGGGCAACCGTCCATCTAAAAAAATGTTTTTCATTGTTGTTCTCCCGTCAATAGATTCTATGCAGTATAATTCAATTACGTATAACGGAAAAATAACAATGTTAAAATCTCGTATATAAAAAATCCAGGCAGTCGCAATGCCTGGATTCATAATTGAACATCAAGCATTACGCCTGTGGAATGGATTAAATATTAAGACTTTAAAACCATTCTTATACATTATAGTATAAATATATTATAACATTTTTTACTATATAAATCAATTAATCTTAGTCATAGCAAGCATTACAACTTGAAAAGATTGGATAAAAATGGTATAATTAATAGTGTATATATTTATTAAAGGAAGTGATTGAGTATGGCTGAATTTAATAAAAAAGAGTTTGGAGAAAAATTGCGTAATGCTCGTAGAGCCAAAGGATTAAGTCTAGAAAATGTAGGAAATGCTATTGGAAAAAATGCTACTACTGTTGGGAGATACGAAAAAGGAGAAGTATTACCAGACGCAGAACAAATATATTTATTATGTAATGAGTTAGAAATTAGCGAAAATGAACTATTTAATAGGACTAAAATACAAAATCTTGAAAATAGTAAAAATCCATTTGAGGTGAATACATTATTTCTATATTACATAGCTTATTTTCCAAAGACTAATAAATATGATAAAGGTAAATTTAAACTTAAAATAATTGAAAAAGAAGATATATGCCAAGTTGATATGGTAGACTATAAAACAAATAAAATATATTTGTCAGGTTATGTATTAGCAGATAGTAATATTGCTGTTTTTGTATTAGAAAATTATAAACCTAATAACTTAAGATTAGAAATAACAGAAATAATATTAAATATTGCTAGAGGAACTAATGAATTAATGTTAGGAAGTTTACACTGTACTAACGGTAACTATGTACCAAGTAATAGAAAATGTATTATTTCTAAAAAGGATTTAGACTTTTCTGATGATATACTTGAAAAGTTAAAAATCACGAAATCAGAACTGGCTGAATTAACTGAAAAGAATATACTTTATTTAGATGTTATAAATAAATATGATTTTGAAGAATAATATAAATATAATAAAACCTTTAAGTTATAGTTTATTACTATAGTTTAAGGTTTTTTTATTGAAAAAAGATATTGAACGTAAATAGGATTTTGAAAATAAATAAATAGTTGATTTAAATACACTTTCAAAGATTTTTTGAAAGTGTATTTTTCAGCTTTTTAACACTTTTTTTGTAATTTTCATGTATTTTTTGTAATTTCTATACTTTTATACTTTTTTGATTTAAAACGACTTATTATTAAATCAAGCTTAAGCCTATCTAGGCTACCGGTAACCTAAATATATTTTAGGAGATTTGAAAATGAAAAAAATATCAAAACCAACTACTAAAGAAAAAAATAAAAAACTTAAAAAGTATGATAACTTATTTACTAAAAACACAATAAGTTTAGATGACCCTAAGAATAAAAGGTATTTAGATGATCTTGCGTATAAAGTGTATTTAATAAATCTAAGTAGTGAAAGTGGTGATACTGATGAAAAATAATGAAATTATAGTTATTTATCAAGAAGTAGGAAAATCACCTGAACTTCAAAAGATAAAAAATGACGTAAAAGAATTTGAAAAAGTACTTGAACGGTCAAATTGAAGAAATAGTCTATAGAGATATAGTTATTGTTTGCAAAAAGTATAGGGATAATTTAAAACCTAATATATCGATTTCAAAAAACTTAAATATACCAGAAACAATAAGAGGAAACTTGTTTATAGTGTGTAAATCAAACAATGAGTTTAAATCAGTTTCAAAAGCACAAGCCGTTGAATATGTATTCTTTTTAGATAATTCTAAATTTCATTATGATAATACAGAAGTTAATAGTTTAGATGTATTTAAAAATATGAATATACCTCTTAAATTTGAAAAACAGAATTCTAAAAAAGTAAAAGATGAAACATTAAAGATGATTTTAGGCATTCAAGCAGTAATTTTAAAATTTATAGATAGTATGAAAGATTAATATGAAAGGAATGAAAAAATGGAAGAATTAAATAACATAACTACTAAGGTTATTGATGAAATACAAAATACAGAAATGAAAAATATAGTAATTGAAACAAAAGAAATTTTAACACCTGAGCAAAGAATGGCAGTAGATACTATAAGACGAGTAAAAAATCCTTTCAGGATGATAGGTGTTAAAGATGTAATGAATGATTTAAAAGTGTGTGAAACTGTTGCATATAGAATTTTTAGAAGAGCAGATTTCCCAGCTATAAATATTGGAAAAACAAATCAAATAATGCTACTTGCATATTTAATGTGGAAAATGAGTAGACGAGTTTAGGGGGAATAATATGGCAAATGGTAGTATTTATTATGATAAATCAAAGAAAAAATGGAAATGTGCTTATTATGTCATAGATAAAAATACTTTAGATGAAATAAGAAAAACTAAATCATTTACAACTGAAAAAGACGCACAAGATTTTTTAATATCAATACAATGTCAAAAGGGAAATGACTTATTTGTTAAAAATAATGGAATACCATTAAATCAACTAATGAGAGCAAATACACAAAAAAAGCTAGATATGAACTTAATAGGAGAAAGACAGTACGCAAGAATATTACATTCTATAAAGAAACTTGAATCATCTTATATACTTAATAAAAATATTGATGAAATTAATAGTAATGAAATTCAAGAATATTTGAATACACTAACGGAATATAGTGATTCAACAATAAAAAAATTAACAGAGCAATTTACACAGGCTTTTAAATATGCACTAAATAAAGGATATATAACTAAAAATCCTATGATTGATATTGTAAAACCTAAAAGCAAAAAGCCTACTAAAATTGTAAGAGCGCTAGAATTAGAAGAACAACAAATATTTACAAACTATTTGTTGAATACATCAGTTGCAGAAGAACCATTTAAAGTTGCTTATTTAATGGAAATGTATATGGGATTACGTATAGGTGAAGTTTTAGCACTAAGAAGTACAGATGTAGACTTAAGAAAAAATTTAATTCATGTAAATAAGACTTTAACAACAGATAAAGATTATAAAGTTATAATGGGAAAATCACCTAAAACTTATGCAGGAATTAGAGAAGTACCAATACCAGAATTTATAAAGAATGAAATTATTAGTCAAATGATGTTAACAGAAAATAATTTTGATAAGCAATTATTTGTTAATGTAAAAGGTGGATATATGGATCCACGAAATGCAAACAGATTATTAAAAAAGACTTTAAAGAAAATGGGAATAGAAGATGTTTCAACACACAGTTTAAGACATACCTACGGAACAAGATGCATTGAAGCAGGAATGAGAGCAGTAGCACTGCAAAGACTTATGGGACATACAGATATAAGTGTAACGCTTAATACATATACATCTGTATTTAATAAATACAAAGAAGCGGAACTTGAAAAATTAAATAATTATTATATTAGTAACTCGATTATAGAACAAAATCAAGAATTATTAAATCAAGCAAACGACATTATATTAAACGATAATGAAAAAGGAGAAAAAGAAAGATGAATAAAGCAGACATAATAAAACGAGTTAGCGGACTAAATGAATATATGTTATCTGATAGTGATAAACAAATACTTATTCTAAATATTTCAAGCGATTATACTTATAACAAAGCAATTGCAATAGTAGGTCGAGAACATAAAAATCAAGATTGGTATTCTGTTGATGATAAAAATTGCTTTAAAACGTGGGCTGAAATAGACGCTTTTATAGACGGAATTTGTAAGGGAAAAAACACCAATTTTAAAGAATATCAACAGGAAAGATAAATTTGTAAAATTGATTAAATTTATTTAATTAATTTTACAAATAAAGTGGAAGGGTTTGGGAAACCGACAGAGGTTTCCTAAATCAAGATTATTAAAATAATAATTAGCAATAATTATGGTATTTATTGATATTCAGTAGAATGCAATAAATAATTTTAAATAATCTTGAAAAGGGTTTATTAAGGGAAGTTTGTTCCCTTAATCATACAGAACATTTTTAATGTTCTAGTATGTTAGAACACTGAAGTGACCCACAAAAGTTGGACAAGTGTCTATGCTGTTTTAGGGTAGAAATCCATTCTGTACTGAATTGGACTTT
>CAPOZU010000027.1 GCA_948676835.1 uncultured Clostridia bacterium
AGTATATATTTTTCAAAAAAGTGTGACATATGTTTGACTAACCTACACTTAATTAGAAATAAAAACAAGATGTTTTATTGACTTTTTTTAAAATTATAGTATAATATAATTTATGAGAGAAACTAGTGAAAGGAGAATATTATGCTAGCTAAATTATGGAAAAAAGTATTACTAGCAGTTTGTATAGTGGCTTGTATTTTTAATATAATGACTAAATTAGTAAATAGAAATTCATTAGAAGTCAATTTAAAAAGTGCAAATGATGGAAATACAGTATTCGATTTTACTAGAAAAGAAAAAGAATCGGAAGGACCAGGTTTTATAGAAGAATTACAACAAGTATTAAATGAAGAACAAAATAATACTAAAACGCAAAATGTTGTATCACAAGAAGTTGTTCCTGAAGACTCAAATTCAAAAGTTGAAAACGAGAATGATACTCAAAACGAAGTAGAAAACAATACAGAAAATAATGTGGAAAATAAAGATAACGTAATAAAAGCTGAGGTTAGTGGAGAAAAGAAAACAGATTCATCAGAAAACAATGGTACTGTACAATATAAAGATGCTTTTACAACTTTTGTAGAATTATTTTAAAAAAAGAACTTGCAATAGAATAAATATTATGTTATTATATAAAAGATTGTTTTAAAAATGTAAGAAAGAGGTGAATTACATGAAAAAAGAATTACATCCAAACTATGTGGCTTCTAAAATAATATGTGCATGTGGAAACGTAATAGAAACAAATTCAACAAAACCAGAAATGAAAGTTGATTCTTGCTCTAAATGTCATCCATTTTGGACTGGAAGCTTAAAACAAAACACTACAGGTGGTAGAGCAGATAAATTTAAGAAAAAATATGGTATTGCTTAATTTTTATTTAAGCTTATCTAAAATATAAAATTTATTGCGCAATAAAGAAAGTTTAAGACTCTGTCTTAGACTTTTTTTTAGTTATAATAAAAAATTGTTGAAAAAATATTTGTATATGATAAAATATTTATATAAATTATACTAAAGATTGGAGAAAATACATGGATTTTGAAGATTTGGAAGGTTTTAAAAGAATAAAAAATACAAAAAAATTAACAGCAGAACAAGTTTGTGCACTTTTAACTGATTATCAAGAGATTTTAGGTGAGATATCATATAGAATGGGATTAGATGATGCAGATATTTACGTAAATTTCGAGGGAAAATACGGAGCAGAAATTAGAATAGATGAAAATGCAGGAGAAATAATAATAGAAAGAGAACTTAATGAAGACGCAATAGAAGATGTGGATTCTGTTCTTGAAAAAGGAAAAGATTTATCAGAAGCCAAAGCAGACAGAATAATAGAGCAATTATATGATTTGATTAATGATTATATGGATGATGGTATAATTACAGAACATATTACAAAAGCTCAAAAAGTACTATATATGAGTGAAAAAGAAATGTCTGTAAAAGGTATTTTATATTTAGGAAATGTTTTTGAAGTAAAAGATGATACAAAAGAATTATTTGAAATAAAAGAAAGTCCTATAACTAAATCATATTCAGTTGAAAATTGCTTAACACAAAGAAAAGAAATTGCTATAAATTATTCTGATTATAAGAATCAAACATATTCAATAGTATTACAACCATTCGAAAATTTAGTTTTTAAAAAAGATCCATCAACTATAAAAACGAGATTTATAGCCAAAACATCTACAAAAGAATATAAGATTTCAGGAGATTATACAGAAAATCATTTTTTAATAGAGTTAGATGAAGTTGTAATTGGAGCTATAGATTGTTCAAATCCACATTTTAAGACAGAATATAGAATAGAAATAAATAATTTAGATGAAATGAGTAAAATTGTTGCAATAGCTGTTATGTTAGATACTTATTGTAGAAAAGAGGAAGATATTAATTATAAAAGAGAATTAATTACAAAAGTAAAGAAAAAAATAATATTATAAAACATAAGAAAAAGGTGTAATTCACAGTTGTGAATTACACCTTTTTTATGGTCGAAAGTAGTTATACTAAGACTCAAAAATATGATTTTTAAGTTTTGTGTATAACTATTCTCTATAGGGTTGATGTGTTAAAACAAAAAGCTGGTGTTGTTCTTAATGCGCTCAGGTAAAATGTCCCAGTTACGCTGAAGAGCTGCTTTGATATCTTCAACGGTTTGATACATTTTTTTTGAAAAATGATGAGTACGCCAATTCCAAGACTCACCAGGAAGTCCATATTCTTCAGCCACCAACTGCCGTACATATTGACGGGGAATATAAAGATCAGGATTGTTATTGATTTTCCATACATTATAATCAGGAGTTCTTACAAGCAAGTAAGAATGTTCCTTATAATCTTTGAGATTTTCAAGAGTGATAGTCTCAAAAGGAAAACCAGAAACTTCCATAATCTTTTCAGAGGTATACTGGCTAGGACAAATATGAACATGTGAGTGTACAATAGAATCCTTTGCTTTACCAACTCCACCATTACCACTACCATTTTCCCAAACCAGAACGTTTGAGGCATTGTAGGTTAATTTGAGGATATATTCAATGTCCTGAAGAACAGTTTTGAATTCCTCAAGTCTTTGGCTGTCGAGTTCAGCATTGGACATTACGTGTTCGTATGGAATAACAAGCAGATAACCAGTAATGAACTGACCAACGGTTGGAAGAACAAAGAAGTTTTTGCTTTCATATACCGTCCGTTCATTATCAGCAGGAAAACCTGCTAAATATCTGCAGTATGCACAATCCTTAACAGTAGGAGCACCACTCAATCCAGAACTATTAGATTTATGGTCACCAATATCACAACCTAAAGAATCTGCAATGTTTGCAAATTGAGTAGCGATATTCCCATCATCAACAAAAATAGTTTGCGGATTATTGGTTTCCAAAGTAGATGAATTGTGATTTGCAATGGTAATATTGATTACTACATTAAGTTTGCCCATATAATCATCTTTGGAGCATGCGACACTTTTGTTGTTCTTAAATGCATTTCCTACAAAGGTGTCAGTAATTTTTACCCCATAGGGATAAGCTAACATACCTTTAAAACGGATTTCATTTAGAACAAGAGAGGTGTCTTTAGGAGAGCCTGTTAAAATGAACAAGTTCCGAGTTCTTTTCATAAAGCACCAATCCTTTCTAATGTTTGATACCCATATATTAATACTTTTATTTTGATATTGCAAGCCTAAAAATAAATTTTTTGTCTTTTTTTGTAAAATATTATTTTCTTAAAATTGAAAACCAAGATGATGTTACTTGCTTAATTAGGTTTAATACTGTAATTTTTGGTATATCATTTTCAGCTATCAGATTTACTGATGAGATTAATTCATTATCTACATAAAAATTCATTTTACCAAGAACTTGATCTTTTGTAATAGGAGCTTCTAAGCTTCCTGTAATTTCAATTTCTTGATTTACTTGTGAAGAATTAGATTTTTCTAAAATTACACCACTGTCGTTTTCAAACACAAGATTTACATTTTTTCCGAGTTCCTTTACTTATTTCTACATTTTGGGCAGTTGCCCCTTTATTTGCGATTTTTTGAAAACTATAAGTACTAAATCCATAATCAAGTAATAACTTTGCTTCTGAAAATCGTAGTTTTGTAGTTGGAGCTCTCATTACTACAGCGATTAAAGATAAATCGCCTCTAGTAGCACTTGCAGATAAATTATATAATGCTAAACTAGTAGAACCTGTTTTTAATCCTGTTGCACCATCGTAAGTACGAATTAATTTGTTAGTATTTACAAGTTCTGATTTTCCGTGAACGAAGAGAATCCATCCAAATAGTTGTGTATTCAGTAATTTGCGGATGATTGTTTAATAGTTCTTTAGACATTAAACTAATATCATAGCTAGATGAAACATGACCATCTTCATCAATTCCATGACAATTTTTAAAAACAGTGTCATTCATGCCTAATTCTTTTGCTCTTGAATTCATTTTCTGAACAAATAAATCTTCACTTCCAGCTAAATATTCAGCCATTGCTACAGTACAATCATTTGCGCTTACAACACAAATTGCTTTTAGCATTTCATGAACAGAAAGTGATTCAGTAGTATCAAGCCAAATTTGTGAACCGCCCATATTAGCCGCGTTTTGGCTACAAGGAATTTGTGTTTCTAAAGTAATGTCACCTCTATCTAAAGCTTCCATTATTAAAAGAATAGTCATTACCTTAGTAACACTTGCAGGACGTAGTTGTTCATGAGAATTTTTCTCGTATAGTATTTTTCCGAGTAGTTTGTTCAATTAAAATTACACTTTCTGATTCTATATTCAAAAAGTTATCTGCAGTTTCAGCATTAACTTCAGTGGTGTCTGACATTTCATTCCATATAGGAATAACAGAATATATTCCATATGATAAAGTATTTAATGAAATAAGAATAATAAAGAAGATACTTATAATTTTTAATTTCATAGTTTCCTCCAATAAAATTTTAATGATTAGTAAATAGTATTCTAGATATAAAAGAATATAACTAAAAAAATATTAAAAAGGCTTGTATTATTGAAATAAAATGTATATAATATCAATTGATTGTGAAAAAATAAAATCTAAGTTAATCAGGAGGAAGATAATATGGAGTCAAAAGTAAAAAAAGTTGCAATATTAACAAATGGTGGAGATGCACCAGGGTTAAATGCAGTAATAAGAGCTATTGTTAAAACTGCTAGAACTCATGGTGTTGAATGCTATGGATTTATAGAAGGATACAAAGGTTTATTAAATAACGAGTATGTAAAACTAGATTTACAAGGTAATGCATCTGGATTATTAACAAAAGGTGGAACAATAATAGGTACATCAAATGCTACAAATGTATTTAATTATAAAGTTGTAAATGAGGATGGAACAGTTGAATATAAAGATTTATCAGATGTTTGTGTTCAAAATATTAAAGATGATGGATTTGATTGTATATTTACATTAGGTGGAGATGGAACACAAAAATCAAGTAGAGATTTTTCTTTAAAAGGAGTTAATTGTATAGGAGTTCCAAAAACAATAGATAATGATGTTGCACACACAGATATGACTTTTGGTTATAACACAGCTGTTTCTGTAGCTACTGAAGCTTTAGATAGACTTCATACTACAGCAGAAGCTCATCACAGAATAATGGTTCTAGAAGTAATGGGAAGATATGCTGGATGGCTTGCTTTAGAGTCTGCTATAGCAGGTGGCGCCGATGTTGCCTTAATTCCAGAAATTCCTTATGATATTAACAAGGTAGTAGATAAAATAAATGAAAGAAGAGCGAGAGGTAAAAACTTTACAATAGTTGTTACATCAGAAGGAGCAATGCCAAAAGATGGAACATTAACTGTAAGAAAAACTTTAAATGATGGTGCAGGATTGGATAATATTAGACTTGGTGGAGTTGGAGAAAAACTAGCTAATGAATTAGAAGAACTAACAGGTATGGGAGCTAGAAATACAACTTTAGGATATGTACAAAGAGGAGGAACACCATCTGCATTTGATAGAATTCTTTCAACAAAATATGGAACTAAAGCAATGGAACTTGCAATGGAAGGTGTATTTAATGTTTTGGTTACTTATAAAAAAGGTGAAATGGGATATGTTACACTAGAAGATGTTGTTGGAAATAACAAAGTTGTTGGAGCAGCTTCTGGTAATACAAAAGAAAGTAATATAAGAAAAATAAAAATGGATGATGATTTAATTAGAGTTGCAAGAGATTTAGGAATGTGTTTAGGCGACTAATAAAATAAATGGAATATTAATTTTTAGAGAGCTATCAGAAACTATGATAGCTCTCTTTTGCATAGAAGCAATTATTATAATTTATTTTGCTGGCTGTTTCTTTTACAATATTATGTAAAACTATATATAAATTTATGGAAAACTCTTGATTTTTATTTTTCCTGTGATATAATATAAAAGCTATTTATGAGAAATAGGAAGAAAATTTTACTAACAGTTAACCAAAATATTACTGTTAGCTAATGCGAAGCGGAGGAATTAAAATGAGTGTAAAAGTTGAAAAAACTGAAAATAAGAACGAAGTAAAATTAGAAATTACAGTAGAAGCAAAAGTTTTTGACGAAGGAATAGTAAAAGTATATAACAAAAATGCTAAATATTTTAATATACCTGGTTTTAGAAAAGGAAAAGCTCCAATGAATATAGTTGAAAGATATTATGGTGCAAGCATTTTTTATGAAGATGCTTTCCAAGATGTTGCATCAGTTGCATATGATGAAGCAATAAAATCAGAAAAAATTGAAGTTGCAAGCAGACCAGAAATAGATGTAATTCAAATGGAAAAAGGAAAAGATTTAATATTTACTGCAGTAGTAGCTACAAAACCAGAAGTTAAACTTGGAAAATATAAGGGAATAGCTTTAGAAAAAACAGAAGTAAAAGTTACAGATAAAGATGTTGAAGAAGAATTAAATCGTATGGCAGACCGTAACAGTAGAATGGTTACAGTATCAGATAGAGCTGCTGAAAAAGGAGACACAGCAGTTATAGATTATACAGGAACTGTAGATGGCGTTGAATTTGAAGGTGGAAAAGCTGAAAACTATGAATTACAATTAGGAAGTAATACATTTATTCCAGGATTTGAAGATCAAGTAGTTGGAATGAATCCTGAAGAAACAAGAGATATAAATGTTAAATTCCCTGAAGAATATTTTTCTAAAGATTTAGCTGGAAAAGATGCTATATTTAAAGTTGTTTTACATGAAATAAAAACAAAAGAATTACCTAAAATAGATGATGAATTTGTTAAAGATGTTAGTGAATTTGATACTTTAGAAGAATTAAAAGCTGATATCAAAGCTAAAAAAGAAAAACAAAGTGAAGAAGCATCTAAAGCTGAATTAGAAGAAAAAGCAGTTAGAGCTGTTGCAGAAAATTCAGAAGTAGAAATTCCAAATGGAATGGTTGAACTAGAATTAGATAATATGCAAGAAGATATGAATAGAAGATTATCTTATCAAGGAATAAATTTTGAACAATATCTTCAAATGCTTGGAAAAACAGTTGCAGACTTTAGAAAAGAAAGCGTAGAGCCAGCTAAAGATTCTATTAAAATGAGATTAGTTTTAGAAGCTGTTTACAATGATGCTAAAATTGAAGTATCTGATGAAGAAGTTGATGAAAAAATTAAAGAATTAGCTGCAAGCTATGGAAGAAAAGAAGAAGAATTAAAAACAAACGAAGATTTAATAAATAGTATAAAAGTTAATATTAAATCTGAAAAAGGTATTGCTTTAATAGTAGATAATGCTAAAGTAAAAGTTGTTGAACCAAAACAAGAAAAAGAAGATAAGGCAGAAAAGAAAACAACAACTAAAAAAACAACTAAAAAGGTGGCTGCTGAAAAAGAAGATAAAGTAGAAAAAGAAGAAAAAACAGAAAAGAAAACAACTAGAAAATCTACAAAAAAAGAACAATAAAAAAATTAGAAAAATCCTTAAACTTAATTAGAGTTTAAGGATTTTTTTGTTACTGAAATGTTATATTAAATAAATACAAAAGAAATTTACATTTATAAAGTAAAAATATATAATAAAGTAAAATAAATTTATTAAAAGGGATATTATCGTTATGAAAAGACTAAAGAAAATTTCAGGAGCAATTATAGCTCTTATGATTATCATTTTCTGCATGGCTAATTCAGTATTTGCAGAAGAAATAGATTATTTAATGGAGGCTTTATCTGATGAGGCCATAGAATTTAGTGATGAATATCAAGAATGGCTACAACTATCAGATGAGGAAAAATTAAAAGGTGTTCAACCAGTTACTTTTGTAATTCCAAAAACTAAAGCTGAAAACACAAATCCAATTAATATTGTAGATACATTAGCTGCAACTTATGAAACTAAATTTGATTTAAGGGATATTATTAAAAATAATGTCTCTATTAAAAATCAAAAACAAACAAATAGTTGCTGGGCTTTTGCAAGTTTAGCTTCATTAGAATCAAATTTAGCTATGAGAGATTATAAAAATAATAGAGATACTTCAAAAATATATGATTTTTCAGAAAGACATATGGAATATGCAACAAGTAGAACTTTTTTAAATAACAAAATAAATGATAAAGGATTTAGCAGAGAAGTTGGAGAGGGTGGAAATGGCCTTATGGCTACAGCCTATTTGACAAATGGAAGTGGAGCAATACTAGAATCAGATATGCCATTTCAAAATAACGAAGATAAGATTGATATAAGTGAGATTGAAAATAAAACTGTACAAACAGAAATTTATGATACAGTAATGTTTCCTTTATATATTGGAACAGAAGATACACAAGAATTAAGAAATGCAATGAAAAAGCATATAAAAAATTATGGTGCAATTATGGCAAGTATTCATGGAGCGTCTTTAGAGTCAGATTACTATAATAATGATACTGGAGCTATATATTGTGATGATGCAAATAAATGCCCATCAAATCATGGTATAGTAATAATTGGTTGGGATGACAATTATGCAATAGAAAACTTTAATGAAGCACATAGGCCAAAAGAAAAAGGTGCATGGATAATTAAAAATTCTTGGGGAGAAAGACAAGAGGCTCCTCTTGAAGATATGAAAGAATCTCTTTTTAAAGTTTTTGAAAAAGAATTCAAAGAAAAAAATATAAATTCTGCTAAAGAAATACCAGATGAATTAGCTAAAGAGTTACTTTTGGGATTAGGATTTAAAATTGATGGGAATATTGTTTATTTGATAACAGGTGATAATGGTTATATGTATATTTCATATAATGATGTTAGAATATATACTAATTTATATGGAGTAATAAATTCAGATGATAAAGTAAGTTATGATAATCTTTATCAATATGATTATTATGGAATAGATACAGCTCTTCCATTTGTTACATCAAAGATATATCTTGCTACTGTATTTGATAAAAAAACAAAAGAAAAAGAATTATTAGATCGAGTTTCTATTTTTGCAGCAGAGACTTATACATGTAAAGTTTATGTAAATCCAAATGGAGAAAGTAAAGCAAAAAATGATTTTATTCCTGTTCAGTTAAAGGCAGGAGAATCAGAAACATTTGAAGCTGGATATCATACATTAGAGTTCTTAAATCCAATTGAAATTAAAGGAGATAAATTTGTTGTACTTATTGAAGTTCAAGGAACAAGAAATAACGGAATAACAGTTGGTGCTGAACAAAAGACTGATACTGGATTTTTTACAAATGTGGAAACAGAAGAAGGAAAATGCTTCTTTACAGTAGGTAGCGATTTTGAAAAAAATAACTGGTTAGATTTTGGAAAATTAAATAGTGTTAAATCAAATTATCCAAATACAGATATAACAATTAAAGCTTTTACTGTTGAAGAGGAAGAAAATGTAACATTAAAAAGTATTAAGATAACTAAAGAGCCTAATAAAACATCATATATAGCTGGAGAAGATTTTGATAAAACTGGAATGATAGTTACAGCAACATATAGTAATGGAGAAACTAAAGATGTAACTGATTATACAATCCAAAATGGAACGAAACTAACTGTAGGACAATCTACAGTAATAATTAAATATAATGATATGATTGCAGAGCAAAGAATAACAGTTACAGAAAAAAATATTCCAGATGATAATCCTCCTGAAGAACCTAAAGCTGAATCTTCAAGTCTTTTAGGTTTAGTTGTAACAGTAAAAAATTTAAGAGGATATAAATTTACAGATAAGTCAAAACAGGCATATATTACTATGGATATGATTATAACTAATATTCAAAGAGCAACTAAAAATGATAGTGTAGAATATTATTATTATTTATCTTCATCACAAGGAGAATCTAATATTAAAAATTGGGTTAAAGTAAAAGAAAATCAAACTGCTACAGATAGAATTTCTTTTGGAGTAGATACACGAGATATATCTAATTATTCTGAAGTAGCAAATTCTCAAAACTTATATTTATACATAAAAGAAGTTGCTAAAAAAGGTAATGATGAGGCAACAAATATATCTTCAGGTATATTAGTAAGATATTCTGGTGAATCAGAAATTTACATTGATGGTGTGAAACAAAACGGAAATAACAATAATAACAACAATAATAATAATAACAATAATAATAACGATAATAATAATGACAACAATAATAAAAACAAAAATACTATTATAAATAAAAATACAACAAATACACAAGGATATGTAAATACTGCAAGTAAAGATAATACAACTGCTAACAAAATATTGCCTAAAACAGGTGCAACATTCTTGTTCATTACAATACTTACAATTACAGTGCTTGGAATTTATATGTATGTAAAATATGAAAGAATAGATAAATAAAAGTCGATTTATGAAATTTAAAAGATATATTTTTTCAAACAAATGTATTGAAAAAATATATCTTTTAGTATATAGTAAGTAAAGTATTATAAAATTATACAAGAGAAAGGAAGAATAAAATGATTGAAAATAGTTTAGTACCTTATGTAATTGAACAAACAAGTAGAGGAGAAAGATCTTACGATATTTTTTCAAGATTATTAAAAGATAGAATTATATTTTTAGCAGAAGATGTAAATGCTACATCAGCAAGTTTAGTAGTTGCACAACTTTTATTTTTAGAGTCAGAGGATCCAGATAAAGAAATAAATCTATATATCAATAGTCCTGGAGGATCTATAACAGATGGAATGGCTATTGTAGATACTATAAATTATATTAAATGTCCTGTATCAACAATTTGTGTTGGTATGGCTGCTAGTATGGGGGCTGTTCTTCTTGCTTCTGGAGCTAAAGGAAAAAGATATGCTACTCCTAATGCTGAAATATTAATTCATCAACCATTAATTGGTGGTGGAGGACTTTCAGGACAAACAACTGAAATAAAAATTCA
>CAPOZU010000028.1 GCA_948676835.1 uncultured Clostridia bacterium
AATGTCCTTTTCCTGTTAAGGCTAATGAGCCATATAATATAACTTTAAATTTTGTAGCATACTTATATGTGTTTTTAAAAAGTTCTACCGCCTTTTTAGGTCCCATAGTATGTGAACTTGAGGGACCTACTCCTATTTTATATAATTCTTTTAACGATTGCATGTATGCCTCCTAGATTCTAATAGCACTCTCTAGAGCAAGCTTTATCATATTATTCATTGATAGCTGTCTTTGCTCTGATGTTAATTCTTCTTTAAAACATAATGAATCAGATACAGTTAATAAACAAGCTGCATTTTTTCCTAAATGTTTTGCTGTATAAAAAAGTGCAAAACTCTCCATTTCTGATCCCATAGCATTATATTCTTTTGGAATTCTATTAGTAAAAGACATTGGATCATCTAAGTATGGATCAAAGCATTCTGTACATGCCATATTCCCTTTAGTATAATCTTGATTTATTTCTTTTGCTGTATTTTCTATTATTTCATTTAAATACTCAGAAGCTTCAATAAAATGACATTCTTTCTCTGTCATATTTCTTGCAAAATTACCTTCTGTATAACTTCCTGAAACTAATACAACATCTAATAATTTTAAATAATCCACATGTCCTCCACATGAACCTATTCTTATAATATTTTCTACTCCATAGAATTTATATAGTTCATAACAATATATTCCTATACTTGGCATTCCCATTCCTGATGCCATAACTGTAATTTCTTTTCCTTTATATTTACCTGTAAAAGCTAACATTCCTCTTACATTATTTACTAATTTATAATCCTCTAAAAATGTTTCTGCAATATATTTGGCTCTCATTGGATCTCCAGGCATTAAAACTGTTTTTGCTATTTCTCCCAACTTTGCTTCATTATGAACAGCCATAATCTTACCTCCTAAAACTTAATTTTCAAAGCGATTATATCATTGTAATTTATTTAAATCAATACAGGAAGTATGTACAATTAGTTTTTTATATTATTATTCTTTTATGATTTATACTTTTGTATTAATTTTTCTTTTATTACTTCAAATTCTTCTTGTGTTATCATTTCTTTTTGTAATTGTTTTTTATAAATTTCTATTTCTTTTTCTAAATTACTATTCATATTCCTTTACCTCCATACTTTTTTGCAGTTTGCTAATTTTATCACAAAAGCAGGGGCTTGTCTAGGTGTCTACACCTACTAAAATAATTATTGTAAAATAATTAAAGAAATAAGGAGGAAAAAATGATACAATTAAATGTAGAAAAATTACTAAAGAAAAGAAATATGAGCAAAGAAAAGTTATGTAATTCCATGAATATTTCTAGATACAATTTAAATAAGGCTATTAGAAGTCATAATTCAATATCTTATAAATATTTAGAACGGATTTTGCAAAACATTAAATTGCACGTTTGACGAATTATTAACAATAGTTGATGAAAATAAAAAGAACTAATATACTTTTATAAATAGTAAATTAGTTCTTTTTTATTTAATAGTCTAATGTAATTTTTATATCATTTAACATATTCATAATTAATGAATTGTTTTCTATTTCTACAAAATCTAAATAGTATAATTCTATAATAAAATCTTGTTCCTTTTCATTTGTAATAAATATTTTCTGATTGCTAATTAAAATTTTAGCATTTTTTATTATAATATTGTATTGTAGTGCCCCTTCAACTTCTACATAAATATCTTCGTTTTCAAATTCTTTTATTTTACTTCGTATTTTTTCAATTTCATTTGAACTTTCTGACATTTTTATCCTCCTTTATTTTAAGGATAGAACAAAATGAAGTTTTATGCACTCTTTAAATCTAGTCTTAATTTATCTGCAATCATTGCAATAAATTCTGAATTTGTTGGTTTTCCTTTGTTAGAGTTCACTGTATAACCAAATATACTTTCAACTGTTTCAATTTGACCTCTATTCCATGCAACCTCAATAGCATGTCTAATTGCTCTTTCTACTCTTGAAGGAGTAGTTTTATATTTTTTCGCCAAATCAGGATATAGTTGTTTTGTTATTTGATTAATGACTTCTATATTATTTACAACCATAATAATTCCATCTCTCAAATATTGATAACCTTTTATATGAGCTGGAACTCCAACCTCATGGATGATATTGGTAACTTTTATTTCTAGAATTTCCTCTTTAGTAGCTTGATTATTTATATCAACATAGCTTGATTTACTCTCACTATAGTTTATAATATTTTGTACTTTTGTTTCTGTTCTATTTACAAGTTCTCTTATTCTTTTTATTAATACATCCATTTTAAAAGGTTTCAAAATATAATATTCAGCACCTAAATTTATAGCTTTAGATGTTACATTATCTTGTCCTACTGCAGAAAGCATTATGCATATAGGTAATTTTGAATTAGTCATAACTAATTTTTCAAGTACACCTAATCCATCTAAATGTGGCATTATAACATCAAGTAAAACAACTGTCGGCTGACATTCTACAATTTTATTATATGCTTCTATCCCATCTTTTGCTGTTCCTACGATTTCTACATCTTCTTGTGCACTCAAATATGTAACAACTGTAGAAACAAAATCTGTATTGTCGTCTGCAATAAGTATTTTGATTTTTTCTTTCAAAATAATACCTCCTAAAAAAATTCTGTAAATATTTACAAGTCGAATTATATTATTAAACAAATCGCAATGCAACAATTTTTCCTTATTTTTCAAGGTTTTCGTGTCCCTATATTTGACAAAATTCGTCATAGAAATATTAAATTAAGTCTAAAAATTATTATTTTACTTCCTAATTTATTAAATTATTGTCGTTTTTTGTCGAATTGTTTTAAATTTCAATATATTTTTCTCTTAAAATATTCATACTTAATATTTTAAAATTCAACTCATTTCTATTAATTTTTATTTTATCTAATTTTTCTTCTGTAATTTCAATAATAGAAACAATATTTTCAGAATATTCGGAGTTTAGCAATTTTATTTCATTTTGTTTCAAATAGTATTTAAATTTTTCAAAATCTGAATATGATACTTCTATTTTTGTTTCTAATCCTATGTCTTTTTCTATTTCTACAATTTTATTTAAGGCCTCTTGTGTTGCTCCTGTATATGCTCTTACAAGTCCCCCTGTTCCTAAAAGTATTCCCCCAAAGTATCTAGTAACAATTACCAATATATTTGTCAAGCCCTTCGAATTTAATATATTAAGCATTGGAGCCCCTGCTGTACCTGATGGTTCACCATCATCACTAAATCTGTTTATAATTCCATCTTTAGTATATATACTAAAAGCATAGCAATTATGTCTAGCATCAAAATAAGTTTTTTTAACTTCTTTTATTTTTTCCTCTGCATCTTCTACTGATTCTACGTAATATATATTAGCTATAAACTTAGACTTTTTTTCGACAATCTCACTTGAAACATCCTTGTTTATTGTTTTGAACATTTTAATCTCCTTTTAGTTTAATCCAGCCGTATATCCTGTTGAATAAGCTATTTGCAAATTAAATCCTCCTGTATAAGCATCTACATCTATTACTTCTCCTGCAAAATATAACCCTTTTATAATTTTGGATTCCATTGTTTTTGGATTTATTTCTTTAGTAGAAATTCCACCAGCAGTTACAATTGCTTCTTCTACAGGTCTAAATCCATCTATAACTATCTCAAAGCTTTTTAAAAGTTTTACTAAATTTAGTCTTTCATCTTTTGTTATTTCATTAACCTTTTTTGAAAAACTAATTTTACTTAAGGTTACTATTACATCTATCATTTTCTTTGGCAACAACTTATCTAGACTATTTTTAAATTCTTTATTCTTAAATTCTTCAAAATCTCTTAAAATTCTTTTGTCTAATTCATCTTCTGATAATGCTGGCTTTAAATCAATGTTTAAGATTATTTTTTCTTCCTTTAATAATCTGTCAATATCTTTATATCTTAAAAGATGTGCAGAAGCACTTAGAATTGTTGGACCACTAACACCAAAATGAGTAAATAACATTTCTCCAAAATCATCATATATTTTCTTATTTTTTTCTTTATCTTTAATTTCTATTTTTACATTTTTTAATGATAAGCCCTGCATTTGTCTACACACATTATTATTTGAAGTAAGTGGAACAAGAGATCCCCTTATTTTCTCTATAGTATGTCCAACTTCTTTTGCCATTTTATATCCATCTCCAGTAGAGCCTGTTCCTGTATAACTATTTCCTCCTGTTGCAATTATAACTTTGCTAGCCATAATTTTTTCGCCATTTTCTAACTGCACACCTATACCCTCTTCATTTTCTGACAAAATTTTAAGTACTCTAGAATTGGTTTTTACTTGAATATTTTTATATTTTCTTACTTGATTTTCTAAACAAGCTCTTACATCTTCTGCCTTATCTGATACAGGAAAATATCTATTTCCACGTTCTTCTTTTAACTTAATTCCATTAGATTCTAATAAATTTACAATATCTACATTCGTAAAATTTTGGAAAGAACTATATAGGAATTTTCCATTTCCTGGAATATTTTTAATGAAGTCTTCTATATCTATAGAGCTAGTTACATTACATCTTCCTTTTCCAGTAACTAATATCTTTTTTCCTAAAAATTTATTTCTCTCTAATATTATTACATTATTTTCATTTTGGGCTGCAGAAATTGCTGCTAGCATTCCGCTTGGCCCTCCACCAACTACTATAACTTTCATAAATCATTTCCTTTTTTAATCAATTCAATCTAGTATACTACATTTCTAGCATTTTTTCAAGATTTTAGCTATTATTGTATAAAATCAAAAAGACTTTTAAGCAAAAATACTTAAAAGTCTTTTTTCTATTTTTCTTCTAATTCTATGCAATGGGCATTATCTAAAACTTCATATTGATATTTTCCTAAAAATGTTGGTGTATAATATGTTTCTAATTCATAGCTTGGGACTACAATAACTTTTCCATTTTCATCTATAACTCCCCATTTACCTTCTTGACATATACCTGCAAAACCATATTCATTTAGCTCTGTTACTCTATCATACTTACAATCTACAATAATTTTTCCTGTGCTATCTGCAAATCCCCATTTTCCATCTTCTGCTTTATAAGTATATAGTTTTGCATTTTTGAATATCTCTGTATTACTTACCAACTCTCCAGCTTTATCTATATATTCTATTTCACTATCTGAATAGATTGATACATATTCATCATTTACTTTTTGAACAATTGCATCTTCCATTGACAAAACTTTTTCAATTTTTTCTGAATATATATCTACTTTATTTCCTACTCTAGCTTCTAAAGCTTTTACATTTTCAAGAACTATTATATAGTCATATTGTGCCTCTACTTCAGTTCCTGCATATATATCTAAAACACCTGATTTTCCTTCTTGTGTAGTAAATACAAAGAAATTATTAAAAGCATAAGTAATATTTGTATAATTACTTCCATTTCCTATTTGCATATCTTTACTTATAATACTGTAGTATCCGTTTTCATCTTGAGCTATAAAATATGAAGAATTTCCTGTTTCAATAATACTCTTATAGTTATTTGTGTTTACTAAATTACCATGAATATCGTATAGCATTGTACTATCATCTTTTTGAACTGAAATATAATTTCCTGCAATTGAATAACTTGAATAACTTGTTTTTAGAATTTCTTCCCCATCTTTATCAAAAAAACCATATTTTCCATTTCTGTTTACAACAAAAATATTTGAAGCATTATAGTACACTACTGATTGAAATTTAGGTTTTATTATAACTTTTTTATTTTTTATAACGCCCTTTTTTCCATTTTCCATAAAAGTTAAATAAACGTTATCATCATCATATTCTATATTTCTACTTATAGATTCATATTGGGGTTCAATTAAAACTTTTCCGTTATAATCTATATATCCATACATAATTCCAGAATTTGTTTTCTCTGAAATTATATATCCTGTTTTTAGATATCCTTCTTTTTCAGAACAGTATTCATCACCTTTTATAGAATTATATTTTGTATCTATAATAACTTTTCCTTGTGAATCAAGAACTCCATATAATCCATCTTTTCTAACTAATATACATCCTGGTTTATTAGTTAAACTTGATACAGACTCATAAATTGGATCTGTCAATCTTTTTCCATCATAATTTATTAAACCGAATTTTCCATTATCTTCATAACTTAATACATTTTTTTCCATTTCTAATGTAGAATCTGAAATAACTATTGAAGATATAGATTTATATTCTGTAAAAATATCTTTGCCTTTACTATTTAATATTGAATAATTCTCGTCATCTTTAAAACAAATGAAAACATCTTTCGCTTGATTTGGAATATATATTTGACTATATTGTGACTTTATAATTTCCTCACCTTTTTTATTTACAACCCCTACAGTTCCATCTAAAGAATATAAAGTAAAATATTCATATGGTTCTTGAACTATTGGTTTTACAGGTTTAGAGCTATTTGTTATTAAAGATGCAATAATTCCAATAATAAATACTGCAACAATTATTGATACTATTACAACAATTTTAATACTTCCATCATTTTCTCTTAGATTCAAAATATCAACTCCTTGATTAGGCATTTTCTGTCATAACTGGTACTACTTGTTTTTTACGAGAAACAACACCTTTTAACAATGCTGTGTTGTTTTCTAATTTTACTCCATAAGCTTTTTCAACAAGTGAAGCTGATTTTCCTAAGGCAATTACTTGTGAATTACTATTTACTATATCTGTAATTAAAAGCATAAATAAATCTAAACCTTCTTCATTAATAATTTGATTCATTCTAGCTTCTAAGTCAGCTTTTAATGTCATAACATCTGAAATATCTGCTGTATTTACTTGATTTACTATAGATTTTACTTCTTTAAAATCTATTTTTTTTGCATCTAAATTTAATATTTCATCTATACTAAATGAGCTTAAATCTGTTCCAGCTTTTAACATTTCTAATCCATAAACTTCTGGATTTATTCCAGCAATTTCAGATAATTCTTTAACAGCTTTTCTATCATCATCTGTTGTTGTAGGTGATTTTAATAATAGTGTATCTGAAATAATTGCTGATACCATTAATGTTGCAATTGTTTTATCTATTTCGATACCATTTTCTTTATATAATTTATACATAATTGTTTCTGTACATCCAACAGCTTCTGCTCTATAAAATAAAGGATATGATGTTTCTAATGCTATTTTGTGATGGTCTACAACTTTTAATATATTTACTTTATCTAAATTATCTATTGATTCTTTTGGGCTGTTATGATCTACTAAAATAACATTTGCACCCTCTTCTACTTTTTCTATTAATTCTGGTGCTTCTATTCCTAAATAATTTAAAACATATTCTGTTTCTTTATTTATATTTCCTAATCTACAAGCAACAGCTCCTGTATTTCCTAACTTTTTTTCAAAATTTGTCATTACTAAACTTGAAGTAATTGAATCTGTATCTGGATTTTTGTGTCCAAAAATATAAGTTTTTTCCATTTTATTTTATTTCCTTTCTTGTTTGTTTTTATACGTTCATACTATATACCAAAAGATTTAAAAAATCAATGTTTTTCACATAATCTCTACAATCTTTTTATTTATCTTTACACAGAAAAAGACCCGTCCTCACATGAGGGCGGGTCTCCTATTCTTTTAATACTTCTTTTTTTCAGTTACTCGGCTTCGGCATTCTCCTCAGACTTTGGAGTAGCCTCCTTCTTCGAGCTCATCAAAAAATCTCTCTGAGCTTTGTAGTTCTTGGCATCCTCTTCTGCCGATTCTTTCTGCCGCTGGAGCTCTCTCATCTGTGCTTTGCAATCGTCAAGGGATTCCCTGACAACTTCTACTTTGCGCTGATACCTTCTTTCCTGTTGCTCAGAGTCTTTGATCATCTTGTTGATTTGCATGCTGAGTGCGATGATGACCACCCCCATGATAATGAGGATCACGGAAAGAACGATAACCAGAACCGTCATTCCCTGCATACCGAGAGTTGCAATAGCGTTACCCATAGTTATACCTCCATTGTTAATTATTTTTGTGGGTTACAATATTGTTTTTTCTACCTCCTTACAGTGAGTATTAAAGGATATTCACCTCCAAGATTATAATGATAATTCTTTTTTTATCTAGGTTACAGTTAATATTATAACACAATAATTTGCATTTTTCAAGTATTATGTAAATTGTAATTTATGTGAGTAAATTTTGCTAATTATAATAATGAGATAGCAAATTTCCAATATGATATTGTAAAATATTTATTAAAATTCATATTTAATCTAATTCATGAAAGTGTTTTATATTATTTTCTTATACACCTTGGTGTCGCA
>CAPOZU010000029.1 GCA_948676835.1 uncultured Clostridia bacterium
AAGATATGCAAGCAATGAAAATTAGAGAAGAAGAAAAAGACAAAATGAGAAATAACATTATAAACAACAAAAGAACAAAATATGTAACAAAATTAATAGAGTTATCTAACACAAACCAAAGCAATAGATAACTCAACCATACAATTAAATATATGATTTCTACTGTTATTGTAGCACATATATAGTAGAAATTCAAGAGGGAGATAGAGATGGAAAAGAAATATAAATATCAAGTAAAAATTACATTACTAGATAATACAGTAATTACAACAGAGAAAGAATATGACTGGAGCAATTATGCTGATGAACTAAACAAGACAAATATTCCATTTATTAATATTAATGGAATTGTAATAAATAAAAGTTCAATAAAAACAATAATAACTACAGAAAATGAACAAGAGGAGAAAGATGAAGAATGTTAGAAAACAGAATGGTTATAGATGACTACATAGAAACAAATTACGATTATGACAGATATTTAGAATATCTATTAGAAAAAGATGATGAGTATTATGAAGATGAAATATTTGAAAGGTTGAGTGAAGAATAATGAACAAAATACAAGAGTATCTAGAGAGAAATTCTAGTACGATAACAGAAATTATAGAAGATCCAGATACATATAAAATTGAAGACATATCAATTCTTACAAAATTAAACTGTGAAATAGCAGAAGTATTATTAAAGATTGAAGGTGCTAAAAGTGGAACTATACAAACATCAAAAACAAGTACTAGAACAAATAAAAAGTAAAAATAGATGTGCATTATATTTAGACATGGGACTACGGTAAAACATTTGTGGCAAGTGAAAAAATGCAAGATTTAAATGAAAACTTAAATATTATTGTTTGTCCGAAGTCAGTCGTTGATACGTGGGAAAACCATATAAAAATATACTATCCAAAATATCAAGTGTTTAAGTATAAATTACCAGAAGAATTACCAAATAATTCAGTAATAATTATTAATTACGATTTAATTTGGAGAAGAACAGAATTTAAAAAATTGAAAGATTATACATTAATTTTAGATGAGTCTCAATTCATAAAAAACTCTATAGCAAGTAGAACTAAGTTTATTATGAAATTAAACTTTAAAAATTTAATTTTATGTTCTGGTACACCAACGCGGTGGCAAATATGAAGAATTATTGACTCAATGTCACTTATTAGGTTGGAATATTACTAAAAAAGCATTTTGGAATATGTATATTGATTATATATTAATACCTATAAATGGATTTAAGACACCTAAAATACTGGGATATAAAAATGTAGAACACTTAAAACAAAGACTAAGAGAATACGGTGCAGTATTTATGAAAACAGAGGAAGCAATTGAGCTTCCAGAACAAATAGATAATGTAATAAAAATAGAAAATACAAAAGAATACAAACAATTTAAGAAAGATAGAATTATAACTGTAGATAAATTACTAGTAGGAGATACATCCTTAACAAAACTACTTTATTTAAGACAGTTAGCAGGATTATATAATAAAAATAAATTACAAGCTATTAAAGATTTAATAGAATCAACAGAAGATAGACTAATTATATTTTACAACTTTAATGAGGAAAGAAAACAAATAGCAAAAATAATAGACAGACCACTAAGTATTATATCTGGAGATATGAAAGATTTAAGTAATTATGAAAAACATAATAATTCTGTAACATTAGTACAATATCAGGCAGGTGCAACAGGAGTAAATCTACAAAAAGCAAACAAAGTAATTTATTATAGCTTACCATTAAGTTCAGAATTATTTGAACAATCTAAAAAACGTATTCACAGAATACGGACAAAAAAATAATTGCATGTATTACTATTTAATTACAAAAGATTCTATTGAAGAAAATATTTTTGAAACATTAAAACAAAGAAAAGATTATACAGATGAATTATTTAGAAAGGATGATGAATAATGGAAAAATTAAATTTAAATAGTGAATTATTAAAACCAATGAAAGAACAATTAGAAATAATTATAAATAGATTAACAAATGTAGTTGCAACACAAAACAAGGAAGCAGAAATTACCTTAAAAATCAATTTAAATACAACTAAAAGATATGAAGAAATAGATGGAGAAGAACCAAATGTTGTTGAATGGATAGAACCTATTATTAGTTATCAAATAAGTGAGAAAATCAAAGAATTTAAGAATACAAATAAAGGGAATTTAGGTTTTGATTATGAATTAAGAGTAGATGAAAATAATAATGAAGTATACGTAGGAAAAGTAAATCAACAAATAACAATATTGGAGGATTAAATGCTAGAAAAAGATTTCCAAAATGAAGTAGTAAAATTTCTTAAAAAATACAATATTTATTACATAAAAATATGGGGTCGGAGGCTTTCAAAGGGCAGGTATTCCAGATTTAATAATTTGCTTAAAAGGAAAATTCATAGCAATAGAATTAAAAAATGAAACACGGAAAGCCTAGTCCACTTCAATTACATAACATAGAACAAATAAAGAAATCAGGTGGACAAGCATTTATATTAAGACCTAGTGATTTTGATAAATTTAAGAGGGAGGTTCTAAAAATTGTACAGTTATAGCAAAGTATCAACATATACAAACTGTCCAAGGCAATATAAGTATAGATATGTAGGCAAATTAAAAATATATGAAGATTTTGAAGCAGATAATGCACTAATAGTTGGAACAACTATACATTTACGGAATAGAACAAGGATTAAATGTAGCAATTATGTATTATAAGCAACAGTTTCCAAGAATTACAGATAAGCATATAGAAGAAATAATGAAATTAGAGTATTGGATTCCAATTGTTAGAGAGCAACTAAAAAATTTACGGTGATAATTTTACATATGAATATGAAATTAAAAATACAGAATATGTAGGATATGTTGATTTAATTATACATAATGCTGATGGAACAATAGATGTAATAGATTTTAAATATTCTAATAATGTAGATAATTACATTAATTCTAAACAAATACACTTATATAAATATTATTTAGAAAATTTAGGATTTAAAGTTAGAAATTTAGGATATTTATTTATTCCTAAAACATCTATAAGAATGAAGAAAACAGAAGATACATATAGGTTTAGAAAACGTTTACAAGAAACTCTTGAAAGCAAAAATTTGCAGTTAAAGAAAGTTGAATATGATGAAAATAAAGTAAAAGAGTTTTTTAATGAAATAAAAATATTAGAGCAAGATGAGACTTACAAAAAAAATGAAACAAGATTATGTGATTGGTGTGATTATAAAGAATATTGCCAGTCTAACGAAAAAATAGATTATATGATTAAGGAGAATTAATATGTTACCAAAAAATGAAAAAAGAGATGTACAAACATCTAAAAAAGTAAAATTATATTTATATGGAAGTCCAATGTCAGGAAAAACAACATTTGCAAATGGATTTCCAGAAGTACTAATGCTAAATACAGATGGAAATATACAATATGTAGATAGTCCATATATAGCAATAAGAGACCAAATAACAATAGATGGAAGAATAAAAAAAGTAAAATATGCCTGGGAAGTTTTTAAAGAATCTGTCGAAGAAATAATAACAGGAGGACACAACTATCAAACAATAGTAATAGATTTGATAGAAGATATATATGAAGCATGCAGAGTATATATGTATAACAAATTGGAAATAGAACATGAATCAGATGCAGGATATGGAAAAGGTTACGACATGATAAAAACTGAATTTTTAACAACAATGAAAAGGATACTAAATAGTTATTATAATATTATCTTATTAAGTCATGACAAAGTTGAGGAAGTTAAGTTTAAAAATGGTACAAGCATTACAAGTTATACAGTAAATTTACAAGAAAAAATAGCAAAAAAATTAGCTGGAATGGTTGATATAACTGCAAGAGTTGTTTTAGATAACGACAATAAAAGATATTTAGATTTTACATATAATGATTATGTTTTTGGTGGAAATAGAATTGGTTTGAAACAAACTAAAATACCATTAAATATAGAAGATTTTAAAAAAGAATTTATAAAAGGAGGAAATAAATAATGGCAATTAATTGGGATGAATTTGATAAAGATGTAGATATAGAAAATTTAGAGAAAGATGTACAAGAGGCTTCAACAAAAGAATTTGGAGATTTTGAGGATGTACCATCTGGAAAATATGAAGTAAAAATAACAAAATTAGAATTAACAAAATCAAAGAAAGGTGACCCAATGCTATCTGTTTGGTTTGAAATAATTAATGGAAACAATAAAGGAAGATTAATATTTATGAATCAATTATTAGTACAAGGATTTCAAATACATACAGCAAATGAGTTTTTAAGAAGTTTACAAACAGATGAAATAATAGAATTTAAAGGATATTCACCTTATAACATATTATTATTAAATATTTATGAAAAAATAGTTAATGATGAATTTGAACTTGAGTATGGAGAAAATAAAAAGAGATATAAAACATTTAAAATATTACAAAAATACAATAATAACAATCAAGAAGAAGTTTCTTCAGAAGAAATAAAAGATACTTTAGGTTGGTAATAAAAAGGACAACATAGTTTAGAGAAAAATTGTGTTGTCCTATATTTCTAAAGAGGAAGCAGGTGAATAAATGAATTACGAAAAGTTTTATATGCAATATATAAAGCAAGCGAAAATAGATAATGAAAACATTAATGGTTTGTGTCCTTTTCATGATGACCATAATAGTAGTTTTGGAGCAAATATAAAAACTGGACAATACAATTGTTTCGCATGTGGTGCAACAGGAAATGCAGTTACTTTTTTAGCTAATACAGAAAATATATCAACAAAAGAAGCATGGAAAAAATTAAATGATATCGAACCTATTGTTTATACAGTAACAGAATATTCGAGAGAAAAGAAATTACCTATAGAATTTTTAACATCATTACGGTCTAGGAAATGGAAATAAAAATGTAGTAATACCATATTATGATACTAATAGCAAAATTATGGCAACAAGATATAGAAATCATCCATCAAATCCACAAAGATTTACATGGAAAAAAGGTTCTAAAACAATACTATATGGGTTATGGAGATTAAAAGATTTCAGAGAAGATTATATAGTATTAGTAGAGGGAGAATCAGATGCACAAACTCTTTGGTATTATGGTGTACAAGCACTTCGGAGTACCAGGAGCAAGTAATTTTAAAGAAGAATACGTACAAATATTAGAAAAATTTAAAACAATATATATACAAGACGAAGAAGACCAGGGTGGAGCAACATTTGTAGGAACAATATTAAGGTATGTAGATAATAATAGATGTAAAGTAATTAGTTGTAAGAAATTTGGATGCAAAGATGTATCACAATTACATATAAGAGGGAAATTTCAAAAAGAAGAATATCTAAAATCACAAAAAGAAATTAAATTTAATAAAATGGCTTTCTATGATGATAACAAATTTCTACATGATGCCTTTGGCGATTACTTAATAAACAAATACAATATAGTGAAAATAGAAAAAAGATTATATATGTATAAAAATGGCAGTTATATTTCTTGCGAGGATGCCCTAGGAAGCTTTATTGTGAATTTAATACCTAATTTATCAATGAATAAGAAAAGAGAAGTTAAAGACTATATAAAAGATAAATGTAATGAAGTTGAAGAAGCAGATGAAAAATATATATGTTTAGAAAACGGAATTTTAGATATAAAAAATTTAAAACTACAATCTCATTTAACCGAAATAATAACAAGAAATAAAATTAAGTTTTCTTATTATGAACAAACTAAAAATGACGAGATAGATATAATAATGAATAATCTAGCAGTAAATGACCAAGAAGTAGTTACTCTTTTGTATGAAATGATAGGATATTGTTTATACAGAGGTATGCCTTTTCAAAAAGTTTTTATATTAGTAGGAAATGGAGCAAATGGAAAATCAACATTGTTAAATATGATAACAAAATTATTAGGAGAACAAAATGTATCGCATGTGGATTTAAAAGAAATTGCAGGAAACAGATTTGGAAAGTCAGAGTTGTATGGAAAACTAGCAAATATTGCAGATGATTGTAGTGCAAGTTATTTAGATGATACATCTGTAATGAAACGTATAACAGGAGAGAGTTATACAAGTATAGAATTTAAAAATCAAAATAGTTTTAGTACAAAAATTAATACAAAAATGATTCTAAGTTATAACACAATTCCAAGAATGAATGATACAACAGATGGATTAACACGCAGATTAGTAATAATTCCATTAAATGCAGTATTTAAAAAAGGAAATCCTAATTATGATCCATTTATTAGTGAAAAACTAAAAAAGAAAGAAAATTTAGAATATGTACTATATAAATCAGTACAAGCGATTAGCAAAGTATTACATAATAAAGAATTTACAGTACCAAAGCAAATAATAGAGGCTACAAATGAGTACGTAAGAGAAAATAATCCAGTAGCAACATTTCTGTATGATGTATATGAGAATGATGAAAAAGAGTTAGAAAGTATATCTAGTACAGAATTATTTAAGGCATTTTGCGTATGGGCAACAGAAAATAATTATAGGTCAAGATATACACCAGAAACATTTGGAAAAGAAATGAAAAAATTAGGTTATAAAAAGATACAAAAAAGGGTTGATGGAGGAGAAAGAAAAAGATTTTTTATAAAAGAAGAATTTGAACAGTTGTCACTAGAGGAACAAGTTTGACTCAAGGTATGTCACTAAAGAATTCCTTTATATTTATATACTTTCACAAGTGTCACAAGTAAATATATATATAGATATATATTTATATAGTAATACTATATATAAAAAATATAAGAATAAGTTTAGCCTGTTATACGTGACACTTGTGACAACCTTACAACAGTAAGGATTTAAGACAAAATGTGCCTGTGACAATGGCTGTGACAAGGAGGAAAAATGATACAAATTTCAAAAAGTGTAACAGTTGATGGATTTGAAACAAAAGAAGAATTTGACAAATGGTTAAAAGAACAAAAAGAATCAAATAAAGATATATTAAAAATATTTAAATGGTCTCTAATGCAATTAGAAGAAGATACAGAAAAAAATATATATAAAAAGGAACATTGGGATAGAGTAGATACATATGCAATAAAAGTAATGCAAAATAAATTAATGTCTGAAGGAAATGTAATAAAGTTCATACAACAATCTCAAAGTTCAATGTACATAGATTGAAAAACAATGCCAGGACATAACAAATGGCATAATATGAGGTGAAAAATGAGAAAATGTAGTATGTGTGGATCATATAAAGAAGAAAAAGAATTTAGATACATGAAAAAACAAGATAGATATAATTGTTATTGTAAAGAGTGTGAGAAATTATATAACAAGGAATATCAGAGGATATATAGGGAAAGAAAAAAGGAGAAAAAAAAATGACAGAGGAAGAGAAGAAAATAAAAAAGTGGAGTAATGAACAAAAGGTTGAAGCACTAGCAAAATTTATTGCATTAAGAAGTGGAGACCCAAGAAAGGCATTACTATATGGATTTATGTTAGATTGTTTATTAGACGAAATAGATAAAAGAGAAAGAAAAATAAAAAAACAACAAACAGAGCTAGAAAAGAAAGATAAGATAATTGAATGGATTAAAGATTATGTTCAACAGGAGATTGATTTTAGAACAGAGGATATAGAAGATTATATTGATGATGGAAGAAAAGAAAATGAAAATATAATAGAAGAAAGAGAACATTGGAAAGATATATTAAGAATAATGAATAATGAAAAAACTTATATGGAATTTTAAACAATATTTTGAAAGGAAAGTAAAAGATGAAAATATATAAAGGATATGAATTATTAAAAGCAATAGCAGATAAAGAAATAAAAGATAGAGCAAAGATAGAAATAATAGGAAGATTTTCAGGTGATTTAATAGGAAGTTATTTTATATATAATGAAGGAGCACTTGAATACAATATTTATACACCTGAAAATAAAATATATGAAGAATTATCAGTAAGAGATATATTAGATTATAAATTTAAATTAATAGAAGATGAAATAAATATCCAAGAAGTAGAAAAAATAAAAATAGGAA
>CAPOZU010000030.1 GCA_948676835.1 uncultured Clostridia bacterium
CCAATTCAGTACAGAATGGATTTCTACCCTAAAACAGCATAGACACTTGTCCAACTTTTGTGGGTCACTTCAGTGTTAGAACATACTAGAACACTTTTTATACGCTATCGCTAAAAGTGTTCTGTATGATTAAGGGCAAGCCCCTAATAACCCCTTTCAAGATTATTTAAAATTATTTGTCTTATATTCTGTCGAATAACGTTGAATAATTTTATAAATAATCTTGTTCAAAAATTGATCCAAAAGTCTTTGTGATCCATTTTTTGAATATATAAATTAACAACTTAATTTATATATATGGGAAACCTATGTCGGTTTCCAAATCCATTCCACTGTATTTGCGAAATTAATTAAATAAAATTTAATCAATTTCACAAATTTATCTTTCGTGTTCTTCATAAAAGTTAGTATTTTTTCCTTTGCATATTCCAGCAATAAAAGCCTCTATTTCATTCCAAGTTTTAAAACAATGCTTATCATCAATAGAATACCAATCACTAGAATTATTTTCTTTATCTATTATTGCTACTGCTTTGTTATATGTATAATCACTCGAAATAGTAAGCAATAGTAACTTTTTATTACTATCTGATAGCATACATTCATTTAGTCCATTTATTCGCTGTTTTATCTCTGATTTATTCATCTTTCAATTTCTTCTCCTTCATCATCTAATATAATATTATTTGTTTCATCTAATAAATCTTGATTTTGATTTATTATTTCGTTATTCATATAATACTGATTAACTTTATTTAATTCTTCAATTTTAAATTTATTGAAAACAGATGTATATGTATTTAAAGTTACTGATATATCCGTATGTCCTAACAATCTTTGAGCAACTACTGGAAGTATACCTGCTTCAATACATCTTGTACCATAAGTATGTCGCAATCTATGTGTAGTCATTTCCGAAATTCCTAGTTTTTGAGATAAACTTTTTAATTTATCATTAACGTGGTTAGGTCTTACATAATTTCCATTTTTATATAAAAATAACTGCTTGTCCTTATTATTTTCAGCTAATTTCATTTGACTTATAATTTCATTTCTTATAAAAGTAGGTATTGGAACTTCTCTAAGACCTGCATAAGTTTTTGTTGTATCTCCCATAGCAACATTTTTATCTTTATCTAATGTCAAAGTTTTGTTTACAGATATTAAATTTCTATGTAAATCTATATCTGTATTTTGTAGTGCAAGTATTTCTCCAATACGTAGTCCTAAATACATTTCAATTAAATATGCAACCTTATATGGTACATCTGTAATAGGAATATTCATTAAATAACTAGTTAATTTTTGTTGCTCATCAATTTCTAAAGCTTGAACTACTTTTTTATTTTTTACACTTTTAGGTATTCTAATATTAAACATTGGATTTCTTACAATATACCCTTTATTAAATGCTATATCAAAAGCCTGTTTAAATTGTTCTTTCACTTTTTTTATTGTGGAATCACTATAATTTTTTAATGTTCCTAAATAGTTTTCAATTTCTTTACTTGTTATTTCCATAATGTTTTTTGTCGCTATCGGACTTCTTTCAATTTGTTGTATAGTTTCAATAGTTCTAGTATAAGTTCGTGGTTTGATTAAATTTAACTCAAGTTTTTGTTCAACATTTTCTCTCATAAGTTGATTTAGTAGTATTCCATTATTTTTAACAAATAAATCATTTCCTTTTTGATATTGAATAGATGTAAAAAAATCTTTTGCTTCTTGCTCTGTCAAAAAAGATTTTGTTTTTCGTATTTCTGAATTAGTATCTTTTTCATAAATATAATATGTACATCTCCACCTTTTGTCTTTTTTATCATAATAAATACTTCCATTTTTTTCTTTATTACTTATAATAATCACCACCTAAACACGTTTGCTCATTTTCCATATTAAATAAGCAAGTAGCATTACTTGGTTTGATTTACCAATATTTATTGAAGGAAAATCATCACGTTTAAAAGTTTTATAAGCAATAGTTTCGCATATATTCAAATCTCTCATTACATCTTTAACACCAAGCATTCTAAATGGATTTTTAACACGTCTTATAGTATCTATTGCTATTCTTTGTTCTGGTGTTAAATTTTCTTTTGTTTCAATTATTATATTTTTCATTTCTGTATTTTGTATTTCACCTAGCACTTTATTAGTTAATTTATTTAATTCTTCCATTTTATTACCTCTTAAAATTAATCTATATTATTTTTTATGTACTTTAAAATAACTGTTTGAATACCTAATATCATTTTCAAAATATCTTCATCTTGATTTTTAGAATTACATTCATAATCATTTAAAGTTTTATCTTTAGTAATATTTTTCAAAAATTTAGTATCAATAGATAATTTTTTTAAGTTTTCTGTATTGTTATCATAATGAAAGCTTGCATTTTTAAGAAATTCTGCATATTTTATAGCTTGTTCTTTAGAAAGACTTTTAAAATTATCATTTTCTCTGCAAGCTACAATAATATTTCCTCTTATAGTTTCTCCAATACTTAAAAATTCGGTTGTGATGTAAATATTAGGTTGCAAATTCCCTCTATTTTTCTTACATATAATTACTACATCATCATAGGGAATTATCTCGATTTCTCCGACCAAGCATTGTTTCAAATTCGCTTACATTATTTTTTATTTTCTGTAGTTTTAAAGTTTTGCCAGCTTCTTGATATATGATAATAATTTCATCATTCATCAAAATCATCACTTCCATTATTAGAATTTGCCAAATATGATTGATATACAAAATCATCTAAATATTTTCTGTTCTTTGGGTCATCTAAACTTATTACATCTTTAGTAAATGAGCTATCAATGCTTTTAAGTTTTTTCATTTTTTCTTTGATAATAGGTTTTAATATTTTTTTCATTTTTAAATCTCCTAAAATATATTTAGGTTACCGGTAGCCTAGATAGGCTTAAGCTTGATTTAATGATACAATGATTTAAACTTTCAAAACGTAAAAGACTAAAAATTCCCAAAAATACACTAAAATTCCTAAAAAAGCTGAAAAATACACTTCCAAACAATCTTTGAAAGTGTATTAAAATCAATACTTTATAAAGTTTTTAAATTCAATTTACGTATAATATTATAAAAAAAGGAAAAGGCTTTAAATTACAGTTATAATCTATAATTTAAAGCTTTTATAATATCTATATTATTGTTCAAAATCTTCCTTATTTTCAACATCAACATACCAAATGTTTATTTTTTCCATTTCTTCAAATTCTCTAGTTGTTATTTTTAATTCTTCAAGCATTTCATCTGTAAAGTCTAAATCAGTTTTTGATATAAAACATTTTCTACAACTAGGCTCATACTTTCCATTAGTACAAAATAAAACGCCTCTCATTAATCTATCAATACTGTTAGCTATGTTTATATTTATTTGAGTACATTCTAATCTTGGGCTTGTAGGCTTATAATTATTAAATTTTAAAAATGCCATAAAATTATCAGTTTCAATATGTCCAATCATATATATTTTATTCGTTTTATAATCTACGAAGTGTAATTCACAATAATTTTGTTTTGTAATTATATTTATTTTAAATTTACATTTATCAAACTTTTTACTTGTAGGGTAGTAACCGTTATAATAAATATATAGAGTATTAACACCAAAAGGGTTGATACTTTCTTCATTATTTCTAATTTTATAAGAAGAATTAAATAAATCACATTCACTAATCTCTAATTCATTACATAATAAAAATATCTGTTCAGCATCTGGAATAAGTCGACCACTTTCAAATCTAGCAATAGTTGATGAATTTTTACCAATAGACATTGCAAGATTTTCTTGACTTAATCCTTTTTCTTTTCTAAACTTCTTTAATCTTTCTGCAAATTCTTTTCTATTAAATTCAGCCATTTTATCACTTCCTTTAATAAACATATACACTATTAATTATACCATTTTTTTACTATTATTTCAACTTCAAAAGTCTGTAAAGTCTTGAATTGACAATAGTTAGATTGAATTTTATGTAAAAATATGCTATAATATATATAACTTTATAGTAAAAAGAATGGCTTTGAAATCTTAATAATCAATCCATTCCACAAGCGTAATGCTTGATGTTCAATGATAACATTCAGGCATTGCGATTGCCTGGATTTTTTATATACGAGATTTTAGCTTCATTGCTTATTTTCACGTATTATATACATTGAATTTTACATAGAGAATTTATAATATGGGAGAATACACAATGGAAGAATTTGTTTATTGTGGTGGACGGTTGCCCTGGGGGTTACCCAATACCAGCACAAGTAAAATAGCCATTCGGCTTTTGGGGGAGCAATTCCCCCAATATCTATTTAATATAGGTTTAAAATAGATATGTCACAAGTAAAATGAAAATAAAATATTGAAAGAGAGTACCAGAAATGATATTG
>CAPOZU010000031.1 GCA_948676835.1 uncultured Clostridia bacterium
GAAATAATCAAAAGTTAGATAAAGCTTACGCTCATCTTAGTTTACAAATATTCCACCCCAACTATTGACAAAGAACCAAATATTAATTCAAAAATTAAAAAAAATGCAAAATAGTCTTGACAACCTAACTAAATACTATTATAATAAAGTACGTGCTTGACACATGGGTAGGTGGTCGAGTGGTTAATGGCACCAGACTGTAAATCTGGCCGCGAGAGCGTACGATGGTTCGAATCCATCCCTGCCCACCAAGAAGTAGTATAATGAATACTACTTCTTTTTTTATTTAAAGAAATATAAATTGTATTGGATTCGAAAAGGAGTATAAGAAAATAGTCCAGTGGACTATTTTCCCGACGCGGCTTGTCGAATCCATTCCTAAGTATTATATTTGTACTATAATATAATTGAAAGGGGAATTAATTAATGATAACTGATATTTCTACCAAAGATAAAGAAGTGTCATATATTGAATTTATTGATATGATGCTTGATAGATTAGGATTTAGAAAAAATAATGTAGGAACAAGATTTTTGAGAGAATTTGTTATTTATTTATATAAGAAAAATCCACTTGAAATAATAATAAATGACGAAATAGGAGAATTTCTAGTAGAAAGAAATATAAAAAATTTAACTATTATTAATTTTATTAGAAGAATAAATTATGCAATTCAATATGCTGATAGAAAAAAGATGAAAGATAATTTTTTTAATATATTTTATACAGAATTTGATTTGTATTATTTAACACCAAAAAATTTTATTGTTTTAATGTTGAATGTGTTGGAAAAAAAATAGAGAGGATATATTATAATAAAACCAAGAGGTTGGAATTAAATTGTACCAACCTCTTGGAAAAAAGAAAGATATTAATTGCTTAAGTTACTGATTTGGTCAAAGAATTGTTACTTGAAAAATGGTATTACTGATAAAAAAATGTTGAAACTTCGTATCCAATACTAGAATACCCAGGCTTTGGCTTTACGGTAACAGTATAAGTATCAGCAGGAAGAGCAGCACTGGAAAAAGTAATAACATTATACTCTCTACCGTTAAGAATTACTTCTTTATCAGTAACAACAGTGCCATATTTATTACCTTTTATAGTAATAAATACATGCAGGCTGTTATTGTTATCGCTTGTTCCTTGTGCTGTAATCTTAGAGCATGCTACGGTGGTGGTAGAAGTATAAGAACCATTACCACCGTTTTCACGTCCAACTCCATTCACTTTGTGAAATCCACTTGCTGCAAAAGCCGTAGCAGAAAATGCAAACAAAAGTGTAAAAACCATAACCATAGAAACAATACGTTTGAAAATATTTTTCATAGTAAATCGTCCTTTCTTGTTGAAAAACATCTTTCTTTTTTTTCATTAATCGCAGTATCAAATTGTGATATTTGTGATTGGTATGATTTTCTATGGCCAAATCTTTGCTATTATACAATGTTTTGTAGTTAAAAGTCAAGATATTAGAAAAATTTACAAAAATCTTTACAAATAATTTTATTAATGATTAAATATTTAATATAACATTCAAAAGGAGAGTTATAATAAGTGACAAAAGTAAGAACGATTTTTTTGTTTTTTTTCGTTGCTATATTAGTATTATTTTATTTTGCTATCAAAAATTATTATACATTAGATGAAGTTTGTAAGTTGTTGAATTCTGTTAAGCTTCCATCAAATGTATATTTGAAAGAATATGAGTATAGTGATGAATATACGTATTATACTGATATATACATAAAAGACAATATTGAGAAGAGTTATTTAAAAAGAAAGACATCTTCATTAGATATTAGTGATATAGATGCAATATGTATATATGAAAATCAAAAAACAGTAGATATTGATAATATTAATAAAATGGTAACTATATTTAATGATGAAGAAAATAATGATATATATATTCCGAACAAACATAGTTTTTTTAATTCAGTAGAACAACACGGATTAGATGAGAATTTAGGAATATATAAATATTGTGGAAAAGAAAATATGGAAGGAAAAAAATGTATAAAAATCTCATTTACAGATAAGAAGGAAAATGAAATAAATATTGATTACTATTATATAGATATAGAATCAAACCTTATTATTAAATTTCAATCGTATTCTGGTGAGAATATAAAAGAATTAGAATTAATAAGAACAATAACTTGGGAATATCAATTTGATGTGGTAAAAGATAGTGATATTAAAAAGTTTGATATAAATGATTACCCAGGTTATGAAATTCATGAATTTAAAAACGAAAACTAAATCTCAATTTGTATTAGCTCAATACAAATTGAGATTTTACTAGTTTTAAAATGAAATTTTATATCTAAATTCTCCTAAATAATCAAATACTTTATAAGAATTATCATATTTTGGAGCATAAATTATATCTAAGAACTCTACATAAAAATTATTAGAAGTTTCATTATTTTTGCCTAAATTAAATGTTAATGATAATGTTTTATACTTACCATTTTCCAAACTCGAAAATCTAAAAGAAGTTTCTTCATCTAATTTGCTTGTATCAAAGCCCTTTGTTGATAATTTAGGATATAGGTTTTTATTATATAGTAAATAATCTGTATTACCAACAAATAATTGATCACCAACAGAGTGGTTGTAGTAAATTTTTTCATCATCATGTACTCTAAGCATGAAACGTAATCTTTCTATAAGTTTTTCATTATTTGTATAAAACTTAAAATTGATTGTCAATTGCCCGCTTAATGGATCATAGTTTGTATCATATAGCTCTGCTGAAATATTATCTTTTGAAATTATTGCATTTTTATCTTTATTATAATCTAAATTATATTCTAATATTTCTCTAGAATAGTATTTTATTCTAAATGTTATTTTATCTAGTAAATTACCTACATTATCCTCATAAAAGAAACCATAAAATGTATTAACTAATATAAAAAAGACAATAAATAAAATAACTATGATAACGAATTTTTTTCTCAATTTATACCTCTATTAAATAAATTCTTATAAATATTAAATCACAAATTATAGTTGATGTAAATATAATTCTAAACCTAATAAAAAGGAGAAGAGCCATTATAATGCAATGGCTCTTTTTATCTCCTTATACCGGGGGACGGTCTGCTTCGATTCGACCACATCTACTACATTCGTAGCATTTGACGCTGTCATCCATAATTCTTTTGGCAATCTGGTATCCGCCTAAGGTTGCAATTGTTGCGAAGCAGTTGAAGGCATGATCTTCAGGTTCTTTCAGTTTTCCTACATAGCTTTGCCGTGTATACTGTCCGCATTTTCTGCAATAACGTATATTGTTTTTTGCCATAATGTGTCCTCCTGAGACTATAAAATTGTTATTAACTCTATTAATTATAACATAATTTACATAAAGTTTCAAATAGCTCTAGTTTGTTCTATATATATAGGTTTAAAATAGATATGTCACAAGTAAAATGAAAATAAAATATTGAAAGAGAGTACCAGAAATGATATTGTT
>CAPOZU010000032.1 GCA_948676835.1 uncultured Clostridia bacterium
TAGATGAGTTATTAAAAAATACTATATCTAAAGCAGATTATAATATATTTGATGATTACTTATCTAAAGAGGCTGAAATGCTATATATTTTTGAAAATATATTGAATTAGGAAAAGAACTTATAACATAGGTGTATCAATACTTTTAACTAGTTTTAGATAAAAATAAAAAACGATGAATTTGGTTTAAATTCATCGTTTTTTGGTGCAGATGAGCGTTCATAATCTGCTGAAAGTATATATTTAAAAACATTTTTAAAATTGTATCCGTGCATATTCTGTGTAAATGAATAGTGTTATATGTTTTATAAATGATTAATTATTATTAATGTAAATTCTTTTTATCGATGTTTCCATATTTCAGCTAATTCATCAGAAGTAATAATTTTTAATGTATAACATGCATATTCTAATTCTTTTCTTTTTTGTTCTTCATTTTCAATACTATTTAAATATTCTATCACGGCTTCTTTACCACCGATTGCATTATAAATTTCTTCTAGTTCTTCTTTAGTAAATCTGTGAATTTCTCCAGTTTTTACATCCTTCATTTTACAACTTCTAGTTAATTCATTATATATTGAAAGTCTAACCATTCTAAAATTTTCATCATTATATTTATCATATTTTAAAATATTAATCATATCATCAATATTTTCAACTGGCATTGGTAATTTATAAGTTCGATAAGCCATAAGTATACCAAATATTATTGCAGAAAGTACTATTGTAGTCACTGTAGCTATTACTACTTTATCTTTTCCCATTTACACACCCTCCATATCTTATTTTTTTTCATTATAATTCTTAACTTGTTCTAATTTTTCATTTAATTTATTTACAATATATTTATCATACTTTTGAATTGAATATAATATAGAAAAATATAGTAGAGTATATACTACAATATAATATGGAGAATATGCTAATATATAATTTGAAATATTATATAGATCTTGTAGTGGGTCAATAACTGATTTTAATAAAAGAGATATGGTTATTCTTTGAGTAATAAATGCAATTATTGAAAAAGAGATAAGTCCAACAATATAATAAAAAAAGTATTTTAAAATAAAAGTAAATTTTTTCATATTTATATTCTCCTTTCCTCTAAATATTTCATAAGCTCTTTTGTTTTCCTTCTAGAAACAACTTGCTCAGTAAAATCGTCTAATTTGACTACTATTTTTCCAGTTTCACTTATATCAAATTTTTCTACGTGCTTCATATTTATTATACAATTTTTAGAAATCCTTATAAAATCTATATTAATCGTTTCTAATTCATACAATTTGCTTTTTATTTTATAGTTCTTATCTTTTACTTTACAATAATTATATTTTTTATCACTATAAAATATAATTATATCTTTAAATTCTATTTCTAATAAATTATAATCATCATCTAAAACTATTACTTTATCTTTATAGCTTAATTCATAGTCATTTATATAATTTATAAAATGTTGTATGCTTTTATTTTCATTAGAATATTGTAGTTCTATAATTATTTCATCTTTTTTTAAATTGTCATTCTTTTTCAAATTAATTAACATATTCCATTTAATGTTGTTAATATGCATTAACAACATATCTCCTTTCTTAAAGAGATTTTATATTTAATATAAGAATATTTCAATATTTTTAGATGAAAGGTTATATAAATTGATAAGTGGATAAAATGAAAAGAGATAAACGTTGAATGCCTTGAAAATACTTGTATACATAGAATTGTATAGAAATATGTTGTTTGACAATGTTTTAATATCGTGTTATTATAAGTCAAGTTTCATTAAGAAACTTTGAAAAGATTGCTATTGTGAGGAATTAACAGTTTTGTCCTTACATAGTGATAAGGTGTGAAATTGAGAACAAGTAATATGATGAGGAGGAACTTCTTATGAAATTCAAAAACATTAAGGTTCAAATCAGCCTGTTGCTGGCTGTAATTATGCTTTTCTCAATGAGTACAGTTGCATTTGCAGCAGAAAACACGGATAATGAGTCTCACTTTGGGGATATTCTTTATTCTGATAATGGTATTACTGTCTTTTATGGTAATCCTAATGAGAATGAAGAACTTGCTGAAGAAGTTGAAGCCCAATCGGCACGGTCGCTGCAATATGATAATATTTGGGTAGATGCCAACACAACAGCAACACGGTATGCCTATATTGATGCAACTGCAAGCAATCCTTTAACTTATTATACTGTCAGACAAGAAGCTACTTCACCGGTAACTAGGTCTCGTATTATTATAACAAGACCTAACAATGATGATACCTGCTTCTTTGAAGACTGGGATGGCTTATCAACCTACGAAAAGGCTGACCAAATAATCAGTACAAGTGTGCTTTGGAAGGAACCTGGAAATATGAAAAAATATGCTTGGACAAGTGGTACTCTGACACTCAAGTGGATGGTAACTACTGGTAATTCTGGAGCAAGGATGAATCTTTGGGCGTGGTAAATAATCTACTCGAAATATAGGAGATTTTAGAATACTCGGCTCAATATGGTAAAAAGTAACTGGTAACTAATTCAATTTCACACCAAAAGCAAAATGGAGGATTCTGATGAATTCTCCATTTTGTTAGTTATAATATTTTATTACACGAGTAATTTCTTCAATAATGGTTTTGTTCGTAAAATAATATTCATCATATTCAAATCCAAAAATTTTTTCAAAATTATTTTTTGCTTTTTCTTCAACTCTACTTTTTAGTGCATAAGAAATATCATTTTTTACTTGTTTTGGAGTTGTATTGCCATATACATTTGCAATAGTATTATAAACATTTTCAAAAATAACAATATCGTTATCAGTTATTGTTATTATTTGAATTGCCTTATTAATATACTTTGTACCTCTATGACTAGTATTTAAACCTATTGAACGAAGAATATTAAAAATAGTTATAATACTTTTGCTATTAACTATATTACTATTATTAATTTCCTTCATCAATAATTACCTCCAAAAAATATTTCTCTTTACAATATAAATATAGCAAATTTATGTAAACAATTCAAAAAAATAAAATTTGCACTATGTGCAATGAAATATGCACAATATGCAAATTTTAGGCATTAAATATATTAAATTCAACAGTTTTATAGAAAAAATATATAATTTTTAAACATTTTTTAGATTTTTTTATAAAATATTGCACATAGTGCATAAAAAAACACGGGAGAATACACACAACCCCGCGTTTTTATGCTTTAAATCTTAATCTTTAAAGCTATGATTAATCTAAACTATTGCGATTAGCCTAGAATAATTAACTAAATTATAAATCAAATTTAAGTAAATATCAATACTTTAAATAGATATTGGGGGAATTGCTCTGTAGGTTAGTCAAACATATGTCACACTTTTTTGAAAAATATATACTTTGAGTACCTTATATTGTTAATAACGAT
>CAPOZU010000033.1 GCA_948676835.1 uncultured Clostridia bacterium
CCCATAAAAAATACACCTCCGTTTAAAGTATACCATAACTCTTTTTTATTATGGTCTACTAAACGGGGTGCATTTCAGATTGAGTATTCTTTCTATTTATTTATATTATATTTTTTCTTATCTTCTTCTGTCAGTTCAAAAAATCTTATTGTGCTATTCTTTTTCTTCCATAAATTTAAAGATTTTTCTCCAACAAATGATACAATTCCTTCTTGTCTTCCAAATCTATATTTACAAGTTTTGAATGGAATTGATATATTAGATAAATTAGATATTACTATATCTTTCAAATATGGACAATTTATTATTGCAAAATTAAATGCTGATTCAATATCAGGAAAAACTATTTCTTCCAATTTAGTTCCTTTAAAACAATTAATTATATTTTGAGGCCTTTCTAAAATATATAATTGTAATTTACCTAAAAAAGTAACTCTAGTAAGATTTGAGCAATCACAAAATGCATCTTCACCAATATTTTTTAAATTTGAATCAAATGTAATACTTGAAAGATTACTGCAGTTTTTAAAAGCCCTTTCTCCTATCATTTCAATATTTCCAAAAGAAATATTTTTTAATTTTGTACATCCTACAAAAGAATCATTTCCTATACAACTATAAGTTTTATCAGGGCTTAAATTAACACTAGAAATATTTTTTCCTTCTAAAAATGTAATTTCTTCTAAATTTTCCCAACTTGAGCCTTTTTCAAAATTATATTTGGCTACTCCATTAGTAGCAATCGTTATTTTTTTCGCTTTTTCTACTAAAACTTTATTTATATTTTCAGCAGCAAATTTAATATCACCATCAACAGATTCAATTTTAAAAGCTGGTCCTCTTGTAGTTTTCCAAGTAATTGCCATTTTATTTTGTCTTGCATTTTCTCTTATTCTAGAAAACCAATTTTTCAATTCTTTGAATATTGATTCTTCATATAATAATTCTAAATCATTTCTTTTTTCAGAGATATCTTCACCAGAAGAAAAAGCGTTTTTAAATTTAGTATTAACAATATGAGTTTTTTCTTTTTCTTGAAAATTCCCTATCATTTCTATATGATCATCTCTTGCTCTAATATTTTTGATTATTAATACTTCATTCCATAACTTATAATCATACAAATCTTTTTCAACCATATTTTTAGCAAGATTTAATAATCTTCGTCTTCTTATTTCATCTTTAAATTCATCACTTGCACCTTCAAACAAAACTTCTTTTATAGCATTTTGTAAAAATTCTTTTTTGCAATATTTAAAAACTTTATTAAAATCTAAAACACCTTCTGTTTGAAGTTGAAAAACTATAATATCTAAAGTTATCTTTCCAATGTGCTTATTATATTCAATTTCTTCTATAGGGTTATGTTCTTCTTTATTCCAAAATTTAATATCTTTTTCTAAACTTTCCCATAATTGTTTTATTCTTTTTAAAGCTTCTGCATCAATTTTATTATCACTCGTACTTTCGATTATATTATTAAATTTTAAAAGATAGTAATCTATATCAGAATCTAATAAAATTAATAGGCGCAATACCTCTAAAGATAATTCATCAAATCCATTTGATGTGTTTTCATTATCTAAAACAATATCTTTTGCTTTAAGCCTAATAACTCCTAAAGATTTTTCATACTCTTTAGCTTTATCAAATTGATTTAAAATTTTTACTTCTACAATTTTATTTTCTATTTGAAAAATTACTTGTAGCAATAAATCAAATTCTTTTTTATTTATCATATGTATCTCCAATATTATACTTATATAAAAATTATACCTATATATTATATAACTTACAATATTCTTTTTTTATTTTTATTTTATCATGAGATATCTTATTTTAAATCAATTAATCTACAATCTCTTCGAAACGGTATTTTTGAGTAACATCTGGATATTTTTCATGGTCTACTTCTGATAAAAACATTTCTAATGGTCTTGCATAAATTCCATCTTTATGATTTGTGTTACCATTGTTATCCATACAACGATAAACAACTAATTTTTCTCCTGTTTCGCTGTGCTGTGCTACTGTAATTACAAATGATCTTGCTCCTTTGAAATGTCTCCACATTGTAAATGGTCTTACTTCTCTTTCTTCCATATATTTTTTCCTCCTTATTTATATCTAGAATTATTTTAGCATATCTTATAATTAAATCCAATATAATTTATATAAACAAAATTAGTAAAGAGCAGAAATAATTTCTGCTCTTATACTTTATGCATTTTTATCCATCATTTTCCAATTCTTAATCAGTTTGGCTCATACAGTCGCAATGTTCCATCGGAGTTATGCATTTCATTAACGCAGAGATCTCCTCCCCAATAAAACGCTGAAAACATTACATGGGTTTCTGGGTCATATAAAATAGTCTGAGACATATCTTTATATCCTTCTCCCATATCAATTTTGATAGTTTCAATGCATACAAGACCTTTTACTTTTTCTCCTTTAATCTCTGGCTCTTTTTCTGTTTCTTTATTAACAGTTTCATCTTTGATGTAGGCACTTTCGTGGTCTCCTCCAGCACATCCTGTTAAGAACATACACATGAACATGAGGGTGATAATTACCACAAGCAAATTTCTCCGTTTTGTCATTTTTCTTCCTCCTATTTAAAGTCATATAGACTATTAGATTTATATATTATATAATAGATTTACATAAAAATCAATTTTTATATAGAACAAACTAGAGCTATTTGTGTAGGTTAGTCAAACATATGTCACACTTTTTTGAAAAATATATACTTTGAGTACCTTATATTGTTAATAACGATT
>CAPOZU010000034.1 GCA_948676835.1 uncultured Clostridia bacterium
AGGCAATAGGATAGTAAAGCATTGTTACACTTGTTTCAAAGGAGGAAATTTATGGAATATAATATTGGAGATATAGTTAGGACAAAAAAGCAACACCCTTGTGGAAGTAAGGTATGGGAAATAATGAGAGTTGGTGTTGATTTTAAATTAAAATGTCAAGGATGTAAGCATATTGTTGTTTTGCCTAGAGAAAAGGCATTGAAGATTATAACTAAAAAAATAGAAAATAATGTTTAACAATGATTTCTAAATAAAAAATCAAATAAAATTATAGGGGCTGTAAAAAAAGTTCCAACGAAAAATGAGTGAAATATTTTCACTCATTTTTTGTTTTAAAAAACGCCATAATTATTGAAAATTAAGGCGTTTATGGTATAATTATTATATGAAAAACTTAATCAATACCAATAAATATTATAAACCAAAACAATTAAAATTACCACTAGAAATTGAAAAAATTATAGAAATTTCTGATTCAGTATATAGTTTTTGTGAAATTGTAGATTGTATTGACTTAAATTCATATTTTGCAAAGAAAGGATGCAAAACAGGTCGCCCAAGATATAATCGTACAAATTTACTTAAAATTATATTATTTTCATTTATGGAAAATGGATATTTATCACTAAGAGGAATAGAAAAATCGTGTAAAACAGATATAAGATATATGTGGCTTTTAGAAGATATGAAAGCACCAACATTTGCAACAATAGGGAATTTTATTAGAGATGATTTAACAGATTCAATTGAAAATATTTTTGTAACAATTAATAAAGTTATATTTGAAAAAGATAATGTAGATCTTAATCATACATATATAGATGGAACAAAAATAGAAGCGAATGCAAATAAATATACATGGGTATGGAAAAAATCATGTATAAAAAATAGAGATAAAACATTTGCAAAAGTATCAGAGATAATAGAAAAAATGAATAAAGAAGACTTAAATCTATTAGGAATAAAATTCGAAACACGTACAGAATATGCAATAGAATATATAGAAGAAATATTAAAAGAATATAAAAAGCAATTAAATATTGATGAAAGTACATTTGTGCATGGAAAAGGAAAAAGAAAAACGCCATATCAAAGAAAATATGAAGAAATGAAAGAATATAAAGAAAAATTAGAAAGATATGCAAAACATATAGAAATATGTGGAGAAAAAAGAGGAAGTTATTCAAAAACAGACACAAGTGCAACATTTATGAGAATAAAAAGAGATTACATGGGAAATGACCAACTTTTACCAGCATATAATATGCAAGTAGCAGTATGTGATGAATATATAGCAACAGTAGATGTAAAACAATATGCATCAGACACAGATTGTTTTATACCATTAATGGAGAAATTTAATGAGCAATATGGAAAATATCCATTGTATCCAATAGCAGATGCAGGATATGGGTCATATAATAATTACATATATTGTGAACAACATGAAATGGAAAAGTACATGAAATTTACAATGTTTGAAAAAGAAACAAAAAATGAAAAATATAGAGAAAATCCATACAGAGCAGTAAATTTTTTAAGAAATGAAGAAGGAAAAATAATATGTCCAAAAGGAAGAAAATTTAATTTTAAATATGAACAACATGTAAGAGGGAACAATTATGGAAGAACAGAAGAAGTGTATGAATGTGAAAGTTGTGAAAAATGTGAATATAAAAAAGAATGTTGTCCAAGAGCAAAAAAGAATAGAACAATAAGATTAAATCGCGAATTAACAGCAATACATGAAGAAGTATTAAGAAATTTATGTTCAATACAAGGAGCACTACTATGTATGAACAGAAGTATCCAAGCAGAAGGAACATTTGGAATAATAAAAAATGATAAATCATATAAAAGACTACGAAGAAAAGGAATAGAAAAAGTAATGTTAGAGCTCACATTAATAGCAATTGGATTTAATTTATATAAATATCATAATAAAATAAATAGAATAAAAAAGTGTGCCTAAAATTATTTGCAAAGTACATTTTACATAATACAGGTATGGTTACATATCTGATTTTGTCGTGTTTAAAAATTATTATTTATATAAAATAATTTAATAAAAAGATATAAAAATATAAAAAATGAGATTTAAGTTAAAATTATAACTTAAATCTCATTTTTCGTTGGGACTTTTTTTACAGCCCCTTTAATTTTACTAAGATTTTCTTATTAAATTAATTCTGTATTTCACTGGAGTATATCGAATGTCAGCATTTTGTAAAATGTTTTGTTCTTCTTTTGATAATGGTCTTTTCATCATCCATTTGCCTCTTTTACTTGCAAAGTGTATTTCCTTTATTAAATTCGTTTCTGACCTGATATTCTTAAACTGTCTGGTTTTGAACCGATATAATATTGGTGTTAATTCATAACCTAAACTTTCAATATAATCTTTTTGTTCAGGATTTAGTTCCCATTCTATAGTTTTTTTTCCTGATGATTCATAAATTTGAATTTGCCTTTTTAATTTTTCCAGCCGATAATTTCTATTTTTCATTGATTTCCTCCTTAAATAAAGATGAAATTAAAATTTTCTACAACTATTAACTGGAATTATATCATATTTTATGTTGATTGTAAATATGATATTTAAAATACTGT
>CAPOZU010000035.1 GCA_948676835.1 uncultured Clostridia bacterium
TTCTTTTGTTAATTGTGATTTTGTATATCTTTGTAGTATTGCTTGTTGTATAATTTTTAGTTCAGAAATCTGCACACTTTCTTCTGTTTCTTTTTGCCCTGTTATAGTTCCTGTTATTGATATTCCTGAAATTATTAGTAATACTACTATTGTTATTACTAATGTTATTAATGTTATTCCTTTATTTTTTCTTATGTTCATATTTTTCTCCTAAATTTATATTATTTTCTTGGTATAATATATCATTTTTTTGTAAAAAAAACAATGCTTTGATTTTTATTTTTAAATAATTGTTCTAATTACTGTCAATAATTTTTGAAAATTTCACTAAAAAATGACTTTATTTTATTAGCAAAAATTTCACCATATGTATATCTTGAGTTTCTTCCGCTCGCCGCGGAGGCAGGCTCAAGATTTATTTTTTGTTTTAAATTTTAAATTTTGTTAATACTATCATTAGGCGATAGATTTATTTATGATGCTTTTGCATCTTTTAGATAATATTCATTAATTAATTCTATTACTACATTTGATAACCATTGATGATATTCTAATGATTCATTATCTATTTTGTCTTTAGATATTATTTCTAAAGACTCTACATCATATATTTTATTATTACATTTTACACGCATTCCTATTTTTTGACTTATATATATTTGGACTTTTGTTTTTGGCGGCAGTGTTTTTTCTTTCAATTGAAATTTACTATTATTTAGTGAAAATACTCCTGCATTGTCAATTGTTCTCTCAAATCGAACACATAATAATTCGTCTAAATCATATCGCTTTGGTAATTTTAGATAAACACTTTTGGTATTTGTTGCTATTACAGAAAATTGGGTATTGTATTTAATTATATAACTTTTTAAAAATTCATTAGCACTTTCAATTCTTGTTATATGATTAATTCTAAATTCCGTAACTAATCGACTTTGAAGTGTTTCCCATAATCTTTCTATTCTTCCTTTTGCTTGTGGTGAAGATGCTGGAAACATTTCTATTCCTAATTCTTCAACAATTCTTCCAAATTGTGTTATACCTTTTTCACGACCATTTAACTGCTCTTCAATTGTTATGTGGTCGTTAACTTTTTTTGGTGGGAAAAATACACTATATTTATCTGGATATAATGAAATTGGAATTCCATAATTTTCTATTGTCTGTCTTAATACTTCTAAATATCCTAATAGACATTCATTTTTACACATATATAATCCTGTAATTTTTCCTGTTGCATCATCTATAAATCCATGAAGTGAATACTTTTCGCCATTTCCAAACCAATCAAATGGTGTTCCATCTGCTTGTAACATCATTCCTTCTGATTCTTTTCTTTTTCTTCTGTGATGTAATTTTGTTTTTCGATGTTTTTTTGGACTTTTGATTCCTGCTTTTCTTAAAATATTGTAAAGTGCTGAATATGAGATATCTATATTTTCTCGTTCTTTTAAAAGTTCTTGAAAGTGCTTAAAATTAGAAATTTCATATTCATAAGAGCTTCTAAGTTCCAATATTCTTTTTCTTGTTTCATCTGATATTGTGTTTTTGGGTTTTCTTCCACGATTTCCATGTTGTATGGATTTTACGCCGTTTTCTTTTACCTCCTTTTTAATTTGTTTTACACGACGTTCAGAAATACCTAAAGCAATTGCGACTTGTTTTACTGTACATTGTCCTTTTATACATGCTTCAATTAATGTTGCTCTTTTTAAATCTTTTTGTTTTAACATTAAATATTCCACCTTTCTATTATCTCTATTATTTACAAATTTATACATTTGGGGTGAAATATTCGCTTATAAACTTTTAAGGTGATTTTATCATAAATTAAATACAGAAATCAATTATTTTTATCTAAATACTTTATTTTTCTATTTATTTATAGTATAATATAATTATAGTTTTAAAAATGGAGATGATTTTATGTGGCAAATTTGGTTAATAATTGCTGGATTATTTTTTATAGGTGAAATCATTACAGTAGGATTTTTAATATTTTGGTTTGGAGTTGGAGCATTACTAGCAATGGTTGTAAGTTTTTTTACATCAAATATAATTATTCAAACATCAGTGTTTGTAATATCTTCTACAATATTATTATTTGCAACAAAACCTTTTGTTAAAAAATTTGTTGATGTAAAACCTACTAAAACAAATGCTTGTTCTATAATAGGAAAAAAAGCTTTAGTTATAAAAGAAATCAATCCACATTCTGTTGGGCAAATCAAAATAAAAGGTGAAGTTTGGTCTGCTGAAGCTGATAATGACGAAATTATCCTTGAAGGTTC
>CAPOZU010000036.1 GCA_948676835.1 uncultured Clostridia bacterium
ATCATCATTTCACACATGATATTACTATTGCTTCTAATAGTGCCTTTTAAATCATATTCCTTTTTCATTTTATCAAATTCTCTTATATAAGTTAGTTCATTTTTTTTACACCAAAAATTAAGATGTGTTCTTGTAGAATCAATATCTTTATTAGAATGACCTTTTGACCTTCTATCATTGTGAATGTATGACCCCTGTGCATCCACTCTTGTTAATTTATCATTTCTTATAATAGCATAGCTCATATCTTCTTTGTACCTCTTTCTTTGCTCAAGATATTCTTTGAATGTCTAACATACTAGACAAACAAGTTTGTCGTATGGCAGGGTTTTGCAACAATGTCATCAGTTTAAGAAAAATCTAAAAGTTAAAATAAAAAAATCAATATTAGATTAATAAATTTTTATCTAATATTGATTTTTTAAGCATAACAAATAGACCTATATAATACACTTCGAATTATGTACACTAAAAGCTTTTAAGTTTATTATAACTATTTTGATTATCAGGTCTCCATTGAATTTTATATTGTCTATCTTTCCTTATTGGAATTTTATATTTTAATATTTTTTTGCATAATTTATCATATCTCTTTACTCTTTTTTTGTCATTATCTTCTAGCATTATATGTATCATCTCATTCTTAAATAAACCTATTGATATATTTTCATTAATTTTCATTTCATACTTATATTTTTTTTGCTCTATGTCTTCTTTGGCTTCATTTTTCATCGTTTGCACCATATTATATACTAATGTACTTGCATAAATATCTTGTTTTATTATTTCTTCTTTACTACTTGTGAATTTTTCTATTTGTAATTTGTTTTTTAGACTATTATATAATGTTTCTATATTCCACCTTTTTCCATAAATTTCAAATAATTCCTCATAGCTAAATTCTTTTAAATTTGTTATTAAATATTCTTCTTCTCCTGTTTTTAGTACGTATTTTAATATTCTAACTTCTATTTTGTTTTCCTTTGCATATTCTCTTGTCTCTTCATCTTCAAAATATTTTCTTTTCATTCTTTCTTTTGTATGGGATATTTCTACGACTTCGTCTCTTGTTTTCATATTTTCTGTCTCTTTTGTGTAATATCCTAAATTTAACCTTGATAAAAATTTTATATCGCTTTTTTGTAAAAATGCAAGAAAATCAAGTGATACATAATTTCTATCCATTATATAAATACTGTTATAATTTTCTGTGATTTCTTGGTCTTTCCTCATATGCCTTTTTGCCATATATATTTCATTTGATCTATATTTTTCTGATATTACATCTATTATATATCCGTTTAATACATCATAACACATTGATACACTTGTTCTTGGTATACTTTCTCCTTCTTTTGCTTTTATTCTTCCAAATGCATCTTTGCTTTTTTCAGTATTTGGTATTTCAAAGTCTGTTCCATCTATTGCTTTTAATATATATCCTTTGTAATTCTTTACATCAGTTTCTCGATATTCACTATAAAACCCTTTTAAGTAGTCTTCGTTTAATTCTACAAAGACTTCTGGTTTTAATTTTAACCTTTGATCCAATAATGCCTGAGCAGACATATCTGTATCTTCATCAATTTTATTAAAAAAGTTATTTATTTCCATATTTGTACTTAATCCTTTTTTATTTAATATGTAATGAATTAATTTTTCAAAATCCATCTTTCTTTTTCTTGTGAAGTCAGTGATTGTTTTTCTCCACTTTTCTTTTAATTCTTTGCTTTGTATTTTACTTCTAATTTTACTTAATCCTTTGTAACCATATTTTATCATACATTTTTCCTTTTTGGTTTATCCTATCACATAAAATAAAAAAATACTGTAACACAAATATTAATTTTGTATTACAATATTTTTCTTAAACTGATGACATTGGTTAATTACTCTCCCCATCTTTAGCTTCATTATGATGCCTTTTAGATTCCAGTAACCTTAATTTTCTTAAGGCCCAATTTCCTGCACCACTCGGCAACCTGCCATGCATCTTTTCCAACAAACATTCCAATCTTTTTATTTGGAACTTTGAGCTCGACTTCTGAATTTAATTCAATTTCGTCGACATCAAAGGCTGCGAAGTAGCCTGTGTATTTCTTTTGGGTCTTCCCTTCTTCATTTTCATCCTTTTGAATGACTTTTACAGGAAGAACCTTAATGTGCTGCCCATTCAGGAAAAAATCTTCTACTTTATTCCTATAATGGTTTCCA
>CAPOZU010000037.1 GCA_948676835.1 uncultured Clostridia bacterium
TATCGACTGTATACACATTTTATCATATAATTTATAAAATGTATACTCCCAAAATAAAATTTTATAAAAATTTTATTTTTTATGTAAACGTGCTATAATGTTAAGCAAGTTATGGCACTTTTTGCACAAAAAATAGCTAACTATAACAGTTAACTAATTGTGTTTAAAGTGCTATTTTTTTTGTTGTGAAAAAAGTGGTATAAGACCCCTTACCCAATGTCAACAACTTAAGAAAAAATAGTGTAATTATTAAACAAAATAATTGCACTATTTTTAATTGTGTTAACTTTTTTCAAAAAATGACCGCAAAAATCCTATTTAGTTTATAACTTTTTCAAAAACTTGTTTTATAATTAGTCCTATATTTATTACTAGGTTTCCATTCTCTTGAATTACTTTTTCTTCCTTTTCTTATTCTTGATGTATATTTTTCCATTTCTTTTTCTAACTTCTCTAATTCTTTTATTGCTTGTTTCACATCATTAATTAACATTATTTTTATGTATTTCTCTTTAAATAGTCCTATTGCTTTTCCTTCGTTTATTTTATATTCTTTTCCTTTTAAAGATTTCTTTATTTTCCTTCCTGTATTTAACATATCTTGAATTTGATTATATACTACTATTTGAGCATATATATCTTGATATATGAATTGTGGTAAATTTCCACTAAATGATTCTATTTTTAATTTGTTTTTTATACTATTATATGAATTCTCTATTTTCCATCTCTTTTCATATATTTCTTTTAAATCTTCTTCTGAAAATTCTTCTTTTGATAAATTTGATATTAAACATTCTTCTTTTTTATTGCCTATTTCTATTTTTGTAATTCGAAGTATTATTCCTTTTTTATCTTTTATCTTCTCATACAATGAATTATTTGACTTTTTTATTTTATTTAATCTAGCATATGTATATTCTATGTTTTTTTCTTCATCATTGTTTTTCATACTTTCTCTTTCTTTTATATAGTCATTACTACTTAATCTCATTACAAACTTTTTTTCATTTTCTTCTAGCCAATTAAAAAATTCCATTGATGGATAATTTCTATCAAAAATTAGGATTTCTTTATTCTTCCCTATTATCTTGTTTCCTTCTACTATATTTTCTTTTGCTAAACTTATTTCATTACTATCTGTTCTGTTTATTTGGACATTCAGAAAAAAATGATTTTCTACATCATAAATTCCTGAAATTAATGCTCGCGCTGTATTTCTTTTATATTGATTACCTTCACTACCAAATACTTCTCTATTCTTTGGTGTATTTGGTATTTCTATTTTTGAACCATCTATTGCACATAATATATATCCTTTTTTCTTTTTTATGTATTTTGGTTTTTCATAGAAATCTTTCAAATACAATGTATTCATTTCTTTAAACACATCTGGATTTAAATTTCTCCTTTGCTTCAAATATGCTTCATCAGTGTAATTCACTTGCTTTTCTCCTTTTTTATTAAGTTCATAATCTCTAATTTCAAAAGATATATTTTTTCCTTGTTTATTCAATGTCATCAGTAAAATATCATAAAAGGGTATTTTTCTATTCCTAGTAAAAATACTTTTATGTTTTTCATCTTGTAATCTACATTTTTCTCTTGTTTTTTCATTATAGATAAAATTTCTTAATTTTTTTAATCTACATTTTATATCATTTTTCATTCGTACCCCTGCCTAAATTATATCAAAAAAAGAAGAAACTTTGCACTAAATTTCTTCTTTTTCTTAAGTTGTTGACATTGGGCATAGCCTGTGGATTGTCAACCACTATTCACAGCCCTATTTAAAGTTGTAGAGTAGCTAAATAAGTTATAATATATTATTTTTTAGGAATGTATGTGGAGACCACTCATTATCATAAGAAAAGTGGCAGTATTGGAAATCTTGAGCCCATACTACCACATATCTTTAAATATTTTCTAAAATTTTCATAAAACTATATATCATATAAAAGTTTATTGTCGAAAAAACAATAAAGCTAGTAAATATTAATGAAATAAATTTATTTTTTTGAATAAATTTAAATATTTTATGAAC
>CAPOZU010000038.1 GCA_948676835.1 uncultured Clostridia bacterium
AACAATATCATTTCTGGTACTCTCTTTCAATATTTTATTTTCATTTTACTTGTGACATATCTATTTTAAACCTATAAAAGAAAAGTGAAATTTAAGGAATCTCCCTAAATTTCACTAACTGTTAAAGTTCTACCTCCAAGTTAAATTCTTTTTAATAATTCTTCTTTTCCCAAAACTTGCATAATTTCATATAAATCTGGAGTATTGCATCTTCCTGTTAATTTAACTCTTATTACTGTACTTATATCTCCAACATGACCTTTATATGAATCAGGATTTGCTTTATATTCTTTAACTTCTCTTGCATATCCAAACTCTTCTGCTAAATCTTTCATTTTATCAAACCATGTTTGCTTATCATCTGATTCATTATAATATTTTGCAAAATATGTTTTAACTATCTTTTCTATTTCATCATTATCTGTTATTTTTTGATATTCATATTCTTCATTTTTACTAAATTTTTCAGGATACATATAATAAATAATATTTTTAACATCAGACCATTTTGCTATATCTTTACGTGGTTTAGCGTTTCCTCTTTCAATTCCTAAAACTTTTAAAGAATACTCTTTATTTGATAACATTTCTGCAAGCTCTTCATCATATTCTTTAGCCCAGTTTAAAGACTCTTCATAAACTTTTTCAGCTGAATATCTTGAAATTACATTTTTTGATACATCAAGCATTTTTACCATATCAAAAAGTGCACCACTTACACTCATTTTTTTCATATCAAAAGGAAATTCATACATTGATTTATCTGGATTTTGTTTTCTCCAAATTTCAAAACTAGAATTTGCTATATTCATTAAATACTCTAAAACAGCATCTTTTGGAATTCCTTCCTCTTTATAATATCCTACAGCTGATTCTGGATCTTTTCTTTTACTTAATTTACGTTTTCCTTCTCCATCCATTTTCATCATTGGAGAAATATGTGCATATTTAGGAGCTTTAAATCCCATTACATAAAATAATTGTAAATGTAATGGAACAGAAGCAAGCCATTCATCAGCTCTAATAACCATATTTGTTCCCATTAAGTGGTCATCTACTAAATGAGCAAAATGATATGTTGGAAGTCCATCTGATTTTATTATAACTATATCTTGGTCGTTTTCTGGAAAATCAACACTACCTTTGATTACATCTTTATGTTTTATCTTTTTGTCTGGATTTCCTGGTGATTTAAATCTAACTATATATGGATCTCCATTTTTTATTTTTTCAATTGCCATATCTACAGGCATATTTCTACATTTTGTCCATTTTCCATAATATCCTGTTCTTTCTTTTGCCTTTTCTTGATCTGCTCTTATTTTATCTAAATCTTCTGAACTGCAAAAACATGGATATGCATTTCCCTCTTCAAGTAATTTCTTTGCATAAGATTGATATATATCTTTTCTTAATGATTGTTTATATGGTCCATATTCACCATGATCAACATTATTTTCATCTATGAATTCATCTGGTGATAAATCAAAATCTTTTAAAGCATCTAATATTTGTTTTGTTCCACCTTCAACTTCTCTTTTTTGATCTGTATCTTCAATTCTTACAAAAAATACACCATTATCTTTTGCCATAAGTTTTGCAATTAAACTTTGATAAATTCCACCAATATGAACAAATCCTGTTGGACTTGGAGCAAATCTTGTAACAATTGCTCCTTCTGGTAAATTTCTTGCTTTGTATTTTTCTTCGTAATATGTATAATCCTTTACGTCTGGAAATATTAAATTTGCTAAATCTTTATTATCCATATAAACTCCTCTTTTCTTTTAAAATCTTTTCTATTATAGCAAAATTATTATTTTTTTTCAATATCTTTTACTTTATACTTATTTATAATTTGTAGGTTAGTCAAACATATGTCACACTTTTTTGAAAAATATATACTTTGAGTACCTTATATTGTTAATAACGATT
>CAPOZU010000039.1 GCA_948676835.1 uncultured Clostridia bacterium
AAAAGGGTGTCTAAACATACTGGTGGACCTCCATTCATACTAAATTTTAGTCCAATATTTTTGGTTCACCTCACACTTTTTAGTTGTGTTATATTAGCTAGTTTGTAAAGTATTAGAACATAAGCAAGAGCTTACGAAGATTTACCCTAAAAAATAAAAAGGAGATTTTAAAATGTGAGTTATGCAATAATAAGAAATGAAAATTATAAAATGGGACAACTACCATATATTTATAGGCATAATGAAAGAAAAAATACTAATTATTCAAATAAAGAAATCAATAAAAATATTTCTATAAAGAATTATTCAATTAAAACTATAAACACATCATATCAAAAAGCATTTAATATTATAAAAGAAGAATATAAATTAAAAGGACAAATAAAAAAAGTTAGTAATGTGATGTGTGAATTGATTATTACATCTGATAAAGAGTTTTTTGAAAGAATTGGAGAGCAAGAAACAAAACGATATTTCAAAATAGCTTATGACTTTGTTGCAAGTTACAATAATTTAGGAGAAGAATTTATAGTATCTGCAAAAGTTCATAATGATGAAACAACTCCACATCTACATATTGTATTTATACCAGTAGTTCATACAACAAATAAAAAAGGAAAAGAAATAAACAAAATAGCTTGTTCTGAATTTTGGAAAGGTCGTGAAAGTTATAGAATTTTACAAGATAAATTTTATAAGTATGTAACTGATAATGGCTTTGATTTAGAAAGAGGAAATACAAAAGATAATGAGCATATACCAATAGAAAAATTAAAGAAGATTACAAATTATGAAATTCAAGAAATGTTTAAAGATACAAAACATTTAGAGAAAGAAAAAACAACAAATAATATTGAAATTATGCGAGATGATTATAAACGAGTAATAGGCAAATTTAATACTCTTGCTAAAAGATATACTAGAATTAAAAATACAGTTGAAGAAACAATGATTAAGGCAGAACAAATACAAGTAGAAAATTATAATTTAAAACAAGAAAATAAAGAACTAAAAAAGGAAGTTATAACATTAAAAAACTATATTGATAAAACTTTTGAATATGTTAGTCTA
>CAPOZU010000041.1 GCA_948676835.1 uncultured Clostridia bacterium
TCGTTAGATCGATTATGTAGTCCGAACCCCTACGGTATTACTACCATAGGTTTAGGCTCTTCCTCTTTCGCTCGCCACTACTCAAGGAATCGATTTTTCTTTCTTTTCCTGTAGGTACTAAGATGTTTCAGTTCCCTACGTTCCCTCCACGCACACTACTTTACTTATGTACGGGTAACTAGACTTTTTTCTCTAGTTGGGTTTCCCCATTCAGAAATCAACGGATCACGGAATATTTGCTTCTCCCCGTTGCTTTTCGCAGCTTATCACGTCTTTCTTCGGCTCTTGGTGCCAAGTCATTCACCTTATGCTCTTAGTAGCTTAACCTATTTTTACGGTTAATCAAAAATGTTTACAAATTTTTCTTTGTTTCATTTCGGTTTAATTGTTTTACATACTTTCGTATGCTAGTTTTACCTTCAAAATTATTTCATAATTTTGATCCGCACTTCAACGATTACTTCGTAATCCTCGAAGCTGCGAAACGTACTATAAAATAATTTCTACAATTTTTCGCATTTATCTATATATTTTTCAATGTGCTATTGGTGGGCTCAAATGGAATCGAACCATCGACCTCACGCTTATCAGGCGTGCGCTCTAACCATCTGAGCTATGAGCCCATATTGTAGAGACTGATGTTCTATCTTTCGTATGAGCCACTCTATTTTTAATGTACTAATTAAAGTACATTGAAAAATAAACAATAAATATTTTTAAGAGATTTAAGTTCTCCTTAGA
>CAPOZU010000042.1 GCA_948676835.1 uncultured Clostridia bacterium
TTCTTTCTCCAAAATCTTTGCTATCAAATTCAGACATAATATGCACCTCCTATAAACAAATTTATTATACTATTTTTTTACAATTTAATCAATGAATAATTGAGATAACTGTTGATATAATTGAGATTTATTGAATTTTGTGCTATAATATACTTATAAATACCTATTTTGGTAAAGTCTTACATATACGATTTTACCCAAGCTATTGGCTTGAATTGTAACAAAAGTTATTATTTGAGCCACTAGCAGTGGCTCAAATTGTATATAGAACTTCCACTCATTTCGTTTGGACTTTCTAGCTTATGTGCAATTAAAATAGAGATTACATAGAAAGGAAAAACGAATAATGATTAAAAAATCAAAGAAAACAGTTATAGCGTTTCCACGGTGGCGGTGGGGGTTGCTAAGACTAGATGAGGAGATTTCAGTAATCTCCTTTTTCTATGTTCATATATATTTTAAATGTTGCATATTATGCAACATTTAATGCTTTCTGTTATTTTTTGTCATTTCTAGTTCATTTTTGATATAAAATCACTTGAAAAATGCTTATTTTTAATATAAACGTTGCACCTCGTGCAATTCTTGTTGCATTATATGCAACTTTGCTATCTTTTGAATAGTTTACATAATCAAGATATAATATATCTATAAAGTTATTAAACTATA
>CAPOZU010000043.1 GCA_948676835.1 uncultured Clostridia bacterium
TTGAATCAATTGTTGCCTTACCGACACCGATAAGCATAGGAGAACAGCTTTCAACACCATCCACCTTATTCTTTATATTTTCAACATCATCAAGAGTTAAATAATCATTATCATTTGCCTGCGTAGTATCAACGCTTATCATAATTGCATTGGCGCCCATTTCCTCTATAAGCGAAACAATATAATCGCGTGCGCCTGTACCGGCACCGACAATCATAATAACGGAGCTGATACCAATTATAATTCCAAGCATTGTAAGAAGCGAACGCATCCAGTTTGCTCTGATGCACTTAATGGCAATTTTAAAGCTTTCTGTTATATTCACGAAAGACTCTCCTTACTATTATGCATCTTCTTTTACTCTTGCCTCAAAGCTGTCTTCAAAAGTGGACTGAGGAGCAAGAACAATTCTGTCACCGACTTTAACACCGCTTAAAATCTCATATTCGGAAACAGAGCTTGCACCTGTTTCAATAAGAGTTTTTGTTACGGTTTTTTCTTCTTCATCATAAACAAAAACATAAGACCCTGTTTTATCAAGCACCATTGCCTGACTTGGAACAGTTGTTATTCCATGATATTCGCCGACTGCTATTTCTACTTCCGCATCAAATC
>CAPOZU010000044.1 GCA_948676835.1 uncultured Clostridia bacterium
AGAACCAATTTCTGCTAAGACCTTATTTGGTAATTGGAAAAAAGTATTAAATGAAAATAATATTGCTTATAAAAAATTTCATTCATTAAGGCATACTTATGCTACTATGTTACTTTCTCATGGTGTCGATTTAAGAACAGTTCAAGATTTAATGGGTCATTCAGATATCACTATTACACAGATTTATTTACATGTGTTACCTAAGACCAAAATTGATGCTGTAAATCGAATAAATAATCTTTTATAAAAAACCAAAGTGTTAAATAAGTGTTAAATGCAAAAATAGAGTGTCAAGGTTATTTCGTATAACCGTTGATACTCTAATATTTTTGCAGATTGGTGACCCCTACGGGAATCGAACCCATGATTAAAAAATATGTCTTTTAAAAACTTCTCAGATTCCCGCAATCATTGTGTTTCTACTATTTTTAAATTTTAGTTCTTTTTAATTCTTTATAGTTATTTAAAACTAAAGTGTTAAATAAGTGTTAATTTTTTCTTATTATATATATTTATTTTTTTAATGTCAAGTATTATTTTTTTTGTTTTAAATATTCTTCATATTCATTTTTACATATAATTTTTCTTTCATTAAAATACTTTCTAAAAT
>CAPOZU010000045.1 GCA_948676835.1 uncultured Clostridia bacterium
ATCTTTAAGAGAGATACAAGATTGGTTAGGACATTCAAGTTCAAAAACAACAGAAAGATATGCACATTTAGATTCAAGTACAAAAATTAAATCTGCGTCAGCAATAGAAAAGGCATTAAGTTTTAATGCAAATAAAAAAGATATATTAGATCAGGACTCTAATACATCTAAATCCATTGATTTTGAAAATTGTTAGAAATTTGTTAGAAAAATCTAGCAATTTTATTATAAAAGCACCAAGTTCTAATCTTATGAAAAGCTTGGTGCTCTTATGGTGCAGATGGCCGGAATCGAACCGGCACGGTTTATTCAACCGCAGGATTTTAAGATATTAAAAACGAGTGTTTTTTAGTATTTTATAATATCTTTTAGCACCATTTCGTACACGAGGAAATACTGATTTTTCAAGTGTTTCCTCCGTCAAGAGCTTTTATAATAATAGATTTAAAAATAAATAAATTTTTTAGTAGTTCATTAGAACTTCATTAGAACTACATTGGAACTTTTAACAGTAGTCCACCATTTAATAATCAAATCCATTTTATATCTCAATATTATTTTGTATT
>CAPOZU010000046.1 GCA_948676835.1 uncultured Clostridia bacterium
GCAATATTTTTTATTGTTTTTTCTGTAAGTTCATCATCTAAAACTATACATGCTACTTGTAATACTTTGCTATCTGGTTCATTTTTACTTGAGTCAAAAGCTTTTATTAAGTTTTCTATACTTCCTTCTTTATATTGAAGTTTGTTTGATTTTATACTTACTTTTCCTTTTATTACATCTACACTGTCTAGAGATGTCACATCAACAAAATCTGTTTTTGATAAATTTTTGCTTGCATTTTCGATTGTATTTAATTTAACGATTTGTGGTAATTCTCCATTTGCGACTTTCCAGCTATTACTGTAATTTATTTTGTGATTTACTAAAAATCCTAAACCTTCTGGTAAGTAATCTGTTATTTCGTTTGCATAAGCGTCTGTTTCACCTTCGTTGTATATACGTATTGAATATATAACTACATCACCTTTTTTTACTTGTACTGGTTCTTTTGAATGTGTATATATTGCTGTTGTTCCTGTTTTGTTTACTAATGGTGTTACATCTACTTTAGGTTCTCTATTTTTATTTTCTCCGTTTACAGTTGTTATATATTTTC
>CAPOZU010000047.1 GCA_948676835.1 uncultured Clostridia bacterium
AAAGATCAGCAACTTGCCGGTGAAGGCCCATTTTATGATTGGAATTGCACGTTTGTCCGTGCGGATAGTCATTCTGTCCATGTGAACGGTGTTTTTTATGATTGATTAAACGTTGTCTGTTTATGGGTTGATCTGCCTGTTCCAAAAGGAGAGGAAGGAATATAAAAAAGCCACAAAAAGAAAAGATATTCTCTTTGTGGGGATGTATGGCTATTTGTTTGTTTTTGGGTATATTACGCGCGCGGGAACTTTGATTGTATGCGCCTGCTTCTGTGTGTGTGTGTGTGTGTGTGTGTGTGTGTGTGTGTGTGTGTGTGTTTAATAAAATAGTTGAAACCCGCAAATGCCGGCATGACAAAATGAAGAAAAAATTATCTTTTCTTGCAGCTACCTCTTTATGTACTTTCACTTGGGGCATAACACCTCTTTTTTAATCAAATACGATATTGTTTCTTTTTTGCAAACTTAGTGTTAATCGCGATACGATCCAAAAAGCAGATACCCCCTAAATTGACAATTGTTGTTTTAGGGGTGTATTTTTGTTGTTTTAATAA
>CAPOZU010000048.1 GCA_948676835.1 uncultured Clostridia bacterium
AGTATGGGAAATACTGGAATGGAATCACATATGTTTGATTTCTTTATATCAGAGATATTAAATAAATTAGGAGTAAATAAACCAAATTTATTAGATAGAGTATTTTGTTTTTCAAAAATGTTATCATCAGATGTTGATGCAGGCTTTGATCCAATATATGCATCTGTTTCAGATAAATTGAATGCAGGGTTTATTGGAAAAGGTATAAGTTTAAATAAATATACAGGTTCAAGAGGAAAATCAGGTGCATCTGATGCTAATGCAGAATATGTTGCTTGGATTAGAAATATTTTAGAGAGAAATAATATAAAATATCAAGTTGCAGAATTAGGAAAAGTTGATATTGGAGGAGGAGGCACAATTGCATATATTTTAGCAAATAAAGGTGCTGATGTAATAGATTGTGGTGTACCAGTACTTTCAATGCATGCTCCTTATGAAGTTACAAGTAAATTTGATATTCATTCTGCATATGAAACTTATAAAGCATTTTGGAAAGAATAAAAATTGGTCAAAAGGAAAATTTCCTTTTGACCAATTT
>CAPOZU010000049.1 GCA_948676835.1 uncultured Clostridia bacterium
TTAAGGGGGTTGAGGTTAAAATATTACCCAACTTTTACCCAGTTTGACATAATGGTGTTTAAAAATAGCATTATTGTAAACAGGATAATTTACAGATTTTAGCACTAAACACCCGAAAAAAGTTGTTAGCGAAGCGATACTTTTTTCGGAAAAGGAGCAGTAGTGTCAAGGCTTTGGCTGCTTTTTGAAATAAAAAAACAGCTAGCCTTTTAGCTAACTGCGACGTGCTTGCGGGGGTAAGACTCGAACTTACGGCCTTCGGGTTATGAGCTCACCAACCCTATAAATAACTTCTATCCACCTTCACTCAATCCTCATCCTCAATATACTCTATCACTCAGCCCTTTACCAAAGGCCCATACACATCACCATACAACTCCAGAGACCTATCAACCTCAATCGAATAAAACCTCACCACATCCTCATCATACAACTCCACACTCTTCTCCGCTTCAAGCACAGCACCCAAACTCTCCATAGTTTTCCACGACGCAGGATTTCCTTTATCAGCATCAAGCAAAACC
>CAPOZU010000050.1 GCA_948676835.1 uncultured Clostridia bacterium
TCATCATTTTTCTGTTTGAATCAAATGGAATTTCATTAACTCGTGGCATTACTAGCTCTAATTCATTTTTTAAACACCCTATATTTACTCCTTCTTCTACAATTGCTTTTTCAGTTGCTTCTCCAGTAACAATTTTATTACCATTTTCCACAGAAATCTCACAATCTGTACATAATGAAGCTAATTCTACTATAAATTTTTTACTTTTACTTCTTATATCAACAACACTCATTTTATTTTGAGTTAATGTTCCAGTTTTATCTGAACAAATTACACTACTACTACCAAGAGTTTCAACTGCTGGTAACTTTCTAATTATACTATTCTTTTTTGCCATTTTAGTAACACCTATAGATAGCATTATTGTAACAATTGCAGGTAACCCCTCTGGAATTGCTGCAACTGCTAACCCTACAGAAGTCATAAACATTTCAACTGGCTCTATATGTTTTATTAATCCCATTACAAATATAATAACACATATTGCTAAACATGCTAATC